>NZ_JACHLY010000001.1:4012500-4612500 GCF_014204715.1 Streptomonospora salina
CCGGCGCCCGAAACCATCGCGGTGGAGGCGAGCATCGATGTCGTGTGGCGCCGCTCCGTGCCGCCGAGATCGACCACCGCGGCCATTCCGGCAGAGACCACGATGCCGACGGCCACACCGACCAGCAGTCTCGCGACGACCAGCGTCGCTACGCTGCCGGCGGTGATGAACAATCCCGCTGAGACCAGCGCGATCACGATCCCCGGCACGACGACCGCCGTGCGGCCGTACCGGTCCGCCGCCCGTCCTGCGATCAGCAGTGCCAGTACCAGCCCCGCGATGTAAGCGGCGAACACCACCGTCAGGGTTCCCGAGGAGAAGCCCAGTTCACGCTGCCAGTACACGTACAGCGGGGTTGGCGAGTTCGACAAAGCGAACACCGCCGTCACCGCCCACGCCGCCCGGAGCAGGTGCCACACCGACGCGGTTCGCATCGGCGCCTCCGCCGCTACTGCCATGGCCGTCCCCCGCATACACGGTACGAGAATTTTCGTATTTGACCGTAGCAGTACGAAAAATTTCGTACAACGCGGTAGGGTGGGGGCATGCGAAACGCAGGAGCCCCGACGGAGAGGCCGCCGCTGCTTCCGGAACCGGCAGTCGACGAACTACGCCTGGAGGCGGTGATGGGGGCGCTTGCCGACCCGCTCCGCATGACCGTGGCGCGCAAACTCCTGTGCGAATCCGACGAGTTCGACCACCCGTGCGGCTGGTTCGGGTTCGACCGCCCCAGATCCAGCCTCACCCACCACTTCAAGGTCCTCCGCGAAGCAGGCGTCATCCATCAACGGCAGTACGGCCTCGAACGCCGCAGCCGCATCCGCAGCGAAGGTCTGAACCAGCGGTTCCCCGGGCTGCTCGACCTCGTCGCCGCAACAGGGACCGACCGACCGGCCACCGGCACCCGCGCCGAGCCGTCCTGACCCGCGACATCCAGACATATGCCAGCGGTTCCGGAGGCAGGCATGCGCGGAGCGGCCGGTTGCGGTCGGAGCTGCGTGATTTCGCGGGCCCGCCGGTGGAATCCACGGGTATCGAGACGGCGGCTCGGGATCTGCGTCCTCACGCCGGGACGGAGGCCGGCCCGCGGGCGGATGAGCGGTCCGCCGTCCCAGAAGACCGGATTCCGAACGGCCGGCGGCGAAGACCGTGTGGCCGACCGGCGCCGCGCCTCGTCCCCGGCTCACGGCGCGTCAACGCCGCAGGAAGGCCCTGACCATCGGCAGCACCAGGTCGGCCCGCGCGGCGACCTCCATGTGCGTGGTCCCAGGCAGGATGGCCAGCTGCGAGTCCGGCAACCGACGGTGCATCTCGACCGCGTGCTCGGGCCGGACGAAGTCGGTGTCCCCGATGATCATCAGGATCGGCATGGTCAGCTGAGCCAGTTGCCCGTCGGTCCACGGTTGGAGTCCGTGCACGGCCGGCTGGATCTTCTCCAGGAACGCGAAGAAGTGGTCCGGGTCGGGAGCCACCTCGGTGTAGGCCCGGTGCATGGCCGCGAACTGTTCTTCGGTCGGCAGCCGCGGCGAGTCCTGCTCCGGCGCCGTGATCTCCGGGTAGTACGCATCCGGCCGGAAGTGCGACGCGGCCAGCACCACCCGGCCGACCCGTTCCGGGTGGCCGGTGGCGACCTCGGTCGAGACCAGTCCGCCCAGGCTGTAGCCGAAGAAATCGGCCCGTTCGAGATTCAGGTGGTCCAGCAGCGCCACCACGTCGTCCGCGCACTGCCGGATACTGAACGGCCGCTCGCCGTCGACGGTATGACCGTGCCCCTGCAGTTCGACACCGATCACCTGCCGATCGGCGGCCAGCCCCGGAAGCACCGCATCGAAGCTCAAGTGGAACGTCTGCACGCCTCCATGCAGCATGATCAGCGGAGGTCCGGGCCGGTCCGCTCCATGCACCTCGTAGTAGAGGTCGATACCGTTCACCGGTGCGTAGGCGCCCTGCGTCATCTGTCGATCCTTCCACTGGAGCGGGTGGTCGCTGGTTCTGACCGCCGACACAGCCGGAAATCATCGGGATCGGATCCGGTTTCCGCACTGCTTAGGGCATGTTTGCAGATCACGGTGCCATCGCGGGGATACGGCTCAGTATGGGGCCGGAACACCGCAGGTGTCCCGGCCCCACCGCGGGCGCAGGGCCGAGCCCGTCCCTAGGCGACGGCCTCAGAGACTGTTGGGTAGCTGAGGGGTGGCCGTGGGTCACCGCCCGGAACACGGCGGAATCACGATCGGCGCGCCCCGTCGACAAACAGGACATCCCCGCCACGATGCCTTTGTGTGTGCAAATGCGAACCCGGCGGGGATGCCCGCCCATGCTATCCGTCCGACCTCTCCGACGCCGCCTGGGCGATCATCGGCCCCCTCATGCCCGCCCGCGACCCGGCCAAAGGCGGCGCCGCCCGCAAGTACGGCGACCGGCTCGTGCTCGACGGGATCCTGTTCGTGCTGCGCTCGGGCTGCCAGTGGCGGATGATCCCCCGCGACCTGCTGCCCTGGGACGCGGCCTACCGCTGGTACCGCGCCTGGACCGCCGACGGCACCCGGGACCGCATCCACGACCACCTGCGCGAGCTGGTGCGCACCGCCGAGGGCCGCGAGGCCCCGCCCTCGGCCGCGGTGCTGGACGCCCAGTCGATCAAATCCGGCGAAGGCGGCCCCGACCGCGGGTTCGACGCAGGCAAGAAGACCACCGGCCGCAAGCGCCACCTGATCACCGACACCCTCGGGCTCGTCCTGGTGGTCGCGGTGACCTCCGCCTCGGTCCAGGACCGGCCCGGCGGGCGCCGTGTGCTGGCGCGGCTGGCCGCGGCCTTTCCGTCGGTCGGCCTGGTTTGGGCCGATGCCGGCTATGCCAACAGGATCGACAGCAACCTGCTGAACTGGGCTTATGAGAAGTGGCGGCTGGTGGTCGAGATCGTGCGGCGCCCCGAGGGCGCCAAAGGGTTTCAGGTGCTGCCGCGCCGCTGGGTGGTGGAGCGCACCTTCGGGTGGCTGGTGCGCAACCGGCGCCTGGCCCGCGATTACGAACGTCTGACCGGCAACTCCGAGACCATGGTCAAGATCGCGATGATCCGGCTGATGGCGACCCGGCTGGCCGGTCAGAGCGCATGCTGGAGCAACCGCCTGCCCGACCAAGCCGCGTAATCACCCGCATACCCAACAGTCACTCAGGCGCGTGCCCCCTTACCTGCTGAGGTCGGACCTTCGGAGGCCTCTCCGGATCGGGTTCCCACGGCTTCCGCGACGCTCTGGTGGTACTCCACCGCTTCGGAGATCTCGGTGCACTGGAGAAGATCGCCCGCAACGTCGGTGAGTGGGTCGCGGACCTCCGCGGGAGTGGTGTAGAAGAATTCACGGCGCTGGTTTACCCGGTTCACGTGCTTGCCAGCCAGTCGGCGGTGCATCTCCGCTTCGACTCCTACGGCGTCTTCAGAGAAGTGGATGGCGTGAACGTCGAAGTTGAACGGAACGGAGGCGTCACTGAGTTCGCGGACGCGGTCCATCGGTTCCAGGCGCCGGGTCATGCCGACTTTGACCATGCGCTCCCCGAAGGAGCCGAGGTTGGAGATCACGTAGACGTATCCGGTGCGGACGTTGGCGGCGCGCTGCTCGACGTCCTCCATAGCCTGGGCGAGGCCGTCGATCTGGTTCTGCAGCCGCTGGGCGCCGTCGTGGTCGCCCTTGTCGCGTAGCGCCGCCAGAGCGTTCTCGTAGTGACTGCGCTCCTTCTCCAGGCGGGCCTTCTCGCGGTCGAGTTCGGCTTGGGCCTGGCGCTCTTCGCGCAGCCGCGCCCGCTCTTCGCGTTCGCGCTCCTTCTCCTCGGCCACCTTGTTGAGGTGGTCGGCGGTCAGCTCCAATTCCCGCACGCGCAGGAGGTGGTACGTGTGCGAAATGCGGATGTCCATGGACCGCCCGAGTTTCTCGACGGTCGCGCGGGTCTTGGTCAGCCGGTCCGTGGCGGAGGCGAGCTTGTAGGGCTTCATCGCGCGCACGAGGGTGTCGGCCTCGTTGTTGTAGGCGCGCAGGAGTAGCTTTCGAGAACTCGGCGACCGTCTTCTTGCCCTCGGCGAGGGAGCCGTTCACGGTGAAAGCCGTGGTTGCCTCGACGGCGCCGCCATCCTTACGGTTCATAGCCTTGACGTGGTCTTTGAGCTTGGCCAGCTCGGCCTTGTAAGCCACGGAGTCGTCCAGTGGGTGGGAATACCGGTAGACGCCGGCCTCCTGAAGGGCGGCCAGGTCCTCGGTGTCGACGATGCCCTGCCGTAGGGCGGCCAGATGCGATTCCAGGCGCGCGATCTCGGCGGCCCGGTGCGACTCGGCCGCCTGGCGGGCCGCTTCAGCCTGCTCCCGCTCGGCGCGTCGCTTGGTCTTCAGTGTTTCGATCACGTCGGTGAGGTGCTGTTTCGTGTGCTCCAGTTCAGCAGCGTCCATCGCACCCAGGCGGGTGAGTTCCGACCTCAGGCGCGCGTTCTCGTCCATCAGCCGGTTGACGTGTACGGCCAGCTCGCGGGCTTTGGAGCGGGCCCCGAACACACCGATATCCGTGTCGACGTGCCCGACGACAGGCGCCGGGGCGGGTGCAGGACCGTGGTGCCCGGTCGGTCGGGTGGCGGAGGTCGAGGGTCGGCCCGCTTGAGGTGCAGATACACCTGTCGGCAGGACGGTCGGAGCCTCGGCAGGGACCCAGAACTGCCAACCGGCGGGCGGCGGTCCCCAGGCGGGGTCGGGGTACCAGTCTGGCGGCGGCACCCATTCGGGCGGCGGGACGGGCCAGTTCGGCGGTGAGTTGTACCGGTAGCCGTTAACCGAGGCAGCCGGTGGAAGGTCGGCGGCGGGGTTGTCGCGGTCGGCGTTCATGCAGAGGCCGCCGACAGGACAGTCGGGATGGCGTCGCGGCGCTGGTGATCGGGTGCAGGCACACGACTCCCCGGGGACGAGGGGGCGACCGAGCGGGGGACGCGGCGGGCAGTGCGGACTCGCAGAGGATACGTCGCGTACCTCCGCGCGGGTGGGTTACCGGCAGAAAGCGGCCGTGTGCGGTCGTCATCCGTTCGACTACTCGCATCCCACACCGTCGCGGTCGCGGTCGAGGTGTGGCCCGTAGCCGGGGTCGCCTTCGTGCACGGGGGCGGCGCCTGCCGCGCGGGCTGCGTCGCAGTTCTCGTAGTACTCGCTGAGACCGCCGTCTGGGGCGGGCGCTTGCTCGGTGACGGTCCGGCGCACGGTCGCGGTGGTGGTGACGTCGACTTCGAGGGTTTCGGTGGAGGTCACTTCGACCTCGTGGGTGCGGGTGGCGGTGGCGCTCGCCGTGACGGTGACCGTCGTCGTCGGTGCGGGAGACGGTGCCGGCGCACCCCCGGCGGCCCCGGTGTCCCCGCCCGCGCAGCCTTGGGTGGTCGCGGCGATCAGACCGGCCGTGATGAGGGTGCCGATGATGGATACGGACACGCGAGTTCCGTGCCTGCCGCGTTCGGGGGATCCGCTGGAAGAGGGCTGCATCCCCCGAGGATGCCCTTGTTAGGTGGGATTGTCAGTCCATATGAGGAAAAAGCGTCGTGCCTTCGGAGTGACGTGAGGTGACGGGGGTGACTCAGACGGGAGAGGTGCTTGGCGTCGGTGTCCTGGTTCGGCGCCGAGTGCGCTGCCGAGCCGAGCGACGATGTGGGACAGCCCGAGGCCGCACTCCGCGGACCGGTAGAACATCTCTTCACGGCCACGCCTGCGCCGATGAGAACGCCGGCCGTCCTCGGGCGGATGTCTCCTTACCTGCCGGCGACTCGCGTCGGCCGCGCAACCTCACCGCCGTGGGCGCAAGCCTTCCGGACACCGTCGACTTCATCGAGGGCGCGGACACGGAGGGGAGGATCCTGGTCGGCCGAGGCGAACTCCTTACCGCTCTGCGTCGCGTGACCGACCTCGAAGGAGTCCGAGCCGAACTCCTCGATGAGGTACTCGACGGGCCGGTGGTCACCCCCCTGCGACGCACGACAGGGTCGATGTCCTCGTTGGACGGAGACTGACTGCTCCGCTGTCGCGACCGTTGTGGAGGCGTGTCGCGGTTGTGTCACAGAACCGGCTGACGCCGCTCGATTGCCACGGCAGGGGCAGAGGTGTCTTCTAGCATCGGCGGCGTGGCTACTGTTCTGCTGATCGAAGACGACGCGCTCGTCAGGCGCGGCCTGCAGCTCGCTCTGAAACGCCACGGGCACCGTGTCGAGGCCGTCGAAGACGGCGAGGACGGCCTGGCGCGGTTCGGCACCGGTGATGTGGACATGCTCGTGCTGGATCTGATGCTTCCCGGCATCGACGGTTTCGAGGTCTGCCGCCGGATCCGAGAGTCGTCGCAGGTTCCGATCATCGTGCTGACCGCCCGCGGCGACGATTTCGACGTGATCACCGGGCTGGAGGCGGGCGCGGACGATTACGTCATCAAGCCGGTGCAGCCCACCGTGCTGGATGCGCGCATCCGTGCCATCCTGCGCCGGTCGGTGAGCGATCCCGACGGCGTGCGCACGCACCGAGGTCTGCGCATCGACACCGAGTCTCTGGCAGTCACCGTCGACGGCAGGGAAGTCGGTCTCACGCCCACGGAGTTGCGCCTGCTGCTGACCCTGTCGAAAGCACCTGGGCGGGTGTTCAGCCGCGAACAGCTTCTGGAAGAGGTGTGGGATCAGGGGTATCTCGGGGATTCCCGGCTGGTGGACAACGGTGTGATGCGGCTGCGGTCGAAGATCGAAACCAGCCCGGCACGACCGGAATACGTACAGACCGTGCGCGGATTCGGGTACAGGTTCGGCCCGGTGTGAGAACCTCCAGGATCCGACGGTTCCTCCGCAGCATGTCGGGGCTGCGGGGGCGGCTGATCGTCACGGTCGTCGTCGCCGCCGCACTCGGTGCGACCGCAGCCGCCTGGGCCGGGGTGCAGCAGTCCACGGCGTCGCTGATCGAGGCGAACCGGCGCTACCACACCGAAGACCTCGCCGAGAGGATCACTCAGGCGGCCCCGTCTGCGCAGTACCCACCCGGCCGCGGATCCCTCGACCGGCTGCGGATCGCAGCGGGCGAGAATTCGCTCGTGCGCTACGACGACGCGATGTCCGGCGACGGCATCTTCGCCTCGGGTGCGCAGGCGGTTCCGGCCGAACTGCGTCAGGCGCTGAACGCCCAAGCCGCTAGCGAGGACCCTGGCGTGCTGACCCAGCGGGTAGATATCGACGGGAGACCGTGGCTGCTGATCGGTGCCCCGGTGATGATCACCGCCCCCGACGGGACCCTGACTCCCTCGGGGATCGAGGTATATGCGGCGCGCGACCTCACGGACGTAGAGGAACAGGTCGACGGCCTCGCCCGCGGCGCGGCGACCACGACGCTGGTGGCGCTGCCGTTGGCGGTGCTGCTCGCGCTGCTGGCTTCGCAGGGGGTGCTGCGCCCGGTGGCACGGTTGCGGGACACGGCCCAGCGTCTCGCGCAGGGAGACCTGGACGCGCGTACCGACCCCGCCGGGGTCGACGAGTTGGCTCGGCTGACCCGCTCCGTCAACGACATGGCCGCATCGCTGCAGGACTCGATGGAGTCGATGGCCAGGATGGAAGAAGGGTCCCGCCGTTTCGCCGCCGACGTCTCCCACGAGCTGCGCACGCCGCTGACGACCCTGACCGCTACCGTCGAAGTCTTGAACGACATACTGACGCACACGAACAGCATCCGTTCCTCGGATGAGCAGGAGGCTCGGGAATCCGCACAGCTGGCCGTCATCGAGACACGCCGCCTGGTGGAGCTCGTCGAGGACATTCTGGACATCGCTCGGATCGACGCCGGCACAGCGCAGCTGCGTCGGGAGGAGACCGATCTCTTCGAGGTGGTCAGCACCTGCGTGCACACCCGCGGCTGGTCCGACGACGTCACCATCGCCCGGCCCGCCTCCGCCCCGGGCGACACCACGGTGGTGGCTGACCGGCGCCGCATCGACGTGATCATGGCGAACCTCATCGGCAACGCCCTCACACACGGCGGCGCCCCGGTGCGAGTGGTTATCACGGCGACGACCGAAGAGGCGAGTGTGCAGGTGATCGATTCCGGTCCCGGGATACCCGAGGATGTTCTGCCGCATGTCTTCTCCCGGTTCTACAAGGCCGACGCCGTACGGACCCGCACCCCCGGCAGCGGCCTCGGCCTGGCGATCGCGTGGGAGAACGCCCGAATCCACGGCGGGACGATCAGCGCCGCGAACCACCCCGACGGCGGCGCGGTCCTGACCCTCCGGCTCCCACAGGCACCGGAACAAGCCACCCGCGAGGACGGTCGGGAGCAGATCCCATGAAGCGCCGCATGATCGCAGCGGCCCTGGTCGGCGGTGCCTCCGCCTTGTTGGCGGGCTGCGGGGTGCAGCCGTCGGGCGTCGAAGACGGCCCCTCGGCACCCACGGGTGTCGCGCCCGGAACGACCCTGTACTTCCTCGACCACGACGGCAACCTGACCGCGCAGCAGCGGAAGACCGGACGGCTGGGGACCGCGTCCGAGGCCGTGTCGCTGCTGCTGACCGGCCCCGGCGACTCCGACGTACACACCGACATCGACGACCCCGCATCCGTGACCCGGACCGAGGTCACCGTCAGCGGTGAGCGCATGAGCGTGCGGGTGCCGATCGCCTCCACCGAACTGACAGCCGACGGTGTCGATCAGATCGTCTGTACCGCCCTCGCCAGCCACATCCAGGCCGGAGGATCAACGGAAACCCGCGTGGGCATCCGGTTCACCGATCGCGCCCAAGACTCGCGAACCTGCCCCGTGCTGGACTGACCCGCCCCTTGGCTTGTGGCTGAGACAGGCCCCGTTCCCGCCCCCATCCGTCGCCGCCCAGACGTCCGTGGGGCTACCCTGCGCCGCTGTCGATCGACGGTGCCGCGGGCGTCGGCAGCGCGAACCACATCACGAGGAGTGCGGCCGAGGCGACGAAAAACGTGACCAGTCCGGTGCGTCCTCGCACCCACCGCACCCGGAACCGGATCACCGCCCGATCGACCGCGCCGATGACGAACGGCCACACCGGATAGAACTGCTCGTCGACCGCGATGCTCCGTCTCGCAAGGCCACAGGTAGGCACCGATTGCGACGGGATCGCGACATGACGACGACGGCACGGACGAAGGCCGGCGAAACACTGAGGGCATGCGTCAGGAAGAGCCCGCACGACCCCGTGCCACCGATCGTCGTCGAAGGATCGCCGGTGCCACTCTCGCCGCTTCGCTCGCCGTCACGATCACCGGAATCGCGGCGATCGGCCTCGCCCCAGACCGGTTCGACGCTGTACGCGTCGAATTGGACGACTCCACGTCCGGATCGTCATCCGACGGCGGTCCTTCCGGAGCGGGCGTCTACCGGGTCGACACCGACGATCCCGTCGTATTCGTCACCATCGACGACGGGCACCATCCCAGCAGCGAAGCTCTCGACATCATCCGAGAGCACGAGATGCCCGTCTCTGTGTTCCTCAACGAAGATCCGGTCGTCTACAACCATTCCTACTTCGCCGAGTACGTTGAGATGGGCAACTATGTCCACTCACACACGCTCTCTCATCCCGATCTCACTCGGCTCGACACCGCTCGGCAGGAGAACGAGATCTGCGGCATGGTCGACATTCTCGACGACCGCTACAGCGAGGCCGGACACGTCGGCTCGCTGCTGCGACCCCCCTACGGCGCCTCGAACGAGGCGACCGCCGCGGCGGCTCAACGCTGCGGCCTGGACACCATCGTCCACTGGACCGTCACCGCAGAAGACGGCCGACTCTCCTTCGCAGCCGGAGACGGGCTCCAACCGGGCGACATCATCTTGACCCACTTCACCGAAGACCTCCCCGACAACCTCGACCGGATCCGTGAACTCGCCGACGACTCAGGCCTAACAATCGCACGTCTGGAAGACCGCCTTTGAGCTCCTCCCTTCCTCTGCGGGCCCCGCCTGCTCTCCGGTGGGCTCGACGGGCGCGTGGAGTCGGGACGGGCGAGGGAGCCGGTCCACCCAGTGCACGTCGGCCGGGAGCGGGCGGTCCTCCTCGCGAAGGCCGCGCAGGCAGTCCAGGACCCCGCGGGCGGGCGGGGGCACGCAGGCGCCCCGCTCGGGTCGCCGGGCAGGCTCTAGCCTGGGCGAGACCGCCCCGCCTGTTCGACTCCCCGGAAGACCTCCTGGGTCCATGACCGAGATCTACACCTCCCCGGCCGGCGAGCGCGAGCTCCAGCGCCACTACCGCACTGCCCTGGATTCCTGGCCGGTGCCCGCCGAGCACCTGCGCATCCCCACCGGCCAAGGCGAGACCTTCGTGCTGGCCTGCGGACCTCAGGACGCGCCTCCGGTCCTGCTCCTGCACGGATCGGGCGCCAACGCCACCGCCTGGAGCGCGGACATCACCGAACTGGCGCGCCGCGCACGCGTGTACGCTGTCGACGTCATCGGCGAACCCGGGCTGAGCGCCCCCGCGCGCCCGCCCCTGGACTCCGACGCCCACGCACGATGGCTGACAGAGGTCCAGGACAGACTCGGGCTCACCGGCGCCGCGGTGGTGGGGATGTCGTTCGGCGGATGGCTGGCCCTGGACCTCGCTACCCGCTACCCGGAGCGGGTACGGCGCTTGGTCCTGCTGTGCCCGGGCGGACTGGGGCGGCAACGCACCGCGAAGATCCTCCTGAACACGGCGCTGCGCGTCTTCGGCGCCTGGGGCCGGCGCAGGTCCGTCCAGGCCATGACCGGCCTCTCGGCAACCGAGGCTCCCGCCACCCTGGAGACGGTGGAGCGCACCTTCGCCCACTTCCGGCCGCGTACCGAAACGCTGCCCCGCTTCTCCGACCAGGATCTGGGCCGCCTGACCATGCCCGTTTCGGCGATCGTCGGCCAGCGCGACGCCATGTTCGACTCGCGCCAGAGCGCCCGGCGCCTGCGGGATCGGGCCCCCACGCCACGGTGACCGTCCTGCCCGGTACCGGTCACGCCCTCGTGGGCCAGGGCGCGGCGATCGCGGCGTTCCTGGATACCTGAGACCACCACCTGCTGTGGCGGGTGCCCAGCGCCCACCGGTGGCGGTACGGCGTGTGCGGTCGCTGGTCCTGGCGGCGGGGCGGACGTGAAGGTGGGCTCCTCCGAACTCGGCCACTCCGCGACCTCCTCCACTCAGGACACATGCCAGAGCGTTGTCCCCGGCGTCGCGCAGGCGGTGGAGGAGGCCACGGCCGCGCCCTCCTCCACCGGTTCCAGCATCGGCGAACATCACACGAGCCGGGCGTTCCACTGGAGCTTTCGAGCAGATACGCTATTCCAATGAATAGTGGAACAGATGGCCGAGAGGCGGGGCGTGCCGAATTGTGGGGTGAGTTCGCCCGGGTCGGCAAGGCGCTGGGCAGCGGCACCCGCTTGCAGATGCTGGACCTGCTGGCCCAAGGCGAGCGCTCGGTGGAGTCGCTGGCCCAGGCGTTGGGGTTGGGCGTCTCCACCGCCTCGGCGCACCTGCAGACCCTCAAACGCGCACAACTCGTGCGCACCCACCGCGTGAAGAACCACGTCTTCTACGCGCTGGCGGGCGACGACGTCGCCGCCCTGCTGTCGCTGGTGCAGGGGGTCGCCGGCACCCACCTGGCCGAAGTCGAACGGGCCTGGCACCACTTCACCGGCCCAGGCCCCGGCCACGGCGAGGTGGAGGAGGTCGACCGCGCCGAGTTGCTGGCCCGCCTCGATGAGGGCAGTGCCCTGGTGCTCGATGTGCGCCCCGAGGACGAGTTCGCCGCGGGACATCTGCCCGGGGCGGTGTCCATCCCCGTCGACGATCTGACCCGGCGCCTGGACGAGGTGCCCGAGGACACCGACATCGTGGCCTACTGCCGCGGCGACTACTGCGTGATGGCCGTGGACGCGGTGCGTGTCCTGCGCTCCCACGGCCGTCGCGCCTACCGCCTGAACGAAGGACTGCTGGAGTGGCGCGCCTCCGGAGGCCCGGTCCACACCGCCTCCGCATGACCTCCGGCGCGCACCGTCCCGTCCGCCGCCCCGCGAAAGGCAAGCTCGCCGTGGCCGCCACGACCGCCCCCGACGTCCGCGATACCGGCACCGCTCCCAGCGCGCCGCAGCGCCGCACCCTGGTCACCGTGGCCGCCGCCCAAATCCCGGGCGGCGCCGGGCTGGCCGCCGGAGTCACCGTCGGCGCGCTGCTGGCTCAGGACATGCTGGAGACCAGCAGCCTGTCCGGGCTGCCCGCCGCCCTGTTCACCCTGGGCTCGGCCGGCGCCGCGTTCCTGGTGGGCCGGATCTCCCACCGGAAGGGCCGGCGCACGGGGCTCGTCGCGGGCTATGCCGCAGGCGCTGCGGGCGGCGCGGGGGTGGTGGCCGCGGCCGCACTCGACAGCATCGGGCTGTTCTTCGCCGCCCTGCTGGTCTACGGCGCGGGTACGGCCACCAACCTGCAGGCCCGCTACGCCGCAGCCGACCTCGCCAAGCCCCACCGGCGGGGGCGCGCGATCAGCACCGTCCTGGTCGCCACCACCCTGGGCGCGGTGGCCGGACCCAACCTCACCGAGGCCACCCAGCCACTCGGACGCGTCGTCGGGGCGCCGGCCCTGGCCGGCCCGTTCGTTCTGGCCGCGGCCGCCTACGGCATGG
This sequence comes from Streptomonospora salina, assembly GCF_014204715.1. NCBI lineage: Bacteria > Bacillati > Actinomycetota > Actinomycetes > Streptosporangiales > Nocardiopsidaceae > Streptomonospora > Streptomonospora salina. Next base: position 4,025,151 of record NZ_JACHLY010000001.1, read on the forward strand.
CCGCCCTGGTCCTGTGGGGGTTCCTGCGCCCCGACCCGCTGCTGCACGCCCGGAACATCGCGCTTACGCCGGCAGGCGCGGGAGCACCCGCGGGTGAGGAGGCGTCCGGACCTGCGGCGCCCGCGCGTGGGCGCGTCAACCCGGGTATCGCGCTGGGCGGGGCCGCGATGGTGCTCACCCAGATCGTGATGCTGGCCATCATGACCATGACCCCCATCCACATGCAGGCCCACGGTCACGGACTGGGCGCCACCGGGCTGGTCATCGCCGTGCATATCGCCTTCATGTACCTGCCCTCGCCGCTGACCGGCGTCCTGGTGGACCGCCTCGGCCGCGAACCCGTGCTGGTCGCCTCGGGCACCACCCTGCTCGCCGCCGGCCTGGTGGCCGCCACGGCCCCGGTCGACTCGGTGGCCGTGCTCGCCATCGCGCTGGCCCTGCTGGGGCTGGGCTGGAACTTCGGCCTGCTCGCCGGTACCGCGATGGTCACCGACGCCGCCGCCCCGGCCACCCGGGCCCGCACCCAGGGCGCCGTGGACGTGGGCGTGGCCCTGGCCGGTGCCGGCGGCGGAATGCTCAGCGGCGTGGTGGTCGCCGCCGCAGGGTTCCCCGCCCTGGCCGTGGGCGGGGGCGTGCTCGCGCTGGCGATCGTGCCCTTCGCCGCCCGGCGGACCCGCCGCCCGGCAGGCTGACGCGGTCCCGCACCCACCGTCCACCGCCCCCCTTCGAGAGGAGTTTCGCCATGCCCGCCGACCCGGACCCGGATCTGGCCCAGCAGCAGCGCACGCACTGGCAGCACACCTACGGCGACCATCCGCGCATGTACGGCCGCGCCCCTTCGTCCCCGGCCGAGCACGCCGCCGCGCTCTTCGCCGAGACGGGGGCACGCGACGTGGTGGAGCTGGGCGCGGGCCACGGCCGCGACGCCCTGCACTTCGCCCGCGCGGGCTTTCGCGTCACCGCAACCGACATCAGCCCGACCGGCCTGGCCCAGCTCCGACACGACGCCGAGACCGAACAGCTCACCGGCCGTCTGGCGACCGCGGCCCACGACGCACGCGCCCCCCTGCCCCTGGCCGCGGGCAGCGTGGACGGGGTGTTCGCGCACATGCTGCTGTGCATGGCCCTGTCCACCGCCGAGATCACCGCCCTGGTGGAGGAGGTCGCGCGCGTGCTGCGCCCCGGCGGCACCTTCGTCTACACCGTCCGCCACACCGGCGACACCCACTACGGCGCCGGCACCGCCCACGGCGACGACATCTTCGAACACGGCGGATTCGCCGTGCACTTCTTCTCCCGGGACCTGGTCGGGCGCCTCGCCCGCGGCTGGGACCTCGACGAGGTGCATCCTTTCGAGGAGGGCGATCTGCCGCGCCGCCTCTGGCGCATCACCCAGCGGCGCCCCCGGTGAGCGCTTCGGCGATCCCGAAGTCCGCAACCGAGCAACCCCCGGCGACCTTCCGAGCGAACTCCGGAATCGCCGCGCGAGCGGAGCCGACCGCCCCCTTGACGGCGCAGCCGCTCCCACTCCCGCAGCCGACGGGAAAAGCCGACGTTGGCTCCGGTGTGTGACGCGGCGGCGTGCAGCATCGCGGCCGATCCCGTCGATCGGGTCGCCTTGTCGCCGCTGCCGGACCGTGGGCCCACGTCGATGCCGGCACGCAAGCGCAGCCGCGGTTCCCGGTCGTGGACGGCCAGACCCGGCTGGGTGTCCTCCAGGGCCTTCTGCAAGCGACCGAGCATCGGGTGGTGCTTCCGGGCGCAGGCTCCGATCCGGCGCCCCGCCGCGGTCGAAGCACCCGAGGATCCTCCGGTGTGGTGCGCGGACCGGTGCCGGGGGACGGGCGACGGCTTCGGCGAGCCCGGCCTCAGTATCCGCGATCCGGGTCGACGACACCGACAAGGTCCTCGCCCGCCGTCCAGCGCCGGACGTTCTCGGCCAGCCGCCGGCGGAATCCCCGCAGCGTCAGCGCCGCGTCGGCTACGTGCGGCGTCACCACGGCTCTGGGGTGCCCCCACAGCGGATGGCCGGCCGGGAGCGGCTCCGGGTCGGTCACATCGAGGCCTGCGCCGGCGATGCCGGCGCTGTCCAGGGCCCTGACGAGCGCCTCGGTGTCCACGACGGGTCCGCGCCCGACGTTGATGAGCCAGGCGGTCGGCTTCATCGCAGCGAGCTCGGCCGAGCCGACCAGACGACGGGTGTCGGAGGTGTCCGGGGCGGCGACGACCACATGGTCCACCGCCTCCCAGAAATCGCCGATCTCCGCTATCGGCCGGGTTTCGGCGGCTCCGGGCACGGGACGGCCGCCGCGGTTCACGACCCGCGCCTCGGCGCCCAGAGCGGCGAGGGACGGGACGAGGGCGCGGGCGATGCTCCCGCCGCCGACGATCCCCACCACGGCCCCGGCCAGAGTCCCCGTGCGGGGCAGCAGCTCCGTCCTCGCCCATTCGGTGGACCGAAGGCACTCCGGAAGCGCCCGGACCCCCGCCAGCAGCAGCGTCAGCGCGTGTTCGGCCACCGGGGCCGCGCACACTCCCGCGGCCGACGTCCATACGCGCGCCCGGTCGATGATCCCTGCCTCCACCCACCGTTCGACGCCGGCGGAGGGAAGCTGCACCCACGCGATTCCGGCGGGAAGCGGTTGCGGAAAGCCGGCCGGATCAGTCCATGCGGTCCAGGCGAGCGCCTGGGCGTCGGCGAGGTCGACCAGGACGGCACCCGCCTCGCGGACCGTCTCGACGACGGCCGCGTCCGCGTCCGGTGCGACGGCGAGGCGCAACGGTTCCGACCGCATGGGCTGGGCCCCCTTTCTCCACCGATCGGCCCTGCTGATGCACCGGCGCTTTCGCCGGGAGGTCCCCGGCGTGGGACCGGTTCGAGGGGCGGCATTCACCGTGCTGCGCGTAGCTGGAGCGCCGCCGCCGCACGGGGCGGCCCGAGGCTCCCTCGAAACTACCCCGGACGCGACACTCCGGAAGGGCGGCGCGGCGGCGCGCGCAGGGGGCTCCGCGTGCGCCGGGGTACCTCGCAAGCGTTCGCCCAGGTAAAGGTCGCTTCAGCGTCTGGATCGGTCCAGGTTTCGGAAAAGTCGGTTTCCGCGGTGGACCGCCGGAAAGCCCCTGCGTTGAGGTGGTACCCCCGTGCCAGTCCCGGTGGTGCGCCGGTCCTGGCCCCTTCACGTGCTTCGGGCATCGCCGGCGGGTGCTTGCCCGTGCGATCGAGATTCGCTCCCGCGCAACGCCGACCGGATCGGAGAAGAAGACATGTCCGAGAACAAGGTGGTCCTGGAGCAGGCGGCCCAGGAGTTCGCCGACGCCAATGCGAGCGAGCCCTTCATCTACCAGCTCCCGCCCGAGCAGGGCCGGGAGATCCTGGAGGACGTCCAGAGCGGAGAGGGCGTAGCCAAGCCCGAGATCAACGACGAGTGGATCACCGTGGAGGGCGGGCCCACCGGGCAGGTGCCGGTGCGGATCGTGCGCCCCGCTGGGGCGACCGGGGGCCTTCCGGTGATCTTCTACATCCATGGGGCCGGCTGGGTGTTCGGCAGCGCGAACACCCATGACCGGCTGGTGCGGGAACTGGCGGTGCGGACCGGCGCCGCGGTGGTCTTCCCCGAGTACGACCGGGCGCCGGAGGCCAAGTACCCCACGGCGATCGAGCAGAACTACGCGGCGGCCCGGTGGGTGGTCGAGCACGGGGGTGAGAAGGACCTGGACGGGTCCCGTATGGCGGTGTGCGGGGACTCGGTGGGCGGAAACATGTCCGCGGTGCTGGCGCTGATGTGCAAGGACCGCGGGGAGGTGGAGCTCCAGGGACAGGTCCTGCTGTACCCGGTGACCGACGCCGACTTCGACACCGGCTCTTATCACGAGTTCGCGACGGGGTACTTCCTGAACCGGGACGGCATGATCTGGTTCTGGGACCAGTACACGACCGACCCCGGGCAGCGGGCGCAGGTCTACGCCTCGCCGCTGCGGGCGCCACTGGACCGGCTGCGCGGCCTGCCCCCGGCGATGGTGCTCAACGGTGAGGCGGACGTGCTGCGCGACGAGGGAGAGGCGTACGCCAACCGGTTGCGGGAGGCGGGGGTGCCGGTCACGGCGGTCCGCTTCCAGGGGATGATCCACGACTTCATGATGATCGACAGCATGCGCGACACCCATGCGAACACGACCGCGCTGCTACTGGCGACGGACTTCCTGGCCGACGTGCTGGAGGCGCGGTCGACCGTGCCTCGCCAGCAGGCAGGTCAGCGCACTGGAGCGTACGTGCGCTGACCTGGCCGTCGGCGGGGACGTGGCCGTCCCCGCCGACGCCGATCCGGACGCTGTGCCGGGCACTGTCGATCAGGCCGGGGTGAGGCCGATGGCGGTGCAGGCCTCGCGGAGGGCGTCGAGGCCGAAAGCGTCGATGGGCCGACGACACCCGGCGCGGCTTCGGCGCCGTCGGCCAGGCTCTGGGCAGCCCAGGCCATGAGCTCGCCGGTGAGGCTGTAGGGGTTGGGCCCCGTGAGATGGACCTCCGCAAGCGGGCGGCGCAGTCCCATGACAGTTCGAGGCTGAGCGCGTCCGGGGTTCTCCGCTATGGCTTCAGGATCTCCAGCACGGCGCCCACGTTCGTTTCGAGGGCACCGACCAATTCCGGACCGCCGGCGTCGCCGGGCACCTCCAGCGGCACCCACGCGTGGCGATCATCGCGTCGGACCTTGCGAGACAGTTCCGACGTCATGAGTCGCTGCAGGGCCGCCTGGAATCCACCGGATCCCTTGTCGTCCTTGTGGAGCATGAGCCAGAACGGGGTCAGCCCCTCGTCGGCGAACTTGCGCCAGACCCCGACCTGCACCCAGGTGTCCTGACTGATCATCGGCAGATACCGATACGCCCATGGCTTCGACACCGCGTCGCCTTGCATCGGCAGGTCGCTGGGTCGCAGCGACCCCAGAAACCGTCTCGTGACGCGGTCCACGATCGTGGCGAGGTCGCTCGCCCGCCTTTGCCAGTCGCGGCCGGTGGCGGTTCCAGCGAGCGGCGGTACCACGCCTGCGCCCAGCGTGTGGCACATGGCCCTCAACTGACGCAGGTCCCCGAGGAGCCCGGAATCACCGGACTCCTCGGCGACGGCAGCCCACACGTTGAGCCACTCGTCCCAGGTGACGACAGCGTGTGCCGGCGCCTCGGCCCGAGGGTCGATCGTCCGCTCAAGGGTCCGCTGCGCCTCGCCCGCTCTGGCGGGCGGGACGAGCACGAACAGGGCACCGCGGTGGGGTCCGGAACGCCGGTCGAGGACCTCGAGATAGGCAGCTGCCTGCTCGTCGGTCAGATGTGCACCGAACTTGGCCTCGACGAGGGCGACGGCGTGGCGGTTTGCATCGAGCATCCCGATGTCGGGCCGGGCCCCGCTGGTGTGCACTGGCTCGGAAACGAACCGTTCCACGCTGGTGAGGTCCGTGCCGGCCCGTGTCCCCAGGTGCGCAAGTATCGCAGCGCGCAGCCCCGGGTCGGACGCCAGCCAGGTCAGCGACTTGGTTGCCGCGACCTCGCCCATGCTCATGAACCAGCCCTCGCCGGCGAGCTGGCCCAGCAGCGGGACCCGGCCATCCGCGGAGTCGGTGTCTGCCATAGCCACACGGTAGACCGTCGCCGTCAATCGGCCGGGGAGAGGTGGCGGAGGCGGGTGCGGGCGTCGGCCGGTGGTCAAGCGCCAGTCGACCAGGCAGCTGGTCGGCGGTCGCGTCGGTCGGCCGGACGATGAGCTTCTCCCGCTTGCACACACGCGTCGCCGAGGCTCTGGCCCATTCGGCGACCGCGATTACCCAGGACACGTATCAGAGCGTGTTCCCGGATGTGGATAAGGCGGCGGTGTAGGCAACAGCGGCCCTGGTGCCGTTGAAATCGGCGATGCGGCAGCGGCCGGTGAGAGAGGGGCTTGGCGGGTGCCCGGATTGCGGCAGGGGTGATTCAAAGTCGTTGATCGTCTCAGGTCTCGCTGGTCAGGCGATCCCGATGAGATCCAGCTGTATGAGGGCTGGACGCTGGTGACAGCGGCATGGAGGCGTGAGGCCGGAGGCCGACCGCCGGCGGCGCTGCGCGGCCGATGGTGGTCGTCGTGGATGTTCCAGGTCGCCAGCGCGGCTGCGCGTTCCTCCTCGCTGTCGTAGGACCGGGCGTAGAGGACCTCTTCGGCCATGATCCGCTGGTAGCGCTCGGCCTTGCCGTTGTGGCGGGGCGTGAACGGCCGGGTCCGGGGGTGCTTGGTGCCGCATTCCTGGCGCGGGCGAAGGTGTTCTTCGCCGCCCACGGCATCACCCGCCTGCATCGGGTGGTCACCGACAACGGGGCTTGCTACCGCTCGCAGGTGTTCTCCCGAATCGTCGGCCGGCGGCCGCGGCGGTGCCCTTCTCGTCGTCCAGCGCCTCGGTGCAGGCCAGGCGGGATGGGCCGAGGGCGGCGAGGTGGCGGGTGACGGTGCGCCGGTCGAGCACGATGCCCCGGGCGGCGAGTTCGGCGGTGATGTGGGCCGCGGACCGTTTGTGCTCGTGCCGCAGGGCCTCGATGGTGGCGACGGTCGCGCCGGATGCGGCCTGCGGCCTGCGGGCAGTGGTGCGGGGCGGAGGAGCGCTCGACGAGGCGGCGTCGTTCCTCGACGGGCAGGGGCGCATTGCGGTGGGACACGAGAGCAGGTCCTTTCCGGCGGCTCGATGCGCGGTTGGCGCTTCTCACCATCGCCGCCGGGGACCTGCTCTCCTCATGTCACCCCGTGCCAGTGTCAACAACCTCCCACCCCGCGACGCCTAGAGCCAGTCGTGTTCGCGCGCGTACCGCGCCGCCTCGTGCCGGGTCCGTGCCTGGGTCTTCTGCATCGCGTTGGAGAGGTAGTTGCGCACCGTGCCCTCCGCCAAGTGGAGCCGGGTGGCGATGTCGGCGGCCGAGTAGCCTGCACCCGTCGCCCGCAGTACGTCCATCTCCCGGTCGGTGAGCGGATTGTCGTCGACGACCGCGAGCGCGGAGACGTCCGGGTCGACCCACCGCCTGCCATTGCGCAGTGTCGTGATGACCGACGCGATGTGGGCCGGTTCCGCGGACTTGCTGACGAAGCCCTGCACACCGAGCTTGAGCGCCCGGCGGAGCACCCCGGGCCGGGCGTGACGGGTCAGCATCAGGATCACCTGGTCCGGCAGTTCGCGGCGGATCGCCGCAACGGCGCCCAGCCCGTCCACGCCGGGCATCTCCAGGTCGATGACGAGCACGTCGGGCCGGTGGCGCAGTGTGGCCGCCACGGCCGACTCCCCGTCCTCGCCCTCGGCCAGTACGGTGATCTCGCCCTCGAGCGGCAGCAACGAAGCCAGCGCCTTGCGGAGGAGAGCCTCGTCGTCGGCGAGCACCACGGTGGTCATCGGTCGTCCTTCCGCTGGGGGAGTGTCGCGGCGGTCAGGAACCGCCCGTCCTTCTGCTCCACGGTTAGCGTGCCGCCGTCGCGCTCCACCCGGTCCCGGAGAGCGGAGAGCCCACTGAGGTCGGGCGGCGCGGTCTCGTGCACGCCGTCGTTGACGATGGTGATGCCCGTGCCCGAGAGCGTGATCCGCACCTGCTCGGCCTGGGCGTGTCGCAGGATGTTGGTGGTCGTCTCCCGCAGGACCTGGCCGAGCAGCTCGCCCGCGGGGGTGCCGGCCCCGGGCCCGGCCCCGCTCTCGGTCTCGCCTTCGACGGGAGCCTCGCGGTCGACGCGGACGCGGATGCCCGCGGCCTCGAAGAGGTTCTTCGCGTTCTCCACCTCCGCGGACAGGTTGAGCCGCCGCTGCGCGTAGGCGAGCTCCTTGGTCTGGGCGATGGTGTCGCCGACCAGGTCGTGCACCTCGCTCAGCTCCCGCTCCACCTGGTCGGTGTCTCTGTGTACCAGCTTCCGGGCCAACGCGACCTTCAGCTTCACCACGTGGAGGGTATGGCCCTGGATATCGTGCAGGTCGTTGGCGAAACGCACGCGTTCCCGGGCCACGGCCAGCTCCGCGTCGCGCTCCCGGGCCCTCTCCAGTTCTGCGATGAGGTCGGAGACCATGTGGTTGAGGGTCGCGAAGACGACCCCCAGCACGGCGACGCTCAAGGAGCCGACGGGGTATTCGAGCAGGGCGCCGGAAACGTCTTCCGGTGTCCTCAGCGTCTTCACGGCGATCACGACCACGACGAGGGCGACCAGCCCCAGGGCGGCGGCGCGGCGGTGGCGCGGCAGTTGGAAAACGACGACGGTGCCCACGACGGAGATGCCGAAGGACGCGGACGCGCTGTCCAGCGCCAGTACTCCGAAGATCCACACGGCCGAGGCGACGACCAGACTGGGAAGCGTGAGGCGATAGTGATGGCCCCCCGACCGCCCCCGGACGGCCAGCACGGCCGCCACCACGCCCAGGACCAGGACTATGACCTGGCCCAGGTTCTCCGCGTTCATCGAGATCAGCAGTGCCCCTACGGCGGAGAGTGACGCGAACACGATGTTGAGGTTGAGCGTCCGCAGTTGTACCTGCGTCACTTCGGTGCGCTCGAACGTCATGTGGGCCCTTCCGGGAACGAGCAGCGGGGCGCGTCCCAGTATTCTGCCGCCCCCGCCGGGCCACCAGTGACCCCATGTCATGTCGTCACTTGGAGAAACGTCATGGCGAAGTGGTGACGTGGCCGCACTGCCGGGCAGGCGCCCTGAGCGCTGGAATAGGGGCATGAGCTCCACAGCGACCACACCAGTCATCGACGTCGAACGTCTGAACGTCGAGTACGGCGGCTTCCACGCCGTCAAAGACCTGTCCTTCCAGGTGCAGCGCGGGGAGCTCTACGCCCTGCTCGGCACGAACGGTGCGGGCAAGACCTCCACTCTGGAAACGGTCGAAGGCCACCGCGCCGCCTCCTCGGGCACCGTGCGGGTCTTCGGGCAGACCCCGCGCGATCGGGCGGCCGTCCGGCCCCGCACCGGAATCATGCTGCAGGAGAGCGGATTCTCACCGGACCTGACCGTAAAGGAGTCGGTCCGGCTGATCGGCAGGCTCACCCAGCGCACCGACCGGGTCGAGCGTCTGCTCGACATCGTCGCTCTCACGAGCAAGGCCGGGACCAAGGTGTCCCAGCTCTCCGGCGGTGAGAAGCGGCGCCTGGACTTCGCCACCGCCGTCTACGGGGCCCCGGAACTGGTCTTCTTGGACGAGCCCACCACCGGCCTGGACATCCAGTCCCGAGACGCCCTGTGGGACGAAGTGGGCCGGCTGCGCGAGGACGGCTCCACCATCGTCCTGACCACGCACTACCTGGAGGAAGCCCAGCAGCGCGCCGACCGGATCGGGCTCATGCACCAGGGGGTCTTCCACCGTGAAGGGACCGTCTCCGAACTCACGCGGACTCTGCCCGCCACGGTTCGCTTCTCCCTTCCGCCCTCCGCTCCGGACCTTCCGCTCCCGGCCACACGCGAGAGTGACGGGACGTTCCTCGTCGAGACCACCAGTCTGCAGAAGGACCTGCACGTGCTCCTGAACTGGGCACAGGACCGCGTTGTGGAACTGGGCGAACTCCAGGCCGGACCGACCCGGCTCGACGACGTCTTCCGCTCCATCGGCAGCGAGCAGAACGCGTAGACCGCCGGCCGGTCCGGCCGCCGGCGCCGCTCGCGCCGTCCGAGCAGTCCGCCACCCACCCCGCACCTTCCGACAAGGGGATTCTCACCATGTTCGCGATCGCTCAGAGTGAGTTGATCCAGGTCTTCCGGAACCGGCTGGTTCTGGTCACCATGCTCATCGTTCCCGCCGCGTCCAGCGCGTTCTACATGTATTTGCACGACCGCATCCCGGGCCTGGACCTGGGGGCCGTCGCCGCGGTGCTGATGTTCCTCGTGGTGGCGATGGGGCTTTACACCACCGCCGTGACCACGCTCGCCTCGCGCCGCCAGAACCTCTTCCTCAAGCGTCTGCGCTCCACGGCGGTGGACGACACCCGCATCCTCTCCGGGCTGCTGCTCCCGGTCACCGCCATCACGATCGTCCAGGTCGCCGTGATCCTGACCGTGCTGTCCGTGGTCGCCGACCCGCCGGCCGAGCTGCTCCTTTTGGTGGCGGCCGTCCTCGCGACGGTGATCATGATGCTCGGCCTGGCGTTGGCCACAGCCGGGGTGACCAACTCGCCCGAACACGCCCAGGTGACCACGCTGCCCGTCCTCGTCGGCGTACTCGCCGTGTCCGGCTGGGTCGGGTTCAGCGGCACCGAGGAGTTTTCCCTGGTCAAGCGGATTCTTCCCGGCGGCTCTGCCACCGAGTTGGTCGTCAATGCCTGGAACGGCGGGGTCGCCATCGCGGACTCGCTGGTCCTTCTGGTGCCCATTCTGGCCTGGGTCGTCGTCGCCGGCGTCCTGGCCACGCGGGTCTTCCGCTGGGAGCCGCGTCGCTGACGAGCCCGCGAGGGGCGGTCGGCCGGGTGGTACCGGCACCTGCGCCCACACACGTCCGCGACCGCGCTGCGGTCACCGTCCCCGTGCAATCCGAGGAACCTGAGGAAGGCGACATGGAACCGCCCCCGCCGCAAACGCGGGCGCAACGCTTCTACACGCCAGTTGCAGAGGAGAGGTCATGATCGACGACACACCCGGCGAAACGGTGCCCGGAAACGCCCGGCCGAAAGCGCCGGGATGGCTGGAGATACTGGCGGGAGGCGCCGCCTACGCGGCGTCGTTCCTCCTCGTGGCCGTGCTGCTGCCACTCGTTGAGAACGTCGCGATCCAGGGCGTCGTGGGGCTCTTCGTGTCGGGCGCGATGGGGCTCATCGCCTTCGCGGTCGCGGCGGTCGTCCGGATCCGCGGCCTGGCGGCCTTCGGCGTCCGCCGCGCGAAGCCCCACCATATTCTCGTCGCCGCACTGCTCGGCCTTGTCGCCTATCTCCTGGGCACGGTCACCGCGATCGTCTACATGACCGTGAGCGGTGATGTGCAGAACGTGCAGACCAGCTATCAGGCAGCCGCGGACGCTGGCTGGTGGTCGCTCGCCCTCGTGTTCGTCGCCGGTGCGACCATCACGCCGCTCGGTGAAGAAGCGTTCTTCCGCGGCGTGCTCGCCAACGCGGTTTTCGCCCGCTACCGCGCTTGGATCGCGGTACTCGTCAGCGCCGCGATCTTCGCTGTCGCGCACGGCATCAACCCCGTCCTGCCGGTGGCGTTCGTCGTGGGGGTGCTCACCGCCCTGTTGTTCCGGTGGTCGGGATCGATCTGGCCGGGCGTCGTGCTGCACGGCGTCAACAACGCGACCGCGTTGCTCGTCCCGCTCCTCGTCGCGCCTGCCGGGGTGTGACGAGAGACGCGTATGCGTCGCCGGAACAGGGCGTTCAACTCGCGGGCGCTTCCTCGTCACGGCAACAGGTGGGCACGACCGATGAACCAGGACGCGGACGAGCCGCTCTCCGAGGCCGAGACACTCGGTGCGCCGAAGGATCTCGAAGGCCCGATCCTCGCGGAGGACCTTCTGCTTCTCCTGTTCCAGCCGAACGCCGGTCTTCGGTCCGGCACCGGGACCACCGCGGGTGAGAACACGCTCTTGTCCACCCTCGCGGGAGCGGTGTCGGCCGGCCCTCGGGCTCGGCGAAGAGGTGCGGACCGCGGCGGAGGTGCCGCGAGCAGCTCGACCACGAAGCTCCTGGCCGGGCGCATGCGGGCGCTTCAGGTGGGGCACGCCACCGCCCCACCGGCTGCTGCCTGAACAGCCCTCATTCTGCACTCGTCGAGTTCTGGAGAACGGCGGAGACCGCGGTAGCAAGCGTCTCCTCTTCGGCCTGCGAGAGTGCATCAATCGCGGGAAGCGCTCTTTGTAGTGCGAGGCCTTTGAGAACGGTTCCGAGGAAGCGCGCATGCCGAGGCACTTCGGACCGCGAAAGGAATCCCTCGTCCGCCAGTGTGTTCAGCCATCCCTCGATGCGCCGCTGGCCATCGCTTTCGATTGAGAGGTAGGACTCACGTACCGCTGGTGTCTGTTCGACGGCGACGAACGTGCTGATGGTCGTGAGCATGGCGTCACGTGCCTGCTGGCCTGCGCCGGCCTGGGCCAGTACCTGGCGGAGGCTTCGGAGGAGGCGCTGGTGTGCGGGCAGCGATGCGTCGAGCATCCATTCCGCGGGGGCCAGCCAGTCGCCGATGCGCTCCATGACCCGGTCTCTGAGTTGCTGTTGCGTGGGGAAGTGGTGGCGCATCGATCCGATGCTGACCCCGGCACGGGCAGAGACGGCCCGCACGCTCAGGCGTGCGGTGACGCCGTCCTCGGCGATGATCATCGCAGCTGCGGCGAGGATCCGCTCTCGGGTATCGAGCGGTGACCGTTCAGTCATATCGACCTCCTGTTGCCCACTAGTATACCGTACTAGTACGGTGTACTAGCTGGTGGCGAGTCCCCAGCGCACGCTTGAAGCCAGGGGGAGCAATGATCGATCGCCTGCAGAAGCGCCTTGCCCTTGCGCGTGCCGAACCAGGGGACGGCCGCGATCTTGCGCGGTACCGGTGGTGGCAGGTCCCCGGTCGCGCGCTGTTCCACCTGGATCCGGGCGGCTCGGGCCCACCGGTTCATTACACGGTGGACGTGAGGCATTGGGGGAACCAGGCCGCCGGAACCGTGCGGGCGCAACTCTTCCGCGACGGGCGGCAACAGGCCGTCAGCAAACTGCCCGCAGCCTTCGCCGTCGAGGGCGGGGTGATTGAGGTTGCGATGAGCGCTGTGGGGATGAAGCGCTGCCACTACGTGACCCACCACGGTGCCGCACGACAGCTACGCCCCGATCCTCGATCTGCCGAGGGCCTGCGAGCGCGCTTCGAAGACCGCCACCCCGCGGCCAGCCGATGGGTCGGTGTCGCCTCCGTCCTGGCCCTGACGGTCGGTATCGGGCTTTTGGCGTTACAGGTTATCGACCCGCTATCGAATGTGCCGCCGGTCGAGGAGTATTTCGGTCATATCGAGGTGCCGTTCACGCCTCCGCTCTGGTTCACCACCACTTCGGCGGTACTGGCGGCGACAGCAAGCACGGAGCGGGCGTTGAGACTGCGCTACCGCTCGTGGATCGACGCGATTGGGAACTGATCATGCCTTCCAATGACAATGGAACTAACACGCGGCGATTCGGGGCGCACCTCTCCCTGAGCCGGTGGAAGCCGATTATCGTGATCGCCATCCCCCCGATCGCGATGATCGCATTGCAGATCGCCTTGTTCCAGGTGGCCGGACTGATTGACGGAAGCGGCGGTCAGTCCGGGAAAGTTACTCCACTGCAACTGCTTGCAGTGAATCTCAGCATGAGCCTCACCGGTTTGCTCACCGTGCCGCTCATTGCGCGGTTGGCGAACGTTCCCTGGCGTGCGGTGCTGAGCTATCCGCGGAAATTCGACCGCCGTCGCCTCACTGTGTACTTGCTCTGGGCGCTTTTGTTCACCGTTCTCGGAAACGCGGGATTGGCGACCTTTGCTCTCGATCACACCCCTTGGGTGGGATTCGGTGTAACCGGAACCACGATAGCTCTGCTCGTGGTCATTTTGTTGACCACTCCGTTCACGGCGGCAGCAGAGGAGCTCATGTTCCGGGGGGCGATGATGCCGGCCGTGGCCTCGTGGGTGAGACCCGAGCGACTTGCGCTGGGGGCGGGCGCTGTGGTTTCCAGCTTCGTGTTCGCTGCTTCCCATTTCGCATCGGATCCGTGGCTGTTCGGCTACCACGTCTTCTTGGGGTTGGCCACGGCTGTGATGGCCATCCGCAGCCAAGGGCTGGAGGCGCCGATCGCGTTCCACGTGGCCAACAACGCCTTCACCGCGGTCCTGAACGTCTTCCTCGCAGACGGGGGCGCCTTCTCCGTTGAACGCGGCTCCGGATCCGGTGGGCCGCATCTGTTCATCCCCGTCGTCTTCGTGCTGGCGACGCTGGTTGTCGTCTGGGTGCGCGAGGGGCGGGCGAGGACGGCGAGCGTGAACGGATGAGATCGATTCTCCTCGACCGTTCTGGAGCGCGAAGTGGCCGCCGTATCGGCGGTCGTCTCCGTCTGAGTACAGGTCGTCGCGAGCAGGACGGAGACGGTGACGGGGACGCCGCGCCATGCCGCGCGGCGCCGGTGGCGGTCGGCCCGTTTCGTTGTGGACCAGCGCTGGTGCCGGAGAAGGAGCGGAGCCGACCAGGGCCGTCCGCGCGCTCGGCCTGCACACACGCGCAGCGTCAAGGTGATGAACCGGCGCGGCCTGCCGGATCGGTTCCTCGCCTGCGGCCGGCGGGACCCGCTCGGCGGAGGCTTCGCCGGTGCCAGAAAGCCGCCTCCGGAGCGGCTCGGCACCGCACATCCCTCCATGGTCGCGATCCCTCAGCCCACCACCGGCCGCCTGCTGATCAGAGCTGATTCAAAGTCGGTGATCGTCTTGGTTGTATGAGGGCTGGACGTTGCGCGGAAGGTGCTCTCCTCGTCTGCGGCCTGGAGCGGTGTGGTCAGGAGCACCACCACCAGCAGTGCCGCTGTCGTCCCCGTGATCGCGAAGGCGGAGCGGTCAAGGGGGTGAGAGGAGGTCATGTCGGTCCTTCCGGTCGGGGAGGCGGGGCGCGCAAAAGACATTCGGCTCAGGCCAGGTGCTGGGCGAGATGCGTGGCGATCGCGCGCTGCAGGCGGATCTCGTTCTCAGGGTTGCCGAAGCCGTGGCCCTCGTCCTGGACTAGCAGGTATTCGACAGGGACCCCCCGATCGCGCAGCGAGGTGACGATCCGGTCCGACTCCTCGCGCCGCACCCGGGCGTCGTTCGCGCCGTGGGCGATCAGCAGCGGAGTCGTGATCGCCTCGACCCTGCTCATCGGGGAGCGGGCGAGCATGTCCGCCTCCTGCGCGGGGTCGTCGGGGTCGCCGACGTAGGCGAGCCAGCCGCTCGCGATGTACGGACGGCTCACGGGCGGGAAGCTGCGCAGGAAGCTCGACAGGTCCGCGATGCCGACGAGATCCACGGCTGCGGCGAAGCGCTCCGGGGTGAAGGCCGCACCGACGAGAGCGGCGTACCCGCCGTAGGAGCCGCCGATGATCCCCACGCGGTCCGGGTCGGCGATGCCGCGGTCGACGGCCCAGTCGACCGCGTCCAGGAGGTCCGTGTGCATGGCGCCGGCGAACTCGCCCCGCGCTGCGAGGGTGTGGCGCCTGCCGTAGCCGGAGGATCCGCGGAAGTTCACCTGCAGCACGGCGTGGCCGCGGTCGGCCAGGAACTGGACCTGTGCGCTGAAGCCCCAACTGTCGTGCGCCCACGGTCCGCCGTGGACCACGAGCGCCAGCGGCAGCTTCCTGGCGGGAATGCCGACGGGAAGGGTGAGGTAGCCATGCAGCGGCAGCCCGTCCCGGGCGAGGAGCCGGATCGGCTCCATGGGCGCGAGATGTGCGGTGTCCAGGTGCTGGTAGGGCTGGAACAGGCGGCGGCTGCGGCCGGTGGCGTGGTTGTACAGCCAGGCCTCCGGTTCGCGGTCGTGGAGGAAGGTGGCGACCCAGCGCGTCCCGGAGGTGTCCGAGCTCAGGGAGTCGAGCACGCCGTCCGAGAGCGCGGCCAGCGCCGCGTGCACCTCGGCGAAGCGCGGGTCGACCACCTCGATGTGGGGACGGGGCCCCGTGAACCGGGCGGCGAGGATCTCCCCGGTCGCACGATCGGTGAACAGGGTGGGTGGCAGCACACCGGGGGCCAGCACGCTCATGATGTCCAGGCTCCGCCCCGGGACGGCGGCCAGCACGCTCACCTCCGCGGTCTCCCGGTCGATGCGCACCAGCTGTAGGTCATCGCCCTCGAGATAGAGGCTCAGGATGAGGCCCGTGCCATCGGGGGTGGAGCGCTGCACCTCGACCCCCACGGGCTGCTCGGCCCCGCCGGCGCGCAGCAGCAGGCGCTGCTGCCCGGAATCCGGGTCGATCGTGCAGAACTCGGTGCTCCCGTCTTCGGTGACCCGGGAGACGAATGCCGGTTCGCCATCCCGGTCCAGCAGCAGGTCCACCCCGGCCTCGGTCTGCTCGTGCAGAAGAGTGATCTCGCCGGAGCCCACGTCGATCAGGAACATGTCCAGGCGCGCGGGCCGCTGGTTCATGGTGGCCAGCACTGTCCCGGGCCGAGAGGGCATCGGCTCCGCGGAGAACACCCGCGACCCCGGCTCCAGAGGGGTCAGGTCCTGCGGTGCGGCCTCGGGATGCTCGAGGTCCACCCGGAACAGGTGCCAATCCTCGTTCCCGTCGGTGTCCTGGAGGTAGAGCAGCCAGCGGGGATCGTCGCACCAGAAGAAGGTGAGGATCCCTCGTCGGGAGTCGTGGGTGACGCAGCGGGCCTCCTCGTGCTCCTGATCGATCCCCCGCACCCAGACGTTCTTCCGCCCACCTGCCGGCGCCAAATATGCGAGCCAGGCTCCGTCGGGGGAGATCACGGGGTGGGAGAAGGCGGGGTCGCGGAACAGGTCCTCGGCCTCGAATCGGCGGGGGACTGACGTGGCACGCACGGTCATGGGGCTCCTTCGGCGAGGTGCGATCGGTGCCCTCAGCCAAAACGATGCCCTGGGGGCAGAGTCAAAGACGGCCTTCCCTTCCCCGGTCCGAGCGGGGAGGATGGCCTCATGCCCGACCTGCTGAGCGACCGCTGATGGCCTGGAGCACGCGCCGGCTCGCTGAGCTCGCGGGCACGACTGTGAAGACCGTCCGGCACTATCACGCGATCGGACTCCTCGAGGAGCCCGCCCGGGCCGGGAACGGCTACAAGCAGTACGGCACGTCCCATCTCGTGCGCCTGCTGCAGATCGCGCGCCTGCGGGAGCTGGGGATGCCGCTGTCGGGCGTCGCAGAGCTCGAGGAATCCGGTGAGGCCTTCACGCAGACGCTCCGCACCCTCGATTCCCAGCTCTCCGCCTCCATCGCCCACCAGCAGGAGCTGCGCGCCGAGATCGCCGACCTCCTGCGCCATCGCCCCGATCCCGACGTCCCCGCCGGGTTCGCCGACGTCGCGGACGATCTCACGCCTGCCGACCGCGCGATGGTCATGATCAGCGCCCGGGTCTACGACGAGCAGGGCCTGCAGGACATGCGGGCCATCGTCGCGCACCACCGGGAGGCCGACGATGCCTTTGACGAGCTGGCGTCGGACGCCACCGCCGACGAGATCCGGGCCGTCGCCGCGCGTCTGGCTCCCGCGCTCCGCACGATCCACGAGCAGTACCCGGGTATGCGGACCCCACCGCTGGGCGTCGGCAGTCGCACCTCGTTGCAGGACCTCGTCCAGGCGGTCACCGAGCTCTACAACCCCGCCCAGGTCGAGGTGCTGCGCCAGGCGTACCGGCTCGCGCTCGACGACCCCACGGACTCCGCCCGGGACGCCGAAGGACAGTAGATGTCCAGCACCGTCTGGCGAGCATCCACGAGACGGATCGCGCCGACATCACCGTGACCGGACACGACGAGAGCCGTGCAGGATCGCAAGGGTCTCCATATCGGAAGGACAGTCTCATGCCTCGTGGCCCGAAGAAGGGCTGGTGGCAGACGTTGTCTCCGGACGTTCCGGATCGTGTGGGCAGCTCGGATCCCTCGTTGCTCGACATGAGGGGAGGGCACCGAGCGAGAGTCCGAGGAAGCCGTCCGCACGGCGGGCGCGACGAGCAGCTTCCCCGTACCGGATCGGCAGAGCCAGCGACCACCTCGCAGATGGCTGTCGGGTGCCGAACGCGGCGGAGATCCGCTTTAACGTGTAGCGGCCTCGTGTCGGTGTGAGGTCTCAGGACGTCCTTTGCCGTTCGTATTCAGGACACGGTTGACCACCATGCGGCATGACCGCCGGTGAATCCAGGACCGGCGTCGTGGGACGAGTGTGGATCAGCCGACACTGGCGGAACTACCGCTACAGGGCGGTATGCGAGGTTCCGGGCGGATCACCGATCGGTGAGGTCGCAGCGCGCTACGGGACGTCCGCCAGTCACGGCACACCTGGAAGAACCGGTTCCGACAGGACGGCATGGAAGGTCTCGCCGACCGTTCCAGGCGCCCCCGCACCAGCCCGAGCCGCGTCTCCGCCGGGGAGGACTCGCTAGTCCACCGCTCGGCCCTCGAGCACTATCTGACGACCTACGGCTCGCCCGAGCCGCCGCCGTCGTCGTGGCTCATGGTCGAAACACTGACCATCGGAACGTTGGCCAACGCGTACTGCACCCTGAGCAGTCGGGCCGACCGGACCGCGGTCGCCAAGAGTATCGGGCTGACCGCCCCGGTGCTCGTGTCACTGCAGTCGGTTCTCGATTCTGTGTCTCCGCGCAGTGCCTGGGCGAGGCGACTACCACGACCTCCTCGCCAGCCGCCCGCCGATGAACCTCCGCGGCATGGGCGTCCCCGATGGCTGGGCGGACGACGGCTTCTGGAACAAGCACCTCGCCTGAGCCCCGCCCAGCGCTCGAGGAGCAGGACACGGTCGAGCAGGGATGCGCTCTCGTCCTCGCTGCCGGCGTCGCGGGTGTCGGTGCCGGCTACAACGACATCCCGCTGGCCAAGTCCCGGAACGTCGGGAGTCTCAGCAGCCGTGGAAGAGTTCGCTGTCGGCCCAACCTGTGTTCGCCCAGCTGTCGGGGTCCGCCGGGGCGAGGCCGTCGTAGCGGTCGGCGAGCTGTTCGAGGATCCAGCTGGTGAATCGGGCCGCCCCCTGAGGGCAGGTGTGGATCCCGTCGTCGCTGCGGTCGATCACGCCGTCGCGCTCCCTCGCGTACTCGTCGCCCCACACCTCGGAGGCATCGAGGTAGTCGACGTCGGCGAGGTCGTCTGCGACCTGTCGAGCGGCATCGTCGGCGGTGGCGAGCTCCTCCATGTGAGGCTCGTAGAACTCGTCGGGCTCGATGGGAGGCATCGACACGAGGAGAAGGTCGGCGTCGAGATCTGCGGTGGTCTCGGCGAGGCGTTCGTAGGTGGCGCGCTGTTCGTCGGAGGTGCCCCAGTCGTAGGTGGTGATCTGGTAGAGCACGACGCCGCCTGCGGCCTGTTCGAGTGCTTCGGGGATAGCCTTCCATTGTTCTTCGGCGTTCGGTCCGACGAGGTTTCCGCCTCCAGTGGAGGTGGCGTCGATGAATTTCGCGCCGCTTTCTTCCAGCCCTTGCCGGAGGGCGACTGCTTGGCCGGCGGCGACGGAGTCACCGAGGAAGAGTACAGGCGACAGGTTGGCATCGGCGCCCTGCGTAGATTGCGTCGATCCCTCGCTAGCGGCGTCGTCGGTTTGACCGGTTCCGCAGGCGGCCAGTGGCAGGGCTGCAATAGCGACCGAGGCGATTCCTGTCGCGCGGCGGACCCGACCGCGGAGTCTCTGGAGAACGGTGGCCGGTGTGGCGGTATTCGTCGTGTCTGTTCGCATGGTGCGACTCTTACAACCTGCTGTCGCGACCGTTGTGGAGGCGTGTCGCGGTTGTGTCGCAGAACCGGCTGACGCCGCTCGATTGCCACGGCAGGGGCAGAGGTGTCTTCTAGCATCGGCGGCGTGGCTACTGTTCTGCTGATCGAAGACGACGCGCTCGTCAGGCGGGGCCTGCAGCTCAACACCGTTGTTTTAGGGTGTTTTCGCTGGTGGGGTGAGGCGCCAGATGTGGACGCGATGTCGGGTTCTACCCGAGGCGGGTGTGGCGCGCTTGCGGGTGGGGAACCGGAAGGAGCGCCGGGTGACCTCACGGGGTGCGGACCGCCGGCGCCGCCGGGGCAGCAGGTCGTCCCAGAGCTCGTCGAAGGCCCACACGTCCAGTACGGCCAGGTCCTCAGGGGGAAAAACGCCCACCGGTCCGGTTGACCGAGCGGCGGGCGGTGTTGAGCGCGGTGGTGAAGCTGATGCGGTCGGGATCGAGCTGTGCGTACCCGGCGGCGCGGGTGATCAGGTCCGAGACCGCCTGATAGACCAGCAGCAGCGCCCAGGCCTCCTGACGGATGAGGTCGGGACTCTGGGAGCGGAACCGCACCGTCGTTCCGCCGCGCAGTTCGGTCTTGACCGCGTCGTAGAGGATCTCCGATTCCCAGCGGGCCGCGTACAGCCCCGGGAAGTCGGCGATGGGGTGGAGCACCGGGTCGATCAGGCTGGTGACCAGGGTGATCGTCTCCCCGGCCGTGGTGTGGCCGCCGTGTGCGGTGACGGTGTCGGTGTAGACGGTGTACTCGACCACACGCACCAGCGGACCGCCCTTGGACAGGTGCGCGGTGTAGGAGCCGTCGGCCAGGACCTCGACGGGGGCCAGGGCGAACTGGGCGCCGGCGCGCATGATGACCTGGGCGCCGGTGGCGGTGATCGTGCAGTACAGGTCGCTGCCGCAAAACCCCGAGTCGAAGACCGTGAGCATGTCGGGCGCGAACGAGGCCGCCATGCGCTCGCACAGGGCTTTCTCGCTGGTGGTGTAGGCGTCGAAGGACGCGTCGATGAGGCAGCGGGTGCCGATCTCGCAGTGGGCGACCAGACGCAGTTGAGGGAAGGCCCCCTCAGAGGGGCCGCCGAACGCGGCCCGGTTCGCGGTGGTGTCGGGGGTGTCCAGGCAGGTGCCGTCCACCGCAGTCAGGCGGTAGCCGCGCCACCATGCTCCCGGGGTGTCGCTCTCGGCCAGGGGCCCGGCGGTGCGGGCGAAGAGCAGCGTGAGGGGTTCGGTGCCCAGCCGCTGCCGGGCCCGGCTCACGCTGGAGGCCTCGGGCGCGCCCGAGGCCGGCACGGCCAACTCCCGGGCCCCGCCGCTGAACGCGCAGCCGTCAGCCAGCCTGCGCCAGACCTCTTTGTAGGAGAGGTTGCGCCACAGCCACAGCGCCAGGACCAAGTACAGGGTCAGCCGTGCGGGCAGCTCGCGCCGCCGTTGCTGGAGGGCGCCGCCCCGGGTGGCCACCTCCTCGACCAGGTGCGGGTCGAAGGTCTGGGTCAGCACCCCGAAAGAGGCGCGGTCAGCCGCGTTCGTCACGCCATCGAGTATCCCGCGGGTAGAGGCGGCCGCGAACCCTCGGTGCCAGGCTCGCACCACCCCGAGGCCCTTACCAGCGAAGATGCCCTAAAACAACGGTGTTGGGCCTGCAGCTCGCTCTGAAACGCCACGGGCACCGTGTCGAGGCCGCCGAAGACGGCTGCTCCCGTGAGACAGTCCCTGTTCTCATCCGTGGGCGCCCAGACATCCGCGGGTCAGAGTGCGCCGGTGTCGATCGGCGGTTCTGAGGGCGTCGGCAGCGCGAACCACATGACGAGGAGCGCGGCGGAGGCGACGAGGAACATGATCAGTCCGGCGCGTCCTCGCGCCCACCGCATCCGGAACCGGATCGGATCCTCCACCAAATGCTTCGACGCGACGGCGAAGGCGACCGATATCCCGATGACGATCGCGGAGTGCAGCCAGTGCGGCAACTCCGGATGCTCCGGCACAGAGAAGAGTACGATCACCGGCCAATGCCACAGATAAAGGCTGTACGAGATCTCGCCGAGCCGGGTAAGCGGTTTCGCCTGCAGCATCCGCATGGGCAACAGAAAGCGATCCGACCCCGCCGTGTTCTGCGTCTGCACGGTGGTGACGGCGGCGCACAAGCCGATGAGAATCGCGCAGGAGATCGCGTGCGCGAAAAGGCCGCCGGTGAACAATCCCAGCGTGGAGGTCCCCTCCGTGAGCACCCAGAACGTGAGGATCCCCACCGTGAGGATCCCGATCGCCCACGTGGTGGCACCGCGACACGACCGCACGATGTGTTGGAACGCGCGTCGGGCCGGGGCCGTCGCCGCTGCGGCGCCCAAAAGCAGAGAGAACGCTCTCGTGTCGGTGCCCGTGTACACACGCGTGGGGTCGGCAGGATCGAGCAGGGCGACCATCAGGACGAGCGAGCCGGCTGAGACGGCGATCGCGAACGTCAGCACAGCGACATCGACATGCCCGACACGTCGCCGGAACCGTTCCACCGCCCAAGCGACCGCGCCGATGACGAACGGCCACACCACATAGAACTGCTCCTCGACCGCGATACTCCACAGGTGCTCGAAGACCCGCGACTGACCGAGGGCGTCCCAGTAGCTCGCGTCCTGCGCCAGCAGATGCCAATTGACCAGATTCAACTGCACCCACAGGCCGTCCGCCAGTGTTGTGGAGACCATGCCGCGATCGGTGACCGGGTAGCCGAACCGTTGCAGTGTCCAGACCGCCACGGTCACCACGACCAGCACCAGCGCCAGTGCGGGAAACAGGCGCCGGAGTCGACGCCCCCAGAATGACACGAGCGAGATCCCGCCGGCCGCCCCCGCTTCGCTAAGAAGCAGCCCCGTGATGAGGAACCCCGATAACACGAAGAACAGGTCGACGCCGAGGAAACCGCCGGGCATGTTGCCGGTATGGAACAACAGCACCCCCGACACAGCGAGGCCGCGCAACCCGTCCAGGGCCGGAATGTGCGAAGGAGTGTGGACGGCTCCGGGAGGCCGGACGGAGGAAGCCGGGTGTGAAGAGCGCATACCGCCGACAGTGCCGACCCGGGGTCACCGGTGCCTCGCCGTCATGTCGCAGCCGTGTCGCAGGGCCACAGGTAGGTACCGATTGCGACGGGATCGCGACATGACGACGACGGCGCGGACGAATCTCGATGGCGTCGCCGTCGATTTCGAGCCGAACGGCCGGGCGGGGCTCGGCACGCTCGCACCAGGCCCGGAGGCTCCCCACGATCCGGCTGAGTATCTCGACCGAGGCGTCGGCGACGACGGCCAGGCCGCCCAGGTCGATGCCCCAGTCCGCGCGGGCGCCGGCCGGAGGCGGTCCCGTCCGGAGAGGGCGCACCTCCTCGACGTCCAACTGCAGCAGTTCGCTGTGCAACGCCGTGACCAGTTCGGCCAGGTCTTCTGCGTGCGTGTCGTCACTGGAGACGTGGATCCGCATGGTGGTGTCCATCGAGCAGCCCCCACTGCCCGGTGCCGCCCCCCGGATGCGGGAGCCGACCCGGTGTCAGATCACCCGGGTTCCAGTCTGCGCCGCCGATTCTGCCCAGGGCAACCTCTCACCTGCGGCTTCGTGCTCCGGTCGGGGTCTGCCGCTGACCGGTGCTTCGGTCGGGTCGCAGGGTTCGAGGGAGCGCCTGCCGGTGCAGTAGAGGCAGGCTGCCGGGTTCGGGCAGGTGGATCCAGCCTTCGCGGGCGGCCAAGTCGGCCTCGGCGTCGGTGGGCGGCCTGCGCCGCGACTGGGACGCCGTCGTGGGGACTGACCCTGCCGCACAGCTCCGGCGTGGCCGAAGGCCACGTCAACCGGCTCAAGCTGCTCAAACGGCAGATGTATGGGCGCGCCAACCCTGCCCTGCTGCGCAAGCGCGTGCTACTCGCGGCCTGACTGCAGCAGAGCGAGGCTTCACCGAATCCGTGCCAGAGCCCGCTTTCGAACGACGTCGACAGCTGGTCCTTCAGCTACGCGAAGCACGATGAAAAGCGCTTACCGTGCGGTGACGCCGTGTTCCGCCCGCGTCCATGACAGCCGAGCACCGATGGAGCACACAACCTCGTTCGGGGCGGCGTCGTTCATCGCCTGCGGCCCGGAGTTGGTGCCGATAGCCGGGCGCGGAGCCCGCCCGGGGCCGCTTGCGGGGTGAACGGGCCCGGTTTCCGGAAGAACGATAGGGATTTGTGGGCGTTATGCCCCTCTGGCAGATTGGCGGCGTGCGTGTCTCGATGCTGGGGCCCTTCCAGGTCCGGGACGGGAAAGGGCGACCTCTCCCGCTCGGGGGGAGGCGCATGTCCGTCCTTCTCGCACGATTGGCCCTGTCGCCGGGGCGGGCGGTCGGGGCGGAGACGCTCATGGACGATCTGTGGAGCGACGGTCCACCCGCCGGCGGCGCCGATACCCTCCGGCGCCTCGTCTCGCGCACACGAGCCCGGATGCTCGAGCACGGTCTCGCGATCGGACCGACCGCCGTCGGCGGCGGGTACCGCCTGGATGTTCCGCCCGACGAAGTCGACGCCCACGCATTCGAGCGTCTCGCCGCCGACGGGGCCCGGCTGCTGCGCGAGCACGCCCCGGAGCGGGCGGTGGAGACCTTGGAGGAGGCCCTCGCACTGTGGCGCGGAGCCCCCTTCGGCGGGGTGGGGGCCGACTTCGCCCGGCAGGAGGCCCCGCGCCTGGAGGACCTGCGTCTCGCCGCCGCCGAGGACAGGATCGAGGCACTGTCCCGCACCGGTGACCCCACCGGGCTCGTGCCCGAACTGCGCACCCTCTGCGCAGCCCATCCCATCCGGGAGCGCTGCCACGGCCTGCTCATGCGGGTCCTGCACGAGACGGGCCAGAACGGTGCCGCCCTGGCCGCCTATGAGGACCTGCGCCGGGCCCTGAGCGAGGAGCTGGGCGCCGACCCTTCCCCGTGGATCGGCGAACTCCACGCAGAGATCCTCCGCGACCGCACCCCGTCCCCGGCCCGGGGGTGGTCCAACCCCTACCTCACCCGCTTCGTCGGCCGCCGCGAGGAACTCGTCTCCATCGACGGCCTCATGGATCGCACACGCCTGGTGACCCTGCTCGGCCCGGGAGGGGTGGGCAAGACCCGCCTCGCCGCCGAGTACGCCGACCGGACCGCCGCGGCCCGTGTGTGCTTCGTCGAGCTGGCACCCCTGCGTGAGGGGGACAGCCTGGTCGAGGCCGTCGCCGCCACCCTCAGCGTCGGCAACGCCCCCCTCGCAGCCCCGGGCCGCGATCGGACTGCCCGGCTGGTGTCCGCCCTCTCCGCTGCGCCCACTCTGCTGGTCCTGGACAACTGCGAGCACCTGCTCGACACGGCCGCCGACCTCGCGATCCGCCTACTCGGCAGCTGCCCCGACCTGAACGTCCTGACCACCAGTCGCGAACCCCTGGCGGCCGACGGCGAGGGCCTGGTGCGGGTCGAGCCTCTGGAAGTCCCCGGAGACGCATCCGAGGGCGCCTCTCGGGGCGACGGCGGCGAAGCCGTCGCGATGTTCGTCGAACTCGCGTCCCTGGCGCGCCCCGGGTTCGCCGTCGACGCCGACAACGCCGGCGCGGTCGCCGAGATCTGCCGCCGGCTGGACGGGCTCCCCCTGGGCATCGAGCTGGCGGCGGCCCGCACCCGGTCGATGACGGTCCAGCAGATCGCCCGCCACCTCAACGAGCGCTTCCGGCTGCTATCCGGGCCGCGGCGCGTCGGCAGCGCCCGGCACCGGACCCTGCGCGCGGTCCTGGACTGGACCTGGAACCTGCTGACCGAGCACGAGCGACTGCTGGCGCGCCGCCTGTCGGTGCTGCCCGGCGGTGTCACCATGAGCAGCGCGCAGGAGATCGGCGGAAGCAGCGGTGTATCCGCCGCCGACGTCCCCTTCCTGCTCTCTTCGCTCACCGACAAGTCCCTGCTGGTGGCCGTCGAGTCGCCGTGGGAGGAGCCCCGGCACCGGCTCATGGAGACTCCGCGGGTCTACTTGGAGGAGCGGCTGCGCGAGTCCGGCGAGGAAGGGCGGGTGCGCGACGCCGCCGCCCGCTACTTCGCCGACCTGGCCGAGGACTCCTTCACGATGCTCCTCGGCTGCGACCAGCCGCGTGGCCTGGCGATCCTGGACACCGAGCATGACAACCTGCTGGAAAGCGTCCGGCACGCCTGCCGGGGCGGGGATGCGGCTTCGGCGGTACGGACCGTCACCGCGCTCAGCTGGTACTGGGTCATCCGGGGCCGCTATGAAGAGGCCGATCGTTGGTTCGGGGAGCTCGACCGCCATCCCGACGCGCTCACCCGTTCGGCGCGGACGGTCTCGGCGGCGGTCCGCTCCATCCTCCCCCGGCCGGCGGCGGGCCCGCAGGCGGAAACGGAGTCCCTGGAGGAAGAGCCGCCGGGTTCGGGGCGTGCCGGCGCCATGGACTCGGGCGTTCGTCCGCCGAGGGAGGGGCACGCGGGGGCGGGAGCATACGTCACCGGGCAGCCGGCCATCGACGCAGCGGTCCTGGCCGACTATCCCCCGCTGGCGATGATCACCCCGAACCACCGCCTTCTGGCCGGGGACCACGAGGGCGTGCGGGCGGACGCCGAGACCGCCCTGGCCCACCCGCACCGCTGGGTGCGCGCCGCAGGCAGGGCCACCTTCGCCCTGGTCGCCGAGGCCGCCGGCGACGCGGCCAGGGCCGAGCAGGACACGGAGGCCGCCGTGGCGGACTTCCGCGAGCTGGGCGATTTGTGGACCACGGCACAGCTGGCCGCCGCCCTGGCCGGGTTCCGCTCCGCCCGCGGCGATGTGGACAGCGCGGTCGCCAGTTTGCGTTGGGCCCTGGACCTGGAGCGTTCGCTGGGCGCCTCGGAGCGGTTCACCCCCATCCTGAACCGGCTGGGTGGCGAGCTCATCCGCGCCGGGCGGGCCGATGAGGCCGAGGGGGTCTTCTGGGAGGCTCTGAACGCCTCCGAGGCCCCGACTGCCGAACACCGGATCATGAGCCTGACCGGGCTGGCCGACTTGGCGCTGCTCCGAGGGCGGACGGCCGACGCCCGCGACCTGCTCGCCCGGGCCCGGCACCTGCTCGTCGGGCCGCTGGCGGATTCCGACTACCTGCGGGTGGTGATCCTGTGCCGGGAGGGTGCGCTCGCGCTGGCCGAGGACGTACCGGAGCGGGCGCGTGCGACAGCGCTGCGGGCCTGGGAAGCGGCCGGGCTCCTCGGGGTCGCCGCCGTGCGGGCGGAGGCGGCCGAGCTGCTCGCCGACACCCTGTGGCACGCGGGGGACCCGGAAGGGGCGATCCGCGCGCTCGGCGCCGCCACCGGGATCCGGGGGAGGCGCGACGACGGTAGCCCCCGGGTTCGTGCCCTGGTGCGGGCCTTGGCCAGGGCGCTTGGCGAGGACGGCTTCGAGCGCGGCTATGGCGAAGGAGTGTCCGGGGCAGCGCCGCCGCCCGGGTAGGAACGGTTCCGCAGGACGGGGTGGCGGCACCCGCCTCTGCGCCGCGGTGCGGGGCGGGCTACTCCACCGGAGCCGTGTCGTCGGGGAGGCGGCCCGGGGCGGCTACTCCGACGGGGCAGCAGGGGAGGTATGGGTGTCCAGGTAGGCCAGTACCGCCTGGACCCGCCGGTGCCCGCTGCCTTCCTGGGTGAGCCCGAGCTTGACGAAGATCGAACCGATGTGCTTGCCCACCGCCGGGGTAGACAGCCCAAGCAGTTCGCAGATCCGCGTGTTGCCGTGGCCCTCGGCCATGAGACCCAGTACCTCCGTCTCCCGGTGGCTGAGCGTCGCCAGCGGATCGCCCCGATTCTGGTGGCGCATCAGGTGCGCCACGACCTCCGGGTCGAGTGCGACCCCGCCCTGGGCCACCCGGTTCAGTGCGTCGGCGAACTCGGCGACGTCGCCGATCCGGTCCTTGAGCAGGTAGCCGACGCCGGTGCTGTGGGCCAGCAGTTCGGCCGCGTATCCGTCCTCGACGTGGGCCGAGAGCACCAGCACCGGAAAGCCCGGGATGTGGGCGCGGATCCGGGCCGCGGCCTCCAGCCCCTCGCGGCGGAAGTCCGGCGGTAGGCGGACGTCGAGCACCACGGCGTCGGGGCGCTGCTCGTCGAAGAGGGGCCAGAAGCCGTCGAGGTCCCCGGCCGCCCCGACGACCTCGAACCCTTCCGTCTCCAAGAGGAGCACGAGCCCCTGGCGCAGGAGGGCGTCGTCCTCGGCGATCAGAACGCGCACGGCAGTCTCACCTCGATCGTGGTCGGCCCTTCGGGCGGGCTGGTGATCCGGGTCCGTCCTTCGAAGGCCGCCGCCCGCTGCCGAATCCCGGACAGGCCGCCCCCGCCGCGCTCGTCGGCGCCGCCCCGGCCGTCGTCGGTGACCTCGACGGTGACCTCGCCGCCGTGCTCGCGGATGGCGACGCGGGCGGAGGCGGCCCCGGAGTGCTTGGCGACGTTGGTCAACGCCTCGGTGACCACGAAGTAGGCGGCGGTCTCCACCGCTGCCGGCAGTCGGGGCAGCTCCCGTACGTCCACTGTGCAGGGGATTGCCGAGCGGGAGGCCAGGGAGGCCACCGCGGTGGCCAGCCCTTGGTCGGCGAGGATGGGCGGGTAGATGCTGCGTACGACATTGCGCAGCTCCTTGAGGGCGTCCTCGGCGGCGCTCTTGGTCGCCGCGATCAGCTCCCGGCTGCGGTCGGGGTCCTCGGCGAGCAGGCGCTCCACCAGGCCCAGCTGCATCCGGACCGCGACCAACCGGTTCTGGGTCCCGTCGTGCAGATCACGCTCGATCCGGCGCAGTTCCAGGCCGTGCGCCTCCAGAGCGGTTTGGCGCAATGCGGTGACTTCGGCGATGCGAGTGCGAAGCCGGGCCTTGCCGGGGGTGGTCAGCATCCGAAGGGCCAGCAGGGCGTGCCCGGTGGCCAGACGTGGGACGCAGAACACGAACAGGCCCAGGTAGGCGATGCCGACGAGCGGGGTGAGCAGGGCCGCCGGCCAGGAGTCCACGGGGTAACCGCCGGGGCTGACCGCAATCGACGGCGGCAGCATCCACCACCACAGGGGGCAGGTCAGGGAGACGATCACCCCCACGGCCAGGACGAACGCCGGGAGCGTGCAGGCCAGGCCGGCCAGAGAATTGACGGCCGACCACCGGACCGCGGTCCAGAATTCCGCTCTAGCGTGCGCGGCGCCGTCCGCTTCGGAATCGCGGGCGAGGTGCGCGCGGGCCAATCGGACATCCCTTTCGGAGCTTCGTTCCAGTAGCTCGGCCAGGCGCCTGAGCACCGGGGCTCCGACGAGCAGGATGACCAGCGCTTGGGTGAACAGAAAACCACTCAGCAGCAACCAGGCGTGCAACGATGAGACCCCGGTCGACACGGTGTAGCGGGCGCTGCGGGCCGCCCGGGACACCGCCGCTCCGCGGTCGGGCAGGAGTGCGCCCACGCGCTCCAAAGAAGCCCCCTGTGGATCGAAAAAATGAAATAGGTTGCTTTCGGGGGCGATGGTAGCATTCTCCGGAGAAGCGACAAGGGAGGCCCGGTGTTCGGGAGAAGAACCGCGAAGCGGAGGGGGGGTTCCGGGGTGCCCGGAACCCCGGAAAGTGTGCCCGCGCTAAGAATGAGCGAAGTTTATCGGAAATACGGGTCGGGAGAGGGAGAGATCATCGCCCTTCAGGGTATTTCCGTAGAGCTTGCCAAGGGCGACTTCACTGCGGTAATGGGCCCCTCCGGTTCGGGTAAGAGTACGCTCCTGCACTGCGCCGCCGGACTCGACCGGCCTACCAGCGGCCAGGTGCTGCTGAGCGGGACCAGCCTGCCCGGGATGTCGGAAAACCGGCTCACCCGGCTGCGCCGCGAACGCGTGGGCTTCGTGTTCCAGGCCTACAACCTGCTGTCCGCTCTCACCGTCCAGGACAACATCGCCATGCCGCTGCGGCTGAGCGGAACCGCCCTGGACCCTGCCTGGGCCGAGGAGGTGGTGCGCCGGGTCGGCATGGCCGACCGACTGCACCACCGCCCCGCCGAGTTGTCCGGCGGTCAGCAGCAGCGGGTGGCCATCGCCCGCGCGCTCATCACCCGCCCCGACCTGGTGATGGCCGACGAACCCACCGGCGCCCTGGACACCCGCAGCGGCGAGCAGGTGCTGTCACTGCTGCGGGACACCGTCGCCGCCCTCGGCCAGGCGGTCCTCATGGTCACCCACGACCCCGTCGCCGCCACCTACGCCCAGCGCGTGCTCTTCCTCGCAGACGGGCGGCTCGTCGACGCCCTCGAAAAGCCGTCCCCGGCCGCCGTGGCCGAGCGGATGAGCCGACTCGGGGAGTGATGATGCTGGACATCGCCTGGAAGACCCTGCGAGCCCGCAAGGGCTCCTTCGCCGGGGCGTTCATCGCCCTGCTGTGCGCTACCGCCCTGATCGCCGCCTCCGGGATTCTCGCCGAGTCCGGTCTGCGCTCCTCGGCGGAGCCCCACCGCTACGCGGCCGCGGACGCGGTGGTCGGCGGCGAGCAGATCCTGCGGCTGCCCGGCGGCGACTTCACCGTCGCCGAACGCCTCCCCGAGACCGTCGGCCTGCCCGCCGACCTGGTCGGCGCGGTGGGCGCCCTGGAGGAGGTGGAACTGGCCGTCGGCGACACACGCCTGCCCCTCGCGGTCGGGACTTCGGGTGGTGCCGAACCGCGGCCCGTGACCGGCCACTCCTGGGACACCGCCCCGCTGGGCCCCTTCGCGCCGATCGAGGGGGCGGCCCCGGCGCGGGCCGGGCAGGTCGCTCTCACCGCCGGCCTGGCCGCCTCTCTCGGCGTCGGCCCCGGGGACACGGTGCGTCTCACCAGAGCCGCCGAGCCCGGCGACTACCGGGTCAGCGGCACCGTCGCCCACCAGGATCGGGCCCCGGGGGACGGGCGCGGCGACGCGGTGTTCCTGCACGCCGACGACGCCGCCCGCCTGGCCCCTGCCACAGAGGCCGTCGACGCGATCGGGGTCGTCGCCGCTCCGGGCGTGGGCGGCGACGAGCTCACCGCCGCACTGGAGGGCGCCGCCGGCGACACCCCCGTCACCGTCTACACCGGCGTGGACGCCGACCGGATCGAGTACGCCGACGTGGGAGCCGCGCGCGGGCTCCTGCTGACGATCTCAGGCTCGTTCGGCGGGCTGGCGGTGCTCATCGCCCTGTTCGTGGTGACGGGGACGCTGGCCCTGTCGATCAACACCCGCCGCCGCGAACTGGCCGCGCTGCGCGCCATCGGCTCCACCCCCGGCCAGGTGCTGCGCATGATCGGTGCCGAGGCCCTGCTGCTGTCCCTGCTGGCCGGGGTCCTGGGCTGCCTGCCGGGGATCTTCCTCGCCCGGGCCATGCGTGCGGTCTTCGCCCACCTCGGGGTGATCCCCGCCGACCTGCCGCTGGTCGTGGGGCCGCTCCCGCTGGTCGGCGCGGTACTGCTGACCGTGGTGACCGCGATCTGCGGAGGGCTGGCCGCGGCGCTGCGCCCGGCCTGGGCCAACCCGGTGAACGCGCTG
Organism: Streptomonospora salina; assembly: GCF_014204715.1. Taxonomy (NCBI): domain Bacteria; kingdom Bacillati; phylum Actinomycetota; class Actinomycetes; order Streptosporangiales; family Nocardiopsidaceae; genus Streptomonospora; species Streptomonospora salina. Next base: position 4,056,053 of record NZ_JACHLY010000001.1, read on the forward strand.
CGCGGCTCGGCCGCGGCCCCCCGCGCACCGGCGCGCTGGCGGTCCATCGCCGGGATGGTGTGCCTTGTGCTCGGCGTCAGCGCGGCCATGACCCCGGTCGCACTGCGCAACGACGCCGGGGCGGCCGGGACCTCCAGCGCCGCGCTGCTGCTGGTGATCGCGGTTGCCCTGTTCGGTCCGGCACTGTTGCGCCCCCTGGTCGCGATCGTCGTGCGCCCGCTGCGCCGGATCCGGGTCAGCGGATTCCTCGCCGCCGAGACCGTCGGGGCCGATCTGCGCCGCCTGGGGTCGGTTCTGAGCCCGCTGGTGCTCGCCGTCGGATTCACCCTGTCCATGGTTTACACCCAGTCGGTGCTGTCCGAGGCGGTCTCCACTCAGGTGGAGGAGGGGGTCACCGCGGATGCGGTAGTGACCGACGTCGTCTCCGGGGGCGTCGGCGCCGAGGCCGTCGGCGCACTGGCGGAGCTGCCCGAAACGGGGGCGGTCACCCCGCTCCAGCAGAGCCGGATGTTCGTCCCCTACTCCGTATTCGGGGATCCCGACTTGGCCTCCTTCGCGACGCGCGGGGTCGCTCCCGAAGGGTTCGGCGACAACCTGGACCCCGGGAGCGTCGACGGCGACCTGGGGGCGCTGTCCGGGAAGACCGTCGCCATGGAGAGTTCCGGGGCGAACCTGCTCGGTGCGGACGTCGGGGACGAGCTCGAGGTGCGGTTGGGTGACGGCACCCCGGCCACGCTGCGGTTGGTCGCCACCTATGAGCGCGGGTTGGGGCTGGGCGGGGCGCTGGTGCCGCGGGAGGTCCTGGACGGGCACGCCGCGCCGCCGTCCCGGGTACTGGTGGGGGCGGCCGAGGGCACGTCGCCCGCGGAGCTGAGCGCCGCACTGGAGGCGTTCACCGGAGGGTCTTCGACGCTGGAGCTCGCCGACCGGGAGGGGTTCGCCGACAGCGCCCGAGCCGAGGCGGAACTGGCCGCCTGGGTCAACCTGACCGGCCTGGGAGTGATCCTGGGCTACATCGCGATCTCGGTGGTGAACAGCCTGGTGATGTCCACGGCCGCCCGCTCGCGTGAGTTCGCCCTGCTGCGGCTGGTCGGCGCCACCCGCGGTCAGGTGCTGCGGGCCCTGCGCTGGGAGGCCTGGGCGGTGGTGGTACTGGCTGTCGTGCTGGGCACGGCGGTGGCCCTGCTGCCGTTGACGGTGCTCAGCCTGGCCTTCCTCGGCACTCCGGTCCCGGCGGGCCCGCCGCTGGTGTACGTCGGTGTGGTCGCCGGAACAGCGGTCCTGGGAGTCTGCTCGGTCATGCTCCCGGTGCGCCTGGCACTGCGCACTCCGCCCGTGGAGGCCATCGGCCTCGGCGAATGACGGTGCGGCTCCTCCTGCCTTCCCGCGGGCAGCCGTCCGCCCTTGTCTGCCCCTGTCCGCCCGGTGTCCTCCTCATGTCCGCCCCGTCTCGGAGAGTGGCGGCGGACATGAGGAGGACACGTGATGCACACCTGCATCCAGGCCGAAGGCCTGGTCAAACGATTCGGTGAGACGACCGCTCTGGACGGGGTGGACCTGGAGGCCCCCGCCGGGGCGATCCTGGGGGTACTGGGACCCAACGGGGCGGGCAAAACCACGACGGTGCGGATCCTTGCGACGCTGGCCCGGCCCGACACGGGCAGCGTGCGCGTGGCCGGCTACGACGCGCTCCGCGACCCGGCCGCGGTGCGCAGCCTGATCGGTCTCACGGGGCAGTATGCGTCGGTGGACGAGGAACTCACCGGCAGGGAGAACCTCGAACTGGTCGGGCAGCTGCTGCGGATGCCGAGACGGGAATGGAAGGCGCGCGCCCGGGAGTTGGTGCGCCGCTTCGACCTGGAGGAAGCCGGGGAGCGCCGGGTCAAGACCTACTCGGGCGGGATGCGGCGCCGCATCGACCTTGCCTCCAGCTTGGTCGGCCGGCCCCGCGTGCTCTTCCTGGACGAGCCGACCACCGGGGTGGACCCCCGCAGCCGCGGCGACCTGTGGCGGATCGTGCGCGAGCTCGCCGACGAGGGCACCACCGTCCTACTCACCACGCAGTACCTGGCAGAGGCCGACGAGCTCGCCGACCGGATCACCGTGATCGACCACGGCCGGGTGGTGGCGGGCGGCTCGCCCCAGGAGCTCAAGCGCACGACCGGCTCCCAGACCCTTAACGTGCGCACGGTCGACCCCGCCGATACCGACCGCGTGGTCGGTATCGTCACCGAACTGGTCGGAACCGGGGCCGTGCTGGGGCCGGACGGCACCACGATCTCCGCCCCCACCGACGACCCGGTTCTGTTGTCGGCACTGGTCCGGCGCCTCGACCAGGAGGCGATCGCTACCGACGAGCTTGCGCTGCGGCTGCCCAGCCTCGACGACGTGTTCCTCTCCCTGACCGGTCGGCCCCGGCCCCACGAGGTCGCGCCCGTCCCTTCCTCGGCCGAACGGTCCCGCCACGACAGCCCCGGCGCGGCCGAGGGGACTCCCGCATGAGTCTCCGCGGGTCGCCCCTCGACCGCCGGGGAGACGTGCACGGCCGCGTCGATCCTGCTGCGGACCCGGGATCCAGCCCCCGGGCACGCCCTCACCAGGACAGTGAAGTCACAGCCCCGCCCGAAAGGGCCGCACCAAGGATGGTCCTCGAATGAGCGCCCCACCCCTTTCCGCACCGGTGTCCACCCCGACTGCGGAGGCCAAACTCCGCATCGGCGCCGTCGAAGGGGTCGCGCACAGCCTGACCCTGGCTAAGCGCAACCTTCGCTACGTACTGCGCACCCCGACGACCCTGATCGACACGGTAATCCAGCCGGTCCTCTTCCTCCTGGTGTTCGTGTTCCTCTTCGGCGGCGCCATCTCCGGCGGCTGGCAGGACTACCTGCAGACCCTCGTCCCCGGACTGATGGTGCAGATCACCATGTACGCCAGCATGGGCACCGGGATGGCGCTCAACACCGACATCTCCAAGGGCGTGTTCGACCGCTTCCGGAGCCTGCCGATCGCTCGCGCGGCGCCGCTGGTCGGCGCCGTGCTGGGTGACGTCATCCGCTACGTCGTGGCGGTCGTCGTCCTCCTGCTGCTGGCCGTCGCGCTGGGCTTCCGGATTCAAACAGACCCATTGTCGGCGCTGCTGGCCTGTGTCCTGGTCGTGGTGTTCGGACTGACCCTGTGCTGGATGTCGGTGCTGGTCGGCATGTTGGTCGCGAGCCCGCAGGCGGTGCCGGGACTGGCGACGGCGATCATCCTGCCGCTGACCTTCGGCAGCAACATCTTCGTCGCCCCGGAGACCATGCCCCGCTGGCTGGAGGTCTGGGCCGCGATCAACCCGGTGAGCTACTTCGTGGACACCGTGCGCGGGTTGATGATCGGCGGGCCCGTGGCCGAGCCGCTGGCGGTGAGTGCGTTCGCCGTGGTCGCCTGCCACGCCGTCCTGCTGCCGCTCGCGATCAGCGCCTACCTGCGCAAGGTCCGGTGACCCGGGGACGGCGCCGGGCCGTTGCGCGGCGACCCTGTCCCGCCGCCCGCGAACGGTCCGCACAACGATCCGGAGAGGACCGGAAAGGAGATCCCATGACCAGAGTCCGCCTGACGTTGACGGACACGGCGCGGATCCGTATTCGTCCCCGGCTGTCCCCGCTGATCGAAGCCGGCCACGCCCTGAGGATCGTGCTGAGCGGACCGGTCCGTCCCGGGGCCGCCGGGTGGGTCCGGGACGCCCGTCCTCGGCTGGCCGCCTCGCCGTTCGTCCGGGCGGAGCTGCGAGAGGCCAGTGAACTGGTGCCCGACGTGCTGCCCCTGGTGCAGGCGGACGAAGGCCGCGTCACCGGCGTCCACTGGGCCTGCATGCCCGACCGTCTGCGGCGCGCGGTGCGAATCCTGGACCAGGTGGCCCGGGCCGCCGTCGCCCCGGATCAGGCGCGGGTGCGGCAACTCCAGGCGCTGGCCGCCGACCGGCTCGCTGCCCGGATCGCCGAGGAGGGGGCGGCGGCGGCCGTGGAGGCCTTGGGCGAAGCCTGCCGGTGGACGGACGCGGGATTGGAGATCGCCGACGGCCGTGACCGGCATCTGGATCCCGACGGGGAAGGGCTGGAGCTGCTGCCGTCGGTGTTCCTGGAGGCCGGTCCCCGGGTGGAGCAGTGGAGCGACCCCGAGTCGGGGCGCCGCCGGACCGCGCTGCTGTTCCCGGCACTGGCCCCCGGCGAAGCGCTCGACCTCCTGCTCCGGCGGCCGGGCCGCTCTCCGGAGGCACTGGGCCGCCTCCTCGGCCGCACCCGCTCAGCCGTCCTGGGTGCGGTGGTCGTCCCGGCCTCCACCGGTGAGCTGGCCGAAGCCCTGCACGTGTCCCCGACGTCGGTCAGCGAGCACACCGCGGTGCTGCGGGAGACCGGGATGATCACCACGACGCGCGAGGGCAACCGGGTCCGGCACCGGGCCACCGGCCTCGGCCTCGCCCTCCTCGCCGACTGCGGAGCCGGCCCCGCGGGCCGCCCCGGAGGCGGCCCCGGCCTGGCCGCGACCGCCTGAGGATCCAGCGGTGCCCCGGCGACTCGGCGCGCGGCGGTCGGCCGGGTACGCCAGCGGGGCGCTCGGCCGGCGGAGCGGCCGGTTCCGGTTCGGGCGCGGTCCGGGGCGCCCGCCCGCGCCGGAGGCGCACGCGGCGGGGGCGGACGGCCGCCCCCGCCGGCGTCGCACCGGTGGCTTCCCCGGCCCCGGGCCTACTCGCCCAGGGCGTTCACCAGGCTTGTCGGGCGCATGTCCGTCCAGTTCTCCTCCACATACGCCAGCGCTTTCGCCCGGGACGTCTCCTCCAGGACGGTTTCCCAGCCTTCGGGGATCTCGGCGAAGGACGGCCACAGGGAATGCTGCCCCTCGGCGTTGACCAGGACCAGGTATGTGGCGTCGTCGTTCTCGAAGGGGTTGTCGCTCATGGTTTCCTCGTTCCTCTCGTGATTTCGCGGTGAGGGTTCGTGCGGTCGAGGCCGGGGGCAGGGGCCCGGACCGCAGCGGCAGCACGAATGCGGCCCGACGGCCTCAGTCCCGGCGGGCGCGCCGGGACGGGGCCGCTGCGACCAGCTCGCGCAGCGCGTCGGTGAAAGACCGGGCGAGCCGCTCCACGGTCGTATCCCGGTGCCGGTTGGTCGAGTAGGTCCACGAAAACGCCAGTTGCTCGCCGGTGACCGAGCCGGTGACGTCGAGCAGGTTGGTGCGTTCCTCCTCCGGGGCATGGTCCGGGCCGGGAACGGGGACGAAGCGGCGGATCGGCCCGTCCTCCGCCTCCCCGGACTCCCCGCCGAACCGTCCCAGGTAGTTGAAGGAGACCGGGATGTCCGGCAGGGCCCGCAGCGGCTCGGTGTCGGGACCCTCCGCCAGGTACCGAAGCGCTCCGAAGCCGATGCCGCGCGGAGCCCGCCGGGACTGGCGCTTGACGGCGGCCACCGTCGCCGGCCAGCCGGCCCCTTCGGGCAGCTCCAGCAGGACCGGATGGATCGTGGTGAACCAACCGACCGTGCGGGACAGGTCCACGTCCCCGAAAAGGTCGTCCCGACCGTGCCCCTCCTTCTCGACCAGTACGCGGTCCGAACCGGTCCAGTCGGTCAGGACCCGGCCCAGCGCGGCCAGCAGCACGTCGTCGATCCGGCACCGGTAGGCCCCCGGCACCCGGGAGAGCAGGGCGCCGGTCTCCTCCCGGGACAGTTCCGAGACGGCCACGCGCTCGGAAGCCACGTCGTTGCGGCCCTGGTCCAGGTCCACCGGCACCCCGGCGGCGGTGCTGGAGGCGGTCCGGGTCCAGAACTCCAGGTCCGGGGCGAACCCGCCGTCGCGGGTGAAGGCGGCCAGGCGCTCCGCCCACACCGGGAACGGAGTGGTTTTCGCGCCCAGGTCCACCGGGCCCCCGTTGCGCAGCTGCCCGTAGGCGGCGGCCAGATCTTCGAGGAGTACCCGCCAGGACACCCCGTCCACCACCAGGTGGTGCGCCGAGAGCAGCAGCCGGTGCCGGTCGGCCGCCCCGGTGTCCACCACCACCGCCTCGAACAGCGGCCCCTCGGCCAGGCGCGCGGCGGGGCGCTCCCGGCCCGCCTCACGGGCGAGGAGGTCCTCGACACCGTCCTCCGGCAACTCGGAGGCGTCCACCACCCGTACCGCGCCAGGGGAGGCTCGGCCGTCCAGGTGCTGGCGCGAGCCCGCCCCGGTGTGCTCGACCCGCAGCCGGAGCATGTCGTGGTGGGCCAGGAGGTGTTCGGCCGCGCGGGCCAGCAGCTGCGGGTCGGTCCCGGGCGCGGCCTCAGCCAAGAGGGACATGTCGAAGTGCTCGGGGGCGCGCGGGTGCGTGTCCAGGAACCAGCGCTGCACCGGGGTGAGGGGGACCTCGCCGGTGACCGGGCCGACCGCGGCCTCCTCCGCGCCGGATGCCGACTCCTCCCGCTCGTCCACGGCCGCGGCCAGGCCCTCGACGGTCTGGTGCAGGAACACGTCCTTGGAGGTGAGCTCCCGTCCGGCCGCGCGGACCCGGGACACCAGCCGGATGCTCAGGATCGAGTCGCCGCCCAGGTCGAAGAAGTTGTCCTGGGCGCCGACCTTCTCGATGCCCAGCAGCTCCCCCCAGATCCGGGCCAGCAGGGCCTGGGTCGGCCCGTTCGGCGGTACGTACCCGGCGGTGCCGAAGGCGTCGTCGCCGGGCGCCGGCAGGGCCGCACGGTCGGTCTTGCCGTTGGCGCCGATCGGGATGTCCTCCAGTACCACCACGGCGGACGGCACCATGTAGTCGGGCAGTAGCTGTCCCGCGCCCTTCCGCACGGCCGCAGCGTCCACGCCGGAGCCGCCCGGTGCGCTCTGGTCCGCAGCGACATATCCGACCAGCCGCCGCACGCCGGGGCGGTCCTCCCTGACGCTGGCGGCCGCGTGGCGGACCCCGGGCAGTGCCGCCAGCACCGACTCGACCTCGCCCAGCTCGATCCGGAAGCCGCGGATCTTGACCTGGTGGTCGTCGCGCCCGAGGAACTCCAGCTCGTGCCCGACGGTCCAGCGGACCACGTCCCCGGTCCGGTACAGCCGCTCCCCGGATCCCGAGGGGTCGGCGACGAAGCGCTCCGCGGTCGTGGCAGGGGCGCCGTTGTAGCCCTGGGCCAGAGACGGGCCCGCCAGGTAGAGCTCGCCGCGCACGCCGGTGGGGACCGGCCGCAGCCACCGGTCGAGGACCGCGGCGCGGGTCCCGGCGACGGGGCGGCCGATCAGCGGACGCACCCCAGGCCGAACCGCCCAGACGGTGCTGTTCACGGTGTTCTCGGTGGGCCCGTAGAAGTTGTACACGGCGCGTACCCCCGCCGAGGCGAGCCGTTCGGCCAGAACTCCGTCCAGCGCCTCGGCGCCCACGGTCAGGACCGCGAGCAGGTGCCGTCCCTCCTCCAGCAGCCCGGCGGCCACCAGCTGGGCCAGGTAGGAGGGGGTGGTGTCGAGGTAGTCCGCCCGGTGCCGGTCCAGGAAGGCGCAGAGCGCCTCGGCGTCGGTGCGGGTGCGCTCGCCGACCACGAGTAGTCGGTGGCCGCTCAGCAGCCACACGAACGGGTCCCACGAGGCGTCGAAGGTCCACGCGGCCAGATGCGCGGCGGTGAGCACACGCCCGGCGGTCTCCGGCCGGTCCAGCACCGCGGCCCGGTAGGCGGCGACCATGGCCACCAGATTGGCGTGTGTGACCACCACCCCCTTGGGGGTCCCGGTCGAGCCCGACGTGAACATCACGTAGGCGGGGTGCTGCCCGTGCAGGGGGCGGGTCCGCTCGGCGTCGGCGAACGGGGCGTCCGACTCCTCCCCGGCCTCGTCCACCAGCGTGACCGGCGGGCCTCCCGGCGATCCGGCTGAGACGCCGCGGGCGGCCTCCGCCGTGTCTCCGGTGGCCAGAATCCGCGTGGCGCCCGAGCTCGCCAGAACGGTGCGCGCCCGCTCGGCGGGAGCCGCAGGGTCGATCGGCACGTAGGCCGCCCCGGACCGCAGCACCCCGAACAGGCCGACCACCGCCTCGGCGGTGCGGGGCAGCACGGTGGCCACCCGGTCGCCGGGGCCGACGCCCGCCCTGGCCAAATGCCGGGCAAGGCGGTTGACACGCTCGTCCAGTTCCGCAAAGGACAGTTCGGTCACGGGTGCGTCGGACGGGGTAGGCCCCTCCGGGGACGGGCCGACGGCGGACTCGGAGCGCTCTCCGGCGATCAGCGCGCAGCGCTCGGGAGCACTCGCGGCTAGCTCAGCCAGGTCGTCGAGCACGTGTGCCGCGTCGGCCCCGGTCGACGCCGCGGCCAGTGCCGCGGGAGCTTCCGCGGCCGCCCGGAGGGCGGCGCGCTCGGCTTCGGACAGGAGGTCCACCGTGTGCACCGGCGAATCGAGGCCCGCCGCGAGCCCTGCCAGCAGAGTGCAGACGTGGGTGGCGAACCGGTCGGCGGTCTCGGGGGCGAACAAGTCGGTGTCGTATTCCACCGAGCCGTGCAGGCGCCCGCCGTCCTCGTAGAAATCGACGCTGAGGTCGAACAGCGAACTGTGCCGGGCCAGCGGCTGCTCCGCTACGGTCAGCCCGTCGATCTCCCAGGTCTGCCCGGGCGCGTTCTGCAACGCGACGACGGCCTGTACCAGGGTGGGCCGGGAGGGGTCGCGGCGCGGCGCGACGGCGTCCACCACGGTGTCGAAGGGGACGTCGCCGTTCTGGAAGGCGGTGAGCAGCGTCTCGCGGACCTCCGTCAGCAGTTCGCGTCCGGTGCGTGTCTCGTCCACGTACTTCCGCAGCGCGAGCGTGTTGACGAAGAACCCGACCGCGTCCTCCAGCTCCGCGTGGTCCCGGCCGGAGGTCACCGTCCCCAGGACGATGTCACGCTGCCCGGTGTAGCGGGACAGGACGACCTGCACCGCGGCGGTCAGCACCATGAACAGGGTGACGCCGCAGGAGGCCTCGACCTCCCGGACCGCGGCCAGGGTCGCGTCCGGGACTGCGAAGGTACGGGTCGCGCCGCGTCCCCGGCGCACCGGGGGCCGCGGGTGGTCGGTCGGCAAGGCCAAGGGCTCGGCGCCGTCCAGCAGTTCCCGCCAGTGGTCGAGTCGCCGCTGGAAGGGGGCGGACTCCAGGTAGGCGTCCTGCCAGGCTGCGAAGTCGCCATACTGCAAGCGGGGGCGGCGCAGCCCGGCCCGCTCGGCTAGCGCCTCCGGCCCGTCCCCGCTGCCCGCCGGCGCGGCGGCCCGGTATAGGGCGCCGAGCTCGCGGGTCAGCACCGACAGCGACCAGGCGTCCACGACGATGTGGTGGATGCCCAGAGCGAGCACGTGTTCCTCGGGGCCCATGGTGACCAGCAGGGACCGGAAGAGAGGGCCCGTCGCCAGGTCGAAGGGGCGGTGGATGAATGCGGCGAGCGCCTCCTCGAGCTCGGCTTCGCGCTCCGGAGCGGGCACGGCGCTCAGGTCGGCCGACTCCGGGGCCGGCGCACCCTCGGGGGCGCCGATGACCTGTACCGGCCGCCCGTCCCGCTCGGCGAATACGGTGCGGAGCGACTCGTGCCGATGGACCAAGGCGTCCAGAGCGGCGTCCAGAGCGGCCGTGTCCAAGGGCCCGTTCAGCCGCAGCGCGCCGCCGGAGTTGTATTCGGCGCCGCCGGGCTCGTACCGGTCGAGGAACCACAGGCGGCGCTGGGCCGCCGACAGCGGAAGGCCGCCGTCGCGGGGAACGGGCACCGGGGCGCCGACGAGATCCCCGTCCGTGTCACCGTCGCGGTCTGCGCTGTCGGCGTCCCGAGCCGCCCCGGTGCCTCCGGTGGCCCCGGCGGTCAGCGGCCCAGCCAGTTCGGCGATGGTCGGGCGGTCGAAGACCGTGCGCACCGACAGCCGGACCCCGAACGCGTCGGCGGCGCGCGCGACCATCCGAAGCGCCGCGACGGAGTCGCCGCCCACGCGGAAGAAGTCGTCGTGCACCCCGACGCGCTCCAGGCCGAGCAGGTCGCACCAGAGCCCGGCCAGGTCGCGCTCGGCGGGGGTGCGCGGCTCCGTGTAGGCGCTCCGGGATTGGGCCGCCCAGTCGATCGCGGGCAGCGCCGCGCGGTCGGTTTTGCCGTTGGGGGTCAACGGGATGCGGTCGACTGTAGCGAACGCGGCGGGGACCATATACCCGGGCAGCACCTCGGCCGCCCGCTCAGCCAGCTCATCCGGGGAAGGAGTTCGTCCGTCGCCGGGGACCACGTAGGCGGCGAGCCGGCGCCCGGCCCCGGAGCCGGTCCGGTCGGCGACGGCGACCGCCTGCTCGACCTCGGGCAGGTCGGCCAGCGCGGCCGCCACCTCGCCGGGCTCGATGCGGTGCCCACGCACCTTGACCTGGTCGTCCGCCCGTCCCCGGAACTCCAGTTCCCCGTCGGGGCGGCGGCGCACGACATCGCCGGAGCGGTAGAGGCGGGCCCCGGGCGGCCCGAACGGGTCGGCGACGAACCGCTCGGAGGTCAGGCCGGCCCGGTTCCAGTAGCCGAGCGCGAGCCCGTCCCCGCCGATGTACAGTTCGCCGGGGACCCCGTCGCGCACCGGGCGCAGCCAGCGGTCGAGCACCGCCGTCCGGGTTCCGGCGACCGGTGCGCCCATGGGCGGTGCGCCTGGCCCCGACAGCGGAGTGCTCATGGTGGTGCACACCGTGGCCTCGGTGGGGCCGTATGCGTTGTACATCCGTCGGCCGGGGGAGAACCGCTCGACCAGTTCCCCGGGCCAGGCCTCGCCGGCGACGAGCAGGTGCTCGACAGGGCCCAGGTCGTCGGGGGCCAGGCTCGCCAGCAGCGCCGGGGGCAGGGTGACGTGGGTGATCCGGTACGCGCGGAGTGCTGCGGGCAGCCCGTCGCCGGCCAGGTCGGCGCGCGGGAGCAGCACGGCCGCCGCTCCGTTGAGCAGCGCGACCAGCAGTTCGGCGACGGAGGCGTCGAAGCTCGGTGAGGCGAACTGCAGCATCCGGGAGCCGGGGCCGACCTCCATCGTCCGTCCTTGGGTCTGGGCCAGGGCCGCGATGCCGCTGTGCGATACCGCCACACCCTTGGGACGCCCGGTGGATCCGGAGGTGTAGATCATGTACGCCGGGTCGTGCACCGAGGCGGCCTCGCGCAGCGGCACGCCGTCCCGGCCCTCCCCGGGGTGCAGCACGCGTACCCGGTCGGGCAGCCGGCCGGCCAGGCGATCGGACGGATCCGCGGTGGTCAGCACCGCCGACATCCCCGAGTCCTCGGCCATGTACGCCAACCGCCCGTCCGGGTATTCCGGGTCCAGCGGCAGGTACACCGCTCCTGCGTACACGGCCGCCAGGAACAGCACGGCGGTCTCCGGTCCGCGCTCCAGGCACACCCCCACCCGGTCTCCGCGCCGAACCCCCTGCGCGCGCAGGTAGCCGGCGATCCGGGCGGCCCGGTCGTCGAGTTCGGCGAAGGACAACGTCTCCTCGGAGCCGATCAGGGCTGCGGCGTCCGGGTGGGCGGTCACACGTCCCGCGACCAGGTCCGGCAGCGGGCGAGGGGCGGGGCCGGCGGGTCCGGCCGACGCGTCGGCGCCCCGGCCGCCCGGTCGCTGAGCCCGCAGAGGGCGGACGTCGTCGGCGCACTCGAGCGCTTCCACCAGGTCGGAGACGAAGCGGGCGACGGTGGCCTCGTCGAACAGGTCGGTGTTGAACTCGGCAGACCCGGCGACCCCCTCCGCGTCCTGGCGGAACTCCAGGGTCAGGTCGAACACCGCGTGTTCACGCCGTACCGGGAACGGCTGTACTTCGAGGCTGTCCAGGGACGGCTCGCCACCTCCGGCGTTCTGCAGCACGACCGCGGCCTGCACCAGCGGCGGCACCGCCGGGTCCCGTTCGGTCAGCACCGCGTCGACGACCGCGTCGAACGGCACCTCGGCGTGGTCGAAGTCGGCCAGGACGTCGTTCCGCGTCCGGGCGAGGTTCCCGGCGAACGACAGCGTCTCGTCCACGCGGCCGCGCAAGGCGAGGGTGTTGACGAAGAACCCGGTCAAGCTGTGCAGCCGGGGGTCCTCCCGGCCCGCCGTGACGGTGCCCAGGACCACGTCGTCGCTGCAGGTCCAGCGTGCCATGGCGACCCGGGCGGCGGTCATCAGCACCATGAACAGGTTGGCGCCGCCCTCGTGCCCGACCTGCTCCAGGCGGGCCACCAGCTCAGCGGGCAGACGGAAGGCGTGGTTGGCACCCTGCATGCTCCGCACCGGCGGCCGGGGCCGGTCGGCGGGCATCTCCAGTGGCTGCGCCCCCGCCAGCCGCTCCCGCCAGTGGGCGAGCGAGCGCTCGTATGATGCTCCGCTGAGTCGCCCGCGCTGCCAGGAGGCGTAGTCGGCGTACTGGAACGGGAGCGGCTCCAGGTCTGCGGCGAGGTCGCTGCCGCAACGGTCGGGGGCCCGGAGGGCGGCTGTGTACAGCCGGTCCAGCTCGTCCTGGAGGGTGCCCAGCGACCATCCGTCGGTGATGATGTGGTGCAGTACGGCAAGGAGCACGTGGCGGTGCGGCCCGGTCCGGAACAGGTGCACACGCAGCGGCGGCCCGGCTTCCAGATCGAAGGGGGCGGCGTAGTGGCGGGCGACCAGGTCGTCCAGGTCGTCCTCGTCGGCGTCGGTGATCGGGAGCGAAAGCGGCGAAGGAGGCCCGACGACCTGCCGGCCCTCCCCGTCGACCTCGCGGAAGGTGGTGCGCAGCGGCTCATGCCGGTGGACCAGGGCGGTCAGAGCCCGCCCGAGCGCGTCGGTGCTCAGGTCGCCGCGCAGATCCAGGGCGAACCCCGAGTTGTAGTCGGCTCGGCCCGGTTCGATCCGGTCCAGGACCCACAGCCGCTGCTGGGCGAAGGACAGCGCGGCCGGCGCGTCCCGGTCGAGTATCGGTACCTCGTCGGTGCGTCTCCCCCGGTCGCGCAGGCGACGCTGCACCTCCTCCCGCAACCGGGTGCGGTCCGGGGACGTGCCGTCGGCGCCTCCGTGGGCGTCGTTCATGTGATTCTCCTGCTGTGGTGGTGGCTGTGTCGGCGGCTGCACCGGCCGCCGTGCTCTAGGAGGGAGCGGGTGGGAAGAAGAGGTCGGGAGGCGGGGTGTCGGAGTTGCCGGGCGCGAGCCGCACCACCCCTCCGGGCCGTCAGTCCGCCGGCTCGCCCATGAGCGCGTCCTCGACTTCCTTGGCGTAAGCCCGGACGGTCTGGTGGTCGAACAGGGCCCGGGTGGGCACGGTGACGTCCAGGGCATCCCGGATCCCGGCGGCGACCTGGAGGCTCATCACCGAGTCGCCGCCGGCGTCGAAGAAGTTGTCGTCGCGCCCGACCCGGTCGAGCTTGAGCACCTCCGCCCACACCTCGGCCACCAGCTCCTCGGTGGGCGTTTCCGGCGGCGCGTACCGGTCCTCGGTGATCCGCGTCCAGTCCGGAGTGGGCAGCGCTCGGCGGTCCACCTTGCCGTTGTCGTTGAGCGGCAGAGACTCCACGACGGTCAGGACCGACGGGATCATGTAGGCGGGCAGGGACCGGGCGAGTTCGTCCGCGGCGGCTGCGGTGTCGACGGCGCCGGGCGCGGACTCGGTCAGGTACCCCGCCAGCACCTGCGCCCCCGAGGGCGAGGAGGTCACCGCCGCCGCGCCCCGGGCTGCTCCCCGGACACCCGCCAGCGCGGTCTCGATCTCGCCGAGCTCGATCCGGAAGCCGCGGAGTTTGATCTGACCGTCGGCGCGGCCGACGAAAGCGATCTGTCCGTCGCCCTCCCAGCGGACCAGGTCGCCGGTGCGGTACATGCGGGCGCCGGGAGGGCCGTAGGGGTCGGCGACGAACCGCTCGGCGGTCAGTCCCGGCTTGCGGCCGTAGCCGCGCGCCACGCCGTCCCCGCCGAGGTAGAGTTCGCCGACCGCGCCGACCGGGAGCGGGCGCAGGGCCGTGTCCAGCACGCGGGCGCGGGTTCCGTCCATCGGCCGACCGATCGGACAGCTCCCCGCGTGCACCCGATCCCGCCCGATCGGGGTGCAGGTCGCGAACGTCGTGGTTTCGGTCGGCCCGTAGACGTGCACCACCTCGGTGTCCCCGCACTCCTCCAGCACGCGGGCGAAGGACGACGGGTCGGCGGCCTCGCCGCCGGTCCACACCTGGTGCAGCCCGGCGAAGCAGCCCGGGTCCTGCCGGGCGAAGAGGTTGAACAGGGCGGTGGTCAGGAAGACCGCGCTCACTCCGTGGTCGCGGACGGCGCCGCGGACCGTGTCGGCGGTGATACCGCCCTCGGGGGCCACCACGACGGTGCCGCCGTTGAGCAGCGGTACCCAGACCTCGTAGGTGGCCGCGTCGAAGGCGTGCGGGGAGTGGAACAGGACCCGCCCGTGGGCCGCCCCCGTCCACCGGCCGTCCCGGGTGAGGGCCACGATGTTGCGATGGTCGACCACCACGCCCTTGGGTGTACCTGTGGACCCGGAGGTGAACATGGTGTAGGCGGCCGAGGTCGGAAGCGTCCGCGGGGCGGCGTCGCCCACCGGGCGGGCCGCGTTCCGGCCGGCGGTGACCGCGGTGATCCCGTCGGGGCCGTAACGGTGCACGGCGATCGGAGCCGCCCCGGTGAACAGGTCCAGCGCACCGGGTGCGGCGATCGCGGTGTCCACCCCGCTGTCGGCGGCCAGGGCGGCCACCCGCTCGGCGGGCACGGCGTCATGCAGCGGGACGTAGGCGGCCCCCGCTTTGAGGACTCCCAGCATGGCGGCGACGACGTGCGGCGAGCGCGGCAGTGCCAGGAACACCCGGGAGTCGGGGGTCGTTCCGTGGGCCCGCAGGTGCGCGGCGACCTCTTCGGCGCGCCGGTCCAGTTCGGCGTAGGTCCACTCTGTGTCGGGGCCGATGAGCGCAGTGGCGCCGGGGCGTAGCCGCACCTGTTCGGCGAACAGTTCGTCCACCGTGCGCTCGGGCGGGTCCAGCGCGGCGCCGTCGGTGAAGTCGGCCGTAGCGGAGGCGTCAGCGCCGCGTACCGCGCCAAGGGGGCGCTCGCCGTCGGCCGCTAGGCCGACGAGGAGCGCCGCCAGGTCGTCGAGCAGGGATTCGGCGGTGGCCTCGTTGAAGTGGTCGGGCTCGTAGCCGATGAGCAGGCGGATGCGTTCGGTGGCGTATGCGCTGAGTGCGAGCGGGTAGTTGGTGGCTTCTTCGGCGGCGACGCTGAGGACGTCGATGCCGTGGTCGCGGGCGGTTTGTGTGTCGACGGGGTAGTTCTCGAACACCACGATGCTGTCGAACAGTTGGGTGTCGCCGGAGAGGCCGGCTTCGCGTTGGATGCGGGAGAGGGGGACGTAGTCGTGTTGCCGGGCGGCGGCCTGGTGTTCTTGGAGGTGGTGGAGCCAGGTGGTGACGGGGGTGTGGGGGGTGATGGGGATGCGGACGGGGAGGGTGTTGATGAAGATGCCGATGGTGTTTTCGATGTCGGGTTGGTCGGCGGGGCGTCCGGAGGTGGTGGCGCCGAAGACGATGTCGGTGTCGCCGGAGTGGGCGGAGAGCAGTAGGGCCCAGGCGCCTTGGACGAGGGCGTTGACGGTGAGGCCGTGTTCGCGGGCGAAGCGGTGCACGGTGTCGGAGTGGTGGCGGGGCAGGTGTGTTTCCACGCGGGTTCGGGAGCGGGCGGTGCGGGTGTCCTGGGGTGGGCGGTCGTAGGGGAGTGGGGTGGGGGAGGTGATGTCGGTGAGGGTGTGGCGCCAGTGGTCGAGTCCGGTTCGGTCGTCTTGGTTGTTGATCCAGGCGAGGTGGTCGCGGAACGGGGGGCGGGTGGGGAGGGGTTTGCCGTTGTAGGCGGTGAAGACGTCGGAGAGGACCAGGGGCAGGCTCCAGCCGTCCA
Source organism: Streptomonospora salina (assembly GCF_014204715.1). Classification (NCBI taxonomy): domain Bacteria; kingdom Bacillati; phylum Actinomycetota; class Actinomycetes; order Streptosporangiales; family Nocardiopsidaceae; genus Streptomonospora; species Streptomonospora salina. The sequence goes on from NZ_JACHLY010000001.1 coordinate 4,071,887, forward strand.
GGAGGAGGTGGTGGAAGGTCCAGATCAGGGTGGTGCGGGTGGGGGAGAGGCGGGCGAGTGCGATGCGCATGAGGGGGGCGCGGGTGAGGTCTATGCCGGTCTGCTGGTCGTGGGTGCCCAGGTCGGTCAGGGCCTGGTTCTGGTCGTGGGGGGGAAGGTGGCGCCAGTCGTGGTGGGTGGTGGGGAGGTGGGCGTGGTCGGGGACGGTTTGGACGGGGGTGTCGAGGCCGTCCCAGGCGGGGGTGGCGCGGAGGGCGGGGGTGGTGTCGATGACGTGTTGCCAGGCGCGGGCCAGGCGGTGGGGGTCTTCGACGTTGTCCAGGTGGAGGGTGAGTTGTTCGAGGTAGGCGGGGTCTTCGTCCAGTACGGAGTGGAAGAGCATGCCTTGTTGCATGGGGGTGAGGGGGAGGATGTCGCGGGTGTCGGGGGTGGTGAGGCGGTCGATGGTGTGCTGGTCGAGGTCGACGAGGGGGAAGTCGGAGGGGGTGGCGCCGCCGGCGTCGTCGCTGAGGCAGTGCTGGATGAGGGTGTGCAGGGCGGTGGTGTAGTCCTCGGCGAGGGCGGTCACGGTCGCCCGGTCGTGGGTGCGGTCGGAGAAGATCCAGTCGAAGGCGAGGGTGTCGTCTTCGATGCGGCCGACGATGTCGAGGAGGTGGGTGCGTTCTTCTCGGGGGTCGTGTTCGTGGCCGGTGTTGAGTTGGAGTCCGGTGTGGAGGGTGTCGGTTTCGGTGTCGAAGCGGCCGAGGTAGTTGAAGGAGATGTCGGGGTGGGGGATGTGGTCGAGGTCGGTGGTGGTGGCGAGGTGGCGTAGAGCGCCGTAGCCGAGTCCGCGTGTGGGGACGGAGCGCAGCATCTCCTTGGTGGTTTTGATGCGGGTGTCCCAGTCGCCGGTGGAGGTGAGGGCGATGGGGAACATGGTGGTGAACCAGCCGACGGTGCGGGAGAGGTCGAGGTCGTCGAAGAGGTCTTCGCGGCCGTGTCCTTCCAGGTCGATGAGGAGTTGTTCGGTGTCGGCCCATTCGGTGAGCACGGGGGCGAGGGCGGTCAGGAGGAGGTCGTTGATCTGGGTGCGGTAGGCGTGGGGCGCTTCGCGGAGCAGGGCTCGGGTGGTGTGGGGGGTCAGGCGGGTGGTGACGGTGTGTTGTGAGGAGGCGGGGCCGTTGCCGGGGTGGTCGTGGTCGCGGGGGATGCGGGCCGGGGTGTGGGCGAGGTCGGTCCAGTGGCGGGTTTCGTGGTCGAAGTGTCCGTCGTGTGTGGCCTGGGTGAGGCGGTGGGCCCAGGTGGGGAAGGGGGTGGTGCGTTTGCCGAGGTCGATGGGGTGGCCGGTGGTGGTTTGGCGGTAGGCGGTGGTGAGGTCTTCGAGGAGGATGCGCCAGGAGATGCCGTCGGTGACGAGGTGGTGGGCGACGATGAGCAGGCGGGGGGCGTTCTGGTCGGTGAACAGCACCATGCGCATCATCGGGCCTGATTGCGGGTCCAGTGAGGATTGGGTGCGGTGGGTGTGGTGGGAGAGGGCTTCTTGGGTCTGGTGTGTGTCGAGGCCGGTGAGGTCGACGGTTTCGATGGCGGGGTGGGTGTTTGCGGGGTCGGCGATGTGGAATTCGCCGGTGGCCTCCATTCGGAGGCGGAGCATGTCGTGGTGGTGCAGCAAGGCGGCGGCTGCGGCGGGCAGGGCGCTGGTGTCGGTGTCGTGTTCCAGGTCGAGCAGGACCGACATGTTGAAGTGGTGCGGTGCTATGGGGTGGGTGTGCTGGAACCAGCGCATGATGGGTGTGGGGGTGAGGGGTCCGGTGGTGGGGCCTGTGGGGGTGGGTTGGTCGGTGTGGTTGGTTTGGGCGACGGTGGCGAGTGCTGCGGGTGTGGGGTGGGCGAAGACGTGTTTGGAGGTGATGGTGATGCCGGCGTTGCGGGCGCGGGAGACGAGTTGGATGCTCAGGATCGAGTCGCCGCCCAGTGCGAAGAAGTCGTCGTGTATGCCGATGTTCTCTTCTGCGAGGACGGTGGTGAATGCTTCGGTCAGGATCCGCTCGGTCTCGGAGCGTGGGGCGATGTATCCGTTTCCGGTTTGTGTTGTCCAGTCGGGTGTCGGGAGCGCCCGGTGGTCCACTTTCCCGTTGGGGGTGAGCGGTACGGCGTCCACGGGCAGGACGGCCGCTGGGACCAGGTGCGCCGGCAGTGTCCGGGCGAGCCGGTCCCGCACCTCGACCGGATCGGCGCCGCCCGCCACGTAGCCGACCAGCGCGGCTCCGCCGGGCGCGTCGCGGCGGACCGCGACTGCCGCCTGCCGGACCCCGGGCAGTGCGACCAGTGCCGATTCGACCTCGCCCGGTTCGATCCGCAAGCCGCGGAGTTTGATCTGCTCGTCGGCGCGGCCGACGTATTCCAGTTGCCCGTCGCGGTTCCAGCGGACCAGGTCGCCGGTGCGGTACATGCGGGCGCCGGGAGGTCCGTAGGGGTCGGCGACGAAGCGTTCGGCGGTCAGGCCGGGTCGGCCCGTGTAGCCGCGGGCGAGTCCCGCCCCGCCGATGTGCAGTTCGCCGACCGCGCCGATCGGGGTGCGGCGCAGAAGGCCGTCGAGGACACGAAGCCGCGTCCCCTGGACGGGGCGTCCGATCGGCGGTGCCTGGCCTAGAGCGAGCGGATCACTGAGCGAGGCGGCGATGGTGGTCTCGGTCGGCCCGTAGGCGTTGACCATGCGACGGCCCGGTGCCCACCGGTTGACCAGTTCGGCCGGGCACGCCTCCGCGCCGACCACCAGTGTGCGCAGGTCCGGATAGCTCCCCGCCGGAACGGTGGCCAGGATGGACGGCGGAATGATGGTCAGGCCGACGCGGTAGTGCAGCAGTGTCCAGGCCAGGTCCTCGCCGACCAGCGGCCCCGGCTCGGGCACGACCAGGGCGGCGCCTGCGCCGAAGGCCATCAGGACCTCCATGACCGAGGCGTCGAAGCTGGACGAGGCGAGCTGCAGGACCCGGAAGCGGGGGTCGGTCCCGAAGCGTTCGACCATGGACGCGGCGAACGCGCCGATCCCGTGGTGAGTCACCACGGTGCCCTTGGGCGTGCCGGTGGACCCGGACGTGTAGATGACGTAGGCGGGGTCGTCCGGGCCGGGTGGTGCGGGGGCGGATGCACCCCCGGCGTCCGCGTCCGCGGGAGCGGAGCCGGCGGTCAGCTCGGCGAGGGTGGTGCGCGGCGGCCCGGCGGTTCCGTCGGCCCCGGTGGCCTCGGCCTCCTCGGTGATGAGGAGACGCACCCCGGAGTCGCGCACGATGAACTCCCGGCGCTCGACCGGGTAGTCGGGGTCGACGGGCAGGTAGGCGGCGCCGGCTTTGACGACCGCGAGCAGTGCCGTGACGAGGCCGGGGCCGCGCCGGAGCGAGACCCCGACGGTCGTGCCGCGCCCGGCACCGAGGCTGTGCAGGCGGGCGGCGACCTCTTCGGCGCGCCGGTCCAGTTCGGCGTAGGTCCACTCTGTGTCGGGGCCGATGAGCGCAGTGGCGCCGGGGCGTAGCCGCACCTGTTCGGCGAACAGTTCGACGAAGGTGAGTCTCTCCAGCGCCGGGCCGCCGTCACCCCAGGCGGCGACGCGGTCGCGCTCGTCCGCAGTCTGCGCCGGCAGGGCGCACATCGGCCTCGCGGCATCGGCGACCAGGGACTCGAGGTGGAAGACGAAGTGGGTCAGCAGCCGTTCGGCGGTCTGCTCGTCGAACAGGTCCGGATCGTACCGGAGCTGGGTGGTGAGCCGGTCGCCGTCATAGGCGACGAGGGTCAGCGGGTAGTTGGTGGCTTCTTCGGCGGCGACGCTGAGGACGTCGATGCCGTGGTCGCGGGCGGTTTGTGTGTCGACGGGGTAGTTCTCGAACACCACGATGCTGTCGAACAGTTGGGTGTCGCCGGAGAGGCCGGCTTCGCGTTGGATGCGGGAGAGGGGGACGTAGTCGTGTTGCCGGGCGGCGGCCTGGTGTTCTTGGAGGTGGTGGAGCCAGGTGGTGACGGGGGTGTGGGGGGTGATGGGGATGCGGACGGGGAGGGTGTTGATGAAGATGCCGATGGTGTTTTCGATGTCGGGTTGGTCGGCGGGGCGTCCGGAGGTGGTGGCGCCGAAGACGATGTCGGTGTCGCCGGAGTGGGCGGAGAGCAGTAGGGCCCAGGCGCCTTGGACGAGGGCGTTGACGGTGAGGCCGTGTTCGCGGGCGAAGCGGTGCACGGTGTCGGAGTGGTGGCGGGGCAGGTGTGTTTCCACGCGGGTTCGGGAGCGGGCGGTGCGGGTGTCCTGGGGTGGGCGGTCGTAGGGGAGTGGGGTGGGGGAGGTGATGTCGGTGAGGGTGTGGCGCCAGTGGTCGAGTCCGGTTCGGTCGTCTTGGTTGTTGATCCAGGCGAGGTGGTCGCGGAACGGGGGGCGGGTGGGGAGGGGTTTGCCGTTGTAGGCGGTGAAGACGTCGGAGAGGACCAGGGGCAGGCTCCAGCCGTCCAGGAGGAGGTGGTGGAAGGTCCAGATCAGGGTGGTGCGGGTGGGGGAGAGGCGGGCGAGTGCGATGCGCATGAGGGGGGCGCGGGTGAGGTCTATGCCGGTCTGCTGGTCGTGGGTGCCCAGGTCGGTCAGGGCCTGGTTCTGGTCGTGGGGGGGAAGGTGGCGCCAGTCGTGGTGGGTGGTGGGGAGGTGGGCGTGGTCGGGGACGGTTTGGACGGGGGTGTCGAGGCCGTCCCAGGCGGGGGTGGCGCGGAGGGCGGGGGTGGTGTCGATGACGTGTTGCCAGGCGCGGGCCAGGCGGTGGGGGTCTTCGACGTTGTCCAGGTGGAGGGTGAGTTGTTCGAGGTAGGCGGGGTCTTCGTCCAGTACGGAGTGGAAGAGCATGCCTTGTTGCATGGGGGTGAGGGGGAGGATGTCGCGGGTGTCGGGGGTGGTGAGGCGGTCGATGGTGTGCTGGTCGAGGTCGACGAGGGGGAAGTCGGAGGGGGTGGCGCCGCCGGCGTCGTCGCTGAGGCAGTGCTGGATGAGGGTGTGCAGGGCGGTGGTGTAGTCCTCGGCGAGGGCGGTCACGGTCGCCCGGTCGTGGGTGCGGTCGGAGAAGATCCAGTCGAAGGCGAGGGTGTCGTCTTCGATGCGGCCGACGATGTCGAGGAGGTGGGTGCGTTCTTCTCGGGGGTCGTGTTCGTGGCCGGTGTTGAGTTGGAGTCCGGTGTGGAGGGTGTCGGTTTCGGTGTCGAAGCGGCCGAGGTAGTTGAAGGAGATGTCGGGGTGGGGGATGTGGTCGAGGTCGGTGGTGGTGGCGAGGTGGCGTAGAGCGCCGTAGCCGAGTCCGCGTGTGGGGACGGAGCGCAGCATCTCCTTGGTGGTTTTGATGCGGGTGTCCCAGTCGCCGGTGGAGGTGAGGGCGATGGGGAACATGGTGGTGAACCAGCCGACGGTGCGGGAGAGGTCGAGGTCGTCGAAGAGGTCTTCGCGGCCGTGTCCTTCCAGGTCGATGAGGAGTTGTTCGGTGTCGGCCCATTCGGTGAGCACGGGGGCGAGGGCGGTCAGGAGGAGGTCGTTGATCTGGGTGCGGTAGGCGTGGGGCGCTTCGCGGAGCAGGGCTCGGGTGGTGTGGGGGGTCAGGCGGGTGGTGACGGTGTGTTGTGAGGAGGCGGGGCCGTTGCCGGGGTGGTCGTGGTCGCGGGGGATGCGGGCCGGGGTGTGGGCGAGGTCGGTCCAGTGGCGGGTTTCGTGGTCGAAGTGTCCGTCGTGTGTGGCCTGGGTGAGGCGGTGGGCCCAGGTGGGGAAGGGGGTGGTGCGTTTGCCGAGGTCGATGGGGTGGCCGGTGGTGGTTTGGCGGTAGGCGGTGGTGAGGTCTTCGAGGAGGATGCGCCAGGAGATGCCGTCGGTGACGAGGTGGTGGGCGACGATGAGCAGGCGGGGGGCGTTCTGGTCGGTGAACAGCACCATGCGCATCATCGGGCCTGATTGCGGGTCCAGTGAGGATTGGGTGCGGTGGGTGTGGTGGGAGAGGGCTTCTTGGGTCTGGTGTGTGTCGAGGCCGGTGAGGTCGACGGTTTCGATGGCGGGGTGGGTGTTTGCGGGGTCGGCGATGTGGAATTCGCCGGTGGCCTCCATTCGGAGGCGGAGCATGTCGTGGTGGTGCAGCAAGGCGGCGGCTGCGGCGGGCAGGGCGCTGGTGTCGGTGTCGTGTTCCAGGTCGAGCAGGACCGACATGTTGAAGTGGTGCGGTGCTATGGGGTGGGTGTGCTGGAACCAGCGCATGATGGGTGTGGGGGTGAGGGGTCCGGTGGTGGGGCCTGTGGGGGTGGGTTGGTCGGTGTGGTTGGTTTGGGCGACGGTGGCGAGTGCTGCGGGTGTGGGGTGGGCGAAGACGTGTTTGGAGGTGATGGTGATGCCGGCGTTGCGGGCGCGGGAGACGAGTTGGATGCTCAGGATCGAGTCGCCGCCCAGTGCGAAGAAGTCGTCGTGTATGCCGATGTTCTCTTCTGCGAGGACGGTGGTGAATGCTTCGGTCAGGATCCGCTCGGTCTCGGAGCGTGGGGCGATGTATCCGTTTCCGGTTTGTGTTGTCCAGTCGGGTGTCGGGAGCGCCCGGTGGTCCACTTTCCCGTTGGCGTTCAGCGGCATCGCATCCAACGGCACCAGAACCTGCGGCACCATGTACGCCGGGAGTTCCGCAGCCAGTGCGGCCTGTGCGCCCTCCACCTCCGCATCGGGGATCCGGCCGTCGGGGCCGACGGCGTAGCCCACCAGCCGTCGGCCGCCGGAGTCGGAGCGGTGGACGAGCACAGCGGCCTCGGCCACCTCAGGGCGGCGCAGCAGTGCCGATTCGACCTCGCCCGGTTCGATCCGGAAGCCGCGGAGTTTGATCTGCTCGTCGGCGCGGCCGACGTATTCCAGTTGCCCGTCGCGGTTCCAGCGGACCAGGTCGCCGGTGCGGTACATGCGGGCGCCGGGAGGTCCGTAGGGGTCGGCGACGAAGCGTTCGGCGGTCAGGCCGGGTCGGCCCGTGTAGCCGCGGGCGAGTCCCGCCCCGCCGATGTGCAGTTCGCCGACCGCGCCGATCGGGGTGCGGCGCAGGAGGCCGTCGAGGACACGAAGCCGCGTGCCGTCGAGCGGCCCGCCGATCGGCACCGGCTCGGGGACGGGGGCCGCCCCCTCCACCGGGAATAGGGTGGCGTACGTGGTCGTCTCGGTCGGCCCGTACACGTTGGCGACCAGGGTGTCCGGGCACGCGCGCCGGACCCGGTCGAGGGCTCCGGGGTTGGCGGCCTCGCCGCCGGTGAGCACCTCCCGGAGACCGGTGAAGCAGGCGGGATCCTGTGAGGCGTACAGGGCGAACAGCGAGGCGGTCACGAACGTCGCCGTGGCGCCGTGCCGCTCGACCGCGGCGGCGAACTCCTCGGCGTCCAGGCGCCCGGGAGGCGCGACCGCGACCGCTCCCCCGTTGAGCAGCGGCACCCAGATCTCGTAGGTGGCCGCGTCGAAGGCGTGCGAGGAGTGGAAGAGCACCCGGTCGTGCCGGCCGCCGCTCCACCTCCGGTCGCGCGCCAAGTCGACGATGTCGCCGTGCGTGACGGCCACGCCCTTGGGCATTCCCGTGGACCCGGACGTGAACATCACGTAGGCCAGGCTCTGCGGGGTGATCCGCGCCGGGTGGGCGCCGCCGGTTCCGGTCTCCGCCGCCCGGGTCTCTCCGGCCGGCACGGCTCGGTCCGGTGCCTGCTCGTCCGGGCGCAGGACCGGCAGGCCACAGTGCTTTGGGACGCGCCCGGCCGAGACGGCGTCGGCGATCGCGCACACCGCGCCGGTCTCCTCGGCCAGCCGGCCCACCCGCTCGGCCGGGTCGTCGGCATGGACCGGGACATAGGCGGCGCCCGCGCGCAGCACCGCGAGCATCGCCGTGACCAGATGCGCGCCCCGCTCCAGGACCAGCAGCACCGGCGACTCGGCGCCCGCCCCGTGTGCGCTCAGCCGGTCGGCAAGGGCGGCCGAGGCGGCATCGAGGTCGGCGTAGGTCAGATCCCCGCCCGGCCCGGAGACCGCCACCGCCTCCGGGGTCCGGGCGACCTGCCCGGCGAAAGCCTCCGGGACCGTGGCCGCAGGCGCCCGGCGGTCGCTCTCCTCCCAGGCGGTCAGAGCGCGCCGCTCGGCCTCCGGGCGGATGTCGAGCTGCGCCATCGGCAGTCCGGGGTCCGCCACCAGCAGGTCGGCGATGCGGCGGAGCCCTTCGGCGAGCCCGGCGATCCGCTCGGCGTCGTACAGGTCGGTGCTGTACTCGACGGTGAGCTGGAGCCCTCCGGCCCGCTCGGTGAACTCGAAGACCAGGTCGAACAGGGCCGACGTGCGCGGCAGGTCCACCGGGCGCGCGTCCAGACCGGGCAGGGCCAACTCCCCGGTGTGGGCGTTCTGCAGCACCATCATCGCCTGGAAGAGCGGGGTGCGGCCCGGGTCGCGGTCGACTCCGACCGCGTCCACGACCCGGTCGAAAGGCACTTCGCGGTCGAGGGAGTCCAGGACGGTGCGGCGCACGCCGTCCAGGAACTCCCCGAGGGTGGTGCCGGGGGCGGCCCGCGACCGGATCGGGACGGGGTTGACGAAGAACCCGACCACGTCGTCGACCTGGTGATGATCGCGCCCGGCCGAGGCGACGCCGAGCGTGGTGTCCCTGCTACCCGAGGAGGTGGACAGCAGCAACTGGGTGAGAGCGGTGAGGGCGGTGAACAGAGTGGTCCCGTGCCGCCGCCCGAGGTCCTTGAGAGCCCCGGTCAGTTCCGGGCCCAGGTCCAGCCGGTGCACCGCGCCGGCCGTGGTCCGTGCGGCGGGCCGAGGCCGGTCGGTGGGCACCTCCAGTGGGCGTGCCCCCTCCAGCTCCCGCCGCCAGTACTGCAGGCGGTCGCCTACTTCGGGCCCGATCCAGCGGTCCTGCTCCCACACCGCGAAGTCGGCGTAGTCCACCCGGTCTGCGCCGTATTCCGGCTCCGCCCCGGCGCGCTCGTCCCGGCCGGCCCGGTACAGTTCCGCCAGGTCCCGGGCGATGACGTCGACCGACCAGCCGTCGCAGGCGATATGGTGCGCGCTCAACACCAGAACGTAGTCGTCGTCGCCGAGCCGGATCAGCAGCGCCCGGAACACAGGACCGTTCTGGAGGTCGAAGGGCCGCTCCACCTCGGCGGTGAGCGCCGCCTCCAGCCGCTCCGTGAGCGGCCGTTCCTCGTGTTCCTCACCGCTCAGGTCGCACTCGGTCAGCAGAGCGGGGTGCTCCCACGGGCCGTGGACCAGCTGCACCGGGCCGTCGTCGGTGGCGGCGTAGGTGGTGCGCAGCGATTCGTGCCGGAGTTGCAGGCCGGTGAGGGCCTCGCGCAGCGCCGGGACGGAGAGCCGTCCGGTCAACCGGTAAGCGCTGCCGGTGTAGTACTCGGCGCTTTCGGGATCGTGCTGGTAGAGGAACCACAGCCGACGCTGGGCCGCTGACAGGGGCAGTGGCCGGTTCCGGTCGGCGCGGGGGAGCGGCTGCAGGTCCCCAGCAGTGCCGGTGCCCTCGGCGGCCAGCCGGGCCGGGGTAGGCAGGGTGAACAGAGCCCGCCGGTCCATGTGCGTGCCGAGCCGCGCCCCGATGCGGGACAGAGCGCGGACGGCGAGGATGGAGTCGCCGCCCAAGGCGAAGAAGTCGTCGTGCGCGCCCACACGGTCCAGGCCCAGGGCGGCGGCGAACTCCTCGGCGACCGCCTGCTCGGCGGCGTCCCGCGGAGCGACGTACTCCGGCGCGGGGACGGCTTCGTCTGGCGCGGGGAGCCGGTCGCGGTCGACCTTGCCGTTCGGGGTGGTGGGCACGGCCGCCAGCACCACCACCGCGGAGGGCACCATGTGTGCGGGCAGCTCCTCGGCCAGCGCCGCGCGCACCCGATCGCCGTCCAGGGCGGGCCGCCGCGGGTCTCCGGCCGCGTAGGCCACCAGCCGCCGGATTCCCGGGCGGTCCTCACGCACCATCACCGCGGCGCCGGCGACGCCGGGCAGCCGGGCGATGGCGCTCTCCACCTCCCCGGGCTCGATCCGGAACCCGCGCAGCTTCACCTGGTCGTCGCTGCGGCCGCGGAACTCCAGGGCGTGGTCGGGACGAACGCGCACCAGGTCGCCGGAGCGGTACATCCGGGCCCCGGGCGGGCCGTAGGGGTCGGCGACGAAGCGTTCGGAGGTCAGGCCCAGGCGGCCCCGGTAGCCGCGGGCCAGTCCGGAACCGGAGATGTACAGCTCCCCGACTCCCCCCGGCTGGACCGGTCGGAGCCGCTCGTCCAGTACGCGGACGGCGGTGCCGTCGACGGCTCGGCCGAGCGGCGGCACCGTGTCGCCGGACAGGGGATCGCTCATCGTCGCGCACACGGTCGTCTCGGTCGGGCCGTAGCCGTTGTACATCCGGCGCCCGCGCGACCACAGGTCCACGATCTCGCCGGGGCACGATTCGCCCGCCACCATCACCGCCCGCAGGTCTCCCAGCCCTTCCGGGGACAGCCCCGGCAGCACAGCCGGGGGCAGGGTCACGTGGCTGATCCGGTAGTCGCGCAGGGTGTTCACCAGGGCCTCGCCCAGCAGCCGGTGCCGCGGCAGGACCACCAGGGCGGCGCCGTTGAGCAAGGCCATGCAGACCTCGAATACCGAGGCGTCGAAGCTGGGCGAGGCGAACTGCAGTACCCGCGAGCCGGAGTCGGCCTGCATGCGGGCTCGCTGGGTGGCCGCCAGGTCGGCGATGCCCCGGTGGGTGACCAGGACCCCCTTGGGGCGGCCGGTGGAACCGGAGGTGTAGATGGTGTAAGCGACGTCGTCGAGCCGCGGGCGGGCGCCGGGGAGCGCGGCGGCCCCCGTGACTTCGGTGGCGGGGCGGATGTGGATGTCGTCCGGGAGCATTCCGAGGTGCCGGCCCTCGGTGAGTACCAGGTCGGCCCCGGAGTCGGCGGCTACGAAGGCCAGGCGTTCGGCCGGGTAGGCGGGGTCCAGGGGAAGGTAGGCGGCGCCGACCCGCATCACCGCGAGCATGCACACCACCAGTTCGCGGCCACGTTCGAGGCATACTCCCACCGTGTCCCCGGGGAGTACGCCCCACCCGGACAGGCCGCGCGCCCGCTCTTCGACGAGGCCGGCGAGCTCGGCGTAGGTGAGAGCCTCTCCCTCCGTCACCAGTGCGACGGCATCGGGGCGCTCTGCGGCCTGCTCGGCGAAGAGCTTCGGGAAGGTGTGGTCGGACAGGTCCTGTGGGGAGAGCACGATCTACTCCTGGGATCCGTAAGGGGACGCGAACCGGTGGGGCGGGACGCGGAGAAGGTGGGCGTGTTCGGGCAGGGCGGCGCGGGTGCAGGGGGTCAGGCGCCGGAGCGCGCCGGGAGCGGGGTGCGGCGCAGCGCCCGGCCGTTGTACTGCATCGACGCGATCGATCCGGGCTCTTGCGGGTCGCGCAGGAAGCGGCCGCTGAACGACATTCCGCCCAGGTCGTCCATAGTGACGGAGAACTGCAGGTCAGAGGTGATAATCATCGGACCGGAGAAGCCGTTGGACAGACGGAACTGGAACCCGCCGGAGTCGTCCGGGGCGACGTCGGCCATCAGGTCGCCGTTGACGTAGCGGCCGACGATCCCGTCGGTACCGGCTTCCCGGGCGGGAGCCTGCGCGCGGCCGCGGGGCGTGGGCTGTTGGTAGTGGCCCACGTCCAGGCCCAGCTCGCGCAGACCGGCCACCAAGTCCTCCCAGAATCGCAGGCCGGAGGTGCCGTTGGTGGTCAGGGCCAGGGCGGTGCCCCCCTCGGGGTCGACCCGCAGGTTACAGGTGCCGCCGTCGAGCGTGCCGTCGTGGCCGTACCAGAGGCGGTCGCTGGCCAAATGCAGGGCCCACCCTGCGCCCCAACCGTCGGCCAGGCCGTAGGGGGCGGCGGCGGAAACGGTGCGGCCCATCTCGTGCAGCACCCGCGGGTCGGCGATATCGGTGTCCAGGGCCGCGTCTTCGGGACCCATGAAGGCGCGGCCGAAGCCGACCAGGTCGGTGGCGCTTCCGGCCAGGCCGCCGGCGGGTGCCAGGGCGGGTTCGACGGTGAATTCGACCGGTTCGATCGTCCCGGATGCGGTGTCGACGGCGTGACCGCTTCCGGTCGCGGGGACGGAGCCGGGGTCGCGGGCGTCGTACACGAACGCCAGGTCCAGCCCGGCGGGCAGGGCCAGATGCGACTCCAGGGTCTCCCACCAGTCCTGCCCGGTGACGACCTCCACCAGGTAAGCGGCCAGGGAGTAGGCGCCGTTGGAGTAGGAGAACGCGGTGCCGGGAGCGGCGACCGGCGCCCGCTCCAGCAGGGAGGCGGCCTGGCGGCGCAGCGAGGTGGCGCGGACCGGTCCGTCGTCGTGGTCGGAGACCAGACCGGCGGTGTGGCTGAGAAGCTGGCGGGCGGTCGGCGCGGGGGCCGGGCGGTCGGCGGGGAGTTCCGGGAGATAGGTGTCCACGGGGATGTCCAAGTCGACGTCGCCGTCCTCGACCAGCTGCATGACCAGGGCTGCGGTGAAGATCTTGGAGACTGAGCCGTAGGCGAAGCGGGAGCGGGGGGTGACGGGGCGGCCCGTGCCGGCCCGTTCCACCCCGGCGACGAATTCGTGCAGCTCGCCGCCGTGGTACAGGGAGAACTGGGCTCCGGGAACCAGGGAATTCCGGGCGAGGTCGTCGAACAGTCGTCGAAGCTTTTTGATCATGCCGTCTCCCGTTTGGGTTTCGATGATAACCAGTTCACCTGGGGTGATTGCAGCGGGGTGTAGGCAGCCATACCCGACGACAGATGGTTCACCATACTCGCGGTTCGAGTCAACAGATTCGGGTGGCGCCCGAACATGCGGTTCGGCGGCCTATAGTCCTCTGCGCGCGTTGCCGGGCGCGTGTTCGCTCCCATATTTGCGGCGCTGTTCTTGCAAAGGATTTCGAGGTCGCTTGAACAGAGGGTTCCGACTCTTTTGCGGCGGCCACGGGTGTTGTTCTAGCTAGCTCCGATGCGAAGCAATGAGTAGTGCCATCAATGCGCTTCGCCTCGATCGAATCCGCTATGAGCTGGAACGATGTGTCGTCGATGGGTGGTGATCACCGGGTGCCGGGGGATGCGGATCATGTCGTCCCAAGCCAGCGTTCCGGTGTATTAGTGAAAAACAGATGCATCGAACGCGATCGGGTCAGGGTGTTTTCGTGCGTCTTGTGCGATCGCGTCGCATGAAATTCCCCGCCCCTTTTATCTGATTCCGAAAGAGTCGCCCCGGAAGTCCGTGGAAAGGTTTTCATGAAACTGTGGCCACATCAGGCCAGGTGGCGGTGAAGGCGGTGATCGGAAAACAAAAACTCCGCCCGGGAAGATCACCGGGCGGAGGGGCGTGCGGCACACCCGAGGAATGGGCGTGCCTCGTTCCGTTCCGTTCTGGCCGCGGGCCGGCGGCTACCTGCGGTTGCGCAGGTGGTGAACGACCAGCAGGACGATGCCCAGAACCGTCAGCAGACCGAATGCCACACTGATGAGGGGATGGAAGCCGCCGAGGGAGGTCGTCGCGTTGGCTGCCGCGCCGACGATGATCAGCAGCCACAACAGGGCCCGTACCGCATACCGGCCTTGCGTCGAGGGGGTGTCGTCGCGGCGCGGTTCGGAGCCGCTCTGGGGCTGTGCGAACCGATAGGGGTCGCTCATCTGGTGTCTCCCGGAGATCCGGAGGCAGCGGTCGGAGGGTCCTGCACGGGCGAGAGGTTCCTGCCGCGGACTCGACCGAGACTAGGCTCCGGTGCCGCCGCCGAACGATCCCGCACACTGAACAGATCGGGTAGAGCCAGCTGTACTTCTGCGTCCCGCGCCTGCTGGTGCCGTGGTCGGAACGCCGTCCGTGTGGGAGACGCCACCCGCTTCCGGGCGCGGCGGAGCGAGAATGAGCGGTGCTTCGCTCCGATCCGGGCGCCCGGGTCGACGACGGCATCCGCTGGAGCGGACGCCCGGCGGCACCGGCGGCCCGCTCCCACCCGGCGAGCGTCTCCGGCCCGTGCCTAGTAATCTGGCGCCGATTCGGCTCCGGCCGGGAGTTGGTGAGCATGCCCCCCAAGGAAGACGACGCCAAGGCCTCGAGCGAACTGGTGGTAACCGGGTTCAACAGGGTGTTCCTGAGCCTTGAGCGCCTTGCCGGCGGACTGATCACCGCCTTGATGGCGCTGCTCGCCCTCGCTGTCGTCGGCGTGGTCCTGGTCGCCTGCTTCCTCGCCGTCGGCCTGCCGTTCCTGTCCGCGGCGCTGCGCCTGGTGCGCTTGGTCGCCGACCGGGAGCGGCACCGCCTCAGCCGGTGGGGACCGACCATGCCGGCGCCCGCAGCGGCCGCCGTCCCCACCGGGATCGAGGGGGCGCTCAAGGCCGCCGTCCGCGACGTCCAGGTGTGGCGCGACCTGGTCTGGCTCGCTTGCCACGCCACCCTGGGGCTGCTGACCGGGCTGCTGGGGGTGCTGCTTCCGGTGATCGCTGTCCGGGACATCACGTTCCCGCTGTGGTGGTGGCTGCTGCCGCCGGACGCGGCCGGGGCCTCGATCGGCGTACCCATCGAGGACTGGTACACCGCCCTGGCCGTGGGTCTGCTGGGGGCCGCTTGGGGAGCGCTCACCTTCGGGCTCGAACCGGTCCTGGCGTGGCTCCAGTCGTGGCCGGGCCGCCAGCTGCTCGGGCCGCACTCGCGGACCGTCCTACACGAGCGCATCAACGAGCTCACGGCCACCCGGGCCGCCGCTCTCCAAGCGCACACCGCCGAGCTCCGCCGGATCGAGCGGTCCCTGCACGACGGGGCGCAGAGCCGACTGGTCGCCGTCATCATCCAGATGGGGTCCGCGCGGAGGGTGCTCCAGACCGACCCGGCGCGGGCGGACGCGATGCTGGACTGCACCCAGGCGGCCGCCGAGGACGCGCTAGCCGAACTGCGCGGCCTGGTGCGCGGCATCCTCCCTCCGGCGCTGGAGAACCACGACTTGGAGGGGGCCCTCAGCGCGCTCGCCTCAGGCTGCTCGGTCCCCTGCACAGCGGAGGCGGGCGACCTGGGCGTTCTCGCGTCCTCCATCGAGGCGACCGCCTACCACGCCGTCGCTGAGGCGGTCACCAACGTGACCCGGCACAGCGAGGCCGGGCGCGCCGGCATCCGGGTCACGAGAGAGGGGGACATCTTGCACATCCGCATCCACGACGACGGGCGGGGCGGCGCGGCTGAAGACACCGGAACCGGTTTGGCGGGCATCCGGCGCCGGGTGGAGGCGCACGACGGTAACCTCATCGTGGACAGCCCTGAGGGCGGGCCGACCGACATCCGGGTGGAGTTGCCGTGCAGATCGTGATCGCTGAGGACGACGCCCTGCTCCGGGAAGGGATGGCCGCGCTGCTGCGGGGCGAAGGGTTCGAGATCGTCGCTGCCGTCGGCGAGGTTGGGGAACTGCTCGACGCGGTATCCGAGCACGCCCCTGACATCGCCATCATCGATGTGCGGATGCCGCCCACCTACACCGACGAAGGCATTCAGGCGGCGGTGCGCGCCCGGTGCCTCCGACCGGGGATGCCCGTGCTCGTTCTGTCGGCCTATGTCGAGCAGACGTTCGCCACGGAACTGATGGACAACGGAGCGTCGGGTATCGGGTACATGCTCAAGGAGCGGGTCGGCCGGGTCGATCGGTTCCTGGACACCCTGCGCAGGGTCGCGCAGGGGCAGGCCGCGATTGATCCGGAGGTGGTGGCCCAGCTGTTCGCCCGCAAGCCCGCCGACGACGCCCTCTCCCTGCTCAGCCCACGCGAACGGGACGTGCTCGCCCTCATGGCCGAAGGGCTGGGCAACGGGGCTATCGCCGAGCGGATGACCGTCACGGAAGGGGCGGTGCACAAGCACATCCGCAGCGTCTTCGGCAAATTCGGCCTGGCCTCCGACGACCGCTCGGACCGGCGGGTCGCCGCGGTGCTGCACTACTTGAACGCCACGGGCCGCTGACCCCGACGCGGGCGGTGCGGGCCCGGTGCTTCGGCCTCCCTTCTCGTCCGTCGGCCTTTTGGTTGCGAGTGAACCGGGGACGCGGTGTGAGCGCCCGGCGTGCGACGGTGGCCGAACCGGCCTACGAACGGGCGCACCGATGCGTTTGTCCACCCGCCGCGGCCACGTGCGGGGCCTCGATGCGGCTGCTCCGCTGTCGATGGAGCACGCGCCCGCACCGCACTACCCGCTCTGACCGGTACTGGGTGAGAAGGCATGCTCCTCGGCGGCCATCCGGTCCCACCTGCGCCGACGCAACATCGTCGCGACGATCGCCCAGCCCGGCGACGACACCACAGGCAAACCGTTGGGGACAAAGTGCCCCAAGCTGAAACGACCCAACGGGGGCTGGAACTCCGCCCACGGAACCTGGGCCGTCCAGACCGAGTTGCCCCGACGCCCCTCCGGTACGCGGCGCCAGGCGCGGCGGATCGGGTTCGACACCCAGGAAGCCGCGCGCGACCACCTCGACCACATCAAAACGGTGCTGGGGGTGGCCGAGGGCGACGGGCAGGCCGCCATCAAGGCGGGCGACCTCATCGAACAGGCCATCAGAAAGCGCACCCACCTCCCGGGCACGGACGAAGTACGCCGCCGCATCGGCGGGGGCGCCGACACCCGCGAGACCGTGCCCACGGTGGGCGAGTGGCTCAACGAGTGGTTGGCGGGCAAGAAGAAGCTCGCCGCCTCCACCCGGTTGTCGTATCAGGGCCACATCACCAACTACCTCGCCCCGCACCTGGGCTGGGTGCGCCTCGACAAGCTCGGGACGGGCCATCTGCAGACGATGTTCGAGGCGATCGAGGAGACCAACGACCACATCCGCACCAGCCGCGCGTCAGACGATGCGCAGGTGCGGGCCTCGGTGCACGGGATGCGCACCGTGAGCGTCTCCACCGAGCACCGCATCCGGGCGACCCTGCGCAGCGCCCTCTCGGCGGCCGTGTCCCGCCCGGACCTTCCGCTGCAGGTGAATGTGGCCTCCCACATCGAGCTGGAGTCGGCCCCGGGCCCCAAGCCGGTGGTGTGGAGCGCCGAGCGGGTCGCCCGTTTCCGCAAAACCGGCGAGGTGCCGGCCCCGGTCATGGTCTGGACCCCCGAGCAGACCGGCCGCTTCCTGGAACGCGCCCGCCGCGACCGGCTCTACGCCCTCTTCCACCTCATCGCCCTGAAAGGCCCCCGCCGGGGTGAAGCCGTGGGCTTGGAGTGGGACTCGGTGCGCCTCGACGACGGCGCGATCGGCATCACGACCCAGGTGGTGCAGTTGGGGTGGGACACGGCGGTGTCCACACCCAAGAGCGCAGCCGGGCGGCGCACCATCACCCTCGACGAGGACACCGTGGACGTGCTGAAGCCGTGGCGCAAGCGCCAGCGGCAGGAGCGCCTCAAAGCAGGGGAGGCGTGGGTGGAGTCGGGGCGGGTGTTCACCCATCCCGACGGCACCGGATTGCACCCGGGGTGGGTGAGCGGGTTGTTCTGCCGTATCGCCGCCGAGGCGGGCTTGCCGCCGATCAGCCTGCACGGACTGCGCCACGGCGCCGCCTCGCTGAGCCTGGCGGCGGGGGTGGACGTGAAGGTGGTCTCCTCCGAACTCGGCCACTCCACGACCTCGTTCACTCAGGACACCTATCAGAGCGTGTTCCCCGACGTCGCCAAAGCCGCCGCCGAGGCGACGGCGAAGCTGCTGCCGTTGACGAAGGCTCGATCCGCGGACTGATCTGGGAAGGACGGTAGACCGGCCGTTGGGCGGCCCGGAATCGGGCCGCCCATCTCCTCTGGCAGTGCGCACAGCGCGATGGACAGGACGGTGCTGCACGGGTCACGTGCATCACGGGGCCGTCGCGGGAGGGGCCTGCCGGGCAAGGTCGGTGATGGAGGTTCGGGCGTGGCATCTTGATGAGGCAACGGAGCTCCTGTGGAGCTGGGGAATTGTGTCCCGGTGCTTCCACAGGAGCTCCGTTGTTATATGTCGGGGCTGTCGGGTGCATCTCCGCGATCGTCCTACTCACGTGGCCTGCATGGCCACGTCACGCCAGCAACTTTCATCACCCCCTGGCGCGATCCGGGATCTACTCGAACTGGCCCTGTCCTTCCTCGGGGAAACTATCCTATTTGGAGGTCCAAGTTCTTTTTGTCCAATAAAGTAAGCCTGAAACGACAACGATGCTGCCGACGGCGGCCATTTCAAGGATTCGTGGCCCTCTGTCGAGGAATTTTCGCACAAAGAAAGAGGTGCATGGGTAGACGAATATCATGGCGAGAATGAATGCCCATACCATGCTGTTTTTGCAGGTTTCCATGGTGCCCTCTTTGTTGGCATTTACGGTTGCCCGGCGGATCTCACGACCATGGCAATCATCCGGCACTCACACGCTCCCGGCGCACTCGCAGCCAAGAAATTTCGCGCCGCCATGAACGGGCGGGTGCGGCCCGAACCGGACCGCACCCGCCCGCGATACACGGCCAGGGCACTCGAGACCCAATCAGCCGCCCGACCAAGGTTGTCGATGGTTCAACGAACAACCGATGTCAACCAAGAAAGCTTGGCAAATACATCATCAGAGCAGCCACGACAGACAAACCCAACGCAGCGAAAAGCATGGCAGCACAGACAGCGACAGAGGTTTTAGATCTCTTGTTTTTGTCAAAGGCATTAAAAGTGAGGCCGTAGACAAACCCCGCCAAGAGAAGCGCAAGGCCAATCAATAGAATGATAGTCGCCATTGCATCGCCCATTATTGTTCGGTTTTCTGGAGTTTACTATTATCTTGTTGCATACTGCCAGATTGAATAACCCATGCACATCAGAGCCAGGGCCGCACTCAAACTTGCAGCAATCCAGCCGAGTGGATTCCAACCGTTTTCCAGGGCCAAGAATCCCAAACCAGCCAATACAGGGCTGCCAACCACACAAACTACGTTGAGTCCGCTGGGGTCGGTGTTGTTGATGGTCGCATGCGGCGTAGGAGTACAGGTTGTCTTCTTGCCGGGAGGGGTCTTGTTGGGTGAAGCGGTGGGTGCGTTGGGAGAGGTAGCGGTGGCCGAGGGCTTTGTCGCCGTTGTCGAGTTCGTAGGCGCCGGTGTAGGTGAAGGGGTTGTCTCCGGCCGCTTGGTCGCCGCTGCCGGCCGTGGCCGCCTCGGTTTGGCCGTAGGAGGTGTAGTCGTAGGCCACCTCCGGATCGCTTGACTCGGTTCCGTCCTCGGCGAGGGCGAGGGTCGAGTTCTGGGCGTCGGTGGCGGCGTTGCAGCGCCGCCTGAGGCCGGGAGTGGGTGCCCGGGGGGTTTGTGCTTCCGCCCCGGGCGCCCGCCCTTCGTTCTTGCCCGGAGGTCATGGAGGTCTTCGTTTTCTATCGTGGACCGAAAACCCTCGCTCCTTATGTTTCCATAAGGAAAAATGCAAAAGCAGAAACAATAAGAAGAGTAGTCCCCAAGGCTATCCAAGCGATCGTCTCTGCTTTATCGGGCTTATGGTTTTGGCGAGCCAGGCTACGGATTCTCCAAGCTCCGACCATAGCAAAACCCCCCAATGCAATTGCCACCATACCGGCCGTCATGGTTTCCTCTTTTTTGGAAAACTTTTCATGCAGATTGTTTCAGAATATGCCCTAACAAGCAGTTGCTACCCCATAAACCCCTACTCCCGCCCCGATGACAGCGGCGCCGAATAGAAATGCTGGCATGGCGACTGCGCCTCCCACTCCGATGGCAATTGCCAAAGGCCATGCAGCGCCCGCGTATCCGATATCCGATACGAAAAATCCAGTGACATTTACCGCACATCCAACCCACAGTCCGCTGGGGTCGGTGTTGTTGATGGGGTCGCACTCTGCGTAGGAGTAGAGGTTGTCTTCCTGCCAGGAGGGGTCCTGCTGGGTGAAGCGTTCGGTGAGGTGGGACATGTAGCGGTGGCCCATGGCCTTGTCGCCGTTGTCGAAGGTATAGGAGCCGGTGTAGGTGAAGGGGTTGGCCTGGGCCGCTTGGTCGCCGCCGCTGTTGGTGGTGGTGTCGGTGTTGCCGTAGGGGGTGTAGTCGTAGGCCACCGCGGGATCGCCGGCGTCGGTGCCGTTTTCGGCGAGGGCGAGGGTGGAGTTCTGGTGGTCGGTGGCGGCGTTGTAGCGCTGCCCCTGGTCGTCGATCATGTCGAGCATGCGGCTGTCGGGGTCACACACGTAGTGGGTGCGGCCCCCGTCGTCCTGTTCGATGCTTGTCCAGGCTGGTACCGCAGCGCATCGAGGGCCTTCCGGCCGAACCACGTGTCGAAGGCCCTCGGTGCACCCGGGGATAGTTAACTGCTTTCGCGGCCTGTTTCTCTAATCAGAACCCTATGTATATATTCTATCCGATTCGATGATCCTTCCAGTGCCCGATACCCCGGATTGGATATTCATTACAACTAAGGTTGCTCCTCCGCAATGAGAGCCACAAGCGAGACCACAAAAACGGAGACAAAAAGACATGCTGCAAGCAGTTTTTCAGCTCGTGAAACGTTGCGTCCTTTTCGGGCCAATATAAGGAACCTTATTTGCAGAAGAGCAGCAAGGGCGAGTAGCGTGGACGCCATTACTACGTACATAGCGATCGCCAAAAACCTTGGTTGGTTGGCATGGAAGTTATCCTTGTTTCTCTAGAACAGCGGGTACAGGGCACACCCGATGCTGCTGACTGCTGCGCCCGCTGCAATTGTCCAGCCAAGAGGTCCGGTCACTGCAAGCGCGTAAGCAACAAATCCCACCTTGGCCCAGTAAATGCTAAGCCCTGAGCAGATAGCCGTAGCAACACTTACAAGTCCTGATGGGTCGGTGTTGTTGACGGGGTCGCAGGCGGCGTAGGAGTAGAGGTTGTTTTCTTGCCGGGAGGGGTCTTGTTGGGTGAAGCGGTGGGTGAGTTGGGAGAGGTAGCGGTGGCCGAGGGCTTTGTCGCCGTTGTCGAGTTCGTAGGCGCCGGTGTAGGTGAAGGGGTTGGCCTCGTCGACCGCACCGCCGCCGTTAGCGGTGTCGGTCTCGGTGTCGCCGTAGGGGGTGTAGTCGTAGGCCACCGCAGGGTCCTGCGACTCCGCGCCGTCCTCGGCGAGGGCGAGGGTGGAGTTCTGGTGGTCGGTGGCGGCGTTGTAGCGCTGCCCCTGGTCGTCGAGCATGCCCAGCATCCGCCCATCGGGATCGCGCACGTAGTGGGTGCGGCCCCCGTCGTCCTGTTCGATGCTGGAGATGCCCAGGGCTGTGTTGGTCAGGGTCCGGGTGGCGGCCTCCTCGCCGGTGCCTTGGGTGATGGTGCGGCGCTGGGTGGAGTCGGCGGTGTCGTAGCCGACCTGCAGGTCCGCCTCGGCGTCGCCGGCGTCCTTCTCGGTCATCTGCCCGGTGGGGCTGTAATCGATGTCGGTGTCGCCGGAGGAGGTGAGGTTGCCCGCCTGGTCGTAGCCCAGGTCGGTGTCGCCGGCTTCGGTGACCTGGTCGGCCCGGTTCACCGCGTAGTCGGTGTCGCCGGCGGAGGTGAGGTTGTCGGCCTCGTCGTAGGTGTAGTCGGTCTGCCCGTCGCTGGTCAGCCGCCCGCGCTGGTCGTAGGTGAAGTCGCGGGTGTCGCCGTTGACGGTGCGCGACTGGAGCTTGGTGGTGGCTTCCCCGTCGTCATCGGTGTAGGAGTAGACCGCCTCGGCCAGGGTGTCGCCGCCGGCGTTGGCCATCACCGACTCGGTCAGCAGCCCGGCCTCGTTGTGCTCCAGCTGCTGGGAGCCTCCGTCGGGGAAGGTGACCGTGTCGCGGTTGCCGGCCTCGTCGTAGCCGATGGTGGTCTCACCGCCCTGGTCGTCGGTGACCGTGGTCACCCGGTGGGCGGCGTCGTAGGCGTAGTCGGTCGTGGCGCCGTGTTCACTCAGCGAGGTGAGGTTGCCGGCTTTGTCGTAGCTGTAGGCGTAGAGATCATGGTCGTCGCCGTCGTCGCGGCCGGTGGAGGCCACGTCGCCGCGCTTGTCGTAGGCGTGGGCCAGCGTGGCCCGGGGCGTGTGGGTGGCGGTGACGTCGCCGTTGGCGTTGTACTCGGTGGACTGCAAAATGGTGCCCTCGTGGGTGATCTGGGTGACCCGGTCGAGGGCGTCGTAGGTGTAGTCCAGCGTGGTGCCCGCACCGTCGGTGACGCTGGTGACCCGGGACAGGGCGTCGTAGTCGAGGGTGGTGGTGCCCAGCGGGTCGGGCTGGTCGATCTCGGTGAGGTTGCCGTCGCCGTCGTAGGAGTACTCGGTCGTGGCGCCGTTGCCGTTGGTTTGTGCGGCGAGGGTGCCGTTGTTGTTGTACTCGAAGCTGGCTTCGGGGTTCTCGGCGCCGGGGCGGGTGATTTCGGTGAGGTTGCCGCGGGCGTCGTAGTCCAGCTCCATCTCCTGCTCGGGGGCGGTGATGGAGGTGGGTTTGTGCGGGTTGGCGGAATCGGCGTAGCCCACCTGGTACTGGGCGCCGCTGGGCAACTCGGTGCCGACCATGTTGTTGAGGTCGTCGTAGTCGTAGGTGGTGGAGGCCCCGGCCGGGTCGGTGGCGGCGGCGACGTCGGCGGCGGCGGTCCAGTCGGTGGAGCGGGTGTTGCCTTCGGCGTCGGTGGCCTCTTCTTGGCGGCCCTGGGAGTCGAAGGTGTGGGTGGAGTCGTTGCCGCGCGGGTCGGTGACCGTGGTTTCTTGGTCGCCGTGGTCGTAGGTGGTGATGGCGCGCTCGTCGCCGGTGACCGGCTGGTCCAGCTCGGTCAAGCGCCCGTCGGTGTTGTGGTCGAGGTTCCAGACGTGGCCGCGGGCGTTGGTGATCTCGGCCAGGTGGTGGTTGTCGTCGTAGGCGAAGGAGACGGTCTCGCCGGCCCGGTCGGTGATGGCGGTGAGCAGCCCGTCGGCGTTGTAGGCGTATTCGGCCGCGGTGGCCCCGGTGGGGTCGGTGATCTCGGTGAGGCCGATGCGCAGGTCGTGCCAGTCGAGTTCGGTGACCCGGTCCTGGTCGTCGACCACGGAGGTGATGAGGCCGTCGGAGTCGTAGCCCAGGGTCTGGGTGTTGCCGTTGTGGTCGCTTTGGGAGTACAGCCATCCGTCGGCGGTGAAGGTCCACATCTGGTCGGTGTAGGGGCCTTCGTGGAAGGTGAGGCTGTAGCGGCCGTTGTCGAGTTCCTCCAGGTCGGCGTCCATGTCCTCGGGCGAGGAGAAGTCGCCGCCGCCCTGGTCGGTGAAGGTTTCGCAGAAGCCGGAGGGGCCGCGGAAGACGACGTCGTCGGAGTCGGTGATGAAGTCCAGGCCCACGTCGGTGCCGGTGTTGAGTTTCCACCCGTTGGTGCCGAGGTCTTGGCTGTTGTAGACGCTGGACAGGGACAGGTCGATGCCGGTGCCGGGGATGGTCAGATCGCGGTGGCGCAGGACGGTGTTGCCGTTTTCGAGGTTGACGTCCAGTTCCAGGCGGTCGCTGATCTGGTGGCGCTGCATCGGGTAGTGGTTCTGCACGCCGCGGTTGGTGCCGTCGTCGCAGTTGTCGCCCGGGTCGACGTCGGTGTCCAGGGTCGAGGCCCCGCCCTGTTGTTGGGCTTCGCGTTCGTGCGGGGGTTTCCATTCCTCTTGCGGCGGGGCTCCGCCGGAGGGGTCGCGGTCGACCGTCTCGTCGGGGGTCCAGGAGTCTCCGGCGGGCACTTCGCGGGCGCCGGTGTCGCCGGGGTCGGCGTGGGCGGGAACGGCCACCAGCAGGGGGGTGATCAGCAGGGCGGCCGCGGTGGGCACCAACGGCCGGAACAAGCCGTGGTGGGGGTTCAGCAGGGGCACGATGCTCCTGTCATCGGGGGTGGGAGGTGCACACGGCCCCGGACTCCCAGGATTCACCCAGGAACACTCAGGGTTTTCCCAGGAATGCGGGGCGGGCGGCACATTAGGTACGGGTGGACACGTTCGGCAACCACCCCGGCGCGCCCCCGAGCGGCCCGCGGGTTGACACATCCGGTCTCGGGCCCTACCGGCGGTGCGAGTGGGTGAGGGCGGGCGCGTGCCCGGCGCCGGGGTCCGGGTGATGGGATCGTGAGGTTTTCCGGCGCCCTCCGGCGGCAACACCGCGGCTTTCTCGCGCCCGCCCGCCCTGTGGGTTCCGGGATGCGGAAGGCACGGGGGCGGGTTGACCGCCCGCACTGGCCGCATCCGGCCAATCCCACGGTTCTCAGCGGGGCGTGTCCGTCTCGCCCGTGTCTCTGCTTGCGAGGTCCGTCGCGG
Organism: Streptomonospora salina; assembly: GCF_014204715.1. Classification (NCBI taxonomy): domain Bacteria; kingdom Bacillati; phylum Actinomycetota; class Actinomycetes; order Streptosporangiales; family Nocardiopsidaceae; genus Streptomonospora; species Streptomonospora salina. Next base: position 4,096,110 of record NZ_JACHLY010000001.1, read on the forward strand.
CGGCGGACACAGGGAGGGGTCCGGTCGGCACCTGCCTCGAGCGGGGCCGTGGCCGGGGCTCGATGCCGGGTGCGGTGGCGCCGACAGCACTCATGAGCGTGCGGGGAGGTGGGTGCCGGGCTTGAAGGCCGGCAGCGGCCCCGGCACGATACCACCGGCGACAAGGCGTGGACTTCCCGATCGACCCGTCCCGTGCTTCGGCGGTCACCGCCGGCTGGAAGCGGCCACAGGCCGCATGCCCCGGGGTGTGGCCCGCTCCTCCTGGCACCGGTGGGCTCGTCCTGCCAGCTGCGGGGCTTGGTCGCACGGCTGCGATGTGCGCTGGGGCGGCCGTTTCCGCTCGAGCGGGCCTGGTGGCACCCGTTGCCGCGTGGGCCAGGCGGAGGCGCGTCGGCGCGGTGCGCGGGGCGTCCCGGTTGTGATCGCGGCCGCGCCGGGGTGTGGGGGCTGCGTGGGTCCGTGGCGGGCTGGTGCCGGGGCCGTTGGGGTTGTTCTGGGCGCCGCCTGGCGGGCGGGGGCGGTGTGTGGGGCGTGTGGCGGGTTGCCGTCGCGCCCCGGTCGGACTGGCGGTCGAGGCCAGGGTGCGGTAGGGCCTGGTCCGCTAATCCGATGGGGCGCTTCGAGCGGGGTCCCAGCTGGGGAGCCAGCACGGAGCGAGCGCGGAAGACAAACCGGACGAATCGACGGCCATCCGAGAGTCATGCAGGCCGTTGACCTGGTAAAATATGGTGCACCTGGCAGGATTCGAACCTGCGGCCGTCGGATTAGAAGTTGCCTGGTTCGATCCCGACCGCCGCCGAATAATGCCGCTACCTGCCGTTTTATCCACCGGGTCTCCGCCGCCAATGCCGCGATGTGACGCCGTATGCCGCCCGCGTTCGTGGCAGCCGAGCGACGATGGAGCACACGCGCTCGCTCCAAAGTGACAGCCGACGTGGCATTGAGGTGATCTCAGCGATTTCAGTTGAGGCGGCCATGCTCGAAACGGGTGAGTACGAGCGCTGCTTGCGCGATGCCGCCGATCTTGGTCGGGCTTGCGGTGATGTGCTTCAACAGTCGCCAGCGCTGCGTGAGCAGCGCGAACCCGCGTTCGCCCAGGCAACGTAGGCCACGTTCAGGCGGTCGACGGTTGCGTCGTCCACCGCCCGGTCTCGGCCGTCGCTGGGGGTGGTGAACGGAATGAGGACGCCGATGCCGGCTCCCCGATAGCCCGGATCGGCCGGCGTCGGCAGCCCCCCGCGCCGCCGCGGGATAAAGCGCGGGCAGCACGTGGATGCGGGCGGCGGTCACATCGTGTACGCAGCTGGGCTCGACGTCGCTGACGAAGGCGGGGAACCCGTCGGGTTCGCACAGGGCCTGAAGGTTGCCGCCGTGGTGGCCGGCTTTTCCCGAGTACCAGAGGTCGATCCGTTCGCCTTTGACGCTGAGGGTTTTTGCGGTGCAGCGGTCGGTGGCGACGACGGTGCCGTCCGGGATCAGGTGCGTGGCTCCGTCCTCGCGGGCCTGTTGCAGGGCCCGGTCGAGGTCGGGCGCCTGCTCGGCGAGCACGTCGGTGCCCTCGTCGGTGTAGCGGTAGGCGGTGGCGCGGCCGATGGCGAAGTCGGGGGCCGGGTCGCAGGGGAGGGTGCCGTCGCGGAAGTGGCGCAGAACGAGCACGGCCTGGTGGAAGCAGGTCAGGGCGCGGCTGCCGGCGCGGGTGCCGCGCCGGCGGCGCTCGCCTGCCGGCAGCTTCGACAGGAAGTGGACGGCTTCCCTGCCGACATCGAGGATGGCACGATAGGTGACCACGTGGAGCCTTTCACGGTAGTCCGGCAAGATTCGACACCTCGCCTTCTACCTGGGGCTCCACGTCTATGTCCGGGGAACGGACATTCCTACCCGACTGTCGCTTCTGCGTACTTGGTCGCTCTTCCGGAACCAAAATTCGCTGAGATCACCTCATTGTCTCGCAAGCGCGTCAGGACACTAATGGTTCACACACGCGTGTCAAATATCTTCTCCTTCAAATATGTCAAACATGACCAGCTGTTTGACACGAAGCTCTCGAATGATTGCTTCCTCGTCCCTCCGTGCTGCGTTACGATCGAGGAAACTTCGACCTTCGACGTGAGAGGTTGGAGCTTCGCTAGTCTATTTGACGGCAGTTCATCGGGACTTGATGCTTCGCGAGCAAAAATTGTGGCTGCTTGCCAAAACAGATGGCCATGAAGACAGGAGGTGCGTCCGATCCCCGAATCGGCACTCGGTCTTGGATGTTACCGGGGCCATTTGATCTTCCCGGTTTCTGACTCACCGCTGATCCGGTCGGCATCAGCGTCCACGCCCGACCGCTTCGAGTGATGGCGACCCGAGAACACCGAGCACGACCGTTCTTTGGCAGGGCCTTGACGGCGGGGAGAGGCATCCGCACAGCATGCCTCCGGCGGCCACTACCACAGGGACCGCAATCCGCCCTTTCTTGAGGCGCCAACCACGCCTGGTATGGAAAAGGCGTCACGCTCTCCATTCCAACAGTCCAGCAGACGCAACCAGTCCCGCCGGAACCGCTCCAAGAGAATTAGGTATGAAACCTCCATGACTAAGGCAGATTCCACGGATCCCACAGGCGATGCTCGGCATCCCGCGGAGCCCTGGCGGGTGAAGAGCATCGAGTCCATTCGTCTCACAAGTGCCCAGGAGCGCGGAGTGGCCCTATCGGCTGCTGGCTACAACGTGGGCATGCTGCCAGCGGATCTTGTGTACATCGACCTCTACACCGACTCGGGGACCAGCGCAATGTCGGACCGGCAGTGGGCTGCCATGATGCTCGGTGACGAGTCGTATGCGGGCTCGCGGAGCTTTTACCGCTTCGAGGCGGCGGTGCGTGACTACTACGGCTACGAGCACGTGATACCCGCTCATCAGGGGCGGGCAGCGGAGAACATGCTCTCGCGCTGCCTCATCCGACCAGGCCATCACGTCCCGGGAAACATGTACTTCACCACCACGCGCCAGCACCAGGAGCTCAACGGCGGGATCTTCCACGACATCATCATCGACGAGGCCCACGACCCGGACGCGGACTTGCCGTTCAAAGGGAATGTTGACCTCGCCAAGCTGGAGCGGCTCATCGGCAAGGTGGGAGCCGAGCAGATCCCGTACGTTTCGCTGGCCGCGACGGTGAACATGGCCGGGGGTCAGCCCATCAGTATGGCCAACCTCGCGGAGGTCCGGGAGCTCACCCGCCGCCGCGGGATCCCGGTCATGCTTGACGCGGCGAGAGCGGTGGAGAACGCCTGGTTCATCAAGCAGCGTGAGCCGGGATGGAATGGGCGCTCGGTTGCCGACATTCTACAAGCGATGTGCGCGCTGACCGACGGTGCCACGATGTCGGCGAAGAAGGACAGCTTCGCCAATATCGGCGGCTGGCTTGCTGTGCGCGATCCAGCGCTAGCGGAGCAGGCGCGCAACCTGGTCGTTGTCTATGAGGGGCTGCACACCTATGGCGGGATGGCCGGCCGTGACCTGGAGGCGACGGCGCAAGGCATTGAAGAGTCCGTACAGGAGGACAGTATACGCACCCGCGTCCAGCAGGTGGCCTACCTAGCAGGGCGGATCGCTGCGGCGGGTGTGCCGATCGTACGCCCGGTGGGCGGGCATGCCGTGTTCCTCAACGCGACGGCGTTCCTGCCGGGCATACCCCACGAGCAGTTTCCCGCGCAGACGCTGACCTGTGCGCTCTACCTCGATGCCGGGATCAGATCCACTGAGCGCGGAGCGGTGTCGGCCGGGCGTGACCCGGTGACGGGCGAGAACCGGTATCCGCCCCTCGAACTGGTCCGACTCACCATCCCGCGTCGCACTTATACGCAGAGCCATATGGATGTGGTGGCCGAGAGCATCATCCGGCTGTACGGGCAGCGAGAGAAGCTGCGTTCGGGCGTGGCATTCGCCTATGAGCCCGAGACTCTGCGCTTCTTCCAATCCCGGTTTCGGCCGCTGTCGGGCGAACCGCTGTTCGGCTAGGTCACGACGTAACCCCGCAGAACCACCCAGGTGCGTGTTAGAGGACTCGCCCCCTCCCCTCCCGTCAGGAGCTTGCCATGACGCAACCGAAGGACACCACACCGCTGCTGCCCACTCCTCTCATGCAGCTCGCCACGGGATTCTGGAGCTTCAAGACCTTTGCGGGTGCCATCGACATCGGCTTGTTCAATCTGCTGGGCGGAGGACGTGAGCTGACCATGGAAGAGGTGTCGGCCGAACTGGGGATCGCCGACCGGCCCGCCGACCTGCTTCTGGCCGGCTGCGCATCGCTGGGCCTCCTGGACAAGTCCGGCTCCCGGTACCGAAATTCGGAACTCTCGGAGGAGTTCCTGGTCGAGGGGAGGCCCTACTACTTCGGCGGGTTCGTCCGCTACCTGGACCGCCGCGAGTACCCCGCCTGGCAGTCCATTGTCCAGACCCTCCGGACAAACAGTCCCCTCACCTGGACCCCTGGCAAGCAGGAGTCGCTCTTTGACACCGAGGCTCCGGAGACTCTGCAGCTGTTCTGGGACTGCATGTACTCCATCTCCACCTTCACGGCGCGCGCGCTCGCCGCGGTCTATGACTTCACCCGGAACACGCGGCTGCTGGACGTGGGCGGCGGCGCTGGCGCCTTCCCCATCGAATTGTGCCGTCACTTCGACCACTTGAGCGCGTCGGTCTTCGAACTGTCGCACGTGTGTGACCTGGCGCGCCAGCGGATCACCGACGCCAAGATGAGCGACACTGTCGATGCGGTCGTCGGGGACTTCATCCGCGATCCCGAACTGCCCCGCGGCTACGACGCCGTCATCCTGAGCATGATTCTTCATGACTGGGACGAAAACACCGGTCGGACGCTACTGCGCAAATGCCGAGCCGCTCTTCCCTCCGGCGGTGTCGTGTTGATCTGCGAACTCTTACTCAACGACGAGCGTACCGGACCACCGGCTGCAGCCTTGATGGGGATGAACATGCTGGTGGAGACCGAGGGAGGCAAGAACTACTCGGCCGCGGAGTACCGGAACTGGTTGCTGGAAGCCGGCTTCGCCCGCGTGGAAGTCCTGCCCCTCGAGGCGGCCGGCGCCAATGGTGTGGTTGTCGGCCACGTCAGCTGACACGCGTGCATCCAAGCTGTTCCCGGATCGGGGCAGCAACCCCAAGCCGCGAACCAACCCACTTGAGAGGGCCCCATGCGCCTGCGTGAGCGCATCGCTGGATACGACCGTGCCAGGCACGGAGTCCACCTGCTCAGAACTCCCGAAGTCATCGCCGATCCCTCCGTCTACATCGACGCCATCGCCGAGCTTGGCCCCCTGTTCTTCGACGAGGTCGGGGCAATGTGGGTGTGCTCCGGCTATGCCGAGGCAGTTGAGATCCTGCGCGGCCACCGGACATTCTCTTCCGTGCGCGAGCACGACCAGGGCGCGTTTGAGGAGCTGGGCCTGCACGCCTCCGCGAGCCTGAGCACCATGGTGCACGAGCAGATGCTCTTCATGGATCCGCCACAGCACAATGCCGTCCGGTCAGCCCTGGCCGAGCAGTTCACCGGCACCCGTGTAAGGAGCCGCGAGAACGACCTGCGGCAGATGGCCACCCGCGCCCTTGAGGATTTGCCTCGCAATGGCGTCCTCGACCTGGTGGTGGACTTCGCAGCGAAGCTGCCCTGCGCGCTGGTGGCGCAGTTACTGGGCATGCCGGGAAGGGAAGCAGAACTCACCCGGTGGGCTGAAGCCTACGAGCGGCTGCTGGGCAGCCTGTCCGCGCTGCCGGCGGCCCCGGACTCGGAGGTGGACGCGGTCCTGGCCGATGCCCTTGCCGTGTTGCAGAACGAAGCGAGAAGTCGACTGCGCACGCCTGGCGACGACGTGATCAGCTCGCTGACCGCCCCCCTGGTCGGCCGGTCACCAACCGACGATGAGCTGTTTGCTGTTGCGGCGAACTGCATCGTTCTGGTGGGCGGCGGCTACCAAACCCTGACCCACCTAGTCACTTCGGCTCTGCTGGCCGTGCATGACGACCCGGTCCTGGAGAAGCGTCTGCGTGAGGCCCCCGAGCACATCCCATCAGTTGTCGCAGAGGTCATGCGGGTCAACGGGTCGAGCCAGTACGTCGCGCGCAAAGCCACCACCGATGTGACTGTCCAGGGAACTCTGATCACAGCAGGCGAGAGAGTCCTGGTCCACCTGGCCGCTGCCAACCTGGACCCCCGGACCTTCACCGCACCCCGCACTCTGGACCTGGGCCGTCACGGCCCCAAGCACCTGGGCTTCGGCAGCGGACGCCACGCCTGCCCTGGCGCAGGTTACGCCGAACGCCTCGCCGGATTCGCAATTGAAGGCTTTCTGGCCCAGTACCCGTCCTATGCACCGGAACCGGAAGCACTCTCCTGGGGCATGCACGGGAACACCCGCTGCCTTGAACACGCGCGCGTCCGTGTCGATGCCGGAGTGACACCGGAAACTCCCCTCGACATACAAACGGCCGAACCCCACGCCACCGCCGGCGACAGCGTCCCCGCCCTGCCTGAGACCACCATCCCGGCAGGCTGCTGGCATGAGGTGTTCGAGCGGCAAGCCCTGCTGACGCCTGAGGCACTGGCGGTACAGGGGCCGGACGGCGACATCAGCTACCGCGAGCTCGATCAGCGGGCCAACGCTCTGGCCCATCGACTGCGGCGCCAGGGCGCCCAACCTGGCGCCGCAGTCGGCATCGTCATGGAACGTTCCGTGGAATTCGTCCTCTCTGTGCTGGCAGTAGCGAAGACCGGAGCCGCGTTCCTGCTCGCGGACGTATCCTGCCCCCGTGAACGCCTGCGGGCCATGCTCGTCGAGGCCGAGGCACGCATCGTCGTGTCCGACGACAGCCTTCCTTCCTCAGCCTCCCCCGTCCAGGTTGTCCGTTTAGGTGCGAAAGACTTCCGCCCGGATGCCCCGCTCACTGGAGCCTCCTCCGGCGACACGGCCTACGTCGTCTTCACCAGCGGCAGCACCGGTGCCCCGAAGGCCATCGCGATCAGCCACAAGGCCACGGTCAATCTCCACCTGGCGCAGCACCAGATCTTCGCCCTCAAACCCGCCGACCGGGTCCTGCAGTTCCTGTCACCCAACTTCGACGGCTGCATCGCCGACATCACTCTCGCGCTCCTGTCGGGCGCCACTTTGATCGTCGCGCCATCCGACCAGCTCACCGTCGGCCCCCCGCTGGCCCGACTGCTCGCATCACAGCGGATCACGACCGCAATCCTCACCCCGTCGGTCTGGATGACTCTCCCGGACCAGGTCCTGCCCGAACTGCGCATCGCCGCAGCCGCGGGCGAGCGACTGCCAGCTGCATGGGCGCGCAGGTGGACCGCACCAGGGCGGCGCCTGCTCAACCTTTACGGGCCGGCCGAGACGGCCGTCCTGGCAACCTGGCACGAATGCTCCCCGAACGACGACCCCCCGCCCATTGGCCGACCAGTCGCCAACAAACAGGCCTATCTCCTGGACCACCGCCTACGCAGCGTCCCGCCCGGGCAGGAGGGGGAACTCTGCCTCGGAGGCATCGGTGTCGGAAGATACCTGAACCAGCCAGATCTCATGGAAGAACGCTTCATCCGAACCCCCCACACCACCACCGACCCGGGAAGCCTGCTCTACCGCACCGGTGACATCTGTCGGCAGCACTCGGACGGCACACTCGAATACATCGGCCGCCGCGATCGTCAGATCAAGATCCGCGGCCAACGCGTCGAACTCGACGAGGTCGAGCGCGTCCTGGAGGCCGCCCCCGGGGTCACCGCCTGCGCCGTATATGAACAAGACGGCCGTATTGAAGCCCTGACCGTTCCCGCCGGCTCCCAGCTCGACGAGGAACCGATCCGCACCTTCCTGGCCTCCCGCCTGCACAGCGCCATGCTGCCTTCTGTGTTCACTACCGTCACCGAACTCCCGCGCACCGTGAACGGCAAAGCCGACCACCCCCCAACGCCCTCCAACGCGCTCGCTGCTCGCACCTACCCCGCCGGGCCCGCGCTCCCACTCGACGAACGCGCGAGGCGTCACTCCCGCATGACCTGGGAGATCGCCCAGCACTTCTCGCAGGTCCTCAACGTCCCGCTGCGTCGGGTCCAGGCGGATTTCGACTTCTTCTCCGCAGGCGGCGACTCCATCACCATCGCCGCCTTCCAGGTACGCCTGGAATCACTGACAGGCACACCCGTGGACACCGCAACCCTGATCACGGCGCCTACTCCGGAGCAGATTGCCACCCTTCTCCTCGATACCGGGACACCGACATGACCCGCCCAGTACTGCACACGAGGAGGGGCACACGGCCCGAGGCAGTCCTGTTCGTCCACGGAACGATGGACCACAGCGCGACCTTCCAGCGAGTCGCAGCACATATGCCCGGATGGACCGTCGCCGGGTATGACCGGCGCGGATGGGTCACCTCTCGCGCCCTCGCGGACCCGCAGACCCAAATGGCCGACCATGTAACCGATCTCATCTCCGCTACCTCCAGATTTCCAAGGCCCGTCGTGGCAGGGCACAGCTACGGCGCACTCGTGGCACTCACCGCAGCAGCCCAGCATCCTCGATTCATCAGGGCGGTCGTCCTCTTCGAGCCGCCCGTTCGCTGGCTGCCTTGGTGGCCCGACACCGCCCCCTGGGAGCAATTGGTCGAAGACGCATCAGCTCAGGGACCAGCCGCCGCGGCCAGAGCCCTCCAAGAAGCCGTCGTCGGCCACCCCACCACGCGACAGTCAGAGCAGGAACTAGAAGCGGCCGGTACCGCCCTGATCCGGGAGATGTCCGACCCCGCACTCAACCTGCCCACATTCGACCCCACGACGATAACCACACCTGTTATCACCGTTTCGGGAAGCCAGTCGCTGACACATCACCGACAGACCGCGCTCCACCTTGCAAACCTGATCCCTGCCGGCCACCACGCATCCATCGACGGCGCCGACCACATCGCGCACGTCACCCATCCACAGGACCTCGCCGCGCTCATAGAACAGGCAGCTGCCATGGATGAGGGCTGAACCATGCTCAGGCCGTTGCAGACGGGAACTGCGCTAGGCCTGCTACATCACAACGACAGGAAGGGCCGCCATGCTGCCGGTCAACTTGGAGAAGGCTATGTTCGGCGTAATCTCAACGCCGGTCCTACACCTGGCTGACCGCTACGAGGTGTTCACCCACCTGGCCGCGAACGGGCCTACGGCCGCGGCTGACATCGCCGAAGAGCTCCACATAGACCTGGAAACCACGGAGCGGATGCTGCTGGTCCTGACCGCATTCGAGATCGTCCAACGCGCGCCCGGGGGCCGATATAGCCTCCCAGACGCTGTCCACCCCTTCCTTGACCCGCACAGCGACCGCTACATTGGGGGGTTCATCACCCATCTCGTCCAGGAGACGGCGGGCAGGACACCCCTCCTGGATTCCTACCTCCAACACGGCAAGCGCTCGGTGGACGGATCCGACCCCCAGTCGTTCGCCTCTCTGTACCGGGACGATCAGGCCACTGGCCGTTTCCTGAAGGCCATGTGGGACCTCAGTTTCGCCCCGTCCAAAGAACTTGCCGCCCTCGCTGGGCTGGCCGCCACCACTCACTTGATCGACGTGGGTGGTGCCAGCGGGCCGTTCGCAGTCGCCGCGCTCCAGCACGCGCCTGGGCTCCGGGCAACCGTATTCGATCTTCCCGAGGTCGAATCGCAATTCAAGGAGACCCGCTCCGTCCATGAGCTCGGTGACCGACTTACCTTCATCCCAGGCGACTTCTTCACCGATGAATTACCCGAAGGCGATTGCATCGCCTTCGGGTACATCCTCTCTGACTGGCCCGACGATGCGTGTGTACAGCTCCTGAGTAAGGCATACCGGGCGTGCCGCGACCACGGGCGTGTGCTCGTGATGGACAGGCTCTTCGATGAGTCCAGGCAAGGGCCCCTCGCAACCGCGGCGATGAATCTGACCATGCACCTGGAGACCCAGGGTCGCCACCGCACGGCAGACGAATACATCACACTCCTCAAAGAGGCAGGGTTCAGCCAATGCGAAACACGTAGGTCTGACAGTGACAAGCATCTGGTTGCCGGCTACAAGGCTGAGCCAAGGCAGCGTCATCTCTGATGCCGGGGCGGGGCACCGACAGCCAACTTGATTGCGCCTTACCTGCTGCGCCCCGGTTCTGATGTAGGCTTCGTTACTTGTCTCCGACCCGGGCGGGGTCGGCGTTGTGATCATAGCCTGCCGCCTGATGGACCGTCTCGATCTCGGCCGGAGCGCGGTGAGCGAGCTCGCCGTGGAGGCGTCGGTGCTTGTACCAATCGACATACTCCGCCACAGCGAACTCGACGTCGGTGATCGAGGCCCACCCACGGCCGCGCTCGAGAGGATTGTGAATCGATTCGCCCTTGAATAGCGAATTGAACGCCTCGGCCATCGCGTTATCGTAGGAATCACCACGGGAACCGACCGAAGCGACCGCATCGGCCTCCGCCAAACGCCGCAGGCGCGCGCGTCTTCGACGCGTAATAGGTCCTCGGAGCGATCCGCACGCCCGCGTCGTTCAGACCTGCCAGATCGGCTCGACTCCGAGCTTCTTACACTCGACGACGCGATCGCGGTAGGTGTCGATATAGTCGATGACCACCGCGACCGGAACCTCCCGCCGCCGATCGGAGGAGGCTACTTCGTTTTGCGGTCGAGCTCCGCTTGCGCGAAAAGCGCGGCGGATGTCCAGCTGCTGGGCGCTCCGGCGGATCGGCCCCGTCCTCTGGCCCTCGGCCGCAATCGCGTCCAACGCCATGCGCGTCGCCCGCTCACGAAGCTCGTCGCTGTACTTCCTCGGTGCTGCCATGATCTGCATCCTTCCTGGAATCAGAGCCTGCACAGAACCCGGGGCGCAAAGAGGTCCGTGCCCCGACCCGAGTACTCAAGGGCTCTTGAACGCGCCAGGGCGCTTAGTACTCCAGCTGTAGATCGTGATGGTCATGGTTGGGCTACTTGTCGACGTCGATAATGCGCTCTTCGCGCTCGTGCCTGGTGGCGGCGTCGCCACTCTGACCAGCGAAGCCGGTGATCGGCGTGGTGGACACGATCGGCGACCAGGGCCATGAACAACCGCTGGATCTCGTTGCAGGACAGCGGTACCGTCTCCGCAGCGTCGCTGCGGGCGGCGGTGTCCCCATCCGCCCGCAGGACGGCGAGGAAGGCGTGGGCCAGCATCGCCAGGGTCACCCAGCGGATCCAGGAGGTATACCGGCGCACCTGGTGCTCATCCAGACCGGCCAGCCCCTTGGTCTGCTGGAACGTCTCCTCGATGCGCCACCGCGTCCCGGCCACCGCCACCAGCGCGGCAAGCGGGGAGGGCTCGGCCGAATAGCACCGGTAGTAGGCCAGCTCGCCGGTGGCCCGGTTGCGGCGGATCAGCAGGGCGCGATGGCCCGGCGCGGTCTCGGTCGTGGCGACCAGCGCCCAGTCGTAGAAGCGCTGCCCCTCGGCCCCCGCACCGGCCGAGAGCCGCTGCCAAGCCCGCCGGGGCAGGCGATTGGCAAGCTCCCGTACGCGGAACCGGCCCGCCGCGGTGGGCACCGCGGTCGAGCAGGACACGGCCAGGACGTAGCCCATCCGCTGCTCTTCCAGTGCCGCGCGCAGGTGGGGGTTGGCGCCGTAGACCTCGTCACCGGTGGCCCAGCGGGCACGGTGCCCCGAGGCGAGGAACCGCTCGATCATCGTTTCGGCGAGCCGGGGCTTGGTCGCGAAGCTGTGGTCTTCGCCCAGGCCCGCGGCCCGGCAGCGGTCGGGGCCCTCGGTCCAGGAGCGCGGCACATACAGCTCCCGGTCGACTGCGGCGTGTCCCCGCTTGCCGGCGTAGACGAGGTAGACGGCGACCCGGGCGTTCTCGATCCGGCCCGCGGTGCCGGTGGGGGTACCGCCCGCGCCGAAGGCGTAGGGGAGACTGGCGCTGGACGCCCACGGTGGTCGTGCCCTTTTTGAGGTCGCCGGTCTCGTCGACCACCAGCACCGCTTCCTCGTTATCCAGGTGCTCTGCGACGTAGTCGCGCAGGTCGTCGCGGATGCCGTCGGCGTCCCAGCAGGCCCGGCTGAGCAGGTGCTGCATCGCGTCCGGTGTGGGGTCGCCGGCCCATTCCGCGATGGTCCAGCAGTTCTTGCGGGGCAGGTCGGCCGGGAGGCCGCGGACGAGCCGCCCGGCTCGCCGCCGGGGCTCCACGCGGGCGAAGCGGTCTGCGATCCGTGCCATCAGGGCATCGAAGCTCTCTCGCCAGTGGGCGGGGTCTATGCTGTGGCCTGCGGCCACCGTTTCTTCGTTTGTCCACACAACTTGCGGGGATCAACGGTGGCCGTCTGTGTGTTCGCTCCGGATCGTTCCAGCCTGATCACGATCTACAGCTGGAGTATTAGGTGTTGCGGGGTGGGAGGTTGTTGACACTGGCACGGGGGTGACATGAGGAGAGCAGGCCCCCGGCGGCGATGATGAGAAGCGCCAACGACGCATCGAGCCGCCGGGAAGGACCTGCTCTCGTGTCCCACCGTAATGCGCCCCTGTCCGTCGAGGGACGACGCCGCCTCGTCGAGCGCTGCGCGAGCCGCCCGATCGCCCATGTGGCTGCCGAGATGGGCATATCGCGGGCGTGCGCCTCCAAACGGGTCAACCGCTACCGCCGCTACGGTGCCACCGGCCTGCACGAGCGCTCCTCGGTTCCGCATCACTCCCCGCAGGCCGCCTCCGGCGAGGCCGTCGCCGCGATCGAGGCCCGGCGGCGCGAGCACAAACGGTCCGCGGGGCCCGTATCACCGCCGAGCTCGCCGAGTGCGGCATCGTGCTCGACCGGCGCACCGTCACCCGCCACCTGGCCGCCCTCGGACTCGGCAGGCGCCGCTTCATCGACCCCGACGGCGCCTCGAACCGCGCTCCGGGCCGGATCGTCGCGCACTGGCCGGGCCACATGGTCCATCTGGATGTGAAGAAGGTCGGCCGCATCCCCGACGGCGGGGGATGGCGCGTGCACGGCCGCGACTCGGAGGCGGCCCGCACCGCCCAGCGCGCCAAGAACACCGGGGCGGCGGGCGGCTACCTCTACCTTCACTCCGCCGTGGACGGGTTCTCCCGCCTGGCCTGCACCGAGGCGCTGGGTGACGAGAAGGGCACCACCGCGGCCGCCTTCCTCGCCCGGGCGAAGGTCCGCCGCCCACGGCATCACCCACATCCACCGTGTGGTCACCGACAACGGGGCCTGCTACCGCTCGCAGGTGTTCTCCCGCCTCGTCGGCCGGCGCACCAAGCATCGCCGGACCAGGCCGTTCACGCCCCGGCACAACGGCAAGGCCGAGCGTTACCAGCGGATCATGGCCGAGGAGGTCCTCTACGCTCGGCCCTACGGAAGCGAAAGCGAGCGTGCAGCGGCTCTGGCGACCTGGAACATCCACGACAACTACCATCGGCCGCACAGCGCCGCCGGCGGCCGACCTCGGGCCTCACGCCTCCATGCCGCTGTCACCAACGTCCAGGCCTCATACAATTAGGAGGCGAGTGGCTCTTTCCGGGACGTCCCTCAGGAGTGTCGCAAGGTCTTCGCAGCCGGGTCTGTCAAGGTAACGGTGTAACTATTGTTCCTGGTCAGCGGCGTGTCGCGGTCAGTCGGCCCTCGAAGGTCAGATCGAAGGCGTTCAGGGCCTTCTTCCACCGGCCGGTCCATTTGGCCCGCCCGGTGCCCTTGGGATCCAGGCTCATCAGCGCGAGGTAGATGCACTTCAGCGCCGCCGTCTCGCTGGGGAAGTGCCCGCGGGCCTTGACCGCGCGGCGGATGCGGGCGTTGATCGACTCGATCGCGTTGGTCGTGCACACGACCTTGCGGATCTCCACGTCGAAGGCCGGAAACGGTACCACCTCGGCCCAGGCGCTCTCCCACAGCTTGACGACGGCCGGATACTTCTCTCCCCACGTCGCGGCGAACTCGGTGAAGCGCTCCAGAGCCGCCTCCTCGGTCGGGGCCGTATAGACGGGCCGCAAAGTCGCGGCGATCTTCTCCCAGTCGGCGCGGGCGGCATACCGGAAGCTGTTGCGCAGCAGGTGCACGATGCAGGTCTGCAGCACGGTCCGGGGCCAGACGCTCTCCACCGCCTCGCTCATGCCTGTGACGCCGTCGGCCACGAGCATGAGGACATCGGCCGCGCCGCGGTTCTTGAGCTCGGTGAAGACGTGGGCCCGGTACTTGGCGCGCGCCCTCGCCCCCGTCGCCAGCCCACAGCCCGAGGATATCGCGCTCGCCCTCGGCGGTCACACCCAAGACCAGGTAGATGGGTTGGCCACGGACCCGTCGCGGATCTTGACGTTGATCGCGTCGACGAACAGGACCGCATAGACCGGATCCAGGGGCCGGTTCTGCCATTCGGCCATGCGTTCCATGGCCGCGTCGGTGATGGCCGAGACGGTCTGTTTGGAGACCTCGGCGCCGTAGACCTCGCCCAGGTGGGCGCAGATCTCGCCGTGGGCCAGCCCCTTGGCCGACAGGGACAGCACGACGGCTGCTGACGCCGTTCAGACGCCGCTGGCGCTTCTTGACGATCTGCGGGTCGAAGGAGGCCTCGCGGTCGCGCGGCACGTCCGGTTCGACGGGGCCGGCCTCGGTGGTGACGGTTTTGGTGCGGGCGCCGTTGCGGGCGTTGCCGCCTGCGCCGTCCCGGGCCCGTTCGTGCTTGGCATAGCCCAGGTGCTCGTCCATCTCGGCTTCGAGCACGTTTTCCAGGGTGGTCTTGGTCAGCCGCGACAGCAGCCCGTTCTCTCCGACCATGTCCACGCCCTCGGCTTTGGCCTTGGCCATCAGCTCGGCGACCAGTTCCTCGTCCGACCTGTCAGTGTCCCTCGCGACCTGCTTCTTGTCACTCATGGAGTACTCCTACTCCCGTGGAGTTACACCGTTCTGTTTACAGTCCCTCGCAGCCGGCCACGAACGTCTCTACCACCTCCGTAAGGACGCGGAGGCGCACTGCGGCGTCGGAAGCTCGGGGCACTGGCCCCTTCTATGTCGATTGCTGGTAGCGAGGAGTGTGCGCACACCACCGGTGCCATCCGCCGAGCAGCAGCGCGAGGTCGTTGAGGTAGCGGCGTAGCGGTGGTCGGGCTACGTCGTAGAGTTCATCTCGCTGCTCGGTCTCGGTGAAGGCGTGAAGCAACGTCCGATAGAGACGGCGGGTGGAGTCTAGGCCGCCATCGAGAGTGGTGTGGTCGTGGTGCGCGTAGACGGTCGGATAATTCAGGGCGGCGCTGGAGGCAGCCGTCTCCTTTGGGCAGGAGGCGATGTCGTTACAGATGCCGATGAGGCGCACAGCGAGCTGGTTGAGTGCTTGGACGCCCGGATCGGACCAGATGTCACCGGGCAGGCTGGATCCGCGTGTGATAGTGATCAGGATCAAGGGCCACTCACTGATGGTGAGCTGGCGCAGGACGTCGTATTCCTGCGGTGTGGGGTAGGTGCCGGCGGCGAGGAGGGACGCTTCGCAGGCGGCACCCATGCTGTATGTGCGCCAGGCATTCCGAAGCCGGGATTGCTCTTCGGTGTCAGTGATGTCGACGAGACGCAGCCAGAGCTGCTGCAGTGCCCGGCACGATTCGTCATTGTGCACCGAGTTGCCCTCCAAGACCGCCTCCCAGCGCAGCAGCTGCCGTACAGCCGACTCGGCATCACCGCTGAGGGCCGGAGCCTCGATGCGGCTTCCGTCGAACTCGAACAGGTACAGCAAGACGCAGCCGGCCAGAGCCACCTTCGCGGCGTCGCCGTCGGGGTAGAGACCGGCGGCCAGGCGTCCGAAGCCGGCGTCTTGAGCGGACGCGAACTCGGGGAGCGCGGTCTGTCCGGTGGCCCAAGCGCGGACCTGCTGTTCGATCGCCGCTGCCTGTGCGTGCTCCGCGACGGGCAGGTCGGCCGGGCCGGACGCGATGAGTGGGCACGGTAGGCGGACGTTGCGGGTAACGACGGGGGATGGGTCCGGCCGGTTCTCGGCGTTCAAGGAATTCCTCCAGCGCTAACGGGCGAGCGGCACTGTGACCGGTCTGGAACGGCCCTGCCGCTGCTGGGCGTCGACGGGTTCGGTATCTACCGCCCCTCAGACCTGGTTCTGGCAGGCACGGTCATGGGCAGTTGGTTCGGGCGGAGGACGGCTGCGGGAACGCGGGGGTGATGGTGCGTACAGCGACCTCTGTGAAGAGTCCGGTAACGCAGCGGTCGATCTCGGAGATGAGGGCGGTGTCCAGGTCCGCACCGAACAGCGCCTTGAACGCCATGGCTGCGGAAAGGACAGGCAGTTCCTTGTCCATGGCGATGAGCCGACCATCGTGCCATGCGCCCGTCATGGCCTGTCCTGCTCGCCCAGGACGGTGCTGTATCCGTGCAGGCGGTCGTGGCGGAAAGCAGGGGAGATCAGGGCGCCGCTGCCGGCGGTGGACCGCCCCTTCTGAGGTGGCAAGTCCTTCCCCCACTACAGGACGGGCCTCGTCGTACATTCGGCCCTTGGAGTGCGAGGCGGCGTCGGTAGTGAGGACGCGGTGGAGCAGCGCCGGTGAGTTGACCAGGTATACCGGCTTCCGCCCGATGTAGAGGACGACGATGTCACCATGAGTCCGCAGCGAGTGCAGGGTGCTGGCAGGGTCAGGCAGCAGGTGCGGCACGTGGCCGAGTAGGGGGACCCGACCGGGAAGGACTCGTGGTGGCGAGGGGGAATCGGATGTCGCGGTCATGGGAGAGTCCCCATAATGAAGTCCGACGGCACGGTCGCGGTCATGAGGGCAGGAGCCACACGCGCCGCTGCCGGAGTAGGTCCGCCTCCGGCGCCGACGGCCCGAACTCCGCGTCGACCTCCAGCACCGCACGCAGTTCAACAGGGGGAACCTGTCGACTCGCCCCTCTCTGCGGTTCCCTGAAATCGATCCGTAATTACAGGCGGCCATGATCAAGCTCCAGGTCAAGACCTCGGGCGGGTGGCGAAGTCTGGACGGCGCCCGCCACTTGCGCCGGATCCGCTCCTTCATCTCCACCGCCGGGAAACAGGGGTACGCCGCGATGGCCAAGCTCACCGACTTGTTCGCCGGGAATGTCTGGCTCCGCTCAACCACCTGAACAGTTGTGCGGCTTCTGCCTGCGATTCCGAGAGGGAAGTGTTGTGGCGGCCGAGAAGCCTGAGATCACGCGAGGAGGGCGGCTATGCGGCTGATGTAGCCGTCGCGTCCGATGAACCCGCCGGCGCGGCCGGGTGGTACGGCGAGTCCGTCGATGAGCACGCCGAGGTTCCCGGCGACGTCTTCTGCCGCGTTCGTGCGGGCAGTGCGGAGGACGTCGGCGTCGCCGGGACGTAGCGATCCCTGGTTGAGGTGCCAGGCGGCGGAGTCGAGGACGAGGTCGAGCCCGTGAAGGCGTCGAGCCGATTCGAGCGCGCTTCGCCACGGACCGTTCATGGCGGCGATGAGGTGGTCGAACTCCTCGAGAGTGCGTCGTGCGAGGTGGACGCGGGCAACCTCCTCGATCTCGGCGAGGTAGGGGGTGGGATCGCCGGGGTCGACGCGGTGGCTGAGCTGGTCGGCGAGGACGCGCTCATGCAGGGAAACGAGGCGCAGTGTCGAGCGCGCGTCGCCCGTTCCAGGACCGTCGGGTGCGGGGACGGGCGAGGTGCCGGTTCCGTCGAGGAGCTGTTTCCCGGCCTCAAGCAGCAGGAGCCGGGTGTCGCCTCCGGCCGCGTGAAAGGATTTGGCCATGTCCTCGTAGGCGGTGATGCGATTGGTGTGCAGTACGCCTTGGAAGCCGCACAGCCGCCGGCACGTGGCGGTGACGGACTCCACGGTGGTGGCCGCGGCGGCTTTGGCGAGGGTGCGGTCGCGGTTGGCGGCGAGCCAGGGCGCGTAGGCGGTGCCGCTCTCCGTCCGGCGCGGCTCGGCGGCGCTGGTGCCGATGCGTTCGTCGGTGAAGTCGCGACGCACCTTCTCGACGTAGGAACCTGTGGCGTAGACGCGCGCGACCGCCGAGGCGAGATCGCTGCTGTGGGTGGTGAACCTGAGCGCAGGGGTTCCCGGATCGCCGATGATCCGCTGCGCGTTGTAGCGGAAGGCGATGGCGACCGCGGCGCGGGCGGCCGAGGCGAGGGCGACGGTGGCGAAGACGACGGCGGCATTGACTCCTCCCAGGGACCGGGCGAGCCGCTGCGTCGGCGTCAGGGGGTCGGTGACGCCGCTGCCGGTGATGACGGCGGTGTCGCGAAGCCAGTAGCCGAACGGGATCTCGGCGTCCCGGAAGCGGATCACCGAGTAGTCGAGTGGCACCGGCGCTGCGCCGGGCAGGATCGTCACATCGGCTCGGGGGTGCGGGAAGCGGAACGCGAACGCGTGGATTCCGTGGTCGGAGTCGTCG
Source organism: Streptomonospora salina (assembly GCF_014204715.1). Taxonomy (NCBI): domain Bacteria; kingdom Bacillati; phylum Actinomycetota; class Actinomycetes; order Streptosporangiales; family Nocardiopsidaceae; genus Streptomonospora; species Streptomonospora salina. The sequence continues at coordinate 4,114,528 of NZ_JACHLY010000001.1, forward strand.
ACGACGAGGCGGGCGTTGACGACCGCGGTGCGTCCGAGGCCGGTCCAGCCGACGTTGGGCATGATCTTCAGCGCAGCATCCTCGGGCGTGTGGAGCGTGAAGGTACCGCGCTCGCGGTCGTAGCGGGCCTCGGTACGGATGGTGGTCTGGGAGCCGCCGCGTCCGAGTTCGGTGGCGACGATCGCGCCGGGGGCCTCCATGGTGTCGAGGTCGGCGGTAAGGGCGTCCAGGTCGTCGTCGGTGTGCCCGCACTCGACCAGAGCGGTCGTGGCGACGCCGTAGTGCACCATGGCGGCGTGCATCATGGCGGGATCGACGATTCCGGCCCATTCCATGCCGGCCAGTAGGCGCGTAGGGGAGACGTGCAAGTCCCGTGCCGGGCCCAGGGCCCGGCCGAAGGCGTGGAGGCGGCGGTAGACGGCGCTGACGCCGGTGAGGTTCCAGGCGAACTCCGGGAGGTCGAGGAGTTCGTCGAGTTCGGCCCACACGGGCATGCGGTCGTGGAAGAGCGGATGCGAGGGCATTTCACCACCTTGCTGGACCGGTTGCGGCGAAGGTCGGGTAGGTGTTGCGGAGGGCGCCGGCGCTTCCCGGGCGGGTGGCGGGGAGTGCTCGTCCACCAGTTCGGTGTACCAGTAGCTCTGCAGATTCCACGTGCGCTTGGGGAGGCGCGGTGGCGTCGCGGCCTGGTCAGGCGGAGCGGCGAGGACGGCGTGGGCGTTGGTTCCGGAGAGCCCGAAGGAGGAGACGGCCGCCCGGCGACGACCGTCCACGGGCCAGGGTTCGCAGGCGGTCGGTATGCGAAGCGCCGAAGCGTCCCAGTCGATGGCGGGCGCGAGGGCCGTGAGGTGCAAGGAAGCGGGCACCTGCCCGTGTTGGAGGGCGAGGACGGCCTTGAGGAACCCCGCGAGCCCGGCGACGGGCTCGAGGTGGCCGATGTTGGTCTTGACGGATCCGACGAGACACGGGCGCGGGTCGGCGCCGTACACCTCGTGGAGGGCGGCGAGTTCGATGTCGTCGCCGGTTCTGGTACCGGGACCGTGGGCTTCGACGTAGGCGATCTCGCCGGGGCGGCGTCCTGCATCGGCGAGGGCTTTGCGCATCATGCGCACCTGGCCGGGGCCGCTGGTGGCGACGATATTGCGGCCGGAGCGGCCGTTGGCGTTGACCGCGCTGCCTTCGACGACGGCGTGAATCGGATCGCCGTTGTCCAGGGCGTCGGAGAGGCGCCGCAGGAGGACGGCGGCGACGCCTTCGCCGCGGGGGTAACCGTCGGCATCGACGCTGGCGAATGCGGAACGCCCGTGTGGCGAAAGGGCTTTCGCGAGGCCGTGGGAAGGGCCGCCGTGGGGATTGAGGATCAGGTGCGTTCCAGCGGCGACCGCGGTGTCGACTTCGCCGCTTCGGAGCGCCCGGCAGGCGGTGTGGACGGCGGTCAACGACGCCGAGCACGAGGTGTCGAGCGTGAGGCTCGGTCCTTGAAGATCGAAGAAGTGCGACACCCGTCCGGACAGGAAGCTCTTGAGTCCTCCGCCGGACAGCGTGTACAAGTTCGGCGTCACGTCGACGGTCGAAAGGTCCCAGTAGTCGGAATGGGATTCGCCGACCCAGATCCCGCTGCGCGGCCCCGCGAGGTCGGCGGCCGAGAGTCCGGCATCGTCGATGGACTCCTGGACGGTCATGAGGAGTAAGCGCAGGCGCGGATCCGAGCGGTGGGCCTCACGAGGGCCGAACCCGAAGTACCGGGCGTCGAACCGATCCACGCCGTCGACGAATCCGCCCGCGTTCATGATCTGCTGCTCTTCGTCGTCGCGGATGCGGTCGGCCGGGACGGGACCGACGGCGCTGCGGCCGGTACGGAGCAGTTCCCAGAAGGAGGCGGGGTCGGCGGCTCCGGGGAATCGACAGGCCATACCGATCACGGCGACAGGATCGGTGCGGTGCGTGTCGGCGGTGTCGCGTTCGACGATGCGGATCGATTCGTCGGGTTGTTCGGTGACGAGGAAATGTCCGGCGTCGACGAGATCGACGGAGATGTCAGCGTGGGTCGTCTCGCTCCATGCCGTCAGGCTGCCAGGGTCGAACAGCGGATCCCGCCTGCCGCAGACGGCCGTGACGGGACACGCCAGCGTGTGCGGTGCGGGTCGATAGCGCCCCACGGCCTCGGCGTCGGCGCGGATGGCCTCGACGTTGGCGCGGACCGCGTCGCGGGCGGATGCGGGGGCCCCACCCAGCCGGATGGCCTCATCGACCATGCCGTCGTCGGAAAGTTGGTGCTGGGAGGAGAACCGGCTCGGAGGCAGGTGGGGAGGCGGCGCGGAGAGAACGAACAACCGTTCGGGGCCGGTGCCGTGCCGCTCGCTGAGCAAGGCGGCGACGGCGTGCGCGAGCCACGCTCCCATCGAGTGGCCGAGGAAGAGGTAGGGCCCGGTTAGCAGGGGGATGACGTCGGAGGCGATGCCTTCGGCGAGTGTGTGCAGGGATGTGACGAGCGGCTCGTGCCGTCGCGGACCTCTTCCGGGCAGTAGCACCGGGAGCACGTCGGTACCGGGAACACGCCAGTCCCCGAAGAGGGACGGGGGAGCGCCCGAGTAGGGGAAGCAGAGCAGGTGCCGGTCGGCGGAAGAGTCGGGGGTGTGTGCGAGCCACGGAGTCGACGCCACGGCCCAATCCTTTCCGGGCGGGGGCTAGAACTGGCTGAATCCGCCGTCGACGCTGATCGCCGTCCCCGAGATCGCGGCGCTCTGCGGGGAGGCGAGTAGGGCGACGAGGGCGGCGACCTCGGCGGGGTCGACGATGCGACCGAGGTCGCCGGTGTAGTGCTGGGCGGCGGCGGTGAAGTCGGTGCCGGCGGTTTCGAGCGCGCCTTGCAGCTCGCGGGGGATCATCTCGGTGTCGGTCATGCCGGGGCAGACGGCGTTGACGCTGACGCCGCGGGCGGTGACCTCCTTGGCGAGGGTTTTGGTGAATCCGATGAGTGCGTGTTTGGAGGCGGTGTAGCCGGGAAGCCCGGCGACTCCGGACTTGCCCGCGATGGAGGACATGTTGACGATCCGCCCGTAGCCGCGAGGCAGCATGTGCCTCAAGGCGGAGCGGCACGCCCAGAACGTCGAGTTGACGTTGAGGGTGAAGGCGCGGTCCAGGGTGGCGTCGTCGAGTTCGGTGACGGGACGTCCGTCGTCGGTAACGCCGCCGGCGTTGTTGACGAGCACGTCGATGCGGCGGTGCTCGTCCACGGTCTGCTCGATGAGACCGGCGATCTGCGCGGGGTCGGTGGCGTCGCACTCGATGTAGCGGACACGGCTTCCGCCCAGGTCGGCGACCGCCTTCCGGCCGCGTTCAGACGACCGGCCGGAGATGACGACGGTGGCACCGCTGGCGAGAAGCTTTTCCGCGCAGGCGAGCCCGATGCCTGCTGTACCACCCGTGATGATTGCGACGTTTCCCATCGAAGCGGCTCCTTGTGAAGCTTTAGCTGACGGTGAAGGCGAGGACGGCGTTGTGGCCGCCGAATCCGAAACTGCTGGAGACAGCGTTTGCGAAAGTGTGTGGCCGGGCGTCGCCGATGACGAGGTCGAGGTCCTCGGCCCTCTCGCACGGTGTGCCGAGATTCGCCACGGGCGGCACGGTTCGGGTGTGCAGCGCGAGAGCGGTATAGGCGGCCTCGATCGCTCCGGCCGCCCCCATGGTGTGGCCGGTGACGCCCTTCGTTGAGGTCACCACAGCGGTCGGTGCCGTGGCGGCCACGACTCCGGCTTCGACCGCGTCGCCCGTGGGGGTGGAGGTAGCGTGGGCGTTGACGTGGGCGATGTCCCGGGGCAAGAGCCCGGCGTCGTGGCACGATCGGCTGATCGCCTCCTTGGCGCCGCGACCGTCGGGGGCGGGCGAAGTGATGTGGTAGGCATCGGACGTGGTTCCGTACCCGGCCAACGTGGCGTAGCTGCTGATGCCGCGGGCGGTGGCGTCGGACTCGCGTTCCAGCACGAGGACTCCCGCCCCCTCGCCGATGACGAACCCGTCGTGTTCGGCGTCGAAGGGCCGCGAAGCCTGGGCGGGCGGGAACCGGTTCCCCCGCGACAAGGCCCGCAGCTTGTCGAATCCCGCTACCTGCAGCGGCGTCACGCTGGCGTCGGTGCCGCCGGCGACGGCGACGTCGGCGGCACCTGAGCGCAGCAGCCCCAGTGCGGTGCCGATCGCCGTCGCGCCCGAGGCGCAGGCGGTGGAGACGACCATGGCCGGGCCGGTGGTGCCCAGTTCGATCGACAGGATGCCCGCAACCATGTTCGCCAGGGCGTTGGGCAGGAACCGGGCGTTCACGGCGTCCGGGCCCTCGGCCATGAGGCGTGCGTGGTTGTCTTCGAGCGTCTGTACCCCGCCGAACGCGGTCCCCATGACGACGGCCACGCGGACCTTTGGCATCGCAGTCGGCGTGAGGCGGGCGTCGTCGAGGGCTTCTTGCGCGGCGACGAGAGCGAACTGCGTGCTGCGGTCGTATCGGCGGGAACGGCGCCGGCCGGTGAGGCGGCCGGCGTCGAATTCGTCGGGCACGGTACTGGCGAATCCGACAGGTGCGTGCGCGAGGGAGCCGCGGGGGCCGGCGGTCGGAGCCCCGGAACAGACGGCCGTCCAATTGGAGGCGCGTCCGACGCCGGCGGGAGTGACGAGCCCGATGCCGGTGACCGTGACCGGAGGGCTATCCGTCACGGTGCTCAGCTCCCGCCTTCCCGGAGACGACGGCGACGACCTGCTCTACAGTGCTCTGTGCGGTCAGTTCGTCTTCCCCGATCCTGATGCCGAACTTGTGCTGGAGGATGTCGCCGAGTTCGACGGCGGCGACGGAATCGACCCCGATATCCTCAAGGGTGCTTCCCGATTCCACCTCGTCGACTGGGATATCGAATTCCTCGCTCAACACGCCGGATACCTCTGCGGATATATCAAGCAATCTGGTTCCTTTTTCGAATTTGCGATCCCGTAGTGTGCGCGCGCCGAGCATCGATGTCCTTAGGCGCGTCGTCGGTGTGCGAACGAATGCGACAATCCGCTTCTTTTCGTTCGCCTCTGGAAGCGACTCCATTCCAGCGTGCACAGTCCGCAGGGCGGAAGGGGGAGCGCAGGCGAACGTGTCAATGATCGGGGGCAGGCTCAACAGGTTCAGTGTGTTCGCGGCGTTTCATCGCTTAAACATTCGGAAGATCCGGTGTGCGGGGCGCGTTCCCGCCTCCGGCGCCGGTGGCTGCCAAAGCCTCGGGACCGCGCCCCTCTCGGATCGAGGGCGCTGCCATCGCCCCGGATGCGCGGCTTCACACGGTGTACTGAAGGTGCGGTCTTCCCGCTGGCCGTCCGGCGCCGCGAGCCGCGGTCATGAACGACACGAGGGCCTCTTCCGTGCCCAAGCGCCGTTTCCAGCCCGCCGTCGAGGCGGCGACCATTGGTGCCTTATGGGTTCCCTTTTCGTGAAATAAATGGCCAAGCCATGCGATGTGGGACCGCGTTTTTACTCAAGATTGCCCTATTTTGGTTCGATTGATGAAACATGCGTTGTTCGAGGGGAAATTCAAGAGACTCTTTGGAAAAACATGCGGATGCGGTTTCGCCGGTTTCCGATCGGCGATAACCATATCGCTGGGGGTGATCCTCCGGAAACCGCTTGAGTTCCATACGATACGTGAGGGCCGCTGTGGGAAGAACACGGATATTGGTGTGGCTCGCCGCATCCGGTGTGCGTCAGGGCGAAATCGTCGTATTGCACTGCTTCCGCGATCCGCACCGGGGCTGGGTTCCCAGCCCGGCTGCGCCGCTGGTCGCGGCCCATGCGAGCGGCCGAGGACGCGAGGTGCGCACAGGTGACCTCGACATGGCCTCTGAGGCCCAAACGGGGAGCGCGACTGTCTGCGCTGCCAGCTATATCGATCCCCGAACCGGTCTTCCTGCCGGCGTGGCGATAGGGGCCCGCGCCGACGATGCCGGGGCGATGGCGATCGCGCGCGACGTCACGGAGTCCTGGATGGCCGTCATGCGGTCACGGCGCCTGCTCCTGTGCAACGGGCGTTGTGGGTCCGGGTGCCCCCGAATCGACTCGTCCGACGTCGTCTTCGTAGTCGGGGACGCTCCTGCAGAGGAGGCCTGCGGCAGTGCCGTTCGACCCGAGCACCCGCGTGCGGCGGCGACACACTTCGTCGACGAACGCATGGCCGTCGCACCGGAATGGCTCGCTGGACGTAGGGATGTCGGAGCGGTTCTGGGGGAGAACGTCCGCGCCACGCTCGTCCGCACGCTGATCAGTGCCCTCGACGGGTTGGGGCCGGTAGTCGTCGACCCGTGTGTGCCCCGGGATGGCGGGGTGGGCATCCAGGAGCCGTCATCGGTCGATGCCAAAGGCAATCCGCGTCATCGCGTTCCGGTATCGGGCCGCCAAAGTGCGGTGGCCCGCGCCAGTAGTCCGCGTCCGACATCATGAGCGGTGTGGGGCCGGACGCGGGCCCGCAGGACGGCGAGTGCCGATCGAGCCCGTCCGCTGCGGATCGAGGGATAGATGTCGAGGAAGCGGTGCCAGTTCGACGCCGCTTGTTCGAGTTGTCCCTGATCCAGATGGTGCTCGGCAAGGCGCGCGCAGACGAGCGCTGTCGAGCGTCGCTCGCACGCCGGGCGCCACTGCACTGCGTTCGTGAAATCGAGCGTGGCGCCGGACCTGTCCCCGAATAGGCTGCGGACGACGGCGCGCTGATGGGCGAACGCCGCCCAGTGGTAGGTGACAGTTCCGGGGCGGCTTGTTGCCGACTCCATATACCGCTCGGCCGAGTTGAGGCAGGAGAGCGCCGTGTCCCGGTTGTCCCTTCCGGCGTGGGCGACAGCGAGCTGGCCGTGCAGGAAAGCGCTCGACGCGTCGTCGATGCCGCGCGGAGCCGTATCGACGGCCGCGTCGGCAAGATCGAGGGCCTGGTGACGATGTCCGAGATGCCACGCCTGTACGCTCATCGCACGCAGCGTCACGGCGTAGCCCCACGCGTCGGCACCTTCAGCAGCGAGCAGAAGCGAAGTCCGGTAGAACCGTTGCGAAATCCCGTGCTCTTCCAGGTCGAAATAGGCGAAGCCGCACAGGTAGCAGAGCCTTGCAGAGGTACGAAGCAGCCGGCGTCGTGTGTCTGTGCTGACCGGAGAGCGCAACCAGGGGGAAACGGTGCGGTGAAGGTACTCGCCGAGGAACGGTGCGACCCGTGACGCGCCGTGTATCGCCTCGATACGGGAGAAAATCTCCAGCATCTCCTCGCTGGTCTCGAGCTCGTCTTCTCGCACAGGTCTCGAATGCGGGGTTTGGCGGTGCGCCGGCGGAGGTTCGGTTGCGGGTCGCCACGCCGGAACGTTCAGGTCGTGCAGGTTGAAGACGTATCGATGATCCGATCCGTTCTCGACGGAGGAGCCGAGCCTCTCGACCTGGGTCACCGTATCGCCAGCTCCCGGTCCCGGATCTGCGGAGCCGTCGCTGGCGAATCCCGCGTCCGCTGCGGTGACCGTCCGGGCCAGACTCCGTGACAGGACCTCCGCCACGAGGTCGGGCACCGGCCACCGAGGGCGGGTCCCCGACCGCCACTGACTCACCGAGGCGCGCCCGTACCTCAGGCGCAACCCTGTTTCAGCACCTATCGCGTTTACCCTCTTCGCCAGCTCCTCGCCGCTCAGTCGCGCTTCCTGCTGTAGCCGTATCAGACTCTGATTCGATACGGGTTCGTCCACCATGACCGACCGTCCGTAGGGGCGCTGCGGAAGCTCCGCCAACCGGCCCGGGCGCCGTAACACGCCGTTCCTTCGATGCCTGCGATATCGAATTCTACGGATTTTGCGGTGCTTGCTCGCTATGTATGGAGCCACTCATGTCTGCGTGAGAAGTGACATGTTCGTGGCGCATATGTGAGCAAGCGCGAATCTGAATCGGTGACGGCCGTGCCCGGACGCCGCACCAGGGCGGACAGTCCGTTCCAGGACACGTCATCGATGTACGCATCGGCGCGGTGGGGGGAGAGAGATGAAGAGAGAGGAGGGCGACACGCGGCGGCGCCACCGAGGGAGCCAAGCGGGTGGGCGTAGCCCATGAGTGTGTGCGGCCCTTGCGCGGAGGACAGCTGCCTGGGCGGCGGACGGCCGGGTGGGCCGCCGATACGCGCTGACCAACCCGGACCGCACCGGGGCCCGTTCCACCTGCCCGGGATCGGCATGCACCAGGCGCCCAGGCGCGGTCTGCCGCGTCACCACTGCGCCGGCCCGCACAAGCTCCCGCCCCCGCCCCCGCCCCCTTGGTTCCTCGGGGCTGTGTGACCGGTATCCATGCCGGCGATAGCAGAGAATGCAGTCGCCTTGTACCACATCGCTTCCTCGGCCGATACACGGCAGGAGGAGCCCGGAGCCGCCCTCGTGGGGTGCCGCCCCCTTCTGCCCGGCCCGCCCCGCTGAAACGCCGGGGACGCGACGAAACTGTTTAATTCAATACAAGTTATCGACACCTCTTTTAAAAGCTTCCCTTTCGTTTTTCGGGTACTTGGGGTGGACTGAACCGAAGAGATCCTTTATCTCCTATGATTGCTGAAGATTCCGAAATCGTTGTCTATGGAACTTTGTTGTCCGTGTGGATGGGCTGTATATTCGCTGATCCCATTGTCCGTTCGGTGGACCGACGAGAAAGTAGAGAATGCTTGGATGTGTGATCGCGGGATCCACGTAGGCGAAAGCATGTCGGCGACAGGTGCCGCCGCTTCAGGATCGGCACGGGCACGTGGCCGCTGTGCACCCCACGAAGGATCCGAATACCTGGTTTCCGCTGAGACCGCCGAGCAGCTGCGCCAGGTGATGGTCCACGGCGTGAACCGGCTAAGCGAGTGGCTATCCCGCACCAGCCGTCCCGGGACCGGCACTGCCCCCGGCGAACTGCGACCGCTCGTCGAGGGCGTCGACCTCGACACTCCGCTGGGCAGCACGGCGGCTGCACTGGCCGAACTCGACCATCTTTATCTCGCCGACGCCGTCCGGTACGACGATCCCCGATACGCCGCCAACCTGAGCTGCCCGGTCGTAATCCCGGCCGTCCTCGCGGAAACCGTACTGTCGGCCCTCAACACGTCCGTTGACAACTGGGACGACAGTGTCGGAGCCACGCTCGTCGAGCAGCGCCTCATCCGCTGGACAGCGGAACTGATCGGATTCGGTGCCGGCGCGGACGGAGTGTTCACCTCCGGCGGCACCCAATCCAATCTCCACGCACTGCTGCTGGCGCGAGAAATCGCCGCCGATTCCGCTCGCAACTGCGATCCCGGGATTCGAACGGTACATGTACTGCCCCGGCTGCGGGTTCTGACCTCCGAGCACTCCCACTTCAGCGTCGCCCGGGCCGCCGAGCTGATGGGCCTCGGCAGCGAGGCCGTTGTCGCTGTTCCCACAGACAACCAGCGGCGGATGTGCCCACGCGCGCTCTCCCGCGCTTTCGAGGACTACCACACCGCGGACACGACGGTCATGGCCGTCGTGGCGACCGCGGGAACAACCGACTACGGCAGTATCGACCCGATTACCGAAATCGCCGCGCAGTGCCGGGAGCGCGGCGTTTGGCTCCATGTGGACGCCGCGTACGGCGGCGGGCTACTGGTATCTCCGCGCCGACGCAATCTGCTGGCAGGGATCGAGATGGCAGATACGGTCACCGTCGACTTCCACAAGACCTACTTCCAACCGGTAAGTTCCAGTGCTCTGGTAGTGCGCGACGGTGCCGTTCTCGGCAGGCTCACTCATCACGCCGTTTTCCTCAACCCGGCCGACGATCCCAATCCCAATCTGGCCGACAAGTCCCTGCAAACGACTCGCCGCTTCGACGCCCTCAAGCTCTGGCTTACTCTTCGCGTACTCGGCCCCCGTATGATCGGGGCGATGGTCGATGCGGTGATCGACCTCGCCGACGAAGTATGGGGCCTGCTCGACGCCGACCCCCGATTCCGGGTGCTGGTGCGGCCCAGCCTGTCCACTCTGGTCTTCCGTTACGAACCGACCAAGCACGGGCCCCCTGAGGTGATGGACGCCGCCAACCGGCACGCCCGGCATGCGCTGCGCGTCTCCAACGCGGGGGTGGTGGCCGCAACGTCGGTCGCCGAAAGGACCTACCTCAAGTTCACTCTGCTCAATCCTCGGGCCACCGTCGGTGATTTTGCCGGGCTGATCGAGGACCTCGCCGGCCACGCGCACGCCTACACACTGGGCACGGCCGACTCAGCCGACAACGATTAGGTGGGAGGTCAGAGCGGAGAGAATCGACGCGGCCTGCCCCGCCCGCAGTGCTGACCGCATGGGAGGCCTGAGTCTCCCCAGGGCTGATTCAAAGTCGTCTGGTGAGAGCGATGAAGCAGGTCACGGCATCATGACGATCACGGCGATCGGCCGACATACAACAACGGAGCTCCTGTAGAAGCGCGGGGACACAACTCTCCGGCTCCACAGGAACTCCGTTGCCCCACCAGTCTGCCACCGCCCCAGCCCGCCATCGGCGACCTCTCCCAACGCCTCACCGCCGTGGACGACCCGCGCGACGAACGCGGCCTCCGCCACGAAATCGGCACCGTTCTGGCCACCGCGCTGTGCGCGCTGCTGTGCGGATCCCGCTCGCTGCGCGCGATCGGCCAGTGGGCCGCCAACACGCCGCACCACACCCGCGCCCGCCCGGGCTGCCGCGTCACCGACCCGGAACTGGGCGTGCGCACCGCGCCCAGCACCTCCACCATCCGCCGGGTCCTTCCGGCCTGTGCCCCGGCGAGCGTGGCCGCCCTGTCCCGCCCCGAGGCGGCCGACACTCTGGCCATCGACGGCAAGACACTGCGCGGCGCGGCCACCGCCGATCAGGCGGCCGCCCACGTCCTGGCGGCCCTGGATGCCGGCGGCCGCATCGCCGCCCAGGTCCCCGTGGCAGGCAAGACCAGCGAGATCACCGCCGTACAGGACCTGCTGGGACCGCTCGACATCGGCGGGGCCTCGGTCACCGCCGACGCGCTGCACACCCAGAGGACCACCGCCCGCTACCTCGCCGAGCAGCGCGGGGCCGACTACGTCCTCACGGTCAAGCGCAACCAGCCCACGCTGTTCGACAAGGTCAGAAGGTTGCCGTGGGCACAGGCCCCCACGGGCGACACCGACCGCCACCGCGCACACGGCCGGGCCGAGACCCGCACCGTCAAAGCGCTGAGCATCGAGGGCCTCGGATTCCCCCACGCGGTTCAAGCGGTGCGCATCCGCCGCCACGTCATGGACCTGCGCACCGGCAAGGTGTCATGGACCTGCGCTTATGCGGTCACCAGCCTTGAGGCCGAGCAGGCCGGGGCCGCCCGGCTGGGCGCTCTGGTGCGCGGCCATCGGGCGATCGAGGCGCTGCATCATGTCCGCGACACCACCTTCGCCGAGGACGCCTGCAAAGTCCGCAGCGCCCACGGGCCGGCCAACCTCGCCGCGCTGCGCAGCCTGGCCGCGCTGCTGCTCTCCGCGCTGGCACGCCCGACCATCCCCGATGCGATCCGGTGGGTCTCCTACGCGTGCTTCACCCGCCCGCTCGATCTCATCGGGATCGCCTGACCAGCGAGACTGAGACGATCAACGACTTTGAATCACCCCTGGAGTCTCCCCGGGCGGTGCGGACCCCTGGAGGAAACGTGACGCCGTGTACCCGAGCACGCCCGGCGTTGGGACCGAACCTACACCCCACGACCTCCTGCGCGGCCTGCTCGCCCCACTGGCGCGCAAGAACTGCTGGCCCCTATCCGAACACGCCGGCCACCCCGCCCCTACCGCTTCCAGCACCTACTCTCCCGCGCCCACATGGACCAATCCGGACTGGTCGCCGACCTGTGCGCCTACGCCCGCACCCACCTGGGCGACCACGACGCGGTCCTGATCCTGGACGAGACCGGCGACCTGAAGAAAGGCACCGAAACCGTCGGCGTCCAACGCCAGTACACCGGCACCGCCGGGTGTATCGAGAACGCCCAGGTCGCGGTCTACCTCGGCTACGCAACCCCCGCCGGGCACGCGTTGATCGACCACCGCCTCTACCTGCCCTGCTTCTGGACCACCGACCCACGAAAACTGCGAACAGCGGGCGTTCCCGACCACATCGCCTTCGCCACCAAGCCCCAACTCGCCGCGCAGATGATCACGACCGCCCTGGGCACCGACATCCCCGCGGCGTGGGTGGCCGCCGACGAGGTCTATGGAGGCAACCCGCACCGAGCGCATCACCCGGGCATCGGGCGCGGCCACCGTCGCCGAGCTGGCGGCACTGGTCCCCGAGACCGCCTGGGAGCGCCGCTCGGCCGGGCAGGGAGCCAAGGGCCGACGCTTCTACGACTGGGCCCGCATCGAAGCCGAACCCCACCCGGCCGGGCACCGGTGGGTGCTGATTCGGCGCCACCGCACCACGGGTGAACTGGTGTTCTACCGATGCTACGCACCCGAGGCGGTGCCGCTGAAGCGGCTGGTCGCCGTGGCCGGACGCCGGTGGGCGGTCGGGGAGAGCTTCCAGCAGAGCACGGGACTGGCCGGGTTGGACGAGCACCAGGTCCGCACCTGGACCTCCTGGCACCGTTGGCGCCTGTTCACGATGCTTGCCTACGCCTTCCTCGCGGTATGCGCGGCCATCGAAGCCCACGAGAGCCCGCACGCGGACGGGATGGTCGCGTTGACCTGCAACGAGATCGCGAATCTGCTCAACGCCCTGTTCGCCGCGGAACCCGATATCGAGCACGTGCTGGAGTAGTCGCTGTTCAGACGCTCCCACCAAGCCAGCGCCCGCCGATGCCACTACCGCAGACAGGCCACCCGAGAACCATGACAAAACGGAACTACAACTGGAGTGTTTTGAGGGTTTGCGGTCGAAGAATAGACATAATATGTTCTTGTTCTTTTTGGTGGGGCCGATGGTTCTGCATCTTCTTGAGTGCAATCTAAGCACTGTAACTATGTTTGGCGGTGACTCCGTGTGTGGGCGTGCCTATGGCGCTAAATAATGAATCATATTGCTGTGATGGCGGTAACCCAGGAAACGTTTTTTGGTCTCCCTGGCAAGGCCGAGAGTAACGTCCACGAGACTGAGGCCATGCTGGAAGAGTTCGAATGTCCCTCCAGGTCGAGCACACTGCTTTCCGATGGCTATACCGTCATCACCTTCTGATCGCCGAGCGCCGGTGCGATGATGAGATGGCGGAGAAGCGATCGAAATCGATCCGGGATTTTTTCCTCCATCCCGGTGAGTTGGTGCCCCGCCTTGGCTCAATCAGTGCCCTTGCCCCTGCCCCTGCGGGGTAGGTCACCTTGGTGGGTGGTTCCCGAGCAGTTGGCAGATGCTTCGTTTTAGGGATCGTTTAGTTCACTGAGAGATTTAACATCTCGCTCATGCGTCACCACTTTCCCGTTCGCGTCCTCCTGTGTGTAATGGGAGAGGCGGAGCGTTGCTCACGCAGTAAATCGGCGCAAGTAGGAGTCGGCCGGCCGAGTGAGCTGGCCTTGACGGTGTTGCCTGTTCTCGTGACGCCCATTGATGTCGCTTGTTTTCTGCGGAGAATGAATACCGATGGAAGGTGGAAGATGTCTGCGGATCGCGTGCAGGAAAATCGACCTCGGACCGCGTTGTACCACGACCGCGTCTCCGGATATCGAGAATTCGCTGGACAGACGGCCCTGGTTGCCTCCGCCAGTCGCGGGATCGGATACGCTATTGCCTACGAGCTGGCATCCCAGGGAGCTCAGGTAGCCTTGACAGCGCGTACGGAAGGTCCGCTGCAGGATGCCGCCGACGTTATCCAGAGGGAGACCGGGAGCCCAACACTGGCGATTCGTGCCAACAGCAGGAAGGATGCCGAGAGGCGGGCCGCAGTCGACCGCATCATGGAGCGATTCGGCAGGTTGGATCTTCTCGTCTACAACACAGGAATCAATCCGGTTGGCCATACCCCACTCCTCGAAACAGACCCGGATTCCCTGGTGCGTATGTTCGACAGCAACGTCGCTGGTGCTCTCGGCTACACTCAGCTTGCTTGGCAGAGCTGGATGGACGGATATGGTGGGTCGATCTTGTTGATGTCGACGGTCGGTGCATTCGGAGCCTTCCGCCTCGGCGCCTACAGCGCCACCAAGGCCGCGCTCCACCAATTGTCGGTGGATCTGGCCGATCAACTCGCCCCTCGGGTAAGGGTCAATACCCTCGCTCCAGCCTTTGTCCGGACCTCCTTCGCTGATTCGATCATGACCCTTCCCAATGAGATGGTCGCCGCCAGCTACCCGCTACAACGCATCGGTGATCCGGAAGATGTCGCCCACGCAGCGGCTTTCCTGCTTTCGCCACGGGCCTCATGGATCACAGGGGCGACGCTTCCGGTTGACGGTGGAAAGTCGATCTCCGCGGTGACTCACGACCGCCCCTACCCCTCTCCACACCAGCGCGTGCACTGACCAAGAGAGAGAACGCCAAGCCTGCTGGTGGTGTTCGCCATCACGCGCCGCGAAGCCAGAGGATTGTAGTAGGGCATGGGCGTATTTCCCTGATGAGTGACGCAGTGCCCCTGACCCTTCTCCTCGCGAAGATGGACACGTTTCCGGTCGCCCTGCCCAAGCTGCTGCGGGCCGCCGATCGGGCCAGGGTGCCGGGGACGTGGAATGCGTAGTGCATGGTCGCCGCCTTTGTTCCCGGCCCTTGTCCAGGGCGGTTGCAAAGTCGGGGGTGAGTGATGACTGTACTGGTCACAGCCTCGTAGCGATCCAGAGGAAGCCCGCGCACGCAACAACGGAGCCCGCTAGAAGGACAGGGACTCCTACATCTCTGACTTCCAAGGGACTCCGTTGCGCCTCCAGTCTGCCATGCCCTGCCTTGCCCTCTCCGCGCCGTCGAGCATGCCGCGCCTGCCGGGTGAGGACTGTGATCCCCGCGACCGGCGGGGACGGTGCCACCCGCTGGGATGCATCCTGCTCGCTGCCCTGTGCGCGGTGGTGGCCGGCGCCCGCTGCCTGGAGGCGATCGGCCAGTGGGCGGCCAACGCGCCCCAGCCCACCCTGGCCCGGCTCCACGCCCGCACCACCAGCCCGGCCCTGGGCCTGCGCCAGGCCCCCAGCCCCGCCACCATCCGCCGCGTGCTCACCGCGTTGGACCCGGCCGTGCTGCTGGGCCTCAGCGCCGTCGAGCACACCGCGGTGCTGATCGTCGACGGCAAGAGCCTGCGCGGGTCGGCCACCCCCGAATCCGGGCCCGCCCATCTGCTGGCCGCGATGACCGCCGAGGGGAGCACCGCCGCCCAGGTGCGGGTGGGCGACAAGACCAGCGAGATCGCGGCCCTGGGCGACCTGCTTGGCGGACTGGATACCGCCGGGTGTGTGGTCAGCGCCGATGCGCTGCATACCCAGACCGCCACCGCCGAGTACCTGGCCGGGCGCGGCGCCGATTACCTGCTGACCGTCAAGGCCAACCAACCCACCCTGTTCCGCCAGGCCAAGAAGCTGCCGTGGGCCCAGGCGCCGGTGCTGGACCGGGGCCGGGAGCGTGCACACGGGCGCGAGGAGGTGCGCACCGCCAAGGTGCTCACCGTTGCGGGGATCGCGTTCCCCTACGCCGCCCAGGTGGTGCGCATCCACCGGTGGGTGCGCATTATCGCCACCGGTCGGGCGCGACGCACCTATGCCTACCTGGTCACGAGCCTGTCGGCCGAACGAGCCGCAGCGGAGGAGTTGGCGCGCCTGGTGCGCGGGCACTGGCGCATCGAGGTGCGCCATGAGGCGCTTCGTTACCGGACGGGGGTGAAAGACCCCTGTCGCCCGGCCGTCGCAGCGGCCGGGTAGAAGCTGAGGGCAGCCACCATGCCGTAGGAAGCGTAGGCGTGGTGGTGGCAAGCGGCCCTGACACCGTCGGGATGTGCGGGCACTACCAGACCGCGCGGGCCCGGCCAGCAACTCACGAAGGGATACGCAAGGAACCGGTGCTTGACGCCTCGTTAGCCAGAACCGTTCTCAAACCTGGTGGATATGGGGCGGGACTGCGGTGCGGGCCGGGCTGTTTCGATAAGCAGGCTCCCGCCCGATACGGCTGCCGGCCGTGCCGGGCAGGTCGTCCCGCGAGTCTGCGGGCGGGACGACGACCGCCGGGGTATAGCCGGGTCCCTCACGTGAGGACCGGAACGGAGTGAACATGGGAACCGTGCGGGGTCTGCCCTCACCCACCGCCGCCTCCAGCGGCGGGGAGGGGCAGGCGCGCTGTCCGCTGTCGGGCCCCGCACGGGGCGGAGCGGCCGTAGTACTCCGAGGACGGTAACGCCGTCCGCATGGGGAAGGGCCGCAGCGAGTCACCGCAGCAAGGAGAGGAAATGTCAGGAGCCACGCTGGTGAACACCGGCGTTCCGTTCGATGCCGCCACGGCGGCCTCGCGGGTACTGGGAATTCAGTCCAAGCTGCACGATCGGGCGGCGGCCGACCCCGGCCGCCGGTTCGATGATCTGTTCAACCTTGTGGCCGACCCGGCGTTCCTGCTTCAAGCATGGCGCCGGGTCAGGGCGAACACGGGTGCGCGGACCGCGGGGGTCGACGGGTGGACCGCGTATGAGATCGAGAACACCGGCGATGGGCTTGCCGGGTTCCTGGCCCGTATACGCGCCGATGTGAAGGCGCGTGTGTTCGTCCCACTGCCTGTGGCGGAGCGCCGGATCCCGAAATCCGGTGGGAAGGTGCGTCGCCTGGGCATCCCGACGATCCGGGACCGTGTGGTCCAGGCCTCCCTCAAACTCGTGCTGGAACCGATCTTCGAGACCGGGTTCAGTTCGTCGAGTTATGGGTTTCGGCCGGGACGCAGGGCCCAGGACGCGATCGAGGACGTCATCCACCACGCCCGGGTGGGCTATGAGTGGGTGTTCGAGACCGATATCGCGGCGTGCTTCGACGAGATCTCCCACCCGGTCCTGATGGACCGGGTGCGTGCCCGCGTCGGGGACAAGAAGGTTCTGGCGCTGGTCAAGGCGTTCCTGCATGCGGGAGTCCTGACCGGTGAAGGCGACCTTCGCAACACGCCGTCGGGCACACCACAGGGCGGGATCTTGTCGCCGCTGCTCGCCAACATCGCCCTGAGCGCGATCGACGAGCACTTCGACGCGCAGTGGGACCGGCACGGCGGTAACACCGGGCGCCGCAGGCACCGCAGACGCGGTGGGGCGACGTACCGGCTGGTGAGGTACGCCGACGACCTGGTCGTCCTGGTCCACGGCACCGTCGGGCACGCCCACGCTCTACGCGGCGAAGTCGCCGACGTCGCAGCCCGTCTCGGGCTGCGGCTGGCCGCCGACAAGACCCGCACTGTCCACATCGACGACGGGTTCGACTTCCTCGGGTTCCGCATCCAGCGGCACACTCAATGGGGGACCGACCGCCGTCGGGTCTACTCCTACCCCTCGGTCAAGGCCGCCAAGGCGGTCCGGGCCAAGGTCAAGGAGATGACCGGACGACAGACCATGAACATGGACCCCGCAGTGGTCTTCACCCGTCTCGGGCAGATCCTGCGGGGCTGGACCAACTACTACCGTCACGGGGCCTCGAAGATCGCGTTCAGCGAACTCGATCATTACGTGTGGCACCGGGTCTGGAAGTGGTTGCGCCGACGTCACCGGCGTCGGCACTGGAGATGGATCGTCCGCACTTACGGTTCGCCCCGCGACCGGTGGGGTTACGCCGCTGACGGTGTGGACCTGTTCCGTCCCGCGGCGGTGCCCATCCAGCGGTACCTCTACCGGGGCAACGCGATCCCGCTCCCGTGGTCCAGGCAGTCAGAGAACAGTTGACGCCCGAGGGACTCGTGGAGAGCCCGGTGCCGGGAAACTGGCACGCCGGGTTCGGGCGAGCGGCCAGGGGAAACGACCAGCCGAAACGCTGGAACCGCGCCCCTGGCCGACTCGCACGCCCGCCACCACATCCGCGACGTGAGTTTCGGCGAGGACGCATCGCGGGTGCGCACGGGTCATGCGCCGCAGAACATGGCTCTGCTACGCGACGCCGCGATCGGCGTGCTGTCCGGATTGGGGTTCGCGAGTATCCCTGCGGCCTACCGGTGGGTGGGCTATGACTGCTTCACCCGCCCGCTCGATCTCCTCGGCATAGCGTGACCAGCGGTTACGCCAGCCAACACGGAGAATGAAACCGCCCTGGACGTGACCGGGTTGATTCACCATTTTCGACCGCGGAGTTCAGTATCGGGCCGTTCGCTATACCGAGCGCCTGGCCGAAGCCGAGGCAGTCGCGCCGGTCGGCTCCCGCGGGGATTCCTACGATAACGCGATGGCTGAGGCATTCAATTCGCTGTTCAAGGGCGAGTTGATCCACAACCCCGTGAAACGCGGCCGCGGCTGGGCATCAGTCAACGATGTCGAGCTCGCTGTCGCCGAGTACGTCGACTGGGACAACCACCGGCGCCTCCACGGCGAGCTGGGCCAACGTGCTCCCGCCGAGGTCGAGGCCGCTCACCGCATGAGCGGCTACGATCAGTCCGCCGAGCCCGTGCGGGCCGGATGACAGTCAACGACGCCTGCAACAAACTCAGGGCGCAACACGGCGTCGGCGAAGGCTACGGGCCAGCCGAACGGGCAGTCGACGCCGGCACGATCCCCCTCAGCCAATCCGGACAGCAACTCCAGGCCGTCGCCCCCCGCCCCGACGCCCTCGCCGACACCCGCCGCGTCATCACCGCACTCAACGGACTGTCCGCCCACGGCTAGCGCCGTCTGGCGCGCCACCATCCCGCACCCGCGCGCCCGATCCGACTCGCTGCTGAGTCGCCTGGTCGTCAGCTATCTGGACGACCACCCCGATGCCCGGGCCAAGGACATCGCGCACGCGCTCGACCGGCCCCGCGTCTCGGTACGCAGCCGGTTGCGCGCGCTGCAGGAGGAGGGACACGCCCAGTGCCGACTCGATCCCGACCCGCCTGTCACAGGAAGCTCCCCGTTGCTGTGGCGGTCGGCCGCCCCCCAGCCGCGGCCGCCGCGACGGCACCGACGACGGCGGCAGCGAACGGGTGCGCCAGACCGTCGCCGACCGTCCCGACAGCACCACCGCCGACCTCGCCCGCCTCGTGGGCCCCGCAGCGCCGGTAATGGCCCACCTCACCCGGTTGCAGCACGAGGGCGCCATCAGCCAGTCGCCGACACGCAAGACGTGGGTGGCCAACAAGCGCGCCACCCCGGCCTCGCTGAATCCGCAGCGCACCGACGCGCCCGCGCTTGCTCCCGCGGCAGCGGCTGTGACCCGGGCCCTGCGTGAGCGCGCGGCGTCCGTCGAGGAAGCCGACGGCACCGGACCGGAACAGGGCAATTGCCTCATCGTGCTGCGTTCGGCCCCTTTTGCACGACCCCGCCGCGGCCCTGCAGGCGGCTCGTCCCGAGTAAGAGATCGTGCGGGTAGGGATCGTTGTTTACGAGCGACGCATTCGCGGACGCCTCGCAACGCGCGGGCGCGAAGGCATGCTGGGCGCACGTCGACCGCTCCGAAACGCAGTGCCACGCTGCCTCCCGCTCCTCGGACGAGACGATCGGCTGCAGCGTCATGGATTTCCTCGTTACCTCACAGCCCGGCGATGAGTTTGTGGCTCCCGGCCGGTCAAAGCTCATGACACCCTAGAAAGGACACCGCCATGTCGGAGCTTCTCGTTGACTTCATCACCTCCCTCGACGGCCACGCATCGGGAGAGGGATGGCCCGGGTTCTGGGGCCTTGAGGGCCCGGAGTACCTCGCCTGGCTCGGCGAGCAGCCCGAGGCCACCCACCTGATGGGAGCGAATACCTACCGCCAGATGTCGGGCTTCGCCGCTGGCCAGGTCCCGAATGGCCAAGACGAGTTCAGGCCCGAAGAAGAAGCGTCCGTCGACGAGCTCACGCAAGCGTCCAAGGTGGTGTTCTCCTCCTCACTCGAGGAGCCACTGACGTGGGCCAACTCCACGCTCGTCCGCGACGACGCTGTCGAGGCGGTCCGCGCCATGAAGTCGAGTGGCTCGGGGCTCCTCAGCACGATCGGCAGCCTGAGCCTGTGCCGGTCCCTGCTACGAGCCGGTCTCGTCGACCGCTTCCGGGTCGTGATGTTCCCGGTGATCACCGGGGCCACGGGCGCAGAACGCATCTACGACGGCTATCCGGACGTCGCCCTCGAGATGATCGAGCACCGCACCTTCGACGGCCGCATCCAGCTGGTCGAGTACAAGCCTCGGGTGCTCGAGCACCCGCCGCTCGGCTCCCCTGCGTGACGTCGCCCCGCCCGCCGGTCTGGACCGTCGCCGGGCCGGCGGGCGCGGAGCAAGCTATAGAAACAGCTGTGCTACGAGAGCGCCCGGGTAGGTGGGTGTCGGTGATGCCGAACAGGCACGAGCCTCGGTAGCAGAAGAGGTGTTCTACGCCGTCTTCTCTCCCCTGAGGTCCTCGCGCCTGCCCTGCCATCTCCTGTCATCGAACCGGTCTGGGACCAGTTCGCCGTGCTGATTCCCGAACGCATCGATACTCGTCCGCTGTGCTGCCACAACCCACGCATCCCCGACCGGACCGTGCTCGACAAACTCGTCCAGGTTCTGGTGCTGGGCGCCTCCTATGAACGGATCGCCGACTCGTCTTGTTCGGCGACCACCATCCGCAACCGACGCGACGAGTGGATCGCGGCCGGGGGGCTTCACCCAACTCGAGTAACTGTGTCTGGAGGCCTACGACAAGAGCGTCGGCCTCGACCTGAGCGAGCTCACCGTTGATGGGTGCACCGTCAAGGCACCCTGCGGCGGCGAAGCCGCAGGCAGATCGCCCTGTAGGCCGAGGGAAGCAGGGCACCGAACGCTCCCTGCCGGTCGACGCCACCGGCATCCCGCTGGGTGCGTGATCGCGGGCGCGCATCGCAATGACTCACCGCCGCTGCGACCCACGCTGGAGGATCCCGGCCGGTTCGGTCAGAGCATGGGCGCCGGTCTGCCCGACGGCATCACAGTGCATCCCGACGCTGGCTACGACTCGGCCAAGACCCGTGACCTGCTCGACGAACTCGGCTGCGATGGTGTGATCAGTCAGAAGGACGTCCCACTCCAAGCGGGCAAGCGATGGTTCGTCGAACGCACCAACTCCTGGCACAACCGCGGGTTCCGCAAGCTCGCGGTCTGTACCGAACGACGCGCCCGCGTCATCAGCGCCTTCAGCGCTCTCGCCAACGCCGTCGTCGTGACCTGACGACTACTGATTGATTCCCGGGTCACTCACCGCTGGGACGATCGGCCAACCCGTCGACCGTGGCGCCTACCTGCGGAACCCCTAACCGCCATCACCCGCCGGGCCGGGCATCAATGGGCGGCTTCATACTCGGCGATGATCGAGGCGGGGATACGTCCCCGGTCGTTGACCTGCTTGCCCTGCTGCTTGGCCCACGCGCGGATTTCGGCGGTGCGCTCTCTGCTGCTGCTCTGCTGACTCTTGCGCTTGGAGACCGCGGCCTTCGTGCTCCGCGCCTTGCGCGCGGACTCGACGAACGGGGTGAGCGACCGGCGCAATTCCTCGGCGTTGTCGGCGTTGAGGTCGATCTCATAGGACTTGCCGTCGAGCGCGAAGGACACGGTCT
This sequence comes from Streptomonospora salina, assembly GCF_014204715.1. Lineage (NCBI taxonomy): Bacteria > Bacillati > Actinomycetota > Actinomycetes > Streptosporangiales > Nocardiopsidaceae > Streptomonospora > Streptomonospora salina. The sequence continues at coordinate 4,136,149 of NZ_JACHLY010000001.1, forward strand.
CCTCGGCCGTGCCGCCGTCCACGTCGTCGACGAGCAGTACCTGCACCTGCTGTGCCATTGCGGATCCTTTCGAAACATGTCGCGGAACATGTGAATATGAGATGGAAGTCTGAAGTATCGGCCTTCCATCGGGTGCGTGTCCTCGATGGACACGGCGCATGCTCGCTTACATCGGAGTGGTGGCAGATCCCGGGATGCATCCACCGAATCCCTCTGAGCGGCTGCTTACCGACTACCGCTCATCGTTCTTACGGCGCATTTCTACGCCAGAAATGTATTCGCGTCAAGCGACGGTATCGATATCGCGTAACGGTTCGTGGGTACCCCTATCCGTCCGAAGGAGCGTATGCGTTCCAGTTCCGGCAGGAACCGTCGCGTGTCGGCGTTCGCAAGGCTTCGAGATGGAAGGGATTTCGGACCGAAGAACCTCCCGCCACCGGCGGTCACCGATTCCACACGCGCGACTCCGCAAATGCCGACGAATGCCCGGATGTGTATGCGACGATGAAGAGCTTGCGTCCGGTGCGGTGCCGATACCGGCGCCGCACCGGGCACGGAACGCGCAACTTAGGCGCGATCCGCCGAAGGCGGCCGTTGCACCGTAGTGCCGAGACCAGCCTGGAGGACCAGGCCGTCGATATCCGCATCCAGATGATCCAGCTCGGCTGGGACACGCTGACCTCCGTGCCCAAGAGCCGCGCCGGGGAGCGGAGCGTCACGCTGGACGAGGCGACCACCCGGGTCCTGCAGGAGTGGCGTACCCGCCAGAACAAGGAGCGTCTGGCCGCCGGGCCCGACTGGAACGAGTCCGGGTTGGTGTTCACCCACCCCGACGGGACGGGGCTGCGGCCCTCGTGGGTCAGTGAGGAGTTCGCCCGCATCGCCGCCCGGGCCGGTCTGCCGCCGATCCGTCTGCACGATCTGCGCCACGGCGCGGCCTCGCTGAGCCTGGCCGCCGGGGTCGACGTCAAGGTGGTGTCGGCGGAGTTGGGCCATTCCACTACGGCGTTCACTCAGGACACGTATCAGAGCGTGTTTCCCCGTGTGGCCCGCGAGGCGGCCGAGGCCACGGCCGGGTTGCTGTCCGGCGATGCCGCCCGGCAGGCCTGACACCGGCCACACCGCGCCGCTCCTCGCCCGTCGCCGCGCCTACGGGCATCGGCGCGGGCAGAGGGCACCGCGCCGCCGGTTCCGTGCCTGCGCTTGTCCCGCTCGATGAGAGGAAGGAGCTTCGTTGTCTGCGGATTCCCGCAGCGTCCACCTCGGCGATCCCGTCCTGAGCCGGGACATCCTGGTGGCCAACCTCGCCGATTCCATCGCCGGCGCCCCCTCCGACCGGCTCCTGCATTCGTTGGCTCGGATGTTCACCGTCCACGTCGACGACCGCCTCGAGCCCGGATTCGCCTGGGTCCCGCGCTATGCGGCCCTGGTCGGCCCCTACGGCCACCGCGACGGTCCCGCTCTTGAGGAGATGGAGCGGCTGATCCGCCACGGTTTCGAGGACGTCCTGCTGCTGATGCCGGGCAGCAACCGCCGGGTCGGAGCCGTGCCGCCCCGCGCGTAGCTCAGGCCGAACGCACGCGCGGGCAGTGGTCGTTCAGACGCCAGGGTGGTGTCGATGCTTTCTGGCTTGGCGGTTCGTGGTGTGAATCCCGATCGGCGTCTGCCAGGGGCCGCGAGCTCATGACGGCCGGGTGCCGGCGGCCCGGTGGTTATGGTTGGCATTGCGGGTGGAGAGTGAGGGTCGCGCGCACGCGAGTCTGCGTCTGGCGGGATAGCCGGGTAGTGAGAACTGAGAGTGATTGTGTGATTACGACGTTGTCCGTCGGTGGCCGAATTCCGGTTAAGAAACAATAACGGCGTGCGTTTTCGCAGGTCGGTAAGTCCGAGCCCCACGGACGTGGGGATGGACCGGAGCCCCGTTGCCGTATCCGCAGTGGTTTGCCCCGAGCCCCACGGACGTGGGGATGGACCGCGCGCGCCGCACGGTGCCGGTGAGGGCACCGGCCGATCCCCACGGTTGTGAGGAGGTACCGTTCACGATCACCGATGAGCACCGATATCCGCTATCAGCCCGAGGGCCCGCCACGAGGGTCGTGCAGCGGCCGGTGTGGGACCGACGTGGGCCACGGCGGGACCGGCGGGGGTGGTTTCGGAGGAAAGGACGCCCGGGCCGCTGCGGAACCGCCCGCTGGGCCGGGAGCCCGCTGACCTGCAGTGGCGACTGAGTCCGAACTTGAGAGCACACGTGGAGCACACGCGGCCGTCAACGGAGGGCCAAGCGAGGGCATGCACGCCGCTCACCTGCAATAATAGGTGCACCTGGCAGGATTCGAACCTGCGGCCGTCGGATTAGAAGTTCCTTCGAATTGTTTCTCGTAGCGTCGAATAATGCCGCTACCTGCTATTTTATCCACCGGAGTTCCATCGTCAATGCTGTGCTGTGACGCGGTGTGCCGCCCGCGTCCGTGACAGCCGAGCACCGATGGAGCACACGCCCTTGCTAATGGATTTCCAGTTGATATGGCGGTCTCCTGCATCGAGCGAGAATGAGCAGTTGGCTTCCATGCCATTGAGTTCGATGTTGCAGGATGGTGACGCCCTACGTCGTTGCAGGTAGGTTGCTGAGCGTCCCGCGCAGGAGTGGGGCGGACTCCGCCGGCACCGCCGAGGCGGAACCGGAGATCGAGCGTCCCGCGCAGGAGTGGGGCGGACGACCGGTGTTGCGCCCCGGGTTCTGTGCAGGCTCTGATCCCAGGAAGGATGCAGAGCATGGCAGCACCGAAGAAGTACAGCGACGAGTTGCGTGAACGCGCCACACGCATGGCGTTGGACGCGATCGCGGCCGAGGGCCAGAGGATGGGGCCGACCCGCCGCATCGCCGACCAGCTGGACATCCACCCCGAGGCCCTGCGCTCCTGGGTCAAGCGGGCCGAAGCCGACACCGGCCGGGCACCGGGCCGGGCCGGCGAGGACGCCGAGCGCATCGCCCAGCTCGAACGCGAGAACCGCGAGCTCAAGCGAGCCAATGAAATCCTCAAGACATCTGCGGCTTTTTTCGCGCAAGCGGAGCTCGACCGCAAAACGAAGTGACCCGAGGCGGATCACACGACCGCGAAGTCCCGGTCGCGGTGGTCATCGACGATATCGACGCCCACCGCGACCGGATCGTCGAGGGGAAGAAGCTCGGAGTCGAGCCGATCTGCGCAGTCCTGAACGACGCGGGCGTGCGGATCGCTCCGCGGACCTATTACGCGTCGAAGACGCGCGCGCCCGCGGCGCGCACCGTGCGCGGCGCGGAACTCAAAAAGGAGATCATGCGCGTGTTCGGCGACAATTACGGGGTCTACGGTGCGCGGAGGGTCCATGCGGTGCTTAAGCGCGAGGGAATCCGCGTGGCGCGCTGGACCGTCGAGCGGCTGATGCGCGCCCTGGGCCTGCAGGGCCTGCAACGCGGGAGGCGGCCGAGGACGATGCTGGGCGCAGGGCCGGCATCCGGAGTCAAGCGCGGCCGCGGGTGGGCCTCGATCAACGACGTCGAGTTCGCTGTGGCGGAGTACGTCGATTGGTACAACCACCGGCGCCTCCACGGCGAGCTCGACCACCGCGCTCCGGCCGAGGTCGAGGCGATCTATCGGGCGGCAGGCTATGATCACAACGCCGAACCCGCCCGGGTCGGAGACAGGTAACGCAGCCTGCATCAAAACCGGGGCGCATCAGTCACCGCGACTACCAGTACGAGCCCGAGGGTGTCGGTGCTCAGGTGGCGCTTGCGGCCGGTGGTCTTCTTGCCCGCGTCGAACCCGCGGTCGGGGCCGCCTTCGCTGGATTTGATCGACTGGGCGTCCAGCACCGCGGCCGAGGGCTCGGGGTCGCGGCCCTCGGCGGTGCCACCAGGTCGCGCAACCCGTTGTGGAGGCGGTCCCAGGTGCCGTCGTCGGCCCAGGGGCGGTATCAGCGGTAGGCGGCGTCCCACGGCAGCAGGTCGCGGGGGATCATCCGCCACTGGCACCCCGAGCGCAGCACGAACAGGATCGCGTCGAGCACCAGCCGGTCGCCGTACTTGCACGGAGCGCCGCCTTTGCGCCGGTAGCGGACGGGCATGAGGGGTTCGATCAGCGCCCAGGCGGCGTCGGACAGGTCGGAGGGATAGCATTGGGCATCAGCGGCCCCGGAATCTTTGCATCGGAACACCAAGCGATCATTCCGGGGCCGCGTCATGTCGGAGCATGCGGGGCGGCCTGTTACCGACCGCTCGTCCCCGAATACCCAACAGTCACTCAGAGGTCGAAGGCCTCTGGCGACGAAAGTGCTCACCTGCTGGCGGCTACGTCACCGAGTCCTTCCGACCCGGCAAGTCCCATTAGGCGGGCGATGGCGCGCACACCCTCCCCGCGTGCATACGCGAGCGTGATCTCCTCGCGTTCAGCGAGGGTGAGCATGTGTCGTGTTCTGATGAGCAACCCCTGTGACCTGTGGTGTTGCTACGACGGTATGACACCATCCTCCGTTGCGCAGGAACTCCGCCCGGCGCGTGGTCTCTTCGGCTATTCAGGGGTACCCGTCAATCGGTCCGTGCGGACGGCATCCGGGATCGAGGCGCGGAGGGCGGGAAGCTGATCAAACGCATCCGTGAGTTGGGTGCCCCAGTGTTGCAGTGGCAGGAGCCCGGCAGAAGCCCATCTGTCGTGGCTCAGTACGCTAAACGCCGGACGTTTCGCCCGCTGGGGGAAAGCCTCGGATGAGATAGGCTGAATCCGTTGCGGATCGAGTCCTGCGTGCTCGAAAATGGAGCGAGCCAGTTCGTACCAGGTGGTCTGCCCGGCGGCGGTGCCGTGATAGATGCCCGCGGGGGCCTCTCCCTCGAACGCCTTACCGCCCAACTCCACCAGCTTGTGCGCCAGGGCGCGGTTCCACGTCGGCTGCCCGTGCTGGTCGTCGACCACCTCCACGGTTTCCCGGCGTGTCGCGAGGTCCAGCATGGTGGTTATGAAGTTACGCTCTTTCCCTCCGTAGAGCCAGGCAGTTCGGATGACATAGCCGTGACGGGGCAGCACTTCGGCGACTGCGCTCTCCCCGGCGAGCTTGCTTCGCCCGTAGGCGTTCAGCGGACCCACCGGATCATCTTCGCTATACGGGACACAGCCGTCGCCCGGAAAGACATAGTCGGTAGAGACGTGAAGCAGCTTCGCTCCCGATGCGGAACAAGCTCCGGCCAGGTGCCGTACGCCCGTGCCGTTGACTTCGGTTGCGGCCTCCTCGGCGGACTCCGCCGCGTCGACATTGGTCCATGCCGCGGCATTGACCACCACGTCATGGCCTGCGACGGCGTCCTGAACCGCTGCGGAGTCGGTGATGTCGAGACCGGCTCGGGAGACGCCGGTCACCTCCGCTCCAGGATCCGCCCCGAGCGCTCTGAGCAGCTCCTGGCCGAGGGCCCCCGAAGCGCCGGTCACGAGCCAACGAGCGAAGCCTGCTGGCCTTCGGTGATTCACTGCTATCATGGCTGCTACTTCTCCTTCAGCGGTTTCCACCAGTCGCTGTTCCGCCGGTACCAGGCGACCGTGTCCTGCAGCCCTTCCGCGAAGTCGATTCCGGGCCGGTACCCCAATGTCCTGAGGGCCTTGCTGTAGTTCAGGGAGTACCTCGCGTCGTGTCCCTTGCGATCCCGGACCCGCTCCACCATGTCCCAGCTCGTGCCCGTCGCCTTCAGCAGGACCCCGGTGAGTTCCTCATTCGTCATCTCGACGCCCCCGCCGATGTGATACACGTCGCCGGCCCGGCCGTACCGCAGTGCGCGCAGGACGCCTTGGCAGTGGTCGGATACATGGACCCACTCGCGCACGTGGCGTCCGGAGCCGTACAACGGCACCTTCTTGCCCTCCAGCAGGTTCGTGATGAATAGCGGAATGACCTTCTCGGGGAACTGGTAGGGACCGTAGTTGTTGGAGCAGCGCGTTACCACCACGTTCAGTTCGTGCGTGCGGTGGTAGGCGAGGGCAAGCAGGTCGGAGCCGGCCTTGGAGGCTGCGTAAGGGGAGTTCGGTGCCACCAGACTGTCCTCCGTCCAGGAACCGTGGGGTATCGACCCGTACACCTCGTCCGTCGAGACGTGGACGAAGCGGCCGATTCCTCGGCGAACAGCGGCGTCCAAGAGGACCTGCGTGCCGAGAACGTTGGTGGTGACGAAGGGGCTCGAGCTCCTTATGGAGCGATCGACGTGGGATTCGGCAGCGAAATGCACCACGGCGTCGTGGTCGGCCATCAACGCGTCGACCAGGTCCCCGTCGCAGATGTCGCCGTGCACGAAGGAGTATCCGGGGTATTTCGCGGCGTCTGCAAGCCCGGAATTCGAGCCCGCATAAGTGAGCTTGTCCAGGACGGTGATTTTGATATTACTATACGTGTTCGGTGTGCTGGGCGTCAAGAGGAGGCTTCGGACAAACTCCGAGCCGATAAATCCGGCGCCGCCGGTGACAAGTATTCGCATGGGACCGAAGCTTAGTGTGCGGCCGTGACGGGTGACAGTGGCGGGACCGGCAGTCGGCATGCTTCCCTGTCGGCGGCACCGACATTCTCTCTGTGCAGTCGAAGGAGGAAGCGGGCCGGAATCCAGAATTCCGGCCCGCGGGCAACGATGCGAGGAATACTTCTTGCCGGCGGTACGGGTTCCCGGCTCTGGCCGACGACCCGCGCTGTCTCAAAGCAGCTCATCCCGGTCTACGACAAACCCATGGTCTACTACCCGCTGAGCACCCTCATGATGGCGGGAATTCGCGAGATACTTGTGATCACCACTCCTGAGGAAAAGGGTCAATTCCAGCGGCTGCTCGGCGACGGATCTCACCTCGGCCTGGCTCTGAGCTACGCGGCGCAGGAACGCCCGGAAGGCATCGCCCAGGCCTTCGTGATCGGCTCCCACTTCATCGGGGACGACCCGGTGGCGCTCATCCTCGGGGACAACATCTTCCACGGAGGTGGCCTGGGTACGCGGCTGTGGCAGCACCGCAACCCCCAGGGCGGCCGGATCTTCGCCTACCCGGTGGCGGACCCGAGGGCCTACGGCGTCGTCGAGTTCGACGCGAAGGGAGCCGCCCTCACCATCGAGGAGAAACCTGCCGAGCCGAAGTCCAAATACGCCGCAGCCGGCATGTACTTCTACGACAACGAGGTGGTGGAGCTGGCCGGAAAGCTGCAGCCCAGCGAGCGGGGCGAACTCGAGATCACCGCGATCAACGAGGCCTACATGCAACAGGGACGTCTCCATGTGACGGTGCTCGACCGAGGCACGGTCTGGCTGGACACCGGGACCTTCGCCTCTCTGGTTCAGGCATCGGAGTACGTACGGGTCATCGAGGAGCGCCAGGGCTTCAAGATCGGCTGTGTGGAGGAGGTCGCCTGGCGGCGCGGGTTCATCGATGACCAGCAACTGCGTGAGCTGGGAAGCCCGTTGCTCAAGAGCGGTTACGGCCAGTACCTGCTCGGCCTCGTCGACAACCCTTCCAAGGAGTGGTGAGCCGTGGAAATCCGCCCCTTGGGGATCGAGGGGGCCTGGCAGATCACCCCCCAGCAGCACACGGACGACCGGGGAGGGTTCGCGGAGTGGTACCGGTTCGACCTGCTTGCGTGCGAGATCGGGCATCCGCTGCGCCTGGCTCAGGCCAATCTCTCCGTCTCGCGGCGTGACGTCCTGCGTGGCATCCACTTCGCGGACGTACCGCCTGGACAAGCCAAGTATGTGACTTGCGTGCGGGGAGCGGTTCTGGATGTAGTCGTGGACCTGAGAGTGGGATCACCCTCTTACGGCCGGTGGGAGAAGATCCTGCTGGATGAGACCGACCGGCGGTCCGTTTACCTCGCCGAAGGGCTCGGGCACGGGTTCTGCGCCGTCACTGACGATGCGACGGTGACCTACCTGTGCTCGGAGACCTACAACCCGGCTCGTGAGCACACAGTCCACCCGCTCGACCCCGACCTCGGCATCGCGTGGGGCACGGCGGACCCGCTGTTGTCCCCGCGCGATACGGCCGCGCCGTCGCTGGCCGAAGCCCGCGCCTCCGGATTGCTTCCCGAGTACGGTTCCTGCCGGCAGCTGGAATGCAGTCGGGCCGCCTCCTGATATCCAAGGTCGGCCACCAGCCAGGGGAGGGCCTGCGCAGCAGCAGCACCGACGGCCAACAGATCCTCGTCGACGGGCTGTCTAACCGATTACCAGCCGCATTCGGACAGAGCGCTGACATCGGCACTGAGCGGGACTCCGCGGTGAAGGACGGACACTCGTCTCATCCGTGGACCCGAGCTAAGCTTGGCCCCGTGGAATTGTTTATAACGACAGAACCCCAACAGGGTGCGGAATACTCGGGACTGCTCAGTCTGGCTCGGTGCGCCGAGGATGCAGGATTCGAAGGATTCTTCCGCTCCGACCATTACCAGCACTTGGGCGAGGTCGCTCCGGCATCAAGTCCGACCGATTCATGGATCAGTCTGGCCGGATTGGCTCGGGAAACAACGCGCATTCGACTCGGCACGCTGGTCACGTCCGCCACATTTCGCCATCCGGGCCCGCTGGCCATTACGGTCGCCAACGTGGATCAGATGTCGGGAGGGCGCGTCGAGATCGGCCTCGGAACCGGCTGGTACGAAGCGGAGCACACCAGTTACGGCATCCCCTACCCGAGCATTAACGAGCGGTTCGACAAGCTGGCCGAGCAACTCGCGATTATCACCGGCCTGTGGACGTCCGAGGGGCCGTACTCCTTCAACGGTAAGCACTACACGCTCACGGACTCGCCTGCGCTTGCGAAGCCCGTGCAGTCCCCCCACCCTCCGGTCATCGTCGGGGGCACGGGGAAGCGGCGGACGCCTGACCTCGCCGCCCGCTTCGCCAACGAGTACAACCTGCCGTTCGGCACCCCGAAAGACGCCGCTGGGCAGTACCAGAGGGTCGCAGAGGCGTGCACAAGTATCGGCCGCGACCCGAGGAGCCTGCGTCTGTCTGCGGTGCTCCCGGTCTGCGTCGGTCCCGACGAGGCCACTGTCGCCCGACGTGCCGCCGCCACAGGTTTCGATCCGGCTGTTCTCCGCGAGATCGGCGTCGCCGGCACCCCTGCCGAGGCGGTCGACGCCCTGGGCCGCTGGGGAGAGGCCGGCGCCCGACGCGTCTATCTGCAGGTCCTCGACATGACCGACTTCGACCACGTCGAATACATCGCCTCCCAGGTCGCACGCCAACGGTGACCCGTCGCCACAGCGACGCGGCACGACAACGGCGGACAAGCGGCGACCGAGGTATGAGGAAGGAACACCTAGGTTGACCAAGGACACGACGCAACAGCCCAGTACCGCAGCTGAGTCGGCCTTGCCGACCAGTGTTCTGCAGGGTGATCCCCGCTACGAGGACCTCGCCTTGCGGCGTCGGAACGAACGTTTCGAGCACCGCCCACGCTGCTTCCAGGTCGTCCGGAACACTGAGCACGTCGTCGACGCCGTCAACGCAGCGGTCCGCGCAGGCGACCGCATAGCGGTCCGCAGCGGCGGGCACTCGATGGAAAACTCGGTCGGTGAGGCGAGGGGCGGCACAGTGATCGACATGTGCGCCATGAACTCGGTCTACTTCGACTCCGAGCGGAATGCGTTCGCAATCGAGGCCGGCGCCACTCTGGGGGACGTCTACCGGCAGCTGTACCTCAACTGGGGTGTGACCATTCCCGGCGGCTGGGGTCACACCGTCTGCGCGGGAGGCCACATCCAGGGAGGCGGCTACGGCGGCCTATCACGCCGTCACGGGTCCACGGTGGACCATCTGCTGGGCGTGGAGGTCGTGGTCGTCGATGAACACGGTGAGGCGAGAGTCGTGGAGGCCACGCGGGATCCGCAGGACCCCCACCACGACTTGTGGTGGGGGCACACCGGGGGAGGAGGCGGCAACTTCGGTGTCGTCACGCGCTATTGGATGCGCACCCCGGGGACGCCCGAGAGCCTGCTTCCCCGCCCCCCGGCCACGATGATCAGTGGAGTGCTCGCCTGGCCGTGGGAAAAGATGAGCCGCGATGCCTTCCAGACCTTGCTGCGCAATCACGGTGAATGGCATCAAAAGCACAGCGCCCCCGACAGCCCGTACACGGCGTTGTCCTCGATACTCATGCTGCCCGGCCGGGCGGAACGCAGCGACGCGATGGGCCTGACGCTCGTCGGGCTGGTCGACGGCAGCTTGCCCGGCGCCCAGTCGATGATGTCCGAGTTCCTCGACGCGGTCGACAATGGTCTCAGCGGCGCCCGCTTCATCACGTCGCCCCAACCCTGGCTCTACACTATGGTTCCCCCCGTGGTCGACGGTGAGATGCAGCGCATTCCCGAGTACGACCGGTATAAGGGCAAAGCCGCCTACTTGCGGAAGCCGTTCACCTCGGAGCAGGTGGACACACTCTACGACTACCTCGTGGAACCGCCGGCGGAGATCGACCTGGCCGGTGTCTGGCTCAACTCCTACGGTGGCAGGGTGAACGCGATCGAACCGGAAGCCACCGCCCTGTCGCAGCGTGACTCGATCCTGAAGGTCGTCTACACAGCCGCCTGGCCGGCCCCGAAGGACGACGGCAAGAACATCGACTGGCTGCGCCGGTTCTACGCCGACGTCTACGCTGACACCGGAGGCGTTCCGGTTCCCGGCGAGATCAACGACGGGTCGTACATCAACTACCCGGATGCCGACTTCATGGATCCGGAGTGGAACACCTCCGGCGTCCCGTGGCATTACCTGTACTACAAGGACAACTATCCGCGTCTGCAGCGGGTCAAGGCGCGGTGGGACCCGCTGAACACGTTCCGGCACGCCCTCTCCATCCCCCCCGTCGGCTGACGCTGTTCCCTGGACGCAGCAGCACTTGCCCACGTGGCTCGTGGTGGTCGGCAAGGCACGAAAGAGGGCAGGCGCCCTGCTCCGGGACCCCGACCGGTCCCGGAGCAGGGCGCCGCTCTGCATTGCAGTTGAATCGCCCGGGGTTTGGTGGAGGCTTTCAATCCATGGAGGATGAGAGTCATGGCAGCATCCGGGAAGTACCCCGATGAGCTGCGTAAGCGGGCTACCCGGATGGCGGTGGAGCTGCGGGCGGATCTGGCGACGAAGCAGGGCGCGATTGCTCGAGTGGCTGAGCAACTCGGCGTGCACCCGGAGACCCTGCGAGGCTGGGTTCGCCAGGCTGAGATCGATGGTGGTCTGCGATCGGGAACCCCGACCGCGGAGGCGGAGCGGATCGCCAAGCAGGAGCAGGAGGTCCGCGAGCTGCAGCGGGCGAACCACCACCTGAAGACGTCGGCGGCTTTTTCGCGGCGGAGCTCGACCGCCCCACCAGCGGGTAGTGGCCTACATCGACGCCCATCTCCACGAGGAGGTCGACGGGCGCCGGGTCGGGATCGAGCCGATCTGTGCTGTGCTGAAGAAGGCTGGCGTGCAGATCGCCCCGAGCAGCTACTACGCGGCCAGGACCGGCCGCCGTCGGCGCGCGCGATCCGCGACGCCGAACTGGCCACCGGCATCAGGGTCGCCCACAAGGCCAACCTCGACGTCTACGGCGCCAGCAAGATCTACGCCGAGCTCAACCGTGCAGGCGTGAAGGTCGCCCGCTGCACCGTGAAGTGGCTGATGCGCGCCCAGATGCGGCGCGGGATCGCGCGGGGCAAGACCTGCCGCACCACGACCGGCGACGCTGGAACCGGGCAGCCCGAGGACCTGGTGAAGCGGAAGCTCGCCGCGACCGGACCGAAACAATTGTGGGTGGCGGATTTGGCCTATGCCAGGACGCACGCCGGCTGGACCTACGTCGCGTTCGTCTTGGACGTGTTCAGCCGGATGATCCTCGGCTGGCAGGTGTCCATATCATTGCTCACCGGCCTCGCGATCGATGCCCTCGACATGGGGCTGTGGGCGCGGCAACGGGTCGGCCAGGACGTCACCGGACTGGTCCATCACAGCGACCGCGAAGGGTAGAGCACCGAGCGGTCCGCTACACCGATTGGCTGGCCGAATCCGAGGCCGTCGCGGTAGGGAGCCGCGGCAGGGCTCTTTCAAGTTTTTGAAGTGTCCGATCCGAGGTGATTCCGTAGATCGGTAGTGCTCGGGCCGGGTCGTCCCGGATCGCGCGGGTGGTCTTGGCGATGTTGTCGACCTTGAGGGTCTTGAGGGCCCCGATGGCCAGGTTGCGCACTGTGGCCATCACGCGCGGCGCACTGCCGGCATGGACCGTGGAGGCATCCTCGCCGAAGGTCACGTCCCTGATGTGGTGGCTGGAGTTCTCCACGATCCAGTGTCCCCGCACCCAGCGGGCCAATTCCCCGGCCGTGGCCTGGTGGGCGTCGGCACTGGTGACCGCGTACACCGTCTCTCTGTTCTCGCGCTTTCCGGTCTGCTTGCGTCGGCGGTGCACCCGCAGGGCGAGCCTGGCAGGGCAGGTGGAGACCGCCGAGGTCATCGGGCATGGCCAAGGCCTTGAGCGAGCGGGCTTCCCACCGCCCGTGCCCAGTCCCGGAGCGGCTGTGAGCGATGGGCGCTCCGGGCGGTCAGCTCCGCGTCCCGGGCTGCCCGTTCCTCGCGCGCGGGGCGACTCTTCCTCCAGGCGTAGTAGGAGGAGCGGGCCATGCCCAGCACCGTGCACAGCCGCTTGGCGCCGTAGGCGCCGGCGTGGTCCTGGATGAAGCAGAAGCGGCTCACTGCTTCATCTCTCCCGCGAAATAGGCGGCCGCCTTGCGCAGGATCTCGCGTTCCTTCTCCACAGCTCGGCGACCTGGGCGCGCAGCCGCTTGTTCTCCTGCTCCAGCGGCTCGCCCGCGGACGCATCGGCTGCCGGGCGGCGCTGGGCCGGTGCTGGTGCTCGTTCGGCGTCGTCCTTGCGGATCCAGCTGCGCAGCGTCTCGCGGTTGACGCCCAACTCATCGGCGATCTCGGCGAAGGTGGCGCCGGGGCGGGAGCGGTACAGCGCGACCGCGTCGGCCTTGAACTCGGCCGGGTAGTGCTTCATGGCCATGGGGGTGGACTCCTCCTCGGTTTCCATTGGCGGAGATGTCCACTACTCAGGGGGGAAGCTCCCAGGCCTCCATAGCGCAGCCTCTGCTGCCTGCCGCAGCCAGCGCATCGGGCACGCGCGACTTCGGGGTGCTCGGCGGCCAGGAGGTCGAGCAGCCGCAGGTGAGCTGCGGGCCCGCCGCTGTCGCCGGAGCTAAGGGCGTCTTCGTGGTCGGCGAGGTGATCGCTCAGTTCTCGGGCCTGCCCCGGGCGGAGCCTCAACGCTGCCACGATCTGGGCCAACGAAGGCGGGGTGGCCTGCGGGAGCAGCGCGCTCAGGCGGCCGGTGATAGCGGCCAGGACGGCGGCGGTGTCCTCCTATTTCGTCACGGTCAGAGCCCTTCGGACCGGCGGATAGTAGTGCGCCGGGCCCCGGGCGCGGGAGGCCCGTTTCCGGTCGTAGCGTCCTTGCTGACCTGCTGGTTGACGGCTTCGACCTCGATGAGGTCGTTGGGAGTGCAGTCGAGGATGTCGCACAGGTCCGCGAGCACGTCCATCGAGAGGCGCTGAGGGAGCTGAGTGACCAGGCGGAAGATCTGTTCGCGGGAGAGGTTGATACCGCGGTCGGCCAGCAGGGGGACCAGGTCAGTGGTCTGGAGTATCTCCTTGGCGGCCATGAGCCGGCGCAGGTGCCAGCGGTAGCCCATCTTCTTGTTCATGTCGCTGCTCCCCACAGCTCGCCGTGGCGCTCCTTGAGGGAGCGTTCCAGCAGGCGGTTGCGGTAGGCGTCGGAAAACGCCGGCGTAGATCGCGGTCGTGCTGGCGTAGGAGTGTCCCACCTGCTCGGAGACGAACCTTTCGGGGTAGTCGAACTCGACCAGATGGGTGACGTAGCTGTGGCGCAGTGCGTGCAGATCGAGTTCACCGGGGAGGCCGGCCAGTTGCCGTGCGGTCTCGAAGGCATCGCTGGCCGAGAGGCGGGAGAGCCGGCTGCGGCGCTCGGTGACCCACAAGGCCGGGATCTTCCCCGGGCCGAACAGCGGGCGGACTTCTTGGATGTAGTGGTCTAGGACGTCGACGATCCAGTCCATCTCGGGGGACGGTGAGCACGGCCTGGCGTTTGGAGACCCCACCTCGGGAGGACTTGCCATAGCGGACATAGAGTCCGCCGCACCTCCCGTACTCCCGGCACTGGGGATTGGAGCGCAGGTCGGCCAGGTCTAGGCCCTGTTTAAGAAGCCCTGGTTGATCGGGCTTGCCCGGCATGTCGGGACTGCGCACAAGCGAGGTCTCCGGTAAATGGAGCAACGACCAAGCAGCCCATCTACACGGAGACCTCGGTGGCCAGGGTACCGATCGGAGGACGTAAAGACCTGACCGACAAGCAGTGGCGGGCCCTGAAACCGCTGCTGCCCCCGCGACCCGCAGGCGGGAGGCCGCCGACATGGACGCGGCGCCAACTGCTGGACGGCATCCGCTGGCGCACCCGCGCCGGTGTGCCCTGGCGCGACGTGCCCGAACGCTACGGCCATTGGCAGTCGGTCTACCATCTGCTGCGGAGCTGGCAGCGCGCCGGGATCTGGGCGCTGATCGCGGCCAAGCTGCGGGCCTGGACCGATGCCGCCGGGCTCATCGGCTGGACGGTCGCGGTCGACTCCACCACCTGCCGTGCCCACCCCCACGCCGCCGGGGCGCGCCGCCGTCCCGGCCGCCAGGCCGAGCCGCCCGGCGACGAACCCGGCGACCACGCGCTGGGGCGTTCGCGCGGCGGGTTCTCCACCAAGCTCCACCTGGCCGGAGAGCAGCACCGCAAACCGCTGTCGGTGGTATTGACGGCGGGCCAGCGCGGTGACAGCCCGAAGTTCGCGCGGGTTCTGGAGCGCATCCGTGTGGCCCGCTCCGGGCCGGGGCGCCCGCGTATTCGGCCCGAGCGGGTGTTGGCCGACAAGGCCTACTCCTCGCGGGCCAACCGGGCCTACCTGCGGCGGCGCAAGATCCCGGCGACCATCGCCGAGCCCCGCGACCAGCGGTGCCATCGCAAGGCGAAGGGGTCGGCGGGCGGCCGGCCGCCGAGGGTGGACCGACAGGCGTATAAGCAGCGCCACGTGGTGGAGTGCGGGATCGGGCGGCTCAAGCAGTTCCGTGCTGTGGCCACCCGCTTCGACAAGCTCGCCCTGCGCTACGAGGCCACGATCCAGGTCGCCGTGATCGACATCTGGCTGCGCGACCTCGCAGCGACACCTTCTTAAACAGGGCCTAGGCCCAATGCCGTTCAGTTAAGGGATCAGTTCGTAGGTCAACCCTGCCCGCATGCAGAAGGGGCCCTTGGTACAACGGTCGTCTCTCTCACCACGACTGCACCCAAGGAGCCCCTTGCCCAGCAATTGTGCCCCGCCCCGCCCCATCCCCACCGCCGCCGACATCTTCGCCCCCGGCCACCTGGGAGAGCTCATCCAGATCATGCCCTGCGAGCTGGTCGACGCCGCCCTCACCGAACCCCGGAGACACGAGCAGCGCCGAGACGCCTCCTGCCCGCCCGGCTCGTGGTCCACCCACCGCTTCCGCGGCCTCCTCGTGTGCGCACTGGACGGCACCCTGCTGGAGGTGCCCGCCACCACGGCCAACCGCGCCCGCCACCGCACACTCGGTCAGGCAGATTTCACATCCTCCTCGTCATTCTCGATCCTGCGGACCGTGGACGTCCACAACGAAACACAGCCCTGGGCTGCCTGGCCAAGCATCGGGCGAGCATATTCCGGCACGGCATGCAGAATTTTTTGCCATTCCTCGTCTTCCACGTCATGCAAGCTGAGGATCCGTAGCAGGAGCCTACCGTGCTCGCTGTAGCGCATTGCCGGATCAGACCGGAGCGTGCGCATGGCCCTACGCCAGTTGTGCTGTCCCTGGCTCTCTTTCAACGCATCCGCTTGACGCTCATCCGCCGCTCCGACTGGAACCGGTGCCTCATTAAATAACAGCCGACGCCGCACGTCCCGCACAGTTTCCGGGGAAACTCCCGAGGCACGCGCCACCTGCCGAAGGGACTGCTCAGGGTTCGCCTGGATGAGCTCAGCAGCACGCTGCCGCCCCACAGAGGAATTCACTGGTCGTACGCGCCCGTCCTGTCCCACGCGACTGCCCGGGTCACCACCCTTCGCCCGGCGAAGGTTACCCACTGTTTTAGGACTGATTCCGGCCACACGCGAGATGCGCCGATCCGCCCAATCTGGATGTATATCGATGATGCGCAAGCAGGCAGCCTTGCGCTCCTCCAGGGACAACGGCAGTCCATGCGACACGTTTGTCCAGACGGCAAACACGAACGCTTCGGATTCAGTCCCTTTGAAGACTTTCGCCCTAATTTTTTTACATCCGCGCAGCTTCGCAGCACGGAGGCGATGCACACCGTCTATCAGCTGCATGGTTTCAGCATGCACCAGGATCGGTGGCAGCGAATCGAATATCTCCGCCAACAGGCGTACATGCTCTGGATCCTCGCCACCATCCCGTAGAGAGCCCACCTCGCACACCTTGTCAAGCGACACTTCGATCGTTTCAGTTCCCAACATGTGATCCATTACTAAAATTCCCCCAAGTTCTCGAGAAACGTGGCCTAGGAATCATAAGTAGCGCCATCCAGGGCGAATCCACGAGAGAGCAGGCACTCTTCCCAAGGAGATGACCCCCGTCAATTCCTTTCACTCGTAAAATTTTATCAATTCGCTCCTCAAATTCACTAATTCGCAACCGAATCGACACATCTGAACAAGTTGGATCCTACCGTAGGAAGCAGCGTAGTGCTATAGCATGTGTTTGTCGCGTGACCGCCATCCAGCTACCGGCCGACAATCTGGTTCAGGGGTCGCCACTGCTTCTGCTCGGGTTATCCGGAGCTAGAGGTTCCGCCGTTGTGACCTCCCGAAATGCGGCAGGCAGTGCCGGTAGCAGAGGGAGCGACGCACCGGCAATACGGTTTCGACACAGTGAGCTGATTTCATCCTGAGTGTCCAGGTCACAGCCCCGTACCGGCCCGGCGAAACCGCCCCTGACACAAAGAAGTCCCTGGTAAGTGAGTTAACGACCAAGAAAACCGTCACCAGGGACTCCGATGCTGTTCTACCGCGCCTGCCTGCCGTTGTCACGCCGGACGCTGAACCTCGCCGCCCGCACCATCCGCAACCACCGCCGGGAGGCCCGTTCTCGGTGGCGCCGCTCGGATGCGGCCCAGCAGGCCCTGCTCGTGCTGGTCCACCTGCGCAAAGGCGAGACCTTCGCCGAGATCGGGGCCGGATTCGGCGTCGGGACCACCACCGCCTTGCGCTACGTCCGCGAGACCACCCGTCTGCTCGCCGACCAGGCCCCGGGCCTGGAGCACGGACTGCGCCGCATCCGCAAACAGGGCTGGGATCACGTGATCCTCGACGGAACGCTCATCGCCTGCGACCGCCTGGCCGCCGATCGGCCCTTCTACTCCGGCAAGCACCGCCACCACGGGATAAACACCCGGGTCGTCGCCGATCCCACCGGCGATCCGGTGTGGGTCTCCGGCGCGCTGCCGGGCGCCGTGCACGACACCCGCGCCGCCCGCGTGTGGCGCATCGGCGACCGCATCGCCGCCGCCGGCCTGTTCGGGCTGGGGGACCAGGGGTATGCGGGCTGTTCGCCGGCGGTGCTCACTCCGTTCGAAGGACGTGACAAGCCGGAGTGGAAGAAGGAGGCCAACCGCACCCACGCCCGCCTTCGCAGCCCGGGCGAGCGGGCCATGGCCCAGCTCAAGAACTGGCGGATCCTGCGCCGCCTGCGGTGCTGTCCGCACCGCGCCACCGACATCGCCCGCGCTGTGCTGGTCCTTCAACTACACGAAGCACGATGAAAAGGGCTCAGTCCCTGCAGTCGTTGAGCACTGAACCTCTTTCATCGTTATGGGGCAGGCCCGGTTCGGAGGGCGAGCCGTGGAAACCTGTAGTGAGTGATCACGGCAAGGCGCCACGGTCCGACCCTACTGTCCAAGCGCTGCTGAAATGCAGTTGGACAGCAAGCTCCGCCCCCGTCTGGCATGACGGTTGCAGACGTCCGGTCGTGTCCCTCGACAAGTTTTCCGATTCTCTGTAAAGATTGCGTCAACTCACCACGACATCAAGTAGATCCCGCAGTTGCCGCTCTTGATCATTCTGGTCCGATCGCGCCATTCGCAACCAAGCGCTTCCGGTAGTTCCAGTACTGAAACGCTGGGAACACCACCAGGAAGGGAACGGGACAGCATGTGGCGCCGCCCCCACATGCGGTAGGCCGCCGACCGTGCTGTACCCGACTGATTCCCGGTATCCACGTCTAGTTTTGGGGACACATGCGTGCGCTCTTCCTTCCGTTCACCGGTGTGGGACAAGCATTCCCCGTGGTCCCGCTCGCGTGGGCCTTCCGCGGGGCCGGCCACGACGTGCTCGTCGCGACTACCGGCGATGGCCTGGCTGTCAGCGAGGCCGGTCTGCCGGTCGTCGATCTGGCTCCGGGGCGCGACTCGCTCTCCTTCTACATCGAGGCCGCGGAACGCCGACCGGACCTCGCAGCGCTACAGCGGCCAGGTGGAGAAGTACGTGGGCTGGACGAGTCGGCAGAGCTCTATGCCGAGGTCACCCGCACCATCGTTGTCCAGACGGTGGGGCTGGCCCGCTCCTGGGCACCCGACATCATCATCGCGCCTGCGAACAACGCCGCCGCACTGGTTGCTGCCGCTGCTACCCGTGTTCCGGCAGTGTCACTGGGCGTCGGCCTCGGTCGGACGACCGGCCTCGCACAGGAGTTGCATGCGCGACTGGTGCCGGTCTTCACAGAACACGCGACGGGTGACCTTCCGGCACTGCTGAACCTGGATGTCGCGCCACCCAGCATGCTCGACGGTCCGCCCGACGGCCGCTCGATGCGCTATGTGGCCTACAGCGGCGGCACTGTGCTTCCCGCCTGGCTGCGCCAACCGGACCGCCACCGCCCACGCGTCGCGATCACGCTGGGCACCGTGTCGGTGAAGACGGGGGGACTGCAGGCGCTGCACGCTCTTCTCGGGTCTGCCGCAGCCATCGACGCCGAATTCGTCCTGGCACTCGGTGATGTTGACCTCGATGTACTGGGGGAACTGCCCCCCAACGTGGTCCCGGCCGGCTGGGCCCCGCTGTCCGAACTCCTCCCCACCTGCACGACGTTGATCCACCACGGGGGAGGCGGAACTGCCATGTCGGCGCTGGCCGCCGGCACCACTCAACTCGTCCTCCCCGACGGTGTGGACCGCCGCGACAACGCTGATGCCCTGCACGCCCGAGGGGTTGCCGTAGCGGCCCAGCCGGAAGACGTCGACCAGAAGGTCATCGAGCACGTCATGCACAGCACGGCCATGTCGGCCGCCGCTGCGGAAGTCCGCGCAGAGATCGACACCATGCCACCCCCCGCCACCCTCGTGCCGGTGCTGGCCCGGCTTGCTGACAGCGGCAGTGACGCCGGAGGGGCGCAGGCGCTCGGCCTATGACCGGAGCACACCGTCCGCCCGGCCTCCCGAAGGGAGCCGGAACATCCAACGACCGTTTGGAGCAGTGACCATGGCAGGTACGTCAGCATTCGACCAGGACCTCGACCTTCGGAGTCACAACCGGGAAACCGTTGCGAAATACATGGACTGCATCAAGGGTGAACTGCGCCTGGAACGCCACCATCTGTTCACCGATGACGGATCGGCCGGTCTGTACACCACCGACAGCGGGGAGCCGATCATCTTCACCGGCCGGGAGAAGCTCGCGGCACACGGAGAGTGGTCGCTGAAGGTCCTTCCGGACTGGGAGTGGACGGACGTGCAGGTATTCGAGACGCAGGACCCGAACCGATTCTGGGTGGAATGCGGCGGTCGGGGCAAGATCCTGTTCCCGGGCTATCCAGAGGCAATTTACGAGAACCACTTCATCCACTCGTTTCTCCTGTCCGACGGAAGGATCAAAGAGCATCGCGAGTTCATGAACCCCATCCGCCAGTACCATGCGCTGGGGATTGATCCGCCACGTATCAAGCGTGCGGGAGTTCCCGCGGACTGACTGCCGGTCCGCCTTCCGCAGCAGCCGCCCGGCCGAGGAATGCGAGACCACGCCGGCGGTGAACTCCCTTCGCCGTCCCCGCCCGTCCGGCCGGACAAGCCCCCATCCTCCTGCGATCAGCACCCACCGCATGGCCCTCGCGCACTTGCGGGGCCCCGCCGCCTCCCGTCGTCGTATCCCTCCGCGATATCAGAAGGAAATCCGCGTGGACGGAGAGCCACTGTCAGCGCGGTCGTGGTCCGCACGCACTTTCAGACCGCCCGGGGTACTCGACTTGCCCGCTCCCCGACACCGAAAGGTCATACCTCCCATGACGGCCGGCCTCCCGACCATCACCCCCTATCCCTTGCCGTCACGGGCGGCCCTACCCCCCAACACCGCTTCCTGGAGACCGGATCCGGAACGTGCGGTTCTGCTCATCCACGACATGCAGCAGTATTTCCTTGCGCCCTTCGAGGCCGGATTCCGCGACGAACTAGTCGGCACTGTTGCTGACTTGCGGGAGAAGGCCGACGCGCAGAACGTTCCGGTCGCCTATACAGCTCAGCCCGGCGACATGACCGCGGAGCAGCGCGGGCTCCTTCGCGATTTCTGGGGGCCCGGGATGCGCCGAAGCGACACGGAGCGCTCCGTCGTCCCCTCACTCACCCCGAAGCCGGGCGACTGGCAGTTCGTGAAGCTCCGCTACAGTGCGTTCTTCCGCTCCGATCTGCTTGACCGGATGCGCGCATCCGGTCGTGACCAGCTGATAATCGCAGGCGTTTACGCGCACATCGGCGTGCTTGCCACCGCTTTGGACGCATTCACTCACGATCTTCAGCCCTTCCTGCCCGCCGAAGCGCTCGGTGACTTCTCTGAGGCGGACCACAAGCTGGCGCTGGATTATTCGGCGCGCCGGTGCGCGGTGGTCCTGCCGGCAGAGGAGGTTTTAGCATGAGCGCCCAGCCCGTGGAGTTCCTGGAGCGACTGCTGAGCGAGCCGGAATTGCCCCCTTTCGCCGTCCTCCACCGCGCGGAGTCCCCCCTGCCCGGCACTGTGGACGTCCTCGTCGGGGAGATGTCCACCGTCGAGACGCTCTCCGAGGTACCGCTCGCCCGGTCAAGTAAGGGGAACGGGACTGGAGTCACGCACGACGTCTTGTTGCTCGTGCCGTATCGGCAGCTCGTCGAACGTGGCTTCACCGCCCCGGACGACGGGACCCCCCTCGTCGCGATGAACATCACCGACCAGGCAAGCGTGCCGCTGAAGGACGTGTTCCAACGTGTCCCCTCCGCCTCCGTTTCCTTCACCGGTGGGGAATTCGACACGACCGACGAGGAGTATGCCGAACTCGTCCGTCAGATCATGTCCGAAGAGATCGGAACCGGCGAGGGCTCCAACTTCGTCATTAGGAGGTCGTTCCGAGCCGATATCAGCGACTACTCGCCCAGGACCGCGCTGTCCCTCTTCCGGCTTCTCCTGGAGCAGGAGGCGAACGCGTACTGGACGTTCGTCGTCCACACAGGCACACACACGCTCGTCGGCGCCACCCCGGAGCGCCACATCTCGGTGGATGCCGGAACGGCCGTGATGAATCCCATCAGCGGCACCTACTCCTACCCTCCGGGCGGCCCCACCCTGCGGGGGGTCACGGATTTCCTCGCCGACACCAAGGAATCCGACGAGCTGTACATGGTGCTCGACGAGGAACTGAAGATCATGTCGCGCGTCTGCCCGGATGGGGGATTTGTCCTCGGTCCGTACCTGAAGAGGATGTCGCGGGTTGCGCATACCGAGTACTTTATCGAGGGGAAGACCAACCGGGACGTTCGGGAGATCCTGCGGGAGACGATGTTCGCCCCGACTGTCGTGGGCAGCCCACTGGAGAATGCGACCCGCGTCATCGCCCAATACGAGCCTGACGGCCGCGGCTATTACAGCGGAATCGCGGCACTGATCGGGCACGACGCCCGCGGGAATCGCGCACTTGACTCGGCCTTGCTGATCAGGACCGCGCAGATCGCTCCGGAAGGGCAGATGCGCCTCGACGTCGGTGCCACGCTCGTACGTCACTCCGTCCCGGACTCCGAAGTCGGCGAGACGCGAGCCAAGGCGGCCGGTCTGCTTGCCGCGTTTACAGAGAAGGACGATGTCCCCCTCGACGACCATCCGGAGATCCGCGCCGCCCTCGCCGCCCGGAACACTCGGATCGGGGACTTCTGGCTGCGGGCGCCCAGCACGCGCAGGGATCAGCAGGATGACCTCATCGGTCTCCGGGCGCTGATCATCGATGCGGAGGACACTTTCACCTCAATGATGGCCCAGCAGATCTCATCGCTGGGGTTGGAGATCGATGTCCGGCGCTTTGACGAGGCCTACGCGTTCGACAGCCACGACGTCGTCGTCATGGGGCCGGGCCCGGGCGATCCAAGGGACTTGGACGATCCGCGTATCGCACGCCTCCATCGGGACATCGGCGCACTGCTCGCCGAACGGCGGCCGTTCGTGGCCGTATGCCTGAGTCACCAGGTCCTCAGCCTGTGCCTGGGACTCGAGTTGACACGCAGAGAGACCCCCAACCAGGGCGTACAGCGGGAGATCGAGCTCTTCGGCGAGCGCCACTCGGTGGGCTTCTACAACACATATGTGGCCCTCAGTAAGGAAGACAAGTTGCTGTCGGACGATAGCGGGCCCGTGCAAGTCAGCAGGAACACGGACAGCGACGAAGTATTCGCCCTGCGGGGAGACCACTTCTCAAGCATGCAGTTCCACGCTGAGTCCGTGTTCACCCGCAACGGACCGCTCATCACAGCAGCAGCCATCCGCCAGGCGATGGGCCGATAACCACGCTACGGCTCACGGAGCACGCCGGATCGCCATCCCTCGGGGACGCGCCGCACCGGCGGCGGTCCAGGACGCTTCCGGTCACGGCAGGCCGCCCCTCGCCACCCCGCGTTGGCAGCCAATGCAATCCCACGCACAGGAAGCCTACGGAGTAGCTCCATGCACAAGTACACGCTCGTCGACGCGTTTTCCCGCGCCCCGCTCGAGGGAAATCCGGTCGCTGTGTTCTTCAAGTGCTCTGACCTGAGCACCGACACGATGCAGCTCATCGCGAGGGAGATGAATCTCTCCGAAACTACCTTCGTACTCCCGGCCGAGGGAGAGGCAGACGCACGAATCCGCATCTTCACTCCGGTGAACGAATTGCCCTTCGCCGGCCACCCGATGCTGGGTACGGCCATCGCGCTCAGTGAGGCCCTAGAGAAGGACGACCTGCGCGTGGAGACCCAGATGGGCGTTGTCCCGTCCCGGTTGACCTACGCCGACGGGTCCCGCTTCGTGCTGATGCGCCACCCGATCCCGACCTGGGAACCGTACGAGTATGCTGCGGAAGTCTGCGTGGCACTGGGTGTGGAGGCCTCCGCCATCCCGGTGGACATTTACCACAACGGTCCTCGGCACGTCTTCGTGGGCCTGGACAGCGTGGCAGCACTTTCCCACCTGGACCCGGACCACCGTGCGCTCGCGGCATTCGAGGACGTGGCGATCAACTGCTTCGCAGGCGAAGGCGACGAGTGGCGCACACGGATGTTCTCCCCTGCGTACGGCGTCGTCGAGGATGCGGCCACCGGGTCCGCCGCCGGGCCACTCGCTATCCATCTGGCCCGGCATGGGCTTGCCCGCTTCGGCCAGGAGATACGCATCGTTCAGGGTGTCGAGGTAGGCCGACCCTCCCCCATGTGGGCAGCGGCGTACGGGAACGCGCAGTCACTCGAGGAAGTGCACGTCGGAGGGTACGGGGTCGTCGCCGGCCGGGGTGAGCTCCATGCCTGACGGCCACGGCACACCGGCACCTGCGGACCCTCTGCTCAGCAGCCGGTACGAGTCGCTGACCGGAACGGTCGAATCCCCCTTCCCGGAGTACGACGCCCCTCCCCCCGAGCCTCACGACCTTGCCCAGCGGTGGCTGGCAGACGCGGAACAGCACGGCGCCCGCGAACCCCGGTCGATTGCCCTCGCCACCGCTGACGATCGCGGACGGGTGTCCAACCGCATCGTCACGGTCATCGAGTTGTCGGCGCGCGGCCTGCTCTTCACCAGCCATACGACGAGTCTGAAGGCTCGTGACCTGGCCGCGAACGGCTGGGCCTCCGCCGCCTTCTACTGGCGGGAGATCTCCCGGCAGTTGCTGCTCTCCGGCGCGGTCCGACGGATCCACGACGCGGAGTGCGACGCGCTGTGGGAGGCCCGCCCTGTCGCCCTCCACGCCATGACCACTGCGTCCCGGCAAAGCGAACCACTGGGCGACGTGGAGGGTCTGCGCTCCGAAGCACTGCGCCTGGGGACGCCCGGAGTTGCCTTGCCCCGGCCGGAACGCTTCGTCGGTTATCTGCTCGAGCCGGCCGAGGTGGAGTTCTGGAGCGCCAGGCCGGACCGGCTGCATCGCCGGCTCCGCTACGAACGAACCGGCCACGTCTGGCAGTGCGTTCGTCTCCAACCCTGACCGGTCAGAGGCAGTCGCACCACTCGGGAACGATCGGCGATGCGTACGTCCGCCTCAAGCCACACAGCACGTGAACCGGAAGGCAAGCATGTCAATGAATCCTCAGCTCCATGAAGACACAGCAGGCGCAGAAGACCCGGCCGAGCCGGAGGCCACGCACGTTGTTCCTACCCTGGTGGCGGCGTTCGCCCGATGCGCCGCGCAGAACAGCGACCGCATCGCGGTGGTCGCCGATGATGAGGAACTGTCCTACGGACAGCTGGACACCTGGTCCGCCGCGGTGTGCACACTCCTGCACGAACGTGGCGTACGGCCCGGCGACCGGGTGGCCGTCCAGCTACCGGCCGGGGCCACGGCGATCGTGTCGATTCTGGCTGTCCTACGCGCCGGCGGCGCCTACTTGCCGCTCGCCGTGCGGACGCCGCAAGCGCGCAACGAATCCATCCTGAGGGACAGCGGTGCCGCAGCCCTCATCGGCTCCGCGCAGAGCGCACTCGATGACGGGGTAGCTCTCATCGGCCCCGACGAAATCGCGGAGCTGCGGGACGCGAAGCCGTCCGCGTTGCCGCCGACGGCCGATCTTGCCACACCCGGGACCACTGCGTACGTCATCTACACCTCCGGTACGACGGGACAGCCGAAAGGGGTTCCCATCACCCACGGCGCGGTGATGACCTTGCTGAACGGTGCTGCGGGACTGTTCTCGTTCTCGGTTGCCGATCGCTGGTTGCTCTTTCACTCCCTCTCCTTCGACTTCTCGGTCTGGGAGATGTGGGGAGCTCTCACCACTGGCGGGGCCCTGGTCGTCCTGCCGCACTCGGCCACCCGCTCACCCGAGGAGACGCTGCAGGCCCTCGAGGACGAAGCCATCTCCGTGCTGAACCAAACACCCACCGCTTTCGCGTCGCTGTCCGCTGCTGCCCGACAAACAGGCGCGAAACTTCCCCTCCTGCGATACGTCTTCCTCGCCGGCGAGAAACTCGCCCCGGAAGTCCTGCGTCCCTGGGCCGAGCACCACGGCCTCGACCGGCCGGCCCTGGTCAACCTGTACGGGATCACCGAAACAGCCGTACATTCCGTGTACCGCGTCATGACCGGCGACGACATCGCAGGGACAGAGTCCGTCATCGGGCGGCCGCTGCCCGACGTCACGCATCGGGTGCTGACCTCGGACAACCAGGAAGCTCGGACGGACGAGCGCGGAATTCTGTGGCTGGCTGGCCCCCAGCTGAGCGAGGGATACGTCAACCTGCCGGAACTGACCGCCGAGCGGTTCCGCGCCATGCGCGGTCCCGACGGCGAAGTGCGACGCTACTACCGGACCGGTGACGTCGTCAGCCGGCGCTCGGACGGAACCCTCGTCTTTTACGGACGGGAGGACACCCAGATCAAGCTGCGGGGTTATCGCATCGAACTCGGCGACGTCGAGTCAGCGGTCCGGTCACACGAGGCGGTCCTCGATGCAGTCGTGTGGATGCACCAGTACGACATGGACGACACGCGGCTGGTGTGCGCGTACGCGACCGAGGACCCCGCCGCCACGGTCTCCCGGCGGGCGCTGCGGGAACACGTCGCTTCCCAACTGCCGAGCTACATGCGCCCGTCCGGCTACCACCACCTCCCGGAGATTCCCCGCACCGTCAACGGCAAGGTCGACCGCAACGCGGCCGCCCGGATCTGGAAGGAAGAAAAGGAAACACAGAAATGACAGAAATGATCGAGGATACTATCCAGGAGATGACAATTGAGTGGGCGACCTACCTCCTGGACGAGCCGGACGTGACACTGGAGGACAATTTCGTTGACTGCGGGGGGCATTCGATTCTCGCGCTTCGCATGAATCGCCTCGCAAAGGAGCAGTGGGGAACGGAATACAATCTCGCTGTGCTCCTTGAGTCCGACCTCGCCGCGGCCGCGGATGACCTCGCATCGCGCCTCGCCCGATGATGACCGAAAAGGAGATTGTGTCGTGAGCCCATCCGCCAACTTCGGCATATCGGCCTTCGGTTACACCTTCGGGCGAGACCAGGACGTCGAGGGGACCGCAGGCCGATACACCAGTCACCCGGAGCGCGTGGTGAAGTGGGGGTTTCGCACATACCACCGGGCCGACGACGACGTACAGACGACCCATCTTGCCGGGAAGGCAGCATCCCAAGCATTGGACCGGCTGGGAATCAGCGCTGACACCGTCGACCTCGTCGTCCTCGCCTGCCCGGACGTACCGGAGTACCTGTACTGGGACGGCTCCGTCGCCCTCGCTCGAGAGCTCAAGATCCAGCAGACGCAGACCCTCATGCTGACCGAGGGATGCGGTGCAGGAGTACACGGTTTTTACTACGTGGCGGCTGCGATGACCATGCAGCCGGAAATCAACACCGCCTTGTTCGTCGCGGTGAGCCGGGTCAGCGAGTTCCACCGCAACCGGATGAACACCGTCGGTGCCCCGCTCAGCGACGCCGCGGTGGCGGTCGTTCTGGAACGCGACCACAAAGCGAACCGCTGGCTGGCCACGGAGCAATTCACCGAGCCCGAGCACGGAGAGCTGCTCCGCGTGGAATACGGCGGTGCCGTCAATCCGCTGCCGCCGGCAGGCTGGACGAGCAGGGAGGCCCTTGGCGGATACGACGCCTTGCGCATGCACTTCGGCGAGGACGGCGAGGAGCTATCCCGGTACCTGCAGAGGCGCTACGATGGGCTCAGCGAAGTGATCGACCGGACCTGCCGCCGCGCCGGAATCGGCCGCGAGGAGATCGACCACCTCATCTACTTCAACGACACCGCGGCGAGCATCCAAGAGGTCGCGGAGTCCTTCGGCATTCCACCCGAGCACACCAACGCGGTCATCTCCCCGGATCACGGGCATATGGGTGCGGCTGACCAGATGATCTCATTCGGTATCCAGCTTGAGCGCGGCGTGGTGAAACCAGGCGACATCGTGGCTCTCTCCGGGATTTCCGTAGGCCGCTGGTGCACCACCTTGTTCCGGGCCTAGTGGCCCTGCGCAACGCGTGAAGCCGAGCGGCTCGAAGCCCCGCCACCGACAATTTCGTTGAGACTCAGCACATCCATGCGATTTCCCGAAGGGGATTTTTATGCAACCGAAAGAGATTGAGTTCCTGCTCGCCCAGCACGGCGACGTCGCGCAGGCTGCCGTGGTCCCCACGGATGCCTCACCGGGAACCGACTCCGCCGGAAGCATCGGCTACGTCACGCTGCGGGCCCTGACCTCCCAGGCCGAGACGCGTACCGAGGAGCAGCTCACGGAATGGCAGGAGATCTACGACCTCCTGTACACCGCCTCCTCCGATGCGGCTTTCGGCGACAACTTCGCGGGCTGGACCAGCGCCTACGATCGGCGACCCATCGATCTGGACGCGATGCGCCAGTGGCGGCACATGACGGTCGAACGGGTCCGCGAGCTGCGACCGCGACGCGTCCTGGAAATCGGCGTCGGCAGTGGCCTCCTCCTCTCCCGACTGGCTCAGGATTGCGACGAGTACTGGGCTACCGACCTGTCTTCTGTCGCGATCAGTGACCTCGCCCGGCACATCAGCACCGATTCCGCACTGGCTGACCGGGTCACGCTCCGCAACCAGGGTGCTGAGAACGTGGATGGGCTCCCCACCGAGTACTTCGACACCGTGGTCATCAACTCAGTTGTTCAGGTCTTCCCCGGCGCCGCATACCTCACCACCGTTATCGACCGGGTACTGACGCTTCTCGCTGCGGGCGGCTCGTTCTTCATCGGCGACATCCGCGATCTGCGCACTCGCGACTACATCTATGCCGCTATTGCTCTGCGGAACCCGAAGGCCGTTGACGCCTCCGCCGTGCATCGCATCACGCAGCGGCACAAGGCCAAGGACGAGGAGCTGTTCGTCCATCCGGACTTCTTCCTCGACCTCGCTCGGTCGCACCCCGCGGTCACCGGGGTCGACATCCAGCTCAAGCAGGGCGAGTACCACAACGAACTGACCCGCCACCGGTACGACATCGTTCTGCACAAGAGCCCTTCGACGGCGCTGGACGTCGCCGAGTGCCCGGTTCTGCGCTGGGGAGCCGACGTCGGCTCACTCGACGGTGTCCGGGAACTGCTGACCTCGTCTCGGCCCCCGCTTCGGGTCGCAGGTATTCCCAACGCCCGCCTCGCAGGCGAAATCACCGCTTGGCAGGCCCTTGCGGCAGACGACGTCGCGCGCGCCGAGGAGGCCCTCTCCCGTACCGGCCAGGACGCGGTGGATCCACACACGGTCGCCCTGCTCGCATCCGCCACAGGCCATTACGCTGCCTTCGCGCCCAGCACGGACCACGCCGGCCAGTTCGACGCCGTCTTCCTCCCGGAGAAGGGCAAGTCCGTCGGCACCCGGCGAGCGCAGGATTCAGGGGCTTCACAACTCGCCGACGTTCCGGCAGCCACCCACCGTGGCACCGCGCTCCACGCGGAACTGCGCGAGTGGTTGGGCGGCAAGGTTCCGGAGCAGTACCTCCCCACCGCAATCGTGGCGCTCGACGACATGCCGCTGCGCCCCGACGGCACCATCGACCGGGCCGTCCTCGACCGCGTCTCACCCAGCGGGGGACTCGTGCAGTAACGGTCCGGATCCCCCGCCCGTCCGCGCCAACGAGCGCCCGGACCGGCATCCCCTCGGCCTGGAACATCCAGACCGGCCCCGAAATGAAAGGCAGGGAAGCCCCATGCCTACACTACCCTGCGCGGGATCTCACGGCCTGCGCGCCGACCAGCAGCCGGACTGGGCCGACCCCCTCCAGCTGCAGCGCGCCACGGAGGAGTTGGAGAGGCGCCCCGCCCTGGTGCGGCAAGAAGACGTCGACACACTGCGTCACCAATTGGCGGAAGCCGCCGCCGGACGGGCGCTCTTGCTTCAGGGCGGTCATTGCGCTGAGACCTTCGGCTCGCTACCCGAGATGGAACGCACCGTCGGCACACTGGAAGGGATGACAGAGGTACTGTCTCGGGTTGCCGGTCTGCCGGTCATCACGGTAGGTCGGGTCGCAGGGCAGTACGCCAAGCCGCGCTCGCGACCGACCGAGGTACGCGATGGCGTGTCACTGCCAGTCTACCGTGGTGACGCCGTGAATGGAGCGGGCTTCACCGCACGGGAGCGCTCACCGGATCCCGAGCGGCTGCTGCGGGCGTACGACGAGTCTGCGGCGGCCCTGCACCGGATCGGTAGGGGCGGGGAGAAGGCCGCCTGTTACTCAAGCCATGAGGCGCTGCTCCTGGACTATGAGAACGCCCTGATGCGTACGGACCCGCGCACCAATCGCACCATGGCCGGATCCGCGCACATGCTGTGGATCGGTGAACGCACACGGCACGTCGATCGGGCGCATGTCCAGCTGGCCCAGCGCGTCAACAATCCCTTCGCGGTCAAGGTCGGTCCCTCCGCCACAGCAGACGACCTGTTGGAACTGATCGCCAGGATCAACCCGGAGCACGCTCCGGGAAAGCTGACTCTGATCACGCGCCTCGGTGCCGATCGCATCAACGAAATCCTTCCGCGACTCGTCGAAAAGGTACGGCTTTGCGGAGCTCCTGTCCTTTGGGTCTGCGACCCCATGCACGGCAATACGCGGGTTACCGGCGCGGTCAAAACTCGTCTGGTCTCCGATGTCATGGCGGAAATCGGCTCGTTCATCGAAATCCACCAGCAACTCGGGACGCATCCCGGGGGTCTTCATCTGGAGATTACCGGAAATGCCGTCACCGAATGCGTGGGCGGTGCCGCCGGAGTACGCGAAGAGAACCTCTCGGAGAACTACACGAGTGCGTGCGACCCTCGGCTCAATCGAGATCAGGCGTTGGAGGTGGCTTCGGCCGCCGCCGACCGGTGGGCGTTGACTCCGAAGTAAAATGTCTCCCATCACGAGGTCGATGCGTCTTTTACTCTCGGCTGACGTACAGACCAAAGTCCCGGCCGGAGGCCCGCAGCGGTACGTCAGAAGACTGCTCCCGCCGACGGCCGGAAAGCTCAGAAACCGTAGCATTCAACCACCCGATGCACATCGCCGCCGGGAAGGCGGAAAGGCGGTCCCGCATGAGGGCAACTGTCGCGCACTGGGATCTCGGCCGGTCGGAACAGACCGTCGACACATTGCGTGCCCTCCTGTACGAGGAGGGCGTGGACGATTGGACGAGCGTGCACGGGCTGCTCGTAAAGTTCTGGTTCTCTGACCGGAAGCGCAACATCTGGGGCGCGGTCATGCTCTGGGAGCCCGGTGCCGACCTCGACCAGCCCTTGCCCCCGAACAGAGCTCGCGAACTCATCGGGTACGCACCCACACACAGGCTGGATGTAGAGGTCGAGGTCACTGTCGAAGGGCTGCACTGTACCGGGGAATTGACCGGTCTCGGCGCGGTGTGGGAATCGAAGAACGGCTAAACGGCGACTGTTCCGCCAAGTGCCGGCGGACGAGCCACGCGCGTGACGGCCGGCCCCTCCGTGACCGGTCAACTCCGACGATGAAGGAAGCGCAATGCCAACCACCGATCCTTTGCTTGATTTGCCGGCTCACGTCCGGCCCGATCCGGACGCATTCCTCCAGGCCGCTATGGAATGGCACTTCAACCCGGAGACCGGGTCGCCTTTCTGGCTGCGCCGTATGAAGTCTCTGGACTTCGATCCGCGCAAGGACGTCGAGACCCATGACGATCTCCGACTGTTCCCCAACGTCGTCAACGAACTCCGGGACGTACCAGTCACCGACCTCGTGCCCCGCGGCTACGGTGCAGAGCCGGAGATCGTCGGTGTCTTCGAGAGCGGTGGGACCACCGGGGTCCCCAAACGGGTCGTGTGCCTGGGCGATTGGCTCCAGCGGTTCGTAGACTGGTGCAACGCGAAACTCGATGCGCACGGATTTCCTCGGGACGTGCAGTGGCTCGGGGTCACACCGGGCGGCCCGCACATTGTCGGCAAGCTCTTCGAGCGGTCCGCGTATACGCACGGCACCTTCGGCATGTTCGTCGACCTCGACCCGCGGTGGGTCAAGAAGCTCCTTGCGGCGGGCAAGACCGACGAGGCGAGGGCCTACGGCGACCATGTACTCGATCAGGTGACGGATGTCCTGCGTTCCCAGGACATCCGCGTCATGGCCATCACGCCGGCCCTGCTGGATCGCGTCGTCGAACGCGACGAGCTGGTGAAGCTCATCAACGAAAAGGTGAGCGCCATCCGTTGGGGCGGCACTCACATGGATGCGGCGAGTCGGCAGTTGTACCGCACCGAGGTATTCCCCGACACGATTCTGTACGGACACTACGGGAGCACCATGGTGCTGGGGGTGGCCGGCGAGCGGCTGGGGCCGGCAGGCGACGCGGACTGCGTGTTCGACCCGTTCTCTCCCTACAACACCTTCTCCGTCGTGGACCCCGCGACCGGGCACAACGTGCGGTACGGGGACCGGGGACAGGTCGTCATGCACCACGTCACCAAGTCGCTTCTGCTGCCCAACAATGTGGAGCGCGATACGGCCGTCAGGGCAGAGCCGTTGCAAGGCACGGTCGGGGACGCGGTCGCCGACATCGCGCCTGTCGAGGTGTTCGAGGACGGCGTCGTGATCGAGGGAGTGTACTGAGATGACCGACGTGATTCGGCTGCCCGCCCTGGGCCCCACAGGAGAGTACGTCTCGGGGACGGAGGCCACAGTCCACGACGTCGCCGGAGACCTCATCGGAGCGCTGGCACTGGTTCCCAGCGTGTTCGTCACTCGCGCGCTGAGCAGCCTGCGCAAGGCGCAGCCGCTGTCGGCCGAGGAGAGGCTCAGCGCGATCGCCAGGGCTGGTGATCTCTTCTCCACCGCCACCGTCTCGGGGCTGTCCCCTGACGCATACGTGCACGCTGTTTGCCGGGTCTCCGGGCTGCCGGTCTCGGTGATCCACTCGGCGGCCCAGGCGACCGGGCACCGGGCACACAACGTGAGCAGAGCCGTCGAGGCCGCTCGCCCGCAGGACTCCGTGCGCGATTGGCGCGACCCGCTGACGCGGACCGGCCGCGCCGTATGGGTGCCGAAGGGCGAGGTGTTCGCCGTTCACGCCTCCGGGCTCCACCCCGGCGGCCACAGCCTCTGGCTGGAGGCGTTGGCGCTCGGGTACCGCGTCGCCGTCCGGCCGAACCCGCGCGAGCCTTTCACCGCGCACCGGCTGGTCGCAGCCCTTCGTATGGCGGGGTTCGGTACGGACCACGTCGTGTGGCTGCCCACCGAGCACGAGGCCGGCGCCGCGCTCCTACGCGGTGCCGACCTCGCCTACGGCGGTGACGACGTGATCAGGAAGTTCAGCCCGTCACCAAAAATCCTCGCCCAGGAGCCGGGCCGTTCGAAGATCCTGGTCACAGCCGACCAAGACTGGCGTGAGCACCTGGACACCATCGTCGATTCGGCGAGCCACCATGGCGGCGCGGGCTGTGTGAACGCGACTGCCGTGTTCGTCGAGGGCGATGCCGGACCGCTCGCGTCCGCCGTCGCAGAACGCCTCGGAGCTCTTCCGTCGGCAAAGCCCGAGGAGGCGGCAGCGGTACTTCCGGTGCAGGCGGTGACGTCCGCACGTGCGCTGGAGAAGTTTCTGCGCATGAAGGCGGGGGACGCTAAGCCGTGGTTGGGCGCAGAGCAGGTCGTCGACGAACTGGGCGACGGGAGCGCGGTGCTCCGGCCGGCGGTGCATGAGGTGGACCGGCCGGACGCACCGCAGTTGGATGTGGAACTGCCGTTCCCCTGCGTGTGGTTCGCGCCGTGGTCGCGCCGGGACGGGATGCCCGCGCTGCGGGAGACTCTGACGCTCACCGCGTTCACCGAGGACGACGGGCTCTTCGCCGAGTTGGTCGCCGAGCCGACGATAGCCAATCTGCACCGCGGCGACTGGCCGACCTACTGGACGGACACCGGGCTCCCCCACGAGGACTATCTGGCCACCTTTCTCATGCGCTGCAAGACCGTCATACGGAGCTGAGCTTCTCCCCCAACGTCCGCATCCGTGCGTGGACCGCCTCGGCGGCGTCCAGCTCGAAATCCGGGGTCAGGGCACCGACCGCGGCAACATACTGGGCCACGACCTCGTCGTTGTCGGCGCTGACCCGGACGGTGCACGCGTCCGGGCCCTCGCTGGTTATCTCACCGGGGAGCGGAGCGAAGAGCTTGGCACGCACCGTATCCGCCGACAACGGCACCGTGATCATCGCGGTGTAACGGTACGGTGCGTTCATCAGCGACCGGGTGACGTACGCCTCGGGGCGTCCTGCGGGCAGGGCACGGGGCACGAACCGGCGAAGTGTGGATTCGAGCCGGTCGATCCGGTCGACACGGAAGATCCGCCAGTCCTCGCGATGAACGTCGAAGGCCAGTAGGTACCAGAGCCCCTCCAGCGTGATGAGACTGTGTGGCTCGACGCGGCGCGCGCTGATGTCGCCAGCTCGGTTGCGGTAGTCGAAGGTGACGCACTCCTGTTCACCGGAGCAGAGGGCGAGCCTGGCGATGAGAGCCGGGTCGGTGCGGGCCGTCCCCCGGTGGGAGACGGCCGCGGTGGCGTTCGTGAGGGCGGTCAGTCGCACGCCCAGTCGTGTGGGGAGCAAGCGCGTCAGCTTCTCCAGTGCCCGCAGGGAGCTGTCCTCGGTGATCGATCCGCCCGCTCCGGTGACCAGCCCGGCCACCACTGCGATCGACTCCTCATGATCAAGCAGCAAAGGCGGCAACGCCTGGCCGGACACCAACCGGTAGCCGCCCGAGACTCCTCTACTTGTCTCGACGGTGTAGTCGAGTCCCCGGAGGCGCTCGACATCGCGACGCACGGTGCGAGTGGTGACCCCGAGCTTCGCCGCGAGTTCGTTGCCTGACCATTCGGGCCTACTCTGGAGCAGCGACAAAAGTCGCAACAACCGAGCGGGCATGTCCTGGAGTGTCATTTCCCCCCACGTGTCCGACGTGCCTCCGCAATTGCGGACATCCGCTGTCCGCATCCCATACTACGGTCAGCGACATGGCACACAACCGTGATTCGAGCTCTGCCGAACAAGCACTGGACGACGTGATCAAGGGCGGCGTGAGCCGACCGGACACGAGCAACTACGAGGTAGAGCGCGCCGGCTTCCAGCTGCTGGCGCGCCACCGGCCGGACGTTATCGTCTCGGCCAAGAACAGTGACGACGTCGTCGCGGCAGTGGCGTCCGCCGCTTCGACGGGGACGCCGGTGGCAGTGCAGGCCACCGGCCACGGCCTGAATGAACCTCTCGACGGAACCGGTGTGCTGATCAGCACACGTCAGATGAACGCGGTTCAGGTGAACGCAGAACAGCGCACGGCGTGGGTGGAGGCCGGCGCGAAGTGGCGGGACGTGATCGACGCCGCCGCCCCGCACGGACTGGCTCCCTTGTCGGGAAGCCTGCCCGGAGTGGGCGCCGTCTCCTACACGTTGGGCGGGGGCGTCGGGGTCATCGGCCGGCGCTACGGCTTCGCCGCCGATCATGTCCACCGCATCGACATCGTCACGGCCGACGGCCACCTCCGCCAGGTGACTCCCGACAGCGACCCGGACCTCTTCTGGGCCCTGCGGGGCGGTGGCGGAAACTTCGGCGTCGTCACCGGGATTGAGATCGATCTGATGCCGGTCGAGAGTCTCTACGGAGGGGGGCTGGTCTTCGACCTCGAACAGACTCCCGGCCTGGTGGAAGCGTGGTACCGGTGGACGGCGGACGTCCCCGACGGGATGACCTCCGCGGTATCCATGCTCACCTTCCCGGATGCCCCGGGGGTGCCCGAGCCTATGCGCGGCCGTCACATCGGCCAGATCCAGATCTCGTTCCTCGGCTCTGCGGCGGAGGGTGAAGAGCTTGTGGCGCCCCTGCGCGAGCTCGAACCGATGATGGAACAGCTCCAGAAGATTCCTTACGCGCAGTCCGAGGCCGTGTTCAACGAGCCTGATCAGCCGCACGCATACCAGGGTGACAACCTCCTCCTCAGCGATGTGGACACGAGTAAGCTGGCCGAGCTGACCGAACTGTCTGCTCCCGGCAACCCGATGATGTGCGTGGTTGGCCTGCGTCACCTCGGCGGCGCCCTATCGCGTGCCCCCAAGATCCCGAACGCGATCGGAAAGCGCTCCGCCGGCTACTTGCTCGGCGTGCTCTCCCCCACGGAACCCGACCAGGTGGAAGCAGCCCGGGCGATGCACGAGGAAGCCCTGGAGTCCTGGTCCGAACTGGCAGTCGGGCGTCTGCTCAACTTCACCTTCGGCGCCCTCTCGCCGGACAAAATCCGAGCCGCCTACACCCCGGAGGATTACCGACGGCTTACAGAGATCAAGACTGCTGTCGACCCCCAGGAATTGTTCCGCTCGAACTTCCCCCTCCCTACAGGCACAGTCGGCTGAGTGACTGTTGGGTATTCGGGGACGAGCGGTCGGTAACAGGCCGCCCCGCATGCTCCGACATGACGCGGCCCCGGAATGATCGCTTGGTGTTCCGATGCAAAGATTCCGGGGCCGCTGATGCCCAATGCTATCCCTCCGACCTGTCCGACGCCGCCTGGGCGCTGATCGAACCCCTCATGCCCGTCCGCTACCGGCGCAAAGGCGGCGCTCCGTGCAAGTACGGCGACCGGCTGGTGCTCGACGCGATCCTGTTCGTGCTGCGCTCGGGGTGCCAGTGGCGGATGATCCCCCGCGACCTGCTGCCGTGGGACGCCGCCTACCGCTGATACCGCCCCTGGGCCGACGACGGCACCTGGGACCGCCTCCACAACGGGTTGCGCGACCTGGTGGCACCGCCGAGGGCCGCGACCCCGAGCCCTCGGCCGCGGTGCTGGACGCCCAGTCGATCAAATCCAGCGAAGGCGGC
This sequence comes from Streptomonospora salina, assembly GCF_014204715.1. NCBI lineage: Bacteria > Bacillati > Actinomycetota > Actinomycetes > Streptosporangiales > Nocardiopsidaceae > Streptomonospora > Streptomonospora salina. The sequence goes on from NZ_JACHLY010000001.1 coordinate 4,172,551, forward strand.
CCCGACCGCGGGTTCGACGCGGGCAAGAAGACCACCGGCCGCAAGCGCCACCTGAGCACCGACACCCTCGGGCTCGTACTGGTAGTCGCGGTGACTGATGCGCCCCGGTCAAGGACCGGCCCGGCGGGCGCCGTGTGCTGGCGCGGCTGGCCGCGGCCTTTCCGTCGATCGGCCTGGTTTGGGCCGATGCCGGCTATGCCAACAGGATCAACAGCAGCCTTCTGAATTGGGCTTATGAGAAGTTCCGGCTCGTAGTCGAGATCGTGAGGCGTCCCGAGGGCGCGCAGGGGTTCCGGGTGCTGCCGCGCAGGTGGGTGGTGGAAGCGCACCTTTGGCTGGCTGGTGCGCAATCGGCGCCTGGCCGCGATTACAAGCGTCTGACCGGAAATTCCGAGACCATGGTCAAGATCGCGATGATCCGGCTGATGGCGACACGGTTGGCCGGTCAAAGCGCACGGTGGAGCAACCGCCCAGCCAACCAAGCCGTGTAATCCCCCGCATACCCAACAGTCACTGAGGCGTCAAGAGGACGGGCTCCCCGCCAGCGCTCACAGCGCCCGGGTCCGCTCGACTGACAGATGCCCGGCGCGCGCATGTTCCCGGACGTCATTCCACGTGGGCCGCAGGGGCATGCGCGATAATCTCCGGAAACCATCGGGGACTTGGCGCCGCATTCTCACCAAGGGCCGCTTCCGATTGTTCCGAATCTGCTGCCCGACCGAGGACTTGATCAGTTGGACAGCTCTCGCAACCCTGCGTCCGTCAATTGACACTGTCCCACCGTGCAGCAAACCTGATAGAACCGAGATTCACATCCCGCGACATCACGCGCAGGGGGACTCATGGCCACACCAGAACGAATGCCGGATTCCGAGGGGTCAACCGGTGCGGACCGATTCCCCGCTGCCCCCGGGACGGAAACCGAACGTCGCCTCGCCCACATATGGGCCGACGTATTGCAGGTGCCCCGGGTAGGCGTGGAACAGAATTTCTTCGACCTCGGTGGGCATTCCCTGCTGATGCACGTCGTGCACGAACGGATCATCGCCGAACTGGATCGGACTCCGCCCCTCATAGAACTCTTCCGGCACCCCACCGTGCGGTCTCTGGCCCGCTACTTAAGTGAGCCCGCAGACTCGGAAGCACCCGCACCGATGCCGTCAAGGCAGCCGACCGCACGCCGGACGAGTCAACTCGCTCAGCGACGTTCCCAACTCGGTCGGCAGCGAGAGCAGACACGAGGCGACAAGAATGCATGAGCCTGTTGATCCCGCAGACCACCTGACAAAACCGGGCGGGACAGCCGACGACAACGCCATTGCCGTGATCGGAATGGCCTGTCGGCTTCCGGGCGCGCGGAACCTCGAGGAGTACTGGGCCAATCTGGTCGGCGGAGTCGACTCCGTCACGAGATTCCCCGAGCAGACCACGGAAGGACAGGACCGCTACATTCCCGCCCGCGGACTCCTCGCTGATCCGGAGTGGTTCGACGCCGAGTACTTCGGCTTGTCCCCGCGGGAGGCGCGCCTCATCAGCCCGCAGCACCGGGTCTTCCTGGAATGCGCGACCGAGGCTCTGGACCACGCCGGCTGCGACCCGTACCGCTACGAGGGATCGGTCGGCGTCTACGGCGGCGGGTCCCAAACAGGTTACGGGGAGGTGCTGCGCGCGCAGCGGCACCAGCTGTCCGGCGTCACGGAGTGGGAAATCCTACTTGGCAGTGGCCAGGACTTCATGGTGTCCAGAACGGCCTACAAGCTGGGCATGACCGGCCCCGCAGTCAACGTACAGTCCGCGTGCGCGACATCTCTGGTCGCGGTGCACACCGCAGCCCAGGCACTGCTGGCAGGGGACTGCGATGTTGCTCTCGCTGGGGCAGCTTCGGTGCACTACCCCGAGAAGCACAGCCCCTACACTGCGGGCGGCATCATCGCCCAAGACGGCATCTGCCGGGCCTTCGATGCCCTCGCGAACGGGACCGTCGGCGGCGACGGAGCCGGGGTTGTCGTGCTGAAGCGGCTCTCCGACGCCCTCGTTGACGGGGACGCGGTGCATGCCGTGGTCCTGGGAACAGCGGTCAACAACGACGGATCCGTACGCGCCGGCTTCACCGCCCCGAGCGTCGACGGGCAGGCGGAGGTCGTGCGCGCCGCTCACCGCGTCTCGCGGATCGCCTCCCACACCGTGGGGTACGTCGAAGCACACGGCACCGGCACACCGCTCGGCGACCCCATCGAGATCGAGGCCCTCACCCGGGCCTTCCTCGACAGCACGGACAACAGCGGCTTCTGCTCCATCGGATCAGTGAAGACGAACATCGGTCACACCGACGTCGCCGCCGGTATCGCGGGCTTCATCAAGTCGGTTCTCTCCCTGAAGCACGGGATCATCCCTCCCAGCCTGCATTTCGATACCCCGAATCCGCACATCGACTTCGAGAGCGGCCCATTCCGGGTGGTGACGAGCGAACTTGAGTGGAAGACAGACGGCACACCGCGTCGAGCAGGAGTCAGCTCGTTCGGCATCGGCGGCACGAACGCCCACGTCGTGCTGGAGGAGGCGGCCCGTCCGGAGCCTGCGGACGCCAGCCGAACCGTCCACCTGCTCCCGCTCTCGGCCCGTACCCCTGCCGCGCTCGACAGCCTCACCCGCGACCTAACCGAGCACCTACGCGGGTGCCCGGAGGAATCTCTCGCGGACATCGCGTGGAGCCTCCAGACCGGACGAAGGGAGATGCCGTGGCGCCGGTACGCACTCGTGCGCAGCGGGGAGGTTCATCTGACCGTGCTCGACCGGGCAGGCGGAGACCGTCTGGTCTCGTCACCGGGCGCAGTCGGCCCCACGCCGGTGACCTTTGCGTTCTCCGGCCGGACGCCCGGGAAGCAAACCGTGGCCCGACTCCTCAGCAACGAACCGGCATTCCGTGGCGCCTTCGACGAGGTCGCCGATGCCACGACTTCCACCCTGCGTTCGGCTGTGCGCACCGGCTCCACGGAGACCACTGACGCCCGGGTGACTGCGTTGGTGACGCTCGCGAATAATGTGGGAGAGGCACGCGTACTCGCCGAGCGCGGACTCGAACCCGCTTCGGTGACCGGCTACGGTGTCGGCGCCCTGGCCGCCGGCGTGGTTGCCGGAACACTACGGCTCGCGGACGCGTGCGCGCTGACGGAACACCTCGATGATGCGAGCCGCCTCGAAGAGAAACTGGGGCTGACCCTCCTGTCTCCTCCTACGGTCGACATCGTGCAGGGCCCGGACGGCCGGACCATGTCGGCGGCGGAGGTCCGCTGTGCCTGTAGCTGGACAGCCCTGCTGGGGAGCGAGCCCCCGAAGCACCTCCTCGGAGAGAGCGACAGCCGCATCGTCGGGATCGGCGAACCGCACGACGAGGACTTCCCCGAATCGACGCTGGGAGAGCTGTGGCTGGGCGGGGCTCACATCCGGTGGACGCCGGACGGCGCCCGGAACAAAGTACCCCTGCCACTTTATCCGTTTGAGCGACAGCGCTACATCGTCGAAGCCGAGACAACCGCGGAGCCCGAGCCGGACCAGCCACGAACGGACACTCAGGCCCACCCCGACGAGGACACGCTGACCACGGTGACCCGCGTGTACGGAGAAACTCTAGGGATGCCGGGCTTCGCAGCGGAGCATGACTTCTTCGATCACGGCGGTGACTCACTGATCTCCATCGACCTGTTGGAGCGCCTTCGCGAGATCTACCGCGTCGAGCTCGACTCGCTGGCCATCTTCGACGCGCCGACACCGGCCGCGATGACCCGGCTGATCGGCGACAGGATCGGTGAGAAGGAGCCGTCTTGAACGAAAACATCGTCCAGAAGCAGCCTCGTTGGCTCATCAGCCGCATGCGAAGGCCCGACGCGCCGATCGGCCTGTACTGCTTCCCCCACGCCGGAGGTTCTCCGGGCGAGTACGTCCGCTGGTCGGACGATCTCCCGAACGTTCAGGTGTGGGGGGTGCAACTCCCCGGCCGGGGCAGCCGCATGTCCGAGCCGGCGGTTACCCGCATGTCCGCACTGGTCGAGCAGGTGCTGGAGAGCGTCGACTTCGGGGAACGTTTCGCCCTGTTCGGCCACAGCCTCGGCTCACTGGTCGCCTTCGAGGTGGCTCGGGGCCTGCAGGCGCGAGGAAGGCCGCTTCCGCAGCAGCTCTTCGTGTCCTCCGCGCCGCCTCCTCCCTCCATGTCCCACAGCTCGCGTCCCCTCCACACCTTGCCCGACGACGAGCTGCTCGCCCGGGTCGAAGCCATGTGGGGCGCCCTCCCCAGTGCTGTCAAGACCACACCAGAGCTGCTCAGAGTCACTATGGGCCCCTTCCGCAACGATCTCGCCATCTTAGAGACCTACGTGCACGAGCCCTCTGGGCCCTTGAAATGTTCGGTCACGGCGTTCGCGGGGTCCCAGGAGGCGCCGATCGCGCGCGACCTGTCCGGGTGGCGGGACCACACGGTGGGTGGGTTCGAAAGTCATCTGCTGCCCGGACATCACTTCTATCACCGGGAGCAGCGGCCGGCACTGCTCCGCATCGTCGCTGACTCACTGCGCACGGGCAGCAGTACGGCGCCCGAGCAGCGAAGTGCTTAATGGAACTACTGGCCGCTTGCGGTCCGGAGGAGTGGAAATGCAGTACATGACGTTCGGGCGGCGGACCGGCCTGCGGGTATCGGAGTTCGCCCTCGGTACAGCCAATTTCGGGCACGCGTGGGGAGGAGGCACCGAACGCTCGCAGGCGCAGGCGATCTTCGAGCGCTTCGCCGGCGCCGGAGGCACCTTCATCGACACCGCCGACTGCTACAACTACACGGAGGCGGAGAGCATGGTCGGCGACTTCCTCCGCGCCGACCGCGACCATTTCGTGGTCTCGTCCAAGTTCGCCTACGGCGCCTGTGAGCATCCGCGTATCTCCGACACCGGTAACAGCCGTAAGAGCATGGTGCGAGCGGTCGAGGCCAGCCTTCGCCGGCTTGGCACCGACTATCTCGATCTCTACTGGGTGCACTTCGCCGATCCCCTCACCCCGATCGACGAAGTGATGGCGTCGCTGGATCTCCTCGTCCGCAGTGGCAAAGTGCTGTACACCGGGCTGTCGAACTTCCCCGCGTGGCGCGTCTCCAGGGGCGCCACCCTGGCCGACGTACGCGGGTGGACACCGCTTGTAGGCATCCAGCTCGAGTACAGCCTCGTGGAGCGCACTGCGGAACGAGAGGCCCTCCCGATGTCGGAGGCGCTCGGTCTGGGCGTCGCTGTGTGGTCGCCCCTGGGGGGCGGCCTGCTCACCGGCAAGTACCGGAGCGGGACGAGTGGTCGGCTGACGGAATGGAAGCGAGCCGTCCAGGTGGAGGACACGCCGCAGAAGACCAAGGTGCTCGACGCCGTCCTCTCGGTGGCTGGACAGGTCGGAGAATCTCCGGCGAGCGTCGCCATGGCGTGGCTGCGTCACCGGCAGGCCGCCTCGACCACCTCCGTCATCCCGATCGTTGGCCCCCGCGACCTGGCTCAGCTCGACAGCTACCTCGGAACACTGGAGTTGGTGCTGGACCCTGTACATCTCGCGCAACTCGACGAGTCGAGCACGCCCGAACTCGGAGTTCCACACGACATCAGCGCCGGCGTTCTCGGCAGAGTCGTCGGCGGTGATCCCGGCAACACCGTATTTCCTGCAGTTCCTGTGGAGTGATGGACGAATGGATGAATTGGTCGGCGCGTGGCGACTCGTGTCGTTCCGCACCACAGATGCGGGCGGAGGCACCGACCCGCTCGGTGCCTCCCCCAGCGGGCTCCTCGTCTACGCCGCGACCGGGCATGTCGCGGTGAACATGATGCGCACAGACAAGGAGGGCGGCACCCGATACATGAGCTACGCCGGGACATGGCGGCGCGAGCAGGAGCGAGTGGTGCACACGATTTCCGTCGCACCGGACCGCCGGTGGATCGGGTTGGATCAGGTGCGCGACGTGGAACTCGTCGGTGACCGCCTCCTCCTGTCGGGTCGCGGCCCGAGTACACATGCCGAGCGCAGCACATTGGAATGGCAGCGCATCACCTCGTGAGGGACAGTGCATTGGGCAGCGGACAGCAATCTCCGACATCGGCTTCCGCGACGCTGGGCGAGGTCCGAGGCCCAGTCCTGTACCCGTCTCATGACGCGTACGAGCAGGAACGCATCGCGTTTCAAACCGCTTTTCCCCACGAGCCCGCGCTGATCGTCGGGGCGGAGGACGCCGATGACGTGTGTGCGGCCGTCGCCCACGCGGCAGCGACCGGGCTCTCCGTTGCTGTGCAGGCCACCGGCCACGGGGTGACTCTCCCCCAGCAGGGTGGAGTACTGGTCAGCACACACCGGATGGCCGGCGTGCACATCGACCCGGAGCGGCAGGAAGCACGGATCGCGGCCGGCGTGCGGTGGTACCAGGTCATCGCGGCGGCCGCTCCGTACGGGCTCGCCCCACTGAGCGGATCATCACCTGACGTGGGCGCCGTCGGCTACATCCTGGGGGGCGGTCTTGGCCTGCTGGGCCGCGAGTTCGGTTTCGCGGCCGACCACGTCCGCTCGCTCGATGTGGTGACCAGCGACGCACGGCTGCGCACCGTGACCGCAACGAGCGAGCCGGAGCTGTTCTGGGCATTCCGTGGGGGCAAAGATCACCTCGGTATCGTCACAGCCATGACCATCCGGCTGTTCCCGGTCGACCGGGTCTATGGCGGCGGACTGTTCTTCGACGTGGCACAGGCCCGCGAGGTCCTCGCCGAGTTCCGGGGCCTGACCACTCGCGCACCGGAGACCCTGAACGCTTCCCTCGGTATGCTGCGTTGCCCGCCGTTGCCGCAGGTGCCAGGTGCGCTGCGTAACAGGCATGTGCTGCATCTCCGGTTCGCCAGCACAAGTACGTCCGAGGCGGCCGCGGAACTGATCGCTCCGTTCCGGCGGATCGAGCCAGTTGTCCTGGGCGAGATCCGCGACATGCCCTACTCCGAATCGGGGACGATCTACAACGACCCTCGGGCACCGCACGCCTACCAGGGCAGCAACGTCCTGCTGGCCGACTTCCCTCCGGAGGCAGCCGAGATAACCCGGAGGGTGTGCGGTCCGGCCGCGCCGGTCCCGGTCGTCCTGGACATCCGCCATCTCGGTGGTGCTCTGTCCCGTCCTCCTGCTCAGCCGAACGCAGTCGGACACCGCGACGCGCAATACATCGTTCGGATCCTCTCTCCACTCGGGAATGTCGAGGTCAACGACGTTCGGCGCGTGCACCATCGGATCATGAACGGGCTGGCGGAGTGGGCCGTCGGCCGTTCCGCCAATTTTGTTTACGGGGCCGTGGGCGACGGGCAGTTCGAGGCTTTCCATGAAAAGCCAACCCTGATGCGGCTGCGGGCGTTGAAGGAGAAGTGGGACCCGCAGGATGTGTTCGGCTGCATACCCCTGGCATGAACCACGGCGCCCCGACCACTTGAATATCATGGACGCCTTCGGCGACCTCGGCCGGCCGCTGCGTGCCCGCGACCTGTGCCAGGCCTCGGACCTGCCCATCGTGTCCAAGAGCGTCGAGAACACGCGCTTCAAGCTCAAACGCCTGGTCGACCGCGGCATCCTCGCCGAGACCAAGCCGGGCTTGTTCTCCCGGCACCGCCCATAGCCCACCAGCGGCCGCTTGACCAGCCTGTCTTGTCCAACCCTGACGACGAAGGGGACATCAACCCACGAAACGCCCTCTCAGACATGAAGTCGCCCTGCTATTAGCCTCGAGCTTTCACGGCAGGCGTGATCGCAGACCCCTCTGCACATGCGAAAGGTGCTTCTGAACTGGGACACTGTTCAAATCCATGTCCCCAGCAGAAACAGAAGCACCTTTCAAGTGAAGCCTACCGAGTCCTACCCCCGCATGCAGGCCAGGGCCGACGGCACCGGAACCATCTCCCAGGCTGGCCGCCTGCTGCTGAGTGAGACCGTGCGCGCCACCGGCCTCGATACGGCGCTGCGCGCCGCCCTGGCCCGGTGACGCAAACCCGGCGCCGTCCATGATCCCGCCGAGACCTGCACCGATCTGGCCATCGCCCTCGCGCTGGGCGGCGACTGCCTGGCCGACGCCGCGCTGCTGCGGGCCGAACCCGGCCTGTACGGCCCGTGGCGTCCGACCCCACCGCCTCGCGCACCATCAACACGCTGGCCGCCGAACCCGAGCGGGCCCTGGCCGCGATCCGCGCCGCCCGCGCCCACGCGCGCGAAGCCGCCTGGACACGCGCACACCAGGCCCACCCGACCAGGACCGCCGGGTGGTCATCGACATCGACGCCACCCTCATCACCGCCCACTCCGACAAACAGAACGCGGCCCCCACCTGGAAAAAGGGATACGGATTCCACCCGTTGGCCGCCTTCTGCGACCACGGGGCCAGGGCACCGGCGAACCCCTGACCGCCTTGCTGCGCCCGGGCAACGCCGGATCCAACACCGCCGACGACCACATCACCGTCACCGCCGCGGCGCTGAAGCAGCTGCCCCGCGCCCACCGCAGCGGCAGGAAGACCCTCGTCCGCACAGACACCGTCGGCGGCACCCACACCTTCCTCGACTGGCTCACCCGGCGGGGCCGCTGGCTGTCCTACTCGGTGGGCATGACCATCACCGACGACATCCATACCGTCATCGGCCGCACCCCCGCCACCGCCTGGAGCCCGGTCTACGACGCCGCAGGCCAGGCGCGCACCGGCGCCTGGGTCGCCGAGATCACCGGCATGGTCGACCTCACCGGCTGGCCGAGGGGGATGCGACTGATCGTGCGCGCCGAACGCCCGCACCCCGGCGCGCAACTGCGCATCACCGACGTCGACGGCAACCGCATCACCTGCTTCGCCACCAACACCCCGACCGGTCAGCTCGCCGATCTGGAGCTGCGCCACCGAAGCCGCGCCCGGTGCGAGGACCGCATCCGCGCGGCCAAGGACACCGGTCTCGCCAATCTGCCTCTGCACGGTTTCGCCGCCAATCGGATCTGGCTCGAACTCGTGCTGCTGGCTCTTGACCTGGTGGCCTGGGCCCAGATGCTCGCCCTGGGCGGGCATGAGGCCCGCCGGTTGGAGCCCAAACGCCTGCGGCTGCGCCTGTTCAGCGCGGCGGCCCGGCTGGTGGCCACCGGCCGCCGCAAGCTCGTGCGGTTCAACCGGAGTTGGCCCTGGGCCGAGCTGCTGAGCGGCGCGATCGATCGGCTGCGGCTGCTGCAAGCCCCGACTTGACCGCCGATGCCCGGCACCGACGACACGAAAGACCCTTCCGGAGCCCGTGGACTCCGGCGCCCCGCCCGAGCGAATCGGGCTGTTGTCACGCCCTGCCTCGGCTTTTCTCAACTCGTGAGGACAGGGACGGGTACTTCACCTCGACGCCGCTGCCTCACGAAAGATCGAGGCTAGGTGGAGTGCGCCCGCAACTGGGGCGCCGGTCGCTGACCTGGGACCAGGGCGCCGAGATGGCCGAGTACGGGCATATCGCCGATGCCACCGGGCTCGACGTCTACTTCTGCGACCCGAACGCGCCCTGGCAGCGCGCGGTCAACGAGAACGCCAATAGGAGCTCAGCGCCACCAGTTCGACCGCAGTCCACGACCGAGCACGAAAGTCCTCCGCTGAATCTGGAGGTGACCTATCGGACCTGCCAGTATATTCCTTTCGAGTCAAGTGGATTCGACTCCTTTCTGATTGCCGACTCGAATTGATCCGACGGCCAGCGAGTGGAAGTACTCCACAGAGTTTTCGTCATGTGCAAGTAAGGCGAATGTGATATGCGTAGGTCTGTTCCGGTCAAATCTGCGTCGCTCAGATCCGCACCCACCAAGCGTGCACCATCTAATTTGGCGCCTGCCATATGCGCTCCGCGAAGAGACGTGTAATCCAAACTGGACGACTGTAGATCGGTTCCTTCCAGGTGCGCTTCTACGAGAAGTGCAACGCTCATGTCGGCTCCCACCAAGCGTGCACCGTTTAGATTCGCGCCGTTCAGGTGGGCTCTGCGGAGGTTGGCGCTGGTCAAACGGGCTTGCCGCAGATCCGCATTTTCCAAGCGCGCTCCGATCAGGAGCGCACCATTTAGGTCCACCCAGGCCAGTTTTGCGTCGTTCACATGTATGCCCCGCAGGTTCGTGCCTGCCAGATCTGCGAAGGGGGCGCCAAAAGGGCGTACAGCAAAGGGCCAGTGAGCGCGCGTCAGTGCGGCGTGCAGCATCCACCACCTCGAGCGCGGGCGCTGCTTCCTGGTCGTGGTTGTGGTCCGGGCCGTGAACGGTGGTGTGTCGCGAGCCAGGGCATGCAGAAGTTGGAGCAGGAAGTCAAGGAGCCATCGCAGGAACGTCCGCCAGGCGGAGGGGGCAGTCGAGGTTTCAGCGGACATCGTGATCACCCCCGCTGGATGGCTGGGAGCCCTCGGCGAGATCCGGGGACGATCGAGTGGCGTCGGGGTCGGTTAGGCCCTGTTTAAGAAGGTGTCGCTGCGAGGTCGCGCAGCCAGATGTCGATCACGGCGACCTGGATCGTGGCCTCGTAGCGCAGGGCGAGCTTGTCGAAGCGGGTGGCCACAGCACGGAACTGCTTGAGCCGCCCGATCCCGCACTCCACCACGTGGCGCTGCTTATACGCCTGTCGGTCCACCCTCGGCGGCCGGCCGCCCGCCGACCCCTTCGCCTTGCGATGGCACCGCTGGTCGCGGGGCTCGGCGATGGTCGCCGGGATCTTGCGCCGCCGCAGGTAGGCCCGGTTGGCCCGCGAGGAGTAGGCCTTGTCGGCCAACACCCGCTCGGGCCGAATACGCGGGCGCCCCGGCCCGGAGCGGGCCACACGGATGCGCTCCAGAACCCGCGCGAACTGCGGGCTGTCACCGCGCTGGCCCGCCGTCAATACCACCGACAGCGGTTTGCGGTGCTGCTCTCCGGCCAGGTGGAGCTTGGTGGAGAACCCGCCGCGCGAACGCCCCAGCGCGTGGTCGCCGGGTTCGTCGCCGGGCGGCTCGGCCTGGCGGCCGGGACGGCGGCGCGCCCCGGCGGCGTGGGGGTGGGCACGGCAGGTGGTGGAGTCGACCGCGACCGTCCAGCCGATGAGCCCGGCGGCATCGGTCCAGGCCCGCAGCTTGGCCGCGATCAGCGCCCAGATCCCGGCGCGCTGCCAGCTCCGCAGCAGATGGTAGACCGACTGCCAATGGCCGTAGCGTTCGGGCACGTCGCGCCAGGGCACACCGGCGCGGGTGCGCCAGCGGATGCCGTCCAGCAGTTGGCGCCGCGTCCATGTCGGCGGCCTCCCGCCTGCGGGTCGCGGGGGCAGCAGCGGTTTCAGGGCCCGCCACTGCTTGTCGGTCAGGTCTTTACGTCCTCCGATCGGTACCCTGGCCACCGAGGTCTCCGTGTAGATGGGCTGCTTGGTCGTTGCTCCATTTACCGGAGACCTCGCTTGTGCGCAGTCCCGACATGCCGGGCAAGCCCGATCAACCAGGGCTTCTTAAACAGGGCCTAGTGCCGGGGCGGAGGCGTTGGCGAGCGAGCTCGGGTCAGTCGGGGTCAGAGAGCGGCCGCCACTGAACTGGCCAAGGATACGTTCGATGAATACCGGAGCGGCGACGCCGGACACGAACGCTCCGATCTGTCCGGAGACTTGGTCGGAGCCGCCCAGGGCCATCGCCAGGACGGTGCCGACGCCCAGGCGAAGCACAATCGAGACCAGTAGGGGGAAGGCCGAGGGTGCCCCGGGCGCGCGCCAGGGCCAGTCGCGCGTGCGTGAGATCGCGGCCGCGAACTGCAGCGCCTCTACGCACCCGGCTCCCGCTAGGCCCCATGGGGCGTACTCCCACAACGGCATGGAGCCACCCTAGTACTCCAGTTGTAGATCCGGTTTGTCCTTCCTTGCCCCCAATGCCGGCGACAGCACACCACCAGACCACTGAATCGGGCCGTTCACCGGACACACAGACGGCCACCGCGTGATCATCGATGGTTGTGAAGACAACGAAAACCCCGGCGGTGGCCGCTGCGCTCAGCGTAGCCGCCCAACGCTGGCCCCACCGGCTGAACGAGCTGATCCACACCATCTCCACCCGCCTCACCCGACCCGAGACCCGACACACGACCCGCGACCTCCTCCGCGGCCTGCTCGCCCCGCTGGCACGCAAGAACTGCTGGACCCTGGCCGAACACGCCGGCCACCCCACCCCCCACCGCCTCCAGCACCTGCTCTCCCGCGCCCAGGTCGACGAAGGCGGCCTGATCGAAGACCTGCGCACCTACACCCGCACCCACCTGGGAGACCAGGACGCCGTCCTGGTCCTGGACGAAACCGGGGACCTGAAGAAGGGCACCGCAACGGTCGGCGTCCAGCGCCAGTACACCGGCACCGCCGGACGCGTCGAGAACGCCCAGGTCGCGGTCTACCTCGCCTACGCCACGCCTGCCGGCCACGCTCTGACCGACCACCGCCTCTACCTGCCCCGCTCCTGGACCCGCGACCCCGAACGGCTGCGCGCCGCCGGGGTCCCCGACGAGGTCTCCTTCGCGACCAAACCCGAGCTCGCCCGGCAGATGATCTCGGCCGCCCTGGCTGCGCACACACCGGCCCGGTGGGTGGCCGCCGACGAGGTCTACGGCGCCAATCCGCATCTGCGCCACGCCCTGGAAGAGGCGCACCTGGGGGGTTCCCCCGTGAGTGTGGACACCCGGTAATCAGGCAGCCAGGTGCAGCTTAGCGGTTCGGTGCTCGTAGACGGCGGGGGCGAGGTAGCCGATCGCCGAGTGCCTGCGGCGGGTGTTGTAGCGGTTGATCCAGGAGAACACCGCCATGCGCGCCGTGTGCGGGCTGGGCCACCGCTTCAAGCCGGGCCCCTGGAGGGTTTCGCGTTTGAGAGTGGCGTGGAAGGCCTCGGCCGCGGCGTTGTCGGCCGAGGAGCCCACCGCGCCCATCGAGCGCACCACCCCCAGCTCCGCACACTGTGTCTGGAACCGCCGGGAGGTGTATTGGGCGCCGTGGTCGGTGTGGAAGACCGCGCCGTCCAGGCAGCCGCCCCGCGCGCGCCGGGCCCCCTCCAACGCATCGCAGACGAGTTCGGCGCGCATATGGTCGGCGATGGACCAGCCCACCACCCGCCGCGAGTACAGGTCGATCACCGTGGCCAGGTACAGGAACCGGTCGCCGTCCACGGGCAGGTAGGTGATGTCGCCGACATAGCGGGTGTTGGGCGCCTGGGCGGTGAAGTCGCGGCCCAGCAGGTCGCCCGCCGGGGCCGTGGCGGGCTCGGGCACCGTGGTGCGCACTTTCCTGCGCAGGTGCAGGCCTTCGATGCCGGCGGTGCGCATCAGGCGCTCCACCCGCTTGTGGTTGATTACGTGGCCCTGCTCGCGCAGCTCGGCGGTGATCCTCGGCGCCCCGCAGGCGCGGTCGGCCGCGTGGATCGCCGCGATCCGGGTGGTCAGTTCGGCGTCGGCGGCCGCCCGCTGTTCACGCGCGCCTGCGCGGGCCCGCCAGGCGTAGTAGCCCGAGCGCGACAGCTGAAGCACCGCGCACAGCCGCTTGGCGCCGTAGGCGCCCTGGTGGTCCTGGACGAAGCAGAAGCGGCTCACTGCTTCATCTCTCCCGCGAAATAGGCGGCCGCCTTGCGCAGGATCTCGCGTTCCTTCTCCAGTTCGGCGATCTGGGCGCGCAGCCGTTTGTTCTCCTGCTGCAGCGGCTCGCCCGCGGGCGCGGCCTCTGCCGGGCGGGGGTGGGCCGGCGCGGCCGTCGCCGAGCGCTGCCTGTCGTCGATGCGGATCCAGTTGCGCAGCGTCTCGCGGTTGACGCCGAGCTCGTCGGCGATCTCGGCGATGGTGGCGCCGGGCCGGGACCGGTACAGCGCGACCGCGTCGGCTTTGAACTCGGCCGGATAGTGCTTCATGGCCATGGTGGTGGACTCCTCCTTGGTTTCCATTGTCGGAGATGTCCACTACTCAGGGGGAGGCTCCCTGGGCTATGTGCTGGGGGTGGCCCGCACCGAGCGCATCGCCCTGGCGCACGGCCCGAGGACCCTCGCCGAACTCGCGGTCCTCACCCCCGAGACCGCCTGGCAGCGCCTTTCCGCCGGATCGGGCGCCAAGGGCCGGCGCCTGTACGACTGGGCGCTCATCGAGGCCGAACCCACCGCCGAGGGGCACCGGTGGGCACTGATCCGCCGCCATCGCACCACGAAAGAGCTGGCGTTCTACCGGTGCTACGCACCCGAACCGGTCGCCCTGAAACGCCTGGTCGCCGTTGCCGGGCGCCGGTGGACGGTCGAGGAGGGCTTCCAGCAGAGCAAGGGCCTGGCCGGGCTGGACGAGCATCAGGTGCGTACCTGGCGCTCCTGGTACCGGTGGAGCCTGTTCGCGATGTGGGCCTATGCCTTCCTCGCGGCCTGCGCGGCCATCGAGCAGCGCCAAGACCCGGCCGCAGACGGGATGACCGCGTTGACGTGCAACGAGATCGCCCATCTACTCAACGCCCTGTTCCCGAGGCGTCCCGAGATCGAGCATGTACTGGGCTGGTCGGTGTTCAGACGCTCCCACCAGGACAGCGCCCGCCGGTGTCATTACCGCAGACAAGCCGCCCGAGAACCATGACAAACCGGATCTACAACTGGAGTACTAGGGAGCCTGGGCGAGTGGTGGCGTCCATATAACAGCCGCTGAAGCCGATGTTTCGCCGAGGGCCCGTCTCAGTTGTGTCGTCGCGGTGGCCTCAGAGCACGGCTATCTCGATGTGGAGCCGGCGCATCCCGCATCGGCGTGGCCGCGACCGCGGATGAGACGTCATGACCGGCTCCCCGAATCCGCAGCCGCACTGGGAACTTCTGCCGACGGTCGGCGGCCCCGGGACGGGCCGATGCGGTAGGGCAGCCGGATCCGGCTGGAGCCGCCCGAGGGTCGCTACGCCGAGCTCCGCCGAAGCGAACCCGACCCCCTCGAGGAGCCCGGGCATCAACGTTCCTGGTGAGCGACGGTCTGGATCTCGGTTTTAGGTGGTTCCGACTTTTGTCGCTGGTCGTCGTTAACGTTCCCGGAATAGTGCGAGTGCTCCGGCTGGCGGTAGGGGAGTCCATGGTGAGTGATGACGAGCATCCCGATCTCCGCATCGGGGCAAAGGAACGTGGCCTCGGCGGGGCCGTGTACCCGGCGATCTGTCATGGTCTCGATGCTGCGGCTGTCTGCCTCGCATTGTGGGAAAACCACGTAGCACCCGGGCTCAGGGAGCATCTGGCGCGCCGCTTTGGCGTCGATACGGACACCGCGGGGCGAATCGTGGCCTACTGGGCCGGGCTGCACGATATCGGAAAGATCGAACCCTACTTTCAAACGAAAAAGCTCTCCCTATCCCCATTGTCGGGTTTTCCCGCGGTGGGTCCCTCCTTGCCGCAAGGCCATGCGCTCACGGGGTGCCAATGGCTGGCGATGGCGCTGCCCGAGTCGGGGTATCCGCCGCCTGACGATGTCGATGACAGCCGCACCTCGCTGATCGCCCAGGTGGTGGGTGGTCACCACGGGCGCTACCCGGAGCGGCCCCATGCGCGCTACGACGTGCGGGAAGAGTTCGGCTTCGCCGAGGATGCATGGGACGAACAGCGCAGCGCCTATCTGCAGGCCGTCGGAACAGCCCTGGGCCATCCCCCCGTGCCGCCGTCGCTGGACGCTCCCACAGCGGTCGTCGTCACCGGGCTCATCGTTCTCGCGGACTGGCTGGCCAGCCAGGAACACTTCCTACTCCAGCGGCTGCAGGACCTCCCGCGATCCGGGGCGCAGGCCGACCTCGCGGCCTACTTCGCACGTGTCCGTCCGGTGGCCGAAGGCCTGGTCGCCGACGCGGGGCTGGAGCCGCTCCACGTGCCCGCGGCCTCCTTCGCCGAGTCCTTCCCCGCCATCTCCGAACCGTTCGGCCTGCAGGCCTCGGTCGCCGAGCACCTGCCGGAACTCGTACACGGACCGGGGCTGCTCATCGTCACCGCCCCCACCGGCGAGGGCAAGACCGAGGTCGGAAAGCACGCAGCCGACCTCATGGGCGAGGCCGCCGGCCGCACCGGACGGGCGTACCTCCTGCCCACCATGGCCACCGCCAACAGCATGCACACCCGCGTCCGTCAGTACGCCGAGCGCCGCGCCGCCCATCCCCGCCCGCTGATGCGGCTGCACTCGATGGCCTGGCTCGAACAGGACCACACCCCGCCCACGCCGGGCTCCTCCTCCCAGGTGTTGACCAACCACCCCGATACTTCCTTCGCGCCCACGGAATGGCTCTACGGAGGACTGCGCGGCCTGTTGGCCTCCTGGGGCGTGGGCACGTTCGACCAAGCATTGATGGCCGTGCTGCCCAGCCGGTTCAACGCGGTGCGGATGCTGGGCCTGGCCGGCAAGACCGTCGTCGTGGACGAAGCTCATGCGGTCGATCCCTACATGCAGAAGGAGCTGGAGCGCCTGCTGTGCTGGCTCGGCCGCCTCGAAGTCCCGGTGGTGCTGCTGTCGGCGACCTTGCACCGCTCGGTGGCCGATTCCTACGCCCGCGCCTACCTGGAAGGCGCTGGCGTCCTTCGGCGGCCCCGCCGCAGGGGTGTGGTGCCGCCGGTGATCGAGCACCTGTCCTATCCCGGGTGGGTGCACGTCTCGGCCGAGGCAGGGGCGCCTCACGTGATCAGCAACCCGGCGCCGATCACCGCGACCAAACGCAGCCCTCTGGACATGTCCCTGGAAGCCGTTCCCATCCGGGAAGAGAAGTCCGGCGCCGCGGCCCGCTCTCGACCCTCGCGCACCGCCGATCGGACGGAGGCGCTGCGCCGCCTGCTGGCGCCCGTGCTGAGCCGGGGCGGCACCGCGGCCGTGGTGTGCACGACCGTGAAGGAGGCCCAGGAGACCTACGATCTCGTCCGCCGCCTCATCGACGAGGCCGGCGGCGGGCCCGGCGAGGGCACCGAGCTGCACCTGCTGCATGCACGCTTCCCCCAATGGCAGCGTGACGAGATCACCGCGACCGTGCTGCACGCGTTCGGCAAGGACGGCGCCAAAGATGGTGCACGTCCGCGCTCGGCGGTGCTGGTGGCCACCGCGATCATCGAGCAGAGCCTGGATATCGACCTGGACCTGATGGTCACCGACCTCGCGCCGCTGGCGCTGCTGCTGCAGCGGGCAGGCCGGTGCTGGCGCCACGAGCACCTGGGCATCATCGACCGCCACCGCCTCACCGCCCCGCGCGTGGCCGTGCTCGTGCCCGGTGAACCCGACGCCGACGCGATGCCCACCCCCTGGAGTGCGATCCATGCACCTTCCCTGCTGGAGCGCACCCACCGCCTGCTGCAGGAACACGGGGCCTGTGTGGCGATTCCCGACGACGTGCAGGCGCTGGTCGAGCAGGTGCATGACGACCCCGACCTCGCGCAGAACGTCAAACGCGAGTACGAACGCATCGGCGAGGCTATGGCCCAGCAGGCCCAGGCCAACACCGCCGTCGTCCCGCGCCCGGACCAACTCGCCGACCAGGCGGACCTGTCGGCGATGACGATGAACGACTTCTCCGACGAAGCCGTGGCCACCCGCCTGGGCGCCGATTCGGTGCGCGTCCTGTGCTGCTTCGCCGACGCCGACGGTCGACTGTGGGCGGACTCGGCACGCACCCGCGCCTTGGTCGGCACCGAACCCGGCCGCACGTCTCCGCTCAGCCCGGAGGAGGCCAAGGAGATCATGAGGCTGACCATCCCCGTCCAAGGCGGGCCGTGGTACCGCGACCTGAGCCCCCAAGACACCGCGGTGCCGCTCCCGTGGCGCAAACACAGCCACCTCAACCGGCTCCTGCTGATCCGCCAGCCCCTGGCCGAATCCGGCCAATGGAGCGAAGCGGTCCTGGGCGGACGCACCTGGTTGCTAGATAAGGAACGCGGACTCATCCACCGCCGCACCGGCTCCGGCGGATGACGACCGGCGCCCCACCCCCATTCATCCGCGCCTCGCCGCATCGCCCCAGGAGACTGGACCCTCATTGCCCTCCTTCGACCTGACCACCGACCCGTGGATCCCCGTGCGCCACACACACGGCGGACCGGCCGCGCCCGTAGGGTTGAAAACCCTGCTCCACCGGGCACACGAATACACCGACGTGGAACTCGCCCTGCCCCCGGCCTCGGCCGGGCTGTGGCGCATCCTCGCCCTGATCGCCGCACGCCTGACCGGCCTGGACACCTGGACCGACTGGTCCGACTGGGCCCAGGCCCGCACGGAGATTCTGCGTGAGGGCCGGTTCGACCCCGGCGAGATCGAGGCCTACTTCCACCGCCACCACGACCGGTTCGACCTCTTCGGCCGGCGCCCCTGGCTGCAGGATCCCCGGTTGAGCGGTCCCGAAGCCCAGTGCCCCAAAACCTCAGGCGTGAACAAACTGTGCTGGGGACGCCCCGCCGGCAACACCCAGGTATGGCTGCGCCACACCACCGACCTGCGGCCGATCCCCGTACCGGCGGCAGAAGCCGCCCACCACCTCATCGCCACCCTCTACTACGGCCCCTCCGGCCGCTGCACCTCCCGCACCGCCGGTGACGTCAGCGCCGCCGACACCGCGGCCGGGCCGCTGCGGGGCGCCCTCTCGTTCCACCCCCTCGGCCGCACCCTGTTCGAGAGCCTCCTGCTGAACCTCCCCTTCGTCGAAGACGACGAGGACACCCCGGCTCCCTGGGAACGCGAAGAACTGCGCGACCCCACCCTGCCGCCCCCCGTAGCCGGACTCGCGGGCCGCCTGGTCAACCAGTTCCGCCACGCCGTCCTACTCGAACCGTCGCCGGACGCCACCCAGGTCGTCGACGCCACGGTCACCTGGGGCGCCCGCCTCTCCCCGGAGATCCGCCAGAAGTGGGCGGCGCCCGAGGATCCCTACCAGGTCCACATACACCGGGACGACGGCACTATCGCATCGATGAAGGCCGACGCCACCCGGGCGGTGTGGCGCGACCTCGCCGCCATCCTCAACGACGGCCAGCACCGCGGGCGCCTGACCCGCATGCCCCGGCTGCACCACGACCTGCGCTACCGCCTGCCCTCCGACATCAGCGACGCGATGCGCGCCCGCGCCTTCGGATTCGACCAGGATGGCCAGACCCGCGACAAGCAGTGGTTCACCGCCACCACCCCACCCGTCCTGCGATGGCTGCACGAAAGCGCCGACGACGCTCAGCAGGCCGGACGCACCCTGCGCGCCATCCGGCAGGCCACCGACGCCGCCGAGGACGCCGGCTGGCGCCTGGAGCGCCAGCTCACCCGCGCGTGGAAGGACAGCGGCCTGGGCGGCGACGTCAAACGCGAAGACAGCGCCCCCTGGACGCTGCTGGGAACGGGCCGCTACTGGTCTCGCGCCCACGACCGGTTCTGGCAACTCGTCGGCGGCGACGATCCCCAGGAACCCGGCAACGCCTTCATCGACCTCGCGCTGCACGCCTACGCCGAGGCCACCGACGGCTACCGGCACCGCCCCCGCGTGGCCAAAGCCGTCGCGCGCAACCGCGGCGCTCTGTTCAAAAACCGGATCGACACCCCCGATGAGGGCGAAGAAGGAGCGGCATGACCCCGGCCCAGCAGGACCTGCGCGAGCGCGCAGGCAAACTCGTCGCCCACGTCCGCGACAGTGTGGAACACCGCCCGGGGGAACGCTCCGCGCTGCGCCGCGCCCTGGGACGCCACCCCGACGACACCGAGATCCGCCCCGCGGCCCGCCGCGTCATCTCCCCCCACCTGCACGACCTCCACGGGCCGCAGCGTGAGGCCGTCGAACGCGCCTTCTACGCCGTCGCCGCCCTCATCGCCGCCCAACCGCGCCGCGCCCGCGACGAGGACATCGAACCCACCCCTCCGGGCGACGATGACCATCCCCCACAGCCGGAGGCCCCCGCTACCGCAGACGACTCCGGCGAAGCCGATCACGCTCCGGGGCCCCAACCGTCGACGGGCGCGGTAGCCCTGGACCTCGGCAGCGCCCTGGGCAACTCCTCCGTCGAGGCGGCCAAGGCCCGTTCCCCCCAATCCTCCGGCGACCGCGACGAGCAACAGGAGGCACCTCAGGAGAAGCGCCTGCATCTGCTGTGCCGCCAAGACCTCGACGGTCTGCACCGCCACCTGCCGCGGATCGTGCGCTTCCTGCGCTCCGAGCGCGTCGCCGTCGACTGGACCAGGCTGGCCTGCGACCTCGCGACCTGGCGCGAAGGCGGCACCAACGGACGCAACCGTGTCGCCAAGCAGTGGCTGGACGGTTATTACCGCGTCCTGTCGATCGAAGAGACCCGCAAACGCCGCACCAAGCAGGCCGACGATACGCCCACCGGCGACGACGCCTAACCGCAGCCGGCAGCCGCGTCCATTGCACGCTGGCGACCGGCCGCTTGACAACGCCCCTCGTCACGCCAACCGACACCAGAAAGCAAGGCCCCTTCATGCCCAATCCCGCCTACATCGACATCCACGCCCTGCAGACACTGCCCTACTCCAACCTCAACCGCGACGACCTCGGCTCACCGAAAACCCTGGTCCTCGGCGGCGCCGAACGCACCCGGGTATCGAGCCAGAGCTGGAAGCGCGAAGTGCGCCGCCGCGTCGAGAACCGGCTCGGCGACCCGGCGGTGCGCACCCGCCGCCTGGTCTCGGCGGTGACCGAGCGCCTCCGAACATCCGGCTGGAGCGAGGAGAACGCGCTGGAGGCGGGCAAACAGGTCGTACGCTCGGCCGGCAAGGACATCAGCCTCGGTACCGCCAAGAAGAACCACAAGGGCGAGACCCTGCCGCCCGACACCTCCGTCCTGCTGTACCTGCCCAGCGACGCCATCGCCCAGCTGGCCGAGCTCGCAGCCGAACACGCCGAGGACATCGCCGCCCAAGCCGGAAAGAAGCAGCCCAAGGCCGTGCTGCCGACCGACCGGGTCGTGGCCGTCCTCAACTCCCGCAACGCCTCCGTGCGCCTGTTCGGCCGGATGCTGGCCGAGCTGCCCGAAACCGAACTCGACGGTGCCGTGCAGTTCGCCCACGCCTTCACCGTCCACCCCACCAACATCGACGTCGACTTCTTCACCGCCGTCGACGACCTCCTCAAAGACGGCGACCGCGGCAGCGGCCACATGAACGAAGGCATGTTCTCGGCCGGAACCTTCTACCGCTACGCCAACCTCAACCTCACCCAGCTCGTGAACAACTCCGGAGGCGACACCCGCGAAGCCGCCCGCCTCGCCGCCGAATTCCTGCGGGCCTTCGTGGACACCGTCCCCTCGGGCAAGCAGACCGCCACCGCCGCGGTCACCGTCCCCGACCTGGTCCACGTCGCGGTACGCAGCGACCGGCCCGTCTCCTACGCCACGGCGTTCGAAGAACCCGTCGCCGGCACCCACGGACACCTGGCCACCGCCCGCGACCGCCTCGAGGCCTACGCCGGCGAGCTCGCCTCCGTGTGGTGGCCCGACTCCATCCTCTACCAGGGCCACGCCGGCCTC
Source organism: Streptomonospora salina (assembly GCF_014204715.1). Taxonomy (NCBI): domain Bacteria; kingdom Bacillati; phylum Actinomycetota; class Actinomycetes; order Streptosporangiales; family Nocardiopsidaceae; genus Streptomonospora; species Streptomonospora salina. The sequence goes on from NZ_JACHLY010000001.1 coordinate 4,194,048, forward strand.
GGCCTCGACAAGGACCTCCCCTCCCTCGGCGCCAACACCGGGTCGTATGCGGCCCTGATCGAGCAGGCCATGCAGCAGGCCGCCCCCGCCAGTGCCGACGAGGCCGCGCAGTGAGCGGACTGGTACTCCGGCTCGCCGGACCCATGCAGAGCTGGGGCGAGCACAGCGCATTCGGCCACCGCGACACCCAACCCCACCCCACCCGATCCGGACTGATCGGGCTGCTGGCCGCCGCCCGCGGCATACCGCGGGGCGGCGACCTCGGCGACTACGACACCGTTTCCTTCACAGTGCGCATCGACCGGCCCGGCGACCGCCACGTCGACTACCACACCGTCGGCGGCGGACTACCCCCCAAACGCACGGTGCCCACCGCCGAAGGCAAACGCCGCGGCAAGAACCAGACCACGGTCCAGACCTGGCGCTCCTACCTGGCCGGGGCGGTGTTCACCGTCGCCGTCACCGGCCCCGACACGGTCATCGACACCACCGCAGCAGCGCTGCAGCGACCGCACTGGCAGCCCTACCTGGGACGCCGCGCCTTCGTTCCCGATCAGCCGATGCTGTTGCGCCACGGCCTGACCGACGCCGTGGCCGAACTCAAACATCGGGTTCCGCTGCCGCCCGCACGGCGAGAACGCGACGAGATCGACTTCGTTCACGAGGCCGACGCCGTCCAGGACCCCGGAGCGGGAACCGAACGCACCCGCGCGGTACTCAACGACGTCCCCGTGCCCGCCGGCCCGGCCGGCGGCGTCGAACGGTCCTTCACCTTCCGCGAGGTCCTCATCACCCCCGAGCCCGTGCCCGACAACCTGCTCAACCGCCGGGCCGGCATCTACCGGGAGCAACTCATGGGCTACATGAAAGGAGAAACCCGGTGACGCTGCTGCTGCACCGCATCCGGTTGGACACCGCGAACCGGGGCGTCGCCCGCGCCAGCGCCGGCGACCACCACCGCATGCTCACCAAAGCGCTGGGGCCGCTCCCCTCATCCTCCGGGCAGGGCGCCCGGCAGGCCGCCGGGCTGCTGTTCCGCGACGAAACCACCCGGGCCGGACGGTGCCTGATCGTCCAGAGCCAGACGCCGCTGGACCATTCCGCACTGGGCCCCGGATACACCCTGGATGCCAGCCGCGACATCAGCGCCGTCCTGGAAGTACTGGACCAGGAACCCACCCTGCGCTACCGCATCGTCGCCGCTCCGGTGAAACGCCTCGGCAAGACCAAGCAGCAACGGGAGTTGAGGACCGAGGACGGAGAACGACTGTCGTCCAAGGAGCACACCACCGCGCTGCGCGGCGCCGCCGCCGAGGAATGGTGGCAGCGCAAAGCCGAAGACCACGGGCTCGGGCTGCGCAGCGTCAACGCCGGCGAGGCCGAGGACACCGCCGATCCGCGGCGCGGGATTCGCCTGCCGGCCGTATGCTTCGACGGCCTGGCCACCGTCACCGACCCTCAGGCTGCACGCCGAGCGCTGACCGAGGGAATCGGACGGGGCAAAGCCTTCGGCCTGGGTCTGCTCAGCCTGGCGCCGGGGGAGTGAGGGGCCACAGTGAGCGCAGACAACCCCCGCACGGCCCTGGCCCGGCCGACGCTGGCCATGCTGCCCCGCGTCTCGGACAACCTGTCCTTCCTCTACGCCGACATCGTCCGCATCGTCCAAACCGACACCGGCGTGTGCGCCGAGACCGAAACAGACTCCGGCCATATCCAGCGGGTCTACCTCCCCACAGCCTCGCTGGGGTGCCTGCTGCTGGGGCCGGGCACCTCCATCACCCAGCCGGCGCTGGCCACCTTCCTGCGCCACGGCACCACCGTGGTCACCTCCGGTTCCGGCGGCATCCTGCACTACGGGGCCTGGCAGCCCAGCGAGAAGTCCACCTTCTGGCTGCAACACCAGGTGGCCGCCTACGCCGATGAGGCGCGCCGCCTGGAGGTCGCCCGGGCGATGTATGAGATGCGGTTCGAGGAGACGCCCCCGGCCGGAGTGCCGGTGGGCCAGCTGAGACGTCTCGAAGGCAACCGGATGCAGAAGCTCTACCGGAACCTGAGCACCAAATACAAGCTGCAGCCGTTCCGGCGCAACTACGACCCGGGCGCCTGGGACCGGCAGAATCCGATCAACAAGGCCTACGGTGCGGCCAATGCCGCGCTGTACGGGGTCGTGCACACGGTCATCGCCCACCTGGGATGCTCGCCCGCGCTCGGGTTCGTCCACCACGGCAAGCAGCATTCCTTCGTCTATGACGTGGCGGATCTGTACAAGGCGGAGACGACCGTGCCGCTGGCGTTCTCCCTGCACGCGTCTGACTTCCCCGAAAGAGACGCCCGATACCGGCTGCGTACCCACTACCGGCTGTACCGGTTGATTCCGCGGATGGTGCGCGACATCCAGTACCTCCTCGCACCCGAGGACGCTGAGGAGGAGGACGAGGCCGAAGGGCAGTGGCGCGTTGTGGAACTGTGGGATCCCGACGGGGGCGGCAGCGTGGGTGGCGGGGTCAACTACGGGGGCGGGGACGCGGCCCGAGCGGTGCCGGCGTCCGAGCTGGACGTGCCCGAGGGAGGCCACTGAGTATGGGGTCCATGGTCGTCATCACCACGACTGCGGTGCCCGCCCATGTTCGTGGCGCGTTGTCGCGGTGGATGGTGGAGCCTTCCACCGGTGTGTATGTGGGAACGATGAGTGCGCGCGTCCGCGACGAACTGTGGGCTGCGGTCAGCGCGTCGGTGGGGGACGGGGCGGCTGTGTGCCTGTGTCCCGCCGACAACGAGCAGGGGTTCGATGTGCGCACGGCTGGTGAGCGTCGGCGGGAGGTCGTGGATTGGGAGGGGATGATGCTGGTGCAGATGAATCCTCTCGCGTCGGCTGAAGTCGAGATGGAGCGGCAGGTTCCGGAGGGATGGTGACGCGTTTGCTGTCCAAGCGAAGGTTGCAACAAGGTAACGCTCGGCGTTTTCGCAGGTGAGGTGCTGAAGGTCCCGCGCACGCGGGAGTGGACCGGCGCGCTGGACAGCCTCGGCATATCGGTGACCGAAGGTCCCGCGCACGCGGGAGTGGACCGTCGCAGGCCGCCGTCTGGCTGGCTTCCCAGGTGAAGGTCCCGCGCACGCGGGAGTGGACCGGGCGGTGTGGTCGGTGAGTGGCTCAGTGACAAGAAGGTCCCGCGCACGCGGGAGTGGACCGCCCGCACCTCCGTGGTGCAGGCGTGGCAGCAGGAAGGTCCCGCGCACGCGGGAGTGGACCGACGGCAGCGTGACCGACGTCGGCCGGTTCGTCGAAGGTCCCGCGCACGCGGGAGTGGACCGAGGTCGGCGTCGGTGGTGGGGGCGCCGTAGGCGAAGGTCCCGCGCACGCGGGAGTGGACCGGCGGGGTCTTGCACCAGGGTGGCCCCGCCCAGGAAGGTCCCGCGCACGCGGGAGTGGACCGCGCCTCACAGCAAGATCAGGTTTACCGGCCTAGAAGGTCCCGCGCACGCGGGAGTGGACCGGGAAACCGTGAAGACACCCGCCTCCCCCACACGAAGGTCCCGCGCACGCGGGAGTGGACCGTGCAACAAAGAGACCCGGAAGCGGATGGGCCTGAAGGTCCCGCGCACGCGGGAGTGGACCGGGGTGTCAGGTCGCTCCGGGGCGTGCAGCCGGGAAGGTCCCGCGCACGCGGGAGTGGACCGCCCTTCTCGGCGTCGGGCATCCACATGCGGATGAAGGTCCCGCGCACGCGGGAGTGGACCGCCGGGCGAAATCGTCGACCTGGCCGAGGTCAGGAAGGTCCCGCGCACGCGGGAGTGGACCGTCTGACCCGCTCGCGCTTGTTGCCCAGCAACAGAAGGTCCCGCGCACGCGGGAGTGGACCTCCCGGGAAAGGGTCACACCCACGCCCGCACCCGAAGGTCCCGCGCACGCGGGAGTGGACCGACGAGGCGGTACAGGCCGACCGGCGGCGCGTCGAAGGTCCCGCGCATTCGGGAGTGGACCGCCCGCATCGTGGGCGATGTTGTTCCCGAACTCGAAGGGATTCGGAATGAAGTTGCTGCCAATCTAGCATTCAGAGAAAAATTGGACGGCAGAGAAAACTCGTTTGAAAACATTGATTCTACTCGAGGAGGTGCGCCTGAATGGCGGCTGCATCAGCAGCCGAACGCAACTGGGAGCAGCCGCTATGCAGTACTGCCCGAGCCCGCCACCCGAGACGATGCGAGGTCGTCGCCACCGTCGTCCCGTCTTTTCGGCCGCGCCCGCGGAGGTGCCGGCAGCGCGGGCGTGGATCGATCGGACGCTCAGGTCCACCGGCCGTCGCGACGACATAGGCCTGGTGGCCGACGAACTTCTGAGTAACGCCCTCACGCATGCGCCCCCTGCGCCGGGGGACGGCTATGACGCGGCTGTTCTCGTCGTCGAGGAAACCCCGAGTGGCCAGCGGGTCGTCGTGTGGAGCCGGTCGTCGGCGGCCACGGTCCCTGCAGCCCGGCGCACCGACTCTCTTGAGGAGTACGGCCGCGGGCTGGCGCTGGTGGCCGCGCTGGCCGAGGACTGGGGATGGTTCACCGCCGACGGTTGGACGGCCGTGTGGGCACGGTTCGAGGTCGGAGGTGATCGGTCGTGATGGGCCTGCGACGTCGCCACCGCGCCCCGACCCCCTCCCGGGCCGCAGCGCCGCCACCGCGCCCGGCACAGGCGCCGCGGGCCGCACCGCCGCGGTCGGCGAGAGGCGCTGCGTCCTCGCCGCCGGATGCGGCCGCCAGCGCACGCGCCTTGGCGCGGGCGCTGCGGGAGCGCGGCCAGATCCGGGTCTATGGCGTGGCCGATGCGCGGGTGTCGGTGGTCTCCACGCCCCAGGCGACGGTGTGGTGCGGCGGCGGGATGCTGTGGTGGCGCGACGCCCTGGGACGGCGGGTGCAGATCCTGGCCGCAGAGATCGAGACCGCGGTCGGCTTGCTCCTCGAACAGGCCCAGGCGCAGGCCGCACCGGCATGAAACCCGAGGCGGGCAGGCGGGGCGCGTCGCCGATGTGTCCGCGCTGTGTCGGTGACCTGTAACCCCCGTCGCCAGGGGACTCGCCCAGCTCAGGTGCGATAACACGGGGGAGACGCCAACGGCCCTCTGTTCGTCCAGCGACATCTCGTGGAGGGCACTCTGGTTGGCGCCCGGATCGGTGACACGGGATCCGAGTACGCGTGCACGTGGACCGCGGCGGCGCCGCGGCCCCCGGGTGGGCGACAGGGCTGGGCGTGTGCGCCTGTGCCCGGACGTCGATGCGGGGTGGGTCCGGGGATGTCGGGCGCCGGCGGACGTGGGCGGCCGGAGCCCGTCGGTCGGGTCCGGACCGGGGGTGCCTCCGTCCGCCTCCGGTAGCCGGGTTGCGGTTCGCGTCGGTGAGGCAACGGCACGGGCCGCCGGGGAGGTCCGTGCGGTCGGCGGGGCGGGTGTCGGGTCCGCCCCCGCCGAGTGCTTCTCCGCCGGACGCCACATTTTTTCTGCGTTCTGGGCGCCGATGTGCGGTCGCGCGGCTGTCGCCGGTTGCGGGGCAGGTCAGCGGCGACGGTCCGACCGGCGGGGCGGTGACTGTGCTCGGACGTGTCGCCGGTGCGTCCGCCGACGGTGGGCTGCGTGTCGTCCGGGAGGTCGCGGTGTGTCGCCGCTGTGTCCACCGGGGTCCGTGAGGTGGGCGGTGTCCGTTCCCGTCCGCGTCCTGGAGGACCCACCGATGGACACCGCCCCTGCTTCGGCTCCGCTGCGCGCGGCCGAGCGCGCCTTCACCGACCTCGCCGAGCGCCTGTGGCTGGACCCCGCCACCCCCGACGACGCACCCGCCACCGGTGCGCCGGTTCCGCCGGTGGCGATGGACCTGGCCCGGGTCCGGACCTGGCTGCTGCAGTCCGGACTCGGCCACCGCGACCGCGACCGGGCCTGGCGCCGGATCATCACCCTCGCCCGCGCTGAAGAGGACTGGATGGTGGCCGCCATCGGGTTGGCCATGCCCGCCCTGCGCGCCGCCGTCCGGCGCGCCACCCGCGGCCTCGATGCGGCCGCAGCCGCCGACATCGAAGCCGAAGTGCTGGCCGGGTTCGTCCGGGCGGTGGGCGAGGTGAACCTGGACTGGACCCGGCTGGTGTGGCGGCTGCGGTGCCGCGCCCAGCGCGCCGGGACCCGCGCCCGCCACCGCGAGGCCCGCGACCCGGGCCTGCCGGAGCAGGTGGCCGAATCGGCCGCGCCCCGCCCGCCGTGGGGCCACCCCGACCTGGTGCTGGCCGATGCGGTCGCTGCCGGTGTGATCACCGCGGCCGAGGCCCAGCTGATCGGCGAGACCCGCCTGGCCGCCACCACCCTGGGCCGCCTGGCCGCCGACCTGGGCGTGGAGTACAAGACCGTGCACAAGCGCCGCCACCGCGCCGAAGCCCGCCTGGCCGCCGCCCTGGCCGGCGGCGGTATCGGCGCCGGCGTGAGCGTGCCCACCACCGGCCCATGACCCCCGCCGCCCCCGTTTTCCGCTCGGGTGTCGATTCCCGGCGGCCCCGGGGCGAGATTTGCGGGATGAGTTCGGCGCCGCCCACGGGCTGCTGCTCGGTATGCCCTGACCGATGCCTGCCCGCCGCACCCGTGTGGAAGGGAGGACGCCCGCACGGGCGGCGCCGAACTCCCGTCGGTCGTCTACGTCGAGTCCGTGCGCGGAGGTGCATTGTGCCCCACCCCCACTGTCGACGGCGGCGGCGCGCCCTGGCCCGCGCCGCCGCCCTCACCCTCCTCGCCGCAGCCGTACTCGCCGTTCCCGGCGCCCATGCGACCTTGGCCGACAGCGGCGGTGGCGGTGGCCAGGGAACCCAGGAGCTGATCGACGTGGTCCAGCGCATCCGCCAGGTCATCGTGGCGCTGCTGGCCGCTCTGGCGACGCTGCTGCTGACGGTGGGCGGGCTGCGGTGGCTGCTGGCCGGCGGCGACCCGGGCGAAGTCGACAAGGCCCGCCGTTCGCTCATGGGCGCCGCATTGGGCTATGTGATCGCATTGTTGGCCACGGTGCTGCTGGATGTCCTGGAGTTCATCGCGGGCGACGTGGGCGGCAGCGGGTGAGCGCCGTGGCGCCCCTCGCCCTGCGGCCGCTACAGCCGCCTCCGCCCGAGCCCGAACCCGGAGCCGATCCCAGCCCGCCCGAGCCCGACCCGTCTCCGGCCGAACCGTCCCCGAGCCGGAGCCCCGAACCCGAACCGTCCCCGGGGCCACCGCCGCCGGAGGAGGACGCCGGAACCGGCGGGGGAGGCGGGGCCGCGGAGGGGGACGTGCCCGCGGAGCTGGCCGACTGCGGCGCGCTCGAGGTGAGCTGCCATGTCTCCAACTGGTTCTACGACCTGGTGACGGGGGCGCTGGAACCGCTGATGGGCTGGCTGGGGGCACGCGCCTTCCACACGCCCGCACCCGGCGGCGGCGTCGTGTCGCTGTGGGAGCAGATGCTGCAGACCACCACCGTGCTCTACCTGCTGGCGGTGCTGGCCGGGGGCGTGGCGGTGATGAGCCACGAGAGCCTGCAGCAGCGCTACTCGGCGCGCGAGATCCTGCCGCGCCTGGTAATCGGATTCGTGGCCGCCCACGCGTCGCTGTGGATCTCCCGGGAGATGATCGCCGGGTCCAACGGCATCGCGGCCGGCGTCGCGGCCATGGGCATCGACGCGGGCCGGGCCGCCACACGGTTCCAGAAGCGCCTGGACACGCTACTGGTCGACGCGACCGTGTTCATCGTCTTGATGCTCGTGGTCGTGATCGTGCTGCTGGTGGTGTGGTGCGTCATGGAGGCGGTGCGCATCGCCATGACGATCACGCTGGTCGTGGCCGCACCCCTGCTGTTGGCGTTTCACGCCCTGCCCTACACCCAGCGCCTGGCGGCGCTGTGGTGGCGGAGCATGGCCGGGGTGCTGGCCATGCCCGTCGCCCAGAGCCTGGCGTTCTCGACGCTGATGCGGGTGGCCTTCCAAGGCGAGACCCACGTCATCGACGAAAGCAGCGAGGACTGGCTGGTCAGCGTCTCGCTGCTGTTGACGGTGCTCTACATCCAGCTGCGGGTGCCGTTCTGGATCATGCGGCTGGTCTGGCAGAACAACGTGGGTTCCTCGCCGCTGGCGGCGGCGGTGCGCACCGCGGTGATGGCGCTGGTGTTCCGCAGGGTGCTGCCGAGTCTGGGCCGCGGTTCGAGCGCGGCGGCCTCCTCCGGCAGCGGGGGCGGGTCGGCTGCGGCGGCGGGACGTTCCGGCCCGCGGCGCGGGTCCGGTGCGGCCGGTGCCGCGGGGCGGCCCTCCGGCAGCGGCGGGCCGGGTGGGACCCGTGTCCGGCGCTTGCGCTCCCCGTCCCAGGTCGGGTCCCCGCAGTCGCACGCCGCCTCGCACCGAGGCGAGGAAGACGCCCGCTCCACGGCGGCCGGTGCTCCACCGCGCCCGGCCCTTGGAAGCCGCCGCACCTCCGGGACCCGCCCGAGCGGCAGTACCGGGGGCGAGGTCGGCCCGCCTACCCGTCCGAACGGAGGCACGATGGCGTCACCCGATCCCGCTCCGACCAATCAGGGCCGCGATGGCGTGCAGCTTCCGCTGTTCGCCCGCCCGCGGCGCTGGCGCCAAGGGGTGCTGCCCACCCCGCCGCCCACCCGGGTGCCCGGCCGCCGCACCACCCAGCGCCAGGGGGAGGCCCCAGCCCCCCGCAGCGGCCCGGAGGAACCGCCGCAGCCGGGGCCGGGCCAGCAGGCGCTGTTCCCCGCACCCCGGCCTGCCCCCAGCGTGCGGCCGCATCGGCCCCGCGTGGCCGAACCCCCGCCCGCCCCGCGCGGGGCGCGCCGCCGGACCACCCAGCGGTGGGGCGACGTTGCGCCGGATCCGCCCGAACAACAACCCGCCCAACCGGGCCGCGGCCAACGAGCCCTGTTCCCGACGCCACGCACCCCACCCTCGGCCACGTCGGCGCAACCGCAATCCCCGCGCCGCAGCCGAGCCGACCCGTCGGCGGCCCGTCCGCGCCCGCAGGCGCCCCGGCGGCCGAACCGCCGAAAGGACGATGACGCATGAGCAGTGACACCCACGGCCGGTGGCGGGCCCAGATCCCCGCCGACATCGACCGGCCCGACCCCGTCATCGCCGGACTCACCCCGCGCCAACTCCTGCTGCTGGCCCCGCTGGCGGCCGCCGCCTGGGCGGGCGTGGTCGGGCTGCGCGGCCATCTGCCGCTGTGGGCCATCGGCCTGATCCTGGCCCCGCTGGTGGGCGCCGGGGTGGCGGTGGTGGCCGGGCGCCGCGACGCCATGAGCCTGGACGCCTTCGCCTGGGCCGGCCTCGCCTGGCTACGGGCTCCCAAACGCCGCGTCGGCGCCCCCGACGGTCTCCCCGGCCTGCCGCCCTGGGCCCCGCCCACCGGGCGCGAACCCGCCCTGGCGCCGCTGCGGCTGCCGGCCCGGGCCGTCGCCGACGACGGCGTCATCGAGTTGGGGGAGCGCCGCGCGGTGCTGGTGGAGTGCTCCACCCTCAACCTCGCCCTGGCCGCCTCCGGGGAACAGGACACCGCGATCGGCGCGATGGCCGGCGTCCTGCACACCCTGGCCGAGCCCGCCCAGATCCTGGTGCGCGCCGTGGGCCACGACCTGTCCCCGCTCACCGACCTGCTGCAGCAGCGCGCCCCCGCCTTGGCCCACCCCGACCTGGAACAGGCGGCCTATGACCACGCGGCCTGGCTCGCCGAGCTGCAGGCCGGACGCACGCTGCTGCAGCGCCGCCTGCTGTTGGTGCTGACCACCACCGGCCCCACCAGCGCGCTGGGCGAACGCGCCGAGGACGTGGCCACCCAACTCCAGGCGCTCGGGCTGCGCGCCCGCGTCTGTGACGGCGACCAGGCCTGGGACCACCTGCACGCCTGCCTGCACCCGGCCCCCACCACCGCCGCACCCGACGACGAGGAGGAGGGAGACCGCCCGGCATGAGGCTGCTGCCGCGCCTGATGCGCCCCACCGGCTCCACCCGACTGGGCGGGCCCGCCGTCGAGGCCGGGCCGCGCCGACTGCTGATCGAGGACACGTGGTGCCAGACTCTGATCGTCACCGGCTACCCGCGCGACGTCACCGCCGGCTGGGCCGAACCGCTGCTGGCCTATCCGGGCCGCTGCGACATCGCCGCCCACATCACCCCCGTCCCGCCGGACGTGGCGGCCCACCGGCTGCGGCGACGCCGCGCCCGCCTGGAATCCACCTGGCGCCACGACGCGGCGCGCGGCCGCGTCGAGGACCCCCAGGCCGGCACCGCCGCCGAGGACGCGGCCGGGCTGGCCCAGCGCCTGGCCACCGGCCGGCGCCTGTTCCGCCTGGGGCTGTACATCACCGTCTACGCCGACACCGAGACCGAACTGGCCGAGGAGATCGCCCACCTGCAGGCGCTGTCGGCCAGCCTGCTGATCGACACCGCCCCGGCCACCTTCCGGCCCCTGCACGGCTGGATCGCGACCCTGCCGCTGGCCACCGACACGCTGGCCTCGGCCCGCACGATGGACACCGACGCCGTGGCCGCCCTGCTGCCCTTCACCTCCCCCGACCTGGACACCGCCGGGCTGGGCGAAACCAGCGTGGTGTGGGGCACCAACACCCACTCGGCCGGGCTGGTGCTGTGGGACCGCTTCGCCCCCGGCATCGACAACCACAACATGGTCGTCCTCGCCCGCTCCGGGGCCGGAAAGTCGTATCTGGCCAAGCTCGAACTCCTGCGGTCGTTGACGACCGGAATCGAGGCCGCCGTCATCGACCCCGAAGACGAATACGCCGCCCTGGCCGCCTCTGTGGGCGGAACCCGGGTGGCGGTGGGCACCCCGGCCGGGCGCATCAACCCCTTCGACCTACCCACCCCCGACACCCAAGCCGACACCGACGCCGGCGACGGGCAGGGGCCGGGGTTGATGCGCCGGGCCCTGTTCATCCACACCCTCATCGCCACCATGGTCGGCGAACTCGACGCCACCACCGCCGCCGCACTGGACAAGGCCATCCTCGCCGCCTACGCCCAGGCCGGCATCACCGCCGACACCCGCACCTGGAACCGCACCCCGCCGGTACTGGCCGACCTCGCCCACGTGCTGGGCGCGCAGGAGGAACCCGAGGCCCACCGGCTGGCCGACCGGCTCCGCCCCTACACCCACGGCGCCTACCAGCCCCTGTTCGACGGCCCCACCAGCACCGGACTCGACGGCCACCTCATCGTCTACTCGCTGCGCCACCTGCCCGCCGAGGCCGCCGACGTCGGCATGCTGCTGGTGCTCGACCGGCTCTGGCGCCGCATCACCGAAGCCGCGGCGCCGCGCCCGCGCCTGGTCACGGTGGACGAGGCTTGGCTGCTGCTGCAGAACCCGGTCGCCGCGACCTACCTGCAGCGCATGGCCAAAGCCGCCCGCAAGCACTGGGCCGGGCTCACCCTGATCACCCAGGACGTGGGCGACGTGCTGGCCACCGACACCGGCCGCGCCGTGGCCGCCAACGCCGCCACCCAGGTGCTGCTGCGCCAAGCCCCGCAGAACCTGGAAGCCGTCACGTCGGCCTTCCAACTCTCCCAAGGCGAGCGCCAGACCGCGGCCGCAGCCCAGCGCGGCGACGCGCTGCTGCTGGCCGGCCACCAGCGCGTGGGCGTCCATCCCTTGGCCTCACCCCGGGAGCACGCGCTGCTGACCACGAGCCCGGCCGAGCACGCCGACGCCGGGGGAGAGGAGACCCCGTGACCGTTTCCGCGATCGCTACCGTGGCCGCCCTCGCCGCACCCGCGGCGTGGCTGGTGGGCGCGACCGTGCTGACCTGTGCGGCCGCGGTCCCCCTCGTGCGCTGGGTCCGCTACCGGCTGGCCGCACGCGGCGCCCGCCTCGTGGAGATCTTCCCGCCACCCGAGGCGAGCCAGGAAGGCGCCGAAGCGTTCTGGGCCCAGATGCCCGGCCTGCTGCGGCCCCGCTGGTCCCGACTGCTCACCCAGCCCCACCTCGCCTGGGAATACACCGCCGCACCCGGCGGCATCCACATCCGCATCTGGGTGCCCGGGAGCCTGCCGCCCGGCCTGGTGGCCCGCGCCGCCGCCTCCGCCTGGCCCGGCGCCACCACCGCCACCCGCCTCGCCGAACCCGCTGTCCCCGACAGCCACACGGTCACGGGCGGGTGGATGCGCCTGGCCCGCGGCGACGAATACCCCCTGCGCACCCGCTTCAGCGAGGACCCGCTGCGCGGACTCCTCGGCGCCCTCTCCGCCCTGGAACCCGGCACCTACGCCAGTGTGCGCATCAGCGCCCGCCCCGCCACCGGAACCCGCCTGGCCCGCGCCCGCCACGCCGCCGCCCGCCTGCGCGGCACCCACACCACCGTGTGGGCCGAGGCCCTCACCGCCGACCGGAGGGGCCGCAGCACCCCGCCGCCCGACGCGAGCGACAACGTCCGCGCCATCCTCACCAAAGCCCAATCACCCCGACTGGCCTGCCAGATCTCCTACCACCTGGCCACCACCCGCACCGAACCCCAGGCCCGCGAACACCTGCGCGGCCGCGCCCAAGCCGTAGCCGGCGCGCTGGCCGTCTATTCCGGCACCAACCACCTGCGCCGCGGCCGGCTGACCGGGCGCATGTGGGCACCCCGGGTGTGGGCACGCCACCGCTACCTTGCCCGCGGCTACCTCCTCAGCACCGCGGAACTGGCCGCCCTGGCCCACCTGCCCCTGGACGCGGCCGTGCCCGGCCTCGCCCGAGCCGGAGCCCGCAGCATCCCCCCGACCCCGGCCATCCCCACCGGCACCAACCACCAGGCCCGGGTGCTGGGCGATGCCGACGCCGGCCCGCACCGCCCCGTCGCCCTCGGGGCGGTCGAGGCGCGCCAGCACACCCACATCATCGGCGCCACCGGCAAAGGCAAATCCACCCTGCTGGCCAACCTCGCCCTCCAAGACGCCGCCGCCGGGCGCGCCGGACTGGTCATCGACCCCCGCGGCGACCTGGTCGCCGACATCCTCGCCCGCCTACCCCAAGAGGCCGTCGGCAACGTGGTGCTGTTCGACCCCGACGACAACGCCCCGCCCCCGCGCCTCAACCTGCTGCAGGGCGCCGACGCGGACTTCGTCTCCGACACCACGGTGGGCATCTTCCGCCGCATCTACGCCCACTCCTGGGGCCCGCGCACCGACGACATCCTGCGCGCCGCCACCCTCACCCTGGCCCGCACCGGCGACCCGACACTGACCCTGGGCGAGGTGCCGCGGCTGCTCACCGACCAGAGCTATCGCCACCGCATCACCGGCCGGGTGCGCGACGAGGTACTGGCCGGATTCTGGGACTGGTACGAGCAACTCTCCACCGGCGCCCGGGCCGCGGCCACCGGACCGGTCCTCAACAAACTCCGCACCGCCCTGCTACGGCCCTGGGTGCGCCGGGTCATCGCATCCGGCCCCTCCACCGTCGACCTCGGCCGCGCCTTCGACACCGGCACCCTGGTGCTGATGCGCCTGCCCAAAGGCGCCCTCGGCGAAGACACCAGCTCCCTGATCGGGGCGCTGGGGCTGGCCGCCACCTGGCAGGCCGTCACCGCCCGCATCCACCGCCCCGAACAGGACCGCGCCGACGTGGCCGCCTACATCGACGAAGCCCACAACTTCCTGCTGCAACCCGGCTCGCTGGCCGACATGCTCGCCGAAGCCCGCGGCTACCGCCTGTCCATGACCCTGGCCCACCAGGAACTCGGCCAGCTCCCCGCCGAGCTGCGCAAGGCCCTGGCCGCCAACGCCCGCTCCAAAGTCTTCTTCACCTGCTCACCCGAGGACGCCGCCGGGCTGGAGGCCCACACCCTGCCCGGGCTGGGCACCCACGACCTCACCCACCTCGGCGAATACCAGGCCGCGGCCCGCCTGCTGGTGGGCACCACCGAACGCCCCGTGCATACCCTGCGCACCCGCCCCCTGCCCCCGCCCGTTACCGGCCGGGCCACCGCGGTGCGCAAATCCGCCCGCCACTACGCACCCGCCTCGGCCACCGCCGCCGACGGGACGACGGCCTCCGACATCCGCACCCGATCCTGACTGAACTCCCCAGACCGGCACGGATTCCGCCCGATAGCGAAAGGAGGCGACGCCGGTGCCGCCGCGGTTGAGCCCGGGCCTGCTCGCCGAGCTGGCCACCCGCCTCACCCCCCGCGACTACACCCTCCTCGACACCCTGCACACCCACCGGCTGCTGACCACCCACCAGGTCGCCGCCCTGTTCTTCACCACGCGCACCTCCAGGCGGGCCCGCACCCGCCTGCTCACCCTGCACCGCATCGGCGTCCTGGAACGCTTCCGCCCCCACGCCGCCACCGGCTCCGCCCCCTGGTGCTGGGTGCTCGCCCCCGCCGGGGCCCACCTGCTGGCCCGCCACCGCGAGGAGCCCGTCGCCGAGCTGGCACCGCGGGCCGAACGCGCCCTCGACCTGGCCCACTCCGCCCGCCTGCACCACCACATCGGCCTGCGCGACACCCTGGTCGCCACCACCCTCACCGCCCGCCACCACCAGGGCCACACCCTGGAGATCTGGTGGGACGAAGCCCGCTGCGCCCAAGAGTGGGGCGCCCACGTGCGCCCCGACGCCTTCCTGCGCTACCGCCACCCCACCGGTCTCCTCGACGCGTTCCTCGAACACGACACCGGAACCGAACCCCTCGACCGGGTGGCCGCGAAACTCGCCGGCTACCAGCGCCTGGCCGCAGCCACCCGCATCACCACACCGGTCCTGATCACCACCACCTCCCCCGCCCGCGAAACCAACCTCGCCACCCGACTCGCCGCAGAACACGCCCCCGACGTGCCGGTGCGGATCACCACCACCGCCCACCTCACCGAGTGCGGACCGGCCGAACCCGTCTGGCGCCCCACCCACCAGGGGCCCCGCCGCAGCCTCACCCGCCTGGACTGACCACCCGGGAGGCCCGCCGGTGCTCAAACTCCTCATCGCCGCCGTCACCGCCCTCATCGCCCTGCCCGTCCTACTGGGAGCACTCGCCACCGGCAGCTCCACCACCGCACCCGCCCACGTCGACGGCATCGGCGACCGGCTGCTGCAGGCCTACACCACCGCCGCCGCCGGCGACTGCCCGGGGATGCGCTGGCAGATCCTCGCCGGCATCGGCCATGTCGAATCCGACCTGGCCGCCGGCCACGACATCGCCCCCGACGGCGACGTCACCCCACCGGTCATCGGCCCCCGCCTGGACGGCTCCGGTGCCGGCGGCAACACCACACCCCACTACGACACCGACAACGGAAAGTGGGACCACGACACCGAATACGACCGCGCCGTGGGCCCCAACCAGCATCTGCCCTCCGGATGGGACGACTACGGCGCCGACGGCAACGACGACGGCATCGAAGACCCGCACAACGCCGACGACTCCGCCCTGGCCTCCGGCCGGGAACTGTGCTTCAGCGCCGGCGCGGGCGGAACCGACTTCACCGACCGCACGCAGTTGGCCGAGGCGCTGTACCGCTACAACCACAGCGACGAGTACGTCGACGACGTCCTCGCCGCCATCGACCGCTTCGACCAACGGGCCCCCGACCTCGGCGAACAACCGGGCGGCGACCGGGGCCAGACGGCTGTGGCGTGGGCGATGGACCAGGTCGGCAAACCCTACGTGTGGGGCGGGACCGGGCCCGACGGGTTCGACTGCTCCGGGCTGGTCATGCGCGCCTGGCAGGCCGCCGGCGTCGACATCCCCCGGGTGACCACCGACCAATACACCGCCGGCACCTGGGTGGAGCGCACCGAACTGGCCCCGGGCGACCTGCTGTTCTACGACCTCGGCGCCCCCGGAGCCGCGCCCACTCACGTGACGATGTACGCGGGCGACGGCGAGATGATCAACGCCCCCTCCACCGGCCAGACCGTGCGCGTGCAGCCGGTCGAATCGCCGGTGTATGCCAACCGGTACATGGGGGCGGTCCGGCCGCAGAAACAGACTTAATAATGAAAAACTCTACAACGAAACAAACAAGCGGGTCAAGAACTAAAGCGATTGAGCTCCCGTAAGTCGGGCGGGCGCGAGGTGAGTCGTTGGGCAAACTGCTATTTCACAGGCGATGCGAATGCAAGTCAAGTGTTTCGTGGTATTCTTATAGTTTTCTTGTAAATGCTGATTCGAATTCTCGTGGACCGCTTTACGGCGCCCCGCGCCGAACCCGCCGAGTGATACGTCGATGAGGGCATGACGGGGATCGACCACCACGATCGCCTGCCCGTCGGGCCTACGGCCGAAGGCGGCAGCAACTCCGAACAGGCCGCCGTTGACTGGGGCCTGGTACCAGCTCGGCACGCCTTACCAGTGCGGCGGCGCCGGGCCCGAAGCCTTCGACTGTTCCGGGCTAGCTAGCCGCCGCCCAAACAACGAAGCAGGAGACGACTGATGGTGCGTGCACGCATGCCCGCCGACATCGAGCGCGAGGACACCCTGCTGGCCAACCTGACCGCGCGCCAACTGCTGATCATCGCCACCCCCGCCCTGGCCCTATGGGGGCTGTGGAGCGCGGTGGGCGATCTCGTTCCGCTCCCGGTGGTGGGGGCGGTCGCGGTGCCGGTGATGGGCGCTGCGGTGGCCGCCGCCCTAGTGCGCCGCGACGGACTCAGCCTCGACCGCCTCCTGGTGGCCGCGCTGTGCTCCCTGCGCTCCCCAAGCGGCGCTCGACCACCGCCCCTGCCGCCGCCGAGGTGCCCTCCTGGATCAGTGCCCGCCCCGGGCCGCTACCCGCACCCTTGGATGCCGGTGGAGGCGATCGGCGACGACGGCGTCATTGACCTGGGCGAGCACGGCGCCGCCCTCATCCTCGACTGCTCGACGGTCAACGTCGGGCTGCGCACTGAGGAAGAACGCGCCGCCCTGGTGGCCGGGTTCGCCTCCTACCTCAACTCCCTCGCCACCCCGGTGCAGATCCTGGTGCGGGCCGAATCGGTACGGCTGGCCCCCCTGGTTGCCGCCCTCGATGCCGCGGCACCCGACGCCTGCACGGCGGCACCACGTTCAACACCCTCCTGACCATCAGCAGCATCGCCATCGGATTGCTGGCGGTCTACACGATCCTCGACGCCGTCGGAGTCACGATCAGCTAGGAAACGTCGCAAGAACAGTCGCGACAACAGGTGTCCTCGCCCGATGCCGATCTGGGCGAAGACACCTATGTTGGCGGGGCACAGATCTGAACATCGCAGGTTTAAGAGAACGAAAGCCGCTGGAATTCGGCAAGGAGGTCCGCGGCGTCTCTGCTTCTGGTTCAGGCGCTGGGCATCGACCTGTCCTGGCAGCAGTAGCTGGTCATGGTCGGGGTCATGATGCTGACCAGCAAGGGCACCGTCGGAATCGCCGGTGGCACGTTCATCCTACTGGCCAGCACCATCACCGCCGCCGGCCACATGCACTCGCCGCTCTCGCGCTCATCGTCGGGACGGATCGCATCCTCAACGAGGCCGCGTGTTCATCAACGTCCTCGGCAACGCCGTGGCCACCATCGTCATCGGAAAGCGGGAGAAGGACTTCGACATCGACAGGGCCAATACAGTCCTGCGCGCCGGAGCGGCCGAACTCGAGCATATCGAAGCTGAACACGATGCGGCCGAGAACCGCCCCGTCGCCACCCTTCCACAGTGCTTACTCAACCAAGACGAAGGGCGATTCGCCGGTATGTGGAAAACATACCGGCGAATCGCCCCCCAACAACGCCTACGATGATGACGCCCGCGGCGGTTCGTCTCAACTAAAAACTCTGCTGTGAACCGACGTGCGAGAACTCGCGCAGCACGAAGCAGGAGAAGGTTAAAAGTTTGGCCTGGGTGGACCGGTTACTCGGTTGGTTCGCGGTATCCCGATTCGATGAGGGCGCGGAGACGGCTGAGCGACTCGGTGTCGAGATCGGCCGCGCTCATGGTCCAGGCTACGGATACGGCAGCAAGGAACAGGTCGTATCCCGTCACCCCGGCTCGCACGTGCCCAGCTTGCTGGGCGGCTTGGACGTACTGGTCGGTGGCCTCGATGAGGATGTGGCAGGGGAGGGTGAGCGGGTTGTCCGCGTCCTGTGCTCTGGCGGCGGCCATGAGTGGTTCGGGTAGGCCGTTGAAGGAGCTGAAGTAGTCCTCCATGGCCTGTAGCCATTGTCGCAGTGCCTCGGCGGGGGCGTCGATTTGGTCGATGTCGGCGCGGCGTTGTTCCAGCTCGGCGGATCGTGTCTGCAGTACGGCTGCCAGCAGAGCTTCGCGGGTGGGGAAGTGGCGGTAGAGGGTGCCGGGGCCGACACCGGCGTCCTTGGCCACGGCCTCGAGCGAGGTGCCGATGCCGTGGGCGAGGAAGTGCCGCTGCGCCGCGTCCAGCAGCGCGGCGCGGTTGCGCTGGACGTCGGCTCGGGGCTTGCGCTCCTGCTTGTCCGCCATCGTCCTCCCGGATCGACTTGAAGCGGATGTGTCCTCCGGATGCTATCAGGAGGAAAGCTGGAGTTGCGTCCAGTTGGGCTGTTCGACTGAAGGTCATGGACATTGGCGTGGGCCCGGGTGAGTTCCGTGCTTGAGGTGACGTCTGCAGTCATCGAATTCGCGCGCGCGAAATCTGCCCAGTACTAATGTGACGGCACGGAGCGCTCACCGAGCAGCTTTCCATCTGTCTGAGAAGTTGCCCGTGGCGCCGAGACGACACTCGACGCCACGGACATTTACGCGCGACGTTTCGTACCGACCGACAATTCGCATGCTGCCCGCCGCACGAATTGGACCGAATTCGGTCGCAGCCGGGCGTGCGCCGACCGTCACCGGTGCGCCTATTCGGTGATGCCGTGCAGGACCACGTTCTCCTCGACGGGGACGCGTCCCATGCGGAGTTGGTTGATCGGCGCGCTCTGATCCGCGAGCCCGAAGGAGATACCGAACAGCAGCTTGAGCTCTTCGGGGACGCCGAGGAAGTCGCGGATGACGTCGGCGTGGAAGCCGAGGGCCGTTTGTGGGATGCCGTCGTATCCGCGTGCTGTCAGGGAGATCAGGAATGTCTGCGCATACATGCCGATGTCGCTGGCGGCGCGGACGTTGTCGCCGAAGTTGGGCATGAACAGGAAGGCGACGTGCGGAGCGCCGAAGAATTCGAGATTGCTGCGAACTACGGCTTTCCGGCCAGGTTTGTCGTGGCGCTCCACGCCAGCCGCTTCGTACAGCGATGCTGCGTGGTGGTGGGCGCGTTCGAGGTAGGCCCCTTGGCCGAAGTCGGCATAGTCGAAGGTGAAATCGCTGCTGGAGCGCCCCTCGTCGTCGGCTCGGAGGATTTCCTTGCTCAGCGCGTCCCGTTCCTCACCGGAGACAACGTGCACGGTCCAGGGCTGGGTATTGCAGTTCGATGGGGTGGTCTGCGCATCCTCCAGCACGGTGCGGATGTCTGCTGCGGACATAGGGGTAGGCAGGAATTGCCGTGCGGAGCGCCGGGCGCGGACGGCCTCGCTGAACGGTAAAGTGGGACTGCTCACAATATTTCCTTTCAAACTACTTGGATGTGTCGATTACCAAGGCCTGGTCGAGTACGGATTTGTCCGATGTCGGGGGATTCGGCTGAACGGGATGGACAGCACGATCGTGTCCTTGTCCTGAACGGCGTCGGTAGCGGTCACGGCGCGAGCGCCGAACTCCAGCACCTCGGCGCTGATCGTGCACGGATCGCGGGAGTTGGCCGCCGCGACGTCGTGACGTGCCGCGCCGAACTTGCGCGCCAGGCGGCTCCATCGCACCCGTGCTTATGACGCCGACCTGCATTTTCGTTCTCCTCGAAGTACTCGCCTCTCAGATGACCGCGCCGACGGCCCTCTCGCTCCGCGCGGGCAGCACGCGCCCCTCACGCTGTGCCAAGCCTGAGCTCGGGCGCAGCCCTCCGCGTCACTCCGCGTCACCCTGCATGCGCCCCGGCAGGAACGCCGCGATGACGAGGCCCAGTAGCGCGGCCCCCGCCGCGATCAGGAACGAGGTGCGAAAGCCGTCCAATGTGGGTACCTCGACGGTCCCCATGCGTTGCGTTGTGCTCGCGAGGACGACGCCGACGATGGCGCTGGACGTCGACGTGCCGATGGAACGCATCAGTGTATTCAGCCCGTTGGCCTCGCCCGATTCCGAAGGGTCGACGGCGCCGAGGATGAGAGCGGGCATCGCCGAGTAGGCGATGCCGACGCCGCTGCCCGCGAGCACGGCGACAAGCACGATCTGCCACACGGCGCCCAGCAGCCCGGTCCCCGCTAGGTAGGCGACGGCAAGCAGCACGAGCCCCGTCATCAGCGTGACCTTCGGCCCGCGCGCGGCCGACAGCCGGGCGGCGAGCGGGGAGGCAATCATCATCGCGAGGCCCATGGAGGCCGCGCAGACGCCGGAGACGGTCATGGACATCCCCAGCCCGTACCCGGTGGACTCGGGCAGCTGCAGCAGCTGCGGCAGGACGAGCGTGACCGCGTAGAACGCGAGGCCGGCGGTGATCGCGGCCAGGTTGGTCAGGAGTACCTGGCGGCGCGAGGCGGTGCGCAGGTTCAACAGCGGGTCCTTGATGCGGACTTCGAAGAAGCCCCACAGCAGGAAGATCACGACGGCGGCGGCGAAGAGCCCCAGCGTGGTGGCGCTCCCCCAGCCCCAGTCGTCGCCCTTGGAGATGGGCAGCAGTAGGGCGACGAGCCCGAGGGTGAGCCCGAGCGCGCCGATCACGTCGAAGCGGCCGGGAGTGTGTTGCGCGCTCGCGGGGACGATGGCGAAGATCGCGGCCATGGCCACCGTGCCGAGGGCGGCGGCGCCGAAGAACAGCCAGTGCCAATTGAGGTTCTGGGCGACGAGTGCGGCCAGCGGGATGGCGAGGGCGCCGCCGATACCGAGGGAGCTGCTCATCAGCGCCATCGCAGATCCGTGCCGTTCAGGCGGCAGTTCGTCCCGCATGATGCTGATGCCGAGCGGGACGGCGCCCAACGCGAAGCCCTGCACGGCGCGGCCCACGACCATCGGCCCGAGGGCCGAGGTGAACCCGGAGATGAGCGAGCCCAGCACCATCAGCCCGAGGCTGACGAGGAGGAAGCGGCGCTTGCCGTGGAGGTCGCCGAGCCGCCCCATGACCGGGCTGGCGATGGCGCTGGACAGCAGCGTCGCGGTGATCACCCAGGCGGCGTTGGACGTCGTGGTGTCCAGCAGCCGCGGGAGGTCGACGAGGACGGGGACGAGCAGGGTCTGCATGACGGCGACGACGCCGCCGCTGAAGGCGAGGACGGGGACGAGCCCACTGCCTGCGGGAGTTCTGGCACCCGGGCGGGCCAATATGGCCGATACCGGCACTGCGGCGCCGCTCCGGGGCGACTCGTCGTCACGGAAGTTGTCACGATCGGTGATCAGCGGAGCTTGAACTATGCGGGGGTCCTCCGCGGGTAGTGCGAATGGTTGGTCGCGCTGCGCTTTGTCGCTGCTAGGGGGGATATTGGCCATTTCGTCAAACGAGCGTTTCATGGTCGAGTGTCCTTGTTGTAGGCCCCGATGACGGGCCGCGGGAGATGGGTTCCGTGGCGGCGCGCGGCCTGGGGTCAGGCGGCCTGCGGGATGTGCGTGCGAAGGAAGGCTGGTGGTCGCTCAGGGGCGTGGGCCGCCCGCGCCCACCTCTGTGATGCCTGGGATCGCCGAGCAGGCGATGCCGTCGAACTTCTCCAAGCCCGAGCAGGCGAAGGCCGTGGCGAGAACGACCTGGTGTACACCCAGGATGTTGAGTCCGAAGCGGCCGGTACGGCGCGCGTGCCCAAGGAGCCGGGAGGGGTTGTCCATCGAGGCTGGCACCGTCGGCAGCGTCAGGGAGTGTGAGGCCAAGGCTCTTACGGTGGTGCCGTCTATGGCGGTGACTACGCGACCGGGGAGGCCGCAGCGGCCATTGCGGGGCGAAAGGGCCTGCGAATTCGCGGGTGTAGGACGGCGTGGCGATGGCGGGCTGCGTCGCGATAGTCATGCGCGGGCCTGCTGGGAGAGGCGCAGGTCGAGGCCGTACTGCTCGTGGGCGCCGAGGTTCTCGCGCAGGGTGGTGCCTTCGTAGTCCTCGTGGAACAGGCCGCGTTCCTGCAGGATCGGGGCGACCTGGTCGACGAAGGCGTCGTAGCCGTCGTGGAAGCCGTCGAGGGCGATCGAGAAGCCGTCGCAGGCCCCGGCCTCGAACCACTCCTGCATGTGGTCGGCCACGTCGGCGGCGGTGCCGGCGACCACCGGGTGGTAGTCGATCACGCCGTGGGCGAGCACGTCGCGTAAGGTCCAGCCTTCCCGGGCCACTTCGAGGGCGCGGACAGAGCGCGGGTCGTGCGGGCTGGGCATGGCGTCGGCCAGCTGCTGGGCCATAAGCGGTTGGTCGAGCTGGTCGGGGTCGAGCGGGAGGCCGATCATGGTGCCGAGGTAGCGGACGCGCTGGTGCAGGTCGACGACCTCGTCCAGGAAGCGGCGCCGCTCCAGGGCGGCCTCGCGGGAGGAGGCGATGGTCGGCATGAAGCCAGCGAGCATCTTCACCTCGTCCGGATTGCGCCCGGCGCGCTTGGCAGCGTCCCGCAGGGCCTCGCGCTGGGCCCGAGCGTCTTCGATGGTGTACGGGTTGGCGTAGACACCGCTGGCGTATCGGCCCGCAAGTTCGAGGCCGTAACCGCCGCCGCCCGCCTGGAAGATGACCGGCTGGCCCTGCTCGGACGGAGGGATGGGCAGCGGGCCGCGGGAGGCGACGTGGCGGCCCTGCAGGTTGACCGGCTGGATCTTGTCCATGTCGGCGTACCGCTTGCCCTCGACATCGAGCAGCAGGGCGTCCTTCTCCCAGCTGCCCCACAGTGCCTGCACGATCTGAATGACCTCGTGGGCACGCTCGTACTTCTCTGCGCGCGGCGGGACCGAGCTGCCGAAGTTCGCCGCGGCAGCGGGGGTGGAGGTGGTCACCGCGTTCCAGCCAGCCCGGCCGTGGCTGATCACGTCCAGGGCCTTGAACTGGCGGGCGAGGTTGTAGGGCTCGTTGAAAGTGGTGGAGGCGGTGGTGACCAGGCCGATCCGCTCGGTCTCACGCGCGAGGACGGTCAGGAGCAGCATGGGGTCGATCGCCTGGCGCGGGGCGTGGTGGGTGAGGTCCATGTCCAGGACCGGGGTGTCCGCGATGAACAGGAGCTGGACCTTGCCGCGCTCGGCGGAATGCGCGTAACGCACGAATTGGTCCATGTCCGTGTAGCTGTTCAGGTTCGCACCCGGCAGCCGCCAGGCCCCGGGTTCTGCCCCGTAACCGCCGCTGAACTGCATGCCCAGGACCATCTGCCGACTTGTCATGGGTACTCCTCCAAGCGAGGTCATGAAAAAACGGAGTCGGCCTCCACTCACTGCACTGACAATACGGAGGCACCCTCCGAATTGTCAAAAGGGTAGGACCCGCAAGCGCGAGGAGAGGGTGCGGTGGCCGGAAACCGGACTGATGCCGTGGGTGCGGGCTCCGGGGCCGGGCCGGCCGAGTGGCGGCCCGGACCTGTGCGCCGGGTGGCATCTGCGGGCTAGTGATCGTCGAGGACGCCGGGGGTGCCGTGCAGGAGCACGCTCTGCTAGAGCGGGACGCATGTCCTGCCGCCCGGGTTCACCGAGCCTTTACCATCCTGTGAGTCCAGGTCACAGGCTCGCACCGACTCCCGCAACGGCCTGAAAACAGAAAGAAGCCCCTGGTCGATGGGTGGTCAACCACGATCACCACGACAACCAGAGGCTTCACATGCTGTTCTATCCTGCCGCGCTGCCGTTGTCACGCCGCACCCTGGAGCGCAGTCACCGTCATGGCGGTCGGGCGTAGTGCGGTTGGCCCTGGCAAGGAGACGGCCGTCGTAAGACTCGGTGCAGGACACACTGTGCGGGTGCCAGCAGGCTTGGAAATGCTCGCAGGTAGCGGCACGGCAAGACTGCCGGCTGAAGCGCGGGGGACTGTGCGCTTTTCGTGTTCGGCTTTGGCTTGCCGGGTGTACGAGACGTGCCGCCGAGGTCGCCCTCGTGCTGGATCCGTGCACGAGGGCGGTGCGCGGCGCGATTCATCTTCAGGATGGCCGTCGTGGAGGGAGCGAAACATGCCGAAACGCTGTCGCGGACTGTGTTTGCTCCGGCGCGGGAGCCCGTCGTCAGTCCCGGATGCCTGCCACCTCGACCTCGATGGCTTCGATGCGACCCGTGGCATCGAAGGAATTACCGAGGCGCTCAGGACTTGTATCCGAGATGAGCAGATAGAGGGTCCGCATCTGCGGTCCGCCGAGTACCGAATCCACAGCGAACGTGCCGCCGTTGGGATATGCGGCGGTGTCCGGTTCGATCTGGATTACGTCGGTAACCTCGCCGCCCTCGCGGACACGCCGAAATTCACCAATCCACGGAAAGGCCGCCCATACCGCACCCTCACTGTCGATGCAGATACCATCGATGGTCTCTGTATCCGGTGACCCGAATTCAGCGAATACGCGCTGGTCCACCAGTGCACCCTCGTCCGTCACGGTGAACGCGGTGAGCCTCGCCCGTGGCGCCCGGAACGATTCTGCGACGATCAGGGTGCTCCCGTCGCCTGAGATGGCGATGCCGTTGGGAAAAATGAGGTCCTCGCCACCGGTGTCGATCCGGCCGTCAGGATGCCGAATGATCAAACCCACACCGACGGGATCGCTTCCGAAAACGTAGCCCTGCGGACCGATATACGCGCGCCCCTCTCGGTCCACGGCCATATCGTTGGGATGAAACGCGACCGGCGCAAGGTCGGCGAGTTCGTCCAACCCGCCACTTCCCACGCGCAGCAGCCGCCCATCCTCGATGGAAACAACCATCGGTGCCCCATCGGGGCCAAAACCGAGACCCGAAGGCCGACCGGGCACCTCGGCGACATCCTCGGGTTCCTCCCCAGGGGAAAGGCGGCAGATCTTGCGCCGGGTCATGTCCGAGAACCACAGCGCCCCACGGTTCCACCGAGCGCCCTCGAGATAACCGAAACCACCCTGCGCCACAACACGACGAGCATCAGCGGGCAGCACTCTTGACGAACGAACCATATATCCCTCCTTGATGAAACTGCGGTATCGGACGCTGGCGGATCGGAAACTGAGTGAGCCAGGGCGTCCAGTGGTTTACGCCTTCTCGTCCCGTTTGCGGTAGCCGCTCGCGATGAGCGAACGCAGACGACTCAGCGACTTCTCCTCGGCCCCGTTGCCCTTGAGCCAGGCAATGGAACAAGCAGTGAGGAACAGGTCGAAGCCCCGTACCGACGCGCGTGCGTGCCCCGCGCTCTGCGCGGCGCGCAAGTACTTCTCGGTGGCGGTGATGAGAATGTCGCAGGGGATTGTGAGCGGGTTGTCCGGATCCTGCGCCCGGGCCGCGGTCATGAGCGGGTCCGGTAGCCCGCTGAAGGCGCTGAAGTACTCCTCCATCGCCCGCAGCCATTGCTTCAACGCCTCGGTCGGGTCGTCGAGTTGCTCGATGTCCGCCTGGCGGGCTACCAGCTCCTCGGAGCGCGACTGGAGCACGGCCGCCAGCAGCGCCTCCCGAGTGGGGAAGTGCCGGTACAGGGTGCCGGGCCCCACTCCCGCCTCTTTGGCCACTGCCTCCAGTGAGGTGCCAACCCCGTGCTGTAGGAAGTGGCGCTGTGCGGTATCCAGGAGGGCTGCGCGGTTGCGCCGGACGTCCGCACGCG
Source organism: Streptomonospora salina (assembly GCF_014204715.1). Lineage (NCBI taxonomy): Bacteria > Bacillati > Actinomycetota > Actinomycetes > Streptosporangiales > Nocardiopsidaceae > Streptomonospora > Streptomonospora salina. The sequence continues at coordinate 4,219,736 of NZ_JACHLY010000001.1, forward strand.
GTTTGCGTCCCCGCTGTTCGCCGGCGTTCATGCGTGCTCCTGCCTGCTCTGATCTTGCGGCCGCATTAAAGCGGATGCAGCCTCCGTATGCTTACGAGCATAAAGCGGAGGCTGCATCCGGTCAAGTGATGGCATGCGCCCAAATCGAACTGGTGGAAAGGGACTGGTGGTTGCTCAGGCCGCGCTGAGGTCGCGTGAAGCTGCCTCCGCGGCTGCGCGAGTAGTACCTGGCGCGAGATCGTTGATGGGAGTTGTTGGGTGCCCGGGTCAGTGGTCGTAGGCGATCAGCGATCGCTTGATCGGGGCATCGATCAGCCAGTTGTGCCAGATCGCGGCGTTGAGGGCGCAGATGCGCTGGCAGGTGCGGACCCAGAGCCCTTCGGTGGTGCGGGCGGCGTGGCGTTCCAGGCCGAGCTGGTTCTTCAACGTCCAGATGATGGCCTCGATCCGCTGGCGCAGCCAGCCGGGAAACGAGGGGTTCGCGGGCTCGTCCTCGTGGGGCAAAGCCAGTTGCTGCTCAGTGACCACGCCCAAGACCCGCTGACCGTGGCCAGCCTGGGCCCAGTCCGTCTGGATGGAGCCAGACTGGTTTACCTCTCGGCGTGTAACACCGCGGCCATCCACACCAGGGGTCTTCTTGACGAGGCGATCCATCTGGCCGGGTTCCCTCATGTGGTGGGGCACCCTGTGGGGGATCAACGACCACGTCGCCGTCACCGTCGCCGACGGTTTCTACATCCACCTGCGCGGCCCCGACGGGCACCTGGCTCCCGACCGGGCCGCCTACGCCCTCCACACCGCCGTCCGCGCCGTCCGCGACGGGGTGGATCTACCCCAGGGATACGACCGGAGCAAGGTGCCCTCCCTTTGGGCGGCCTACCTCCACACCGGGGCCTGACCCCACCACAGGGACGTCACAGGAGACCCCCTTGCCGCGCCCCGTTCTGGCCGACCGGCCCGGCCCAGCGGTTGGTTTTGTGTTTCCGGCTTGCCACGCGTGTTCTACAGCAGCGTCTGCTGCTCGGGATCGTTGTGATGGCCGAACCGCTCGCCTGCGCTGGCGACGAGCGCGTCGAAGTCAGGTGGTGACGGCCACTGCTCGGCGATGAGTTCCTGGAGCAGGAGTGCGGCGGCGACGGTGTCCCACAGGGCCCGGTGGGGGTGCCCGTGGGGCACCAGTTCGCCGACGCGTTCCGTCAGGGCGTAGCGGTCGACGAGGGCGGTCAGGGAACGTTGGGTTGCTCCAGTGAGCTTCGCGAGGCGCAGGGTGTCGATCACGCCGGCCGGGCGGATGCCGGGATAGCGCCGATGCAGCAGTCGCCGGTCGACGCCGACGTTGTGGCCCACGAGGTAGCGGTCGGTGAGGCGAGGGACGAGTTCGGGCCTGACCGCATCGGGTGGGGGAGCCTCGGCCAGGACGGCGTCGGTCAAGCCCGGTGAGATCCAGGGGCGGCGGGGAACAGGACGGCGCGGGTTGATCAGCGTCTCGTAAGCCTGGCCCATGGCCGGGAGCCCGCCGACGAGGGGGATCGCGGCGATTTCGAGGATGGCCTCGTCCTCGCTGTCTGGGATCCGGTTCCTTCCAGGTCGAGGGCGATCAGGGGCGCCTGAGTCCAGGGCTGCTCGGTCATGGTGAGGGCTCCCGGCGTGGTGGTCAGTCGTCGTCGTAGCGGGCGTGGACGGCCGGCCGCTCGCGTGCGGCGCGGGACGGCTCGATAAGGCCCTACCGAGCAGACCGGTCTCCACCTGAGCCGATACTCACCTGGCGCGGTTCAGCTCACGGTTAGGGCGGAGGAATCGATCAGAACCTGGAGCGCTCCTCAGGGGCGGTCCGGTTACGCAATCATGGCCGTCGCCGCGCTTGTTCGCGGTCTCCGCGCCGCCTGGTCGGCCGCTGCCGACCGCCCGAGGATGTTCGCGCGGGGCTCGGCCGCACACGGTGTCCTGGCCGGTCGGCAGCAGCCGTCGCGTTCTCAGGTGAGGGTCAGGTCCACGTGGTGCTTGGGCACTACCCGGGCGGACCGGGACTGGTCTCCCACACGGGTTTCCGTGTCTTCGCGGGGGACGACCGAGATGTGCAGGTGCTCCTGCCGGTCGGTGTCCCAGGCGCGAATGGTGTCGATCAGCCGCCGGCATAGCTGGTCGGCGGCGGGGCCGTGGCCGTAGGCGCCCGCCTCGCTGCGCCCGGGACCCAGCCGTCGGGTTGCGAGATAGGCCAGTGAGCCGTCTTCGACGATGGCGGGGCTGAGCATCGGGATGGCGGGATTGGCCCGGCCGAAACGCACCGCCGACTCCTCGGCGGCGATCCGGCAGGTTCCGGCCTCGGACAGGATCAAGCGTCCCCAGATGCCGGTGATCGGCTCCACGGCGACTTCCACACCCGACCAGGAGCTGTAGCGGGGCTCCTCCAGGACACCGGGCGGAAGGGCGCCGGGAATATCCTGGTCCTCGTCGCAGCGCAGGCGCACGTTCTCGCCCAGGTCGATATCGGTTTCGCCGTCGTCGCTGCCGCGCATGGGAATGAACCCGCACAACCGCACCGACTCGCTGGCCAGGCGCCGGTCGCGGTCGCGCCGCAACGCCACGGCCCGGGTGGTGCCGCGCAGCCGCAGCGGCACCACCAGCAGACCGCCCTCCACCAGCTGGTCGATCCACGCCGGGGGAATGTCCCAGGCGCCGGCGGTCACGACGATGCGGTCGTAGGGCGCCTGCTCGGCCACGCCGGCATTGCCGTCGCCCTCCACCAGACGGATGCCCTCGACGCCGGCGCGGTCGAGGGCTTTGCGGGTGTGGGCCACGGCGTCGGCGTCGATGTCGACCGTGGTCACCTCGGCGCCCATGTGGGTGAGCAGGGCGGCGTTGTAGCCGGTGCCGGCGCCGACCTCCAGGACGCGGTCGCCCGGGCCGATCTCCAGTTGCTCCAGCATCAGGGCCACGACGTGGGGTGCCGAGGCCGAGCTGAGGCATTCGCCGTCGGGTCCCGTCTTGGTGGGGACGTTGGTGTCCTCGTAGGCCTCGGTGAGGTCGGCGTCGGGCAGGAACAGGTGGCGCGGCACGGTGCGCATCGCCGCTTCGACGGCGGGGGTGGTGATGAACCCGTCGTCGATGAGGGCGTCGACGCGGTGGTTGCGCAGTTGAGAGTCGTCCAACGGTGTGGCCTTTCCTCGATAGTCGGTTATCCGGTGATCAGCAGGCAGGTGTCCCACGGGCTGGTGTGGGCGGCGGCGGGCAGCAGCGCCAGGGCTCGTCCGGAGGAGCCTTCCAAAAACGGGGTGCCGGTGCAGGCTGCGGCGCGCGCCTGGTGTTCCAGGTCGGGCAGGTGGCACGCCAGGGTGGCGGTGGGGTCGTCGGCGGCGGCGCGGCGCAGGCACTGCAGGAGTCCGGCGCGGCCGTGGCACAGCGATCCGTCCATGGTGGCGATGCGGTCGGCGTCGGCGGCGCAGGCCGCCAGGGCAGCCACGGCCGTGTCGCGGCGCCGTTCGTCGCCGGTGGCCAGCGCGGCGAGGTGGTGGGCGCGGGCCTGGCCGGGGGTGCCGTAGCACCAGGCCAGGCGCATCGGGTTGGTCTCGGCGGGTGCGGCGCCGCGGTACTGCGCTCGGGTGATCCAGCGGGGCCAGGAGGTGCCGTCGGTGTCGGTGGCGCGCCAGTCGTCCATCCAGGTGCAGATGCGGGTGATGGCCCGGTGCTGGCCGGCGACGGTGACGCCGCGGCGCAGGGCCAGGGAGAGCAGGGCGAGAGGGCCGCTGATGCCGTGGGCGAGGCCGAGGTTGGCGTGGCCGCCGGGGAAGGCGCCGCGGCTGAGCGGGGCCCGCAGGCTCCACCAGCCGGGAAGGTGGTCGCCGTCGTGGTGCAGCGGGGCGGTGAGGCGCACCAGGTAGGTGAGGATATCGGCGGTGCGGCGACTGTCGGGAGCACGGGCCAACAGGTAGGCGCCGATGCCGGTCAGCCCGTTGATGACGTCGAACTCGGACGGGGCGGGCAGGCGCCCGGCCTCGATGCGGTCGTGGGCCGCGGCCAGCCGGGTGCGGACCAGGGTGTCGATGTGGGCGTCGAGTTCGGCGATGGCCGGATGCGCAGGCGCCGTTGTGTGCAGCACGTAGGCCAGGGCGCCGGCACCGCAGTAGAGGGAACCGTCGGGGTGGGAGGAGACCGGGGTGCGGGTGGCGGCATCGAGCCATGCCCGAGCCGCCTCGGTGGTGCCGTTGCCGGAGCGCGCGGCGGCCAGGTGCAGCAGGGCCGGGCCCAGGGCCCCGTTGGCCAGAGACTGGCCCCACCCGGGGCCGGGGTCGATGGCGGGAGGGGTGTGCAGGTGCGGGTCGTCGAGGACAGTGGGGGTCATGAGGCGGCCTCGCGGGTGCGTGCGGTCTGGGACAGGGCGGCGTGGCGGGCCAGACGACGGCACGTGCGTTCGCTGTCGCGGTCGACGCCGAGCGCGCGGATGTGGTGCATGTGCAGCAGGGAGGTGAGCACCGTGTCGGTGGGCGGACCTCCGCCGGCGCGCAGCAGGGACCCGTAGTGGGTAAGGGCGCGGTGCAGCTCGTCGGTGAGAAGGCCGTGGCCGGAGTCGACCAGTGCGCGGGTCGCGGTCTGCAACTCCCGCTGCGGAGGCCGGGCCGGGGCCGGGGCGGGCTGGTCGATGAGCCAGTCCAGGCCTGCCGGCCACCCTCCGGTGAATGCGGCGGCCATGGCGGCCATGGTCGCGGCCGCATCGGGGCAGCCCTCGCCTGCGCCGGTACGCAGGCGGTCCACGACGGCGGCGGAGTCGGCGACGAAGACCGCCTCAGCTGCCTCCAGGGTTGTTCCCTGCCCGTAGCGGCCCGTCTCGGGGTAGTAGGTGTCCAGGCTCATCCGGGGTGAGAGGCCGGCCCGGCGCAGCCCTCGGGTCCAGGCGCCCAGGGCCGCGGCGACCTGCCCGGCGTGGGCGCCATCGGCTACACGCAGGCGCAAGCGCAGGTGGTCGGGATCATCCGGACCGCGGTAGCGCAGGAACCACCAGTCGGGCTCGCCCGTCTCGGCCAGCAGAGCGGGCAGGTGCTGGGGCAGGATCGCGTTCTGGCGCTCGGGATGGGCATAGATCTTGGCATACAGCCAGTCGGCGTCGTCGTCGGCGGGCAGATGGCCGCGATCACGGTCGCGCGTTTTCACCAGTGTCCTGCCCAGCGGGGAAGGCGCCGGCGGTGTCGCCGTGACCAGGGGGACGGCGAGTTCGTGGGCACGGCCCTGGATCCAGCCGCGGGCGTCGTCGGGCTCGGCCTCGGTGAGCAGCACGTGACCGGCCTGGTGCAGGCGCCTACGCAGCAGCGCCGTGTGGGCGGGCTCCTGTAGGTCCAGCGGCAGCACCTGATCGCCCTGGGCGAGCTCGACCTGCCGAGGCACCCGCCACCGGGCGCACCAGCGCTCCAACCCCGCGCGCCACTCCGTAGGGGTAGCGCCGTGCGGCGGAAGATCGTCGCTCTCCAGGCGCCAGCGCGCGGGCGACAGCACGGTGTGCCCGTAGCGCAGCCGCGGCAGGAACGCCAGGTCCGCGGCCGCGCCCCACGCGACGCGGTCGAACTGGGCCAGGCACCCGCGCGGCAACTGGGCCAGGAACCGGGCCAGCGGCGGCGCCTGGTGCTCCAACGACAACGCGTGCACCACCTGGGGCTCGACAAGGCGGCGGGTGGGGGTGTGGACCAGGTGCAGGCGGTCCCGGTCGGCCATCACCGCCAGATCCTCCACCCTGATCAGCCCGTCGTCCTCGGGCGGGTACTCGCCGAGGCAGACGAGGTCGTCGAGGAAGCGCGGCGTGCGGGCGACATTGTCGGCACTCGGCCGACGTGCGGGGAACACCAGCTGGGCGCGGACGGCTCCTGCGGTGGCCGGGGGCAGACGGCGGTAGAGCGCGGCCAGGTCCGACTCCCACGGGCTGAACCGGCCCGTGAAGGTGCCCGCGGCCTGGCCCGGCCGGATGCGCAGGGTGAAATCGCCGGACTCGATCGCCTCCATCGAACGGGCCCGCACCCGCACCGCCGCCTCTACATGCGCAGGGATGCGCTGGGGATCCAGCGGTGCCACGGCCAGCCGGTCGATCGCGGCGTCGTCGAGGACGACCTCTTCGGTGCCCGTGGCCGCGGCTTCCTGGGCGAGCTGGAGCAGCCGCGAGTCGCGTTGCGGCGGTTCGTCGGGACGGGGCGGCATCAACGATCCGGGGAAGGTGGGCGGATATCCCACGCCCATGTCGGCGTCGACGGCGTCCAGCAGCGGGACGAGGACCGCGGCGCCGTAGCGGTGGACGAACGCCTCGTAGTACCGGCGCCAGGCCGGGGAGCCGGTGGGATGGGGCGACAGCCGCAGCAGCGCGGTGACGCCCGCTTCCACTGCGGCGCCGACACGCTCGGGCACGGCCACGTCGCAGTCCAGGCGCAGGTCCCGTGTCACCGCAGCCGGTCCGGTGTCCTCGGGCGACACGGAAGGCGATGCTGCGGCGGCGTGCACGCGTGCTGCGGCCGCGGCGGCGTCGCCGATCTCATCAGCGCGGCAGCGGACGAGTTCGTCGCGCAGGTGGATCAGCGGGTCGGGGGCGGTGCTGGGCGGGCGCAGGCTCGACAGCAGGAATCCGTGGGCGAGCAGGCCACTGAGCAGGTCGGCGACGTGGTGGTCGGAGGCCGCGGGGAAGGCGGACCGCACCCGCTCGGCGACCGTTGCCGACGACGTCGGAGCGGCCGCGGCGTGCAGTGCAGTGAGAACCGGGGCGGTGGCCGCCAGTTCGATGCGGCTCTGCCCGTCGGCCAGGACGAGGTAGTCGCCGCGCTGCCGGTGCCGGTTGTTGGCGACCACATCGAGCCGCTCGACCACAGCGGGCACGGCTTCGAGCTCGGCCACGACGGCTTCAAGCCAGGCGGCATCGGGACGCACCAGGGTATGGTGGTCGTGGCCCCACCGGATCTTGCCGCAGGGGGCGAAGGTGCCGGGGGCGGTCCCGGCGAACAGGCCGAAGGGCGTAGCGCGTCCGGTGGCGCGCAGTAGGTATCCGACCAGGGCCGTGGCCGCACGGCGCACCTTGGCCTCCGGCGGCGTCCCGTCGCTGATGTTTCCCAGCGTGGTGGCCAGCGACGGACTGGCATCGGCGATCGCGGCGGCGATGGGCCCGTGCCACACCTGGCGAACCCAGGTGCACAGATCGTCGACGCTGTCCGCGGCCAGGTCGGGCCACCGTGACGGCGCCTCGCCGGGATGGGCGCGGGCGGCGCGCAACAGGAAGGGGCCGTCCCGTCGGTAGTAGCGGTCCATAGGTGCATCCCCCATTCGTTGTGCGTGGGGCGGGTCGATGTGCGGGGGCCGCGCGGCCCCCGCACATCGCGGGGGCGGTGGTCAGACACCGCTGTTGGCGCAGGCGCTGGCGCAGGTGGCGCCGCACCCGTCGCCGGTCCCGCACGGCACCAGGCCGTCATCGCTGACCGCCTCTGGCACCACCTGCACCTGCAGCGCGAAACTTGCGAGGGGGTTGTCGGCCTCTGTGCTGCCGCCGAAGGTGTCCTTCGCAGGCGGGGCCTGTCCGGCGGGGCCGTCGGGGATGGTGGCTGTCATGTGGGACTCCTTCGGTCGTTGCGTTTCTGCATCTGTGCGCCGCTCGTCACCCGTTAGGGGGATCGGCGGAGGCGATCGGCTCGCCGATCACGACTTCGGCGTTGGCGGGGTGAGGCGGCCGAGGCCGCCGTCGCCCCAGGCCTGCTCGGGTGGCCAGTAGGGCTTGTCCGGGTCGCGGCGCCACTCGGAGATGGGGACCACGCCGGGCTCGACGGCTTCGAGCCCGGTGAAGAACCGGCGGATCTCGGCGTGGCTGCGCCCTTGCAGCGTCGCGGAGCTGCGGGCATAGACCTGCTCCATGAACGCCACCCGCTCCGGGCTGGTCTCGTTCTCCAAATGGGAGACGGCGATGTAGGAGCCCGGGCACAGCCCGTCGCGCAGCGCGGCCACCACCTCGTAGGGATGGTCGTCGTCGGTGAGGAAGTGCAGGACGGCGATCATCAGCACGGCGACCGGCCGGGTGAAGTCGATCATCCGCCGGATCTCGGGGTGGTCGAGGATGCCGGCCGGGTCGCGCAGGTCCGCCTCGGCGACCGCGGTGGTGGCGGGGTCGCCGGCCAGCAGGGCGCGGGCGTGGGCGGGCACGATGGGGTCGTTGTCGACGTAGGCGACGCGGGCGCCGGGGGCGTGGCGCTGGGCGACCTGGTGGACGTTGTCCTGGGTGGGCAGCCCGGAGCCGATGTCCAGGAATTGGCGCACTCCGGCCTCGGCGGCCAGGTAGCGCACGACGCGGCGCAGGAAGTACCGGTTGGCGTGGGCGGTGCTGTGCAGCTCGGGGATACGTTCCAGGAGCTCGGTGCCGGCGTCGCGGTCGGCGGCGTAGTTGTCTTTACCGCCCAAGTAGAAATCGTAGAGGCGGGCGGCGCTGGGGGTGTGGGGGTCGACGCCGGTCGGGGGAGCGGGGGTGTGGTCGGACATGGTGATGCACCTGTCGAAAGCAGAGGCGGTCTATATGGATGCGGAGAGCTTCGGGCCCCGGCGTTCATGCGATTGGGCGGACCCGTGCGTTGACCGCACGTGAGGGGGCAGGCTCAGGCGGCGCGGGCGGCGTCGGGGGTCAGGTTTATGGGCAGGCTGGCGGGGCGGCGGATCATGAAGCTGGGCAGCGGCGGCACCTCGTCGGCCACTGCGAGGTGGGGGAAGCGAGTGAACAGGCCCGACAGGGCCGTTTCGAGTTCGAGGCGGGCGAGGTGGGCGCCCAGGCAGTAGTGGATGCCGTGGCCGAAGGCCAGATGCCCCTTGGGGTTGCGGGTCACGTCGAAGGCCTCGGGGTCGTGCCACCGGTGGGGGTCGAGTCCGGCGGCGGAAATGCCCAGCAGCACCCCGGTCCCGGCGGGCAGGTCCGTGCCGCACAGTTCGACCTCGCGGGTGGTGAAACAGATCGGCAGGGTGGCTACGGAGCTGTAGCGGCGCAGGCACTCCTCGATCGCCGGCGCCCAGCCCACCTGTCCGGACAGGACGAGGTCGCGCTGGTCGGGGTGGGTGGCCAGGGCCTGGGCGGCGTTGAGTAGGGCGCCCAGGGTGGTGTCGAAACCGGCGACGATCAGCAGGTAGCAGGTGTCGATCGCGTCGGCCCGGGACACGTCGCCCGCCCGGTGGGACGTGGCCAGCAGGGAGAGCAGGTCGCCGCCGGCGGCCTCAGGCGGGGTGTGGTCGAGCAGGTCGGCGATGTAGGCGCGGGCCTCCGCGTGCACCCCCGGGTCGGACAGGGCGAAGGCGCGGGTGGTGATGTCGCTCAAGCGTTCGGCGTGCTCGGGGCCGAGCCCGAAGAGGTCGAGGAACACTTCCACGGTCAGTTGCCAGGCGAAGTCCAGCAGGTCCACCCGCGGCCCGGCGGCTTCCATCCCGTCGAGGAGGCGGTCGGTGACGGCCTCGATCCGGCCCCGGCGGTGTTTCACGGCGGCCGGGGTGAAGGCGGGGCGCAGGAGCCGGCGGATCTGTTCGTGTTCGGTGCCGTTGAGGGCGAGGAGGCTGCGCAGGTCTCCCACCAGCGCCACCAGCGGATGGGACCGGTCCACCTCGCCGCGGTGCAGGGCGGGCCAGTTCTCGGCCCCGCGCAGGAACGTGCCGCTGGTGTCGCCTTGGACGGTGCGCAGGGCCTCGTCACTACAGGCGGCCCACAGGTGCAGGCCGGCTAGCTCGACCGCAGCCACCGGGCCAGCCGCTCGAAGACGCCGGGTGTTGGTGGCGGGGTCGTCGAGTTCGAGGCGGATGCGCGACGTGGGGCGGGGGACGGATTCCACGGGTCCTCCTGGGTGAGGGGGCGGGCGGGGGTGAACGTCAGGGGCAGGCTGCGCCGTCCGGCGATGACCGTGGAGGCGCGCCGCGGAGCGTCGTCCTGGTCCAGGCGCAGGTCGGGCAGGCGCTGCTGGAGGCGCTCCACCCCGGTCTGGGCGATGGCCAGGGCGATGTCGCGGCCCAACTGCGGGCAGCCGTGCGGGCCCATGCCGAACACGGGATAGGCGCGGTTGGAGGGCTCGGGCGGGGCGGTACGCAGCTGGTGGCGTTGGGCGGCGCCGAAGCCCATGATCAGGCAGTCGCCCCGGCGCAGCCGGTAGCCGCCCACCTCGAGGCCGTCGGCGGTGGGGAAGCGGCCCACCAGAGTCTCCAAGGGCGGGTGGCGCCACACCCCCTGGTTGAGGGTCTCGCTGATCAGCCAGGTGGAGCCGACCATGTGCAGCCGCGACGTCTGCAACAGGTCGGCCAGCGTGTTGGCGAGCGCGTGGGCGATGGGGTCGTGGGCGGCCGCCATGATCAGCGCGAGCTGGTCGCGGATCTCCGCATCCTCCAGCCCGCGGGCGACCATCCCGCTGGTGATGTCGCGGCCCGGGTGGGCGCGGCGGTGAGCGGCGTGGCCGATCAGGAGGTCTTGGAGCTGGTGGTGGGCGTGGCCGGCGTCGGCCTCGCCGTCCCAGAGCCGCTGCATGGCCATGCCCACCCGCAGCCCCGCGGGCTGGTCCATGCCGAACAATCGGCACAGCACCAGCAGCGGCAGCACGGAGGCGTACTCGGAGACCACGTCGGCCCGGCCCCGGGTGCAGAACCCGTCGATGACGACATCGGCGATCTCGCGGATGCGGGCGGGCAGCAGCGCCAGGGACACCTCCTGCAAGGCGCCGGTCAGCGCCGTGCGCAGCCGCTCGTGTTCGGCGCCGTCGACCGACAAGGCGTTTTTGCGGGGCGGATACAGCGCCTGCAGCGGGCTGGCCTGCGGGATGGTGCCGTTCCACAAGTCGCGCCAGGCGCGGGGGTCGCGGGCGAAGGACCGCTCGTCTTTGAGGACCCGGTGCAGCACGGGCAGGCTGATCATGAGCCAGGCGGGCACGCCTTTCTCCAGCTCGACGGGCACCAGCCCGCGCTCGAAGTGCTCCCCATCGAGGCGGTCCAGGGCGGTGGGCAGGTCCAGGGCGGGATCGTCCAGCCGCAGCAGCGGCGGTGGCGGTGGGGGTTCGGGGGCCGGCGGCATGGGGGGAGTCGCTTTCGCACGGGAGAGAGGGGGCGGTCGAGGGCACCTGGCCCGGTTCCGGGGGTGGCGCGGTCTCAGAGGCTTCCGGCGGCGCGGCGCAGTAGTTCCTCGCAGCCGGCGACCAGGTCGGCGGCGTCCTCGTCCAGGGCGTCGGGATCGATGTCGATGCCCTGGATCACCGCGTCCGCGCCGGCGGCGAGGGCGTCCTGGTAGGCCAGGCGGTGGGCCAGATCGGTGGCGTTGTCGGCGGTCACGGTCTCCAGGAGCCCCAGGGCCACCTGCTCCGGGGGAAGGGACCGGGTGGCCACGAACCGGCCACAGCCGGGGGCACTCTCGTAGCGGATCCGCCACCGGGGGTGTTGCCGTTGGAGCGGGGCCACGGCCTCCTCATCTGTGGTGAGTGCCTTCTTGTTCGTGTTGGCGGCTTCGGCGATGCATCGCGCTACGCGGTCATGGATCTCCAGTTGCCGGAGGAGTCCTTCCTCGCTCACGGCCGCAGCGGTCAGGACGCCCCGCAGGAACTCGGGTGCCGGCGCGATGCTGCCTACGAATACTCCGCGTTCGGGCGAGGAGGTGATGGCGTGGTAGCGGATGTCCCAGCGGGGATACCGCTCGCGCAAGCGGCGCAATGACTGATCCACTGAGTTGTTCGGCATCATGTATACGGGTCAGCCGCGGTTGCCTGCGGAATTCTGGTTTCACCGCGATGCGCGCCGTGCCGGGTTCGAACAGGACCTCGGAGAGCCTGGGCGGTCAACGGTCGGAGGTCCCAGGTGTCGCCATGCCGTTCGGTCGGCGATGCCGGTGGTCCTTCGTGCCGACGGGCCATCACACGAGTCCTGTGGCTCGGGTTTCCCATGGTCCAAGGCCGGGATTGAGGCCTATCGCGCGCGGCGGATCCTTCATCTGGGTTTCCAGTTCAGCGGCCGTTCCGGCATGCAGCGTCGGTGCCCACCGGTGCGGTGCTTCAGGTTTCTTCGAAGCGCACCAAGCAGAGGGGGTGCCGTGCTGGTCGGTAGAACGCCAAATTCCCCAGAAGGAGCCGTATTCGGCGTTGAGCCGGCCGAGTTCGACGTTCGGGGGGATCACGGGTACAGGGACGTCATTGGGCATGTGTCGAACGTAGGCGTGGCAGGGCCGCGGGATCCGTACCGGCGCGAAGGTAAAAAACCCGCACTTTTGTGCGGGTACCGGCGTGCGGGTCAGGTAACGCCGGCGCGGTGGGCCAGTGGGCGCAGTTCCGGAGTAGAGCGGCGGTGCTCACGACTCATCAGCTCGGTCAGCACGTCCCCGGTGGCGGAGTCGTATCGAATGAGCTGCGGAGAGAGCCGCTCGGCTTCCAACAAGGTGTTCACCGCTGCGGCGTCCATCCGCCGCATCGTGTATCCGCGGGCGATGTCCAGTTGCACCTGGGCGCGGCGGCCGACGAGCCCGGTCGGAAGCGTCCTGACGTCGAGGGCCTCGCCTGTGTCGACGGCGGTCTGCGCGTCGCCCACGGCGACAGCCGTTGACACTGTGTGGATCGCGACGTTGGAGGGGCCGAACGCCGTCCCGTAGAAATTGCCGTCGTGCCCCAGCCGCTCGGCAGCGCGCCGCGCATCGGCGAGGAATCGAGGGATGCTCGCCCGATCGAAATCGGCAGCTGCAGCGGTAGCGGCGGCCAGGTGCAATCCGCCGTATACGCTCAGCTCCCCTGGTGTGCCGGGGTTCATCCGCCGCTCCAACGCGTGGGCAGCGCCCATCGCCAGGTCCAGCGCCGCGCCGCGCCGGTCCCGCGATATGAGGACGTAGGTCAGCCGGTAAGCGCCCACGGCGGCGAGTAGATTCTCATCGGCCCACTCGGCGGCGGACATGGCGCGATCCGCTGCTTGCCACGCGAGTTCACGCTCGCCCACCCGGCGAAGTACGGCCGCAGCGGTGTTGTAGACCTGCGCCCGGGCCGAGCACACCGCCGGCCGGTCGGCTCCCCGGCTGCGGGCCGCCGCCTCCACGTCGCGGATCAGACGCGGCAGTCGCCGCCCCACTTCGTCGTAGCGGGTTTCCTGGTAGGCGGCGTAGGTACGATCCGCTTCGGTACGGAGCCGACTGACGTCGATGGCCTGCGCCTCGCCGGTGTCCTGGATGATCGTCTCCAGGGTGGTATAGCGCGTCATGGCGGTCTCGATGTCGCGAGCGGCGGCGTAGCGTGCGCCGATATAGTCGGATGCCTCGTCGCCTGTCAGATCGCGGATATCGATGCGCAGGACTTCGGCCAAGCGCGTGAGGACTTCGTGTGAGTCGACCTTGCGCTTTCCACGCTCGACCTGTGAGAGCCACGACTCGGAGCGGCCGACGAGTCCGGCCAGTGCGGTCTGGGAAAGGTTGCGGCGCTTGCGGGCGCGCCGAATGGTCTGCCCGCGCGTGGCTGCGTCCACGGATGATCTCCTCAGGGAGTCATATCGTTCAGGGTGTCGGCGACACGGCTCCAGGTCGGCATGCGCCGGTGGTACGGGGCATCGGGGTCGAACAGGATCGTCACGCGGGGGATCTCCTCCAGGGTCTGGAGGGAGCGGTCGAACGACGGGTGGGCGGCGAGCTGGGGTTTGCAATGCGGTACCACCAGGGTCGGTACCCCGTAGCCGGTCATCTCGCACAACAGCCCGATCGCCATGTTGTCGGTGATGCCCTGAGCGAACTTGTTCACGGAATTGAACGTGAGAGGACACGCCAGTACCGCGTCGGCCTTGGGCATGGGCGATCCGGTGCCGGGCATGCGGTAATCCACGCGCACAGAATGCCCCGTCAGACTCGCCAGCTCCGCGGGGTCGTGGAAGTTCGTGCCGGTAGGAGTCGATAGTGCGACGACTTCCCACCCTTGCTCCTGCAGGAGTTCCACCAGATCGGCGATGCCCTCGGGCGCGGGAGCGGCCGAGACCACCAGATACAGCGTGCGTGAAGCGGGCATGAGGGCAGTGTAGGAGCCGCCCGCCCGCTGCTATGGCTAGCGCGGTCACCACGGGCCCCGTCACTTGCACGTGGCTCGCGCTGGATCGTTGAACTCCGCCACCGCAGGGTTCGGTCCGCAGTACCAGGGGCTGCACGCTACGGATGAGCGGGTACGCGTCGACACGATTCCCACGGTCCAGGCGGTTTACGGCCACACTCTCCGCTTGCTCACCCGGCCGCCGTCCGAGGCAGGTGCTGCAGCCATACCTGGGTCCGGCGCGTGAGGCCAGTGTCGCGCTGAGGTTCGCGGACTTCGTTGTTGCGCGGGCCTGCAGAGGTCGCGCATGACCGCGTTGACGTGACCAAGAAAATCGCGGTCAGTGATCGTGCGCTGACCTGGAATAGCGTGATCGACACGTAGCGGGTGGCCGAAATGGGCCATTAGTGACGTCAAGAACCTCTTGGATCACATCAGGCCACTTGTTAGCGTCACTCCCCGAACAGGGATGGTAACGATGCGGGAAGGTCGTACGTGATCAGCCTGTCGCGCGTCGCGGGGACGTGTCTCGTGTTGCTGGCTACATCGTGTAATGCCCCTCAAGAACCAGGCGCCTCTACTTCGACGCCTACCTCCTCTTCGAAAACGCAGACTGCGTCGCCGAGCCCAGAAGAGCAGGCTGTCGCTACCTATAAGTCCATGTGGGAAGTTGCCGTCGAGGCTTCCCGCGAAGCAAATGCGGACCCTCCGCGCCTGGAGAGGTATGCCGCCGGAGATGCGGCTGAGCTGATGCGTCAAGGGCTTGAGGGGATCGACACCCCACTGGAGGGAGAACCTCGGCACGACATAGAGGTTCTCTCTGCTGAGGAGGACGTCGTCGAAATCCGCGATTGCCAGGATGGCTCTCGGTGGGTGGCAGAGGGCGAGCCGCCTTCCGGCGAAAAGAACATCCGGATCGACGCGACTATCACGCGCGATGCCTTGTCATGGCAGGTCACGGACATGCGCAACTGGGGTCCGGATACATGCTGAGGGCAGGTGTCATGATCATGGCCACCGCGGTTCTTCTTTGGGTTTCAGCGCAAGCGGCATTCGCCGATGACAACGGGTTCTACAGCTCATGGACGTGCGGCGAGAACGGCGGTCCCGGTTGTGACGTGAGCGCACGATCGACGGAGACGGACCCGGGCGGTTCCGGTCCCCCTCCACAGTCCGACGACTCCTCGACCGGCGGTTCGGAAACCTCCGGTGGCGGCGGCAGTGGACCTGCTGAGGGCAGCTCCGACTGCGAGACGGACCGGGTTCGGGTGCCGACGAACAGCGGTGTTCCGGAGACCCAGCTGGAGCAGGACGGCACCGCCTGTGCGGACCTCGCGGCCGACCAAGTGCCCGGCTCGGGCGAGGCGGCGGTGGATCCGGTGGTCGTGGCCTATGAGGCGCGGGCGTCGATGGAACTGCCGGCTCCGCAAATGGGCGGCTCCCCCGCGCTGGAGGCCGAGCAGCTGGTGGGGGTGCCCACCTGGCTGTGGGTCGATCACCGGGATTGGGAGCCGGTCAGCGCCGAAGCGTCGGTGCCGGGCGGGTCGGTGGAGGTCACCGCCGCGCCCACGACAACCGTGTGGGAGCTGGGCGGGGACACCCGGGTGGAGTGCGCGGGGCCGGGTACCGCCTACGACCCCGCCGTCCACACCCCCGAGGCGGCGTCGCCCGACTGCGGCCACACCTTCACCCGCTCCTCGGCCGATGCGCCCGGCGGGGCGTTTCCGGTCGGGGTGGAGGTGACCTGGAACGTGGCGTGGTCCAGCAGCGAGGGCGAGGGCGGTGAGCTGGAGCCGCTGACCACGCGCGCGCAGGAGCGGGTGGAGGTCACCGAGTCCCACGGGGTGGTGACGCGGTGACGGAGTGAGGCCCGGGCCGCAGCGGTCCGGTTCAGCAGGGACACGACACTCCTCGGCGCGGTGAGGGCGAGCGGTGACGACGACGGCGGAGAAACCCGAGACAACCGATCAGAAAAACCGGAAAAGCGGCGCGTCGGTGCGGTTGGGGCCGGTGCGGCGGCGCCGCTGGCGCTGGATCAGCGCGGGGGTGCTGCTGGTGGCGCTGGGTGCCGGCGCCAACGTGGCGATCGGCCTGAGCCAGCAGGAGCAGGTGGCGGTGCTGGCGGCCGACCGTGACCTCTCGGCCGGGCATGTGCTGGCCGAGGAGGACGTGCGGGTGGTGCGTCTGGACGGGGCCGCCGCGGGCTTGGGGCTGGTCGAGGCCCGCTCGCATCAGGCTTTCGGCAAGCGCCTGGCCGTGCCGCTGACCGACGGCAC
The DNA here is from genome assembly GCF_014204715.1 of Streptomonospora salina. NCBI lineage: Bacteria > Bacillati > Actinomycetota > Actinomycetes > Streptosporangiales > Nocardiopsidaceae > Streptomonospora > Streptomonospora salina. The sequence goes on from NZ_JACHLY010000001.1 coordinate 4,236,006, forward strand.
CCCCCTGAACCGGAGCGCGTTGGGGGCGAAGGAGCAGTACCCGCCCCAGGACCAGGCGATCGTGTCGGCGGCCGTGGGCCCCGGGGTGCTGCCGGGTTCGGCCGAAGAGGGCAGCCCGGTGGCGGCGATCATCACCCCCGCCTCGGGTGCACCCGGCGACCAGGCGCCGCAGGAGACCGACGACGGCGCCGCCCAGGAGGCGCCGGGGGCGCAAGGGCGCTCGGTCCCGGCGCGCATCCACCGGGTGCAGCAGGCCGATGCGGCCTCGAGTGCGACCACCGTGGTCGAGCTGGTGGTCCAGGCGCCCGATGCCCAGGCGGTGGCGCGCGCGGCCGGTGAGGAACGGCTGCGCTTGGCGCTGGTGTCGCGAACCGAGGGAGGGCTGTGATGCTCATCGGTGTCTGCTCGCTGGGCGGATCGCCCGGGGTGAGCACGCTCGCGCTGGCCATGGCCGCCGCCTGGCCCGAGGACCAGGACCGGCCGCTGCTGGTCGAGGCCGATGCCTCCGGCGGCGATGTGGCGGCCTGGCGCGGCCGCGGCAGCGAGGTGGGGCTGCTGTCACTGGCGGCTCAAGCCCGCAACCCCCGCGCGGACGGCGACGCCGTGGTGTGGGAGCACACCCAGCCGCTGCAAGGCGGCGTGCCCGCGGTGCTGGCGCCCGCGGCGCCGCATCGGGCCGAGCCGTGCCTGTGGCAGCTGACCCAGGCGGTGGAGGTGCTGCGCGCACCGGGCACGGCCCTGCTACTGGATCTGGGCCGGATGGCGCCGCGCTCCTACGGGGCGTGGCTGGCCGGGCGCACTGACGCGCTGGTGGTGCTCGCCTCCGCCGAGGTCGCCCAGATCCGGCGGGTGTGCGACTGCGCCGAGGTGTTGGCCGCACTGCCCGAGCGCGGCACCCGCGTGGGCCTGGCCCTGGCCGGGGCCGGCATGGGCGGGGCCGAGGTCGCCGAGCAGACCGGCCTGCAGGTGTGGGGCCGTATCCCGCGCGATGCGGTCGCGGCCGACTACATCGCCGGGCAGCGGGAGGCCCGGCCCGCCCGGATGGGGCGGCGCCCGCTCCTGCGCGGCGCCGCCGCACTGGGCGAGCGCGCCCGCGGCGAGCACCGCACGCGCCAGCAGCGGATGCGCGAACTCATCGCCGCCGGCCAGGACCGCGCTTCGGGAGGCGACACGTGAGCACACCACCCCACACGCCCGCGTCCTCGTCCGGCCAGTGGGAGCCGGTGGTGCGCGAACTGGCGGCCGAGGCCACCCGCCGGTTGCAGGAGGCCGCCCGCGCCGACGTGGCCGCCGAACGGCCCATGGCCGCCGGGGACGCCTCCCACCGGCGCGCCCAGGACATCGTCGCCGCCCTGTTGGACGAGCGCGCCCGCCGGCAGCTGGCCGGGGGCCAGCCGGTCATGCCCGCCGAGGCGGAGGAGCAGGTGCGCCGCCAGGTGTTGGCCCGGGTGTCGGGGCTGGGCCCGCTGGAGGCGCTGCTGGCCGACGAGTCCGTGGAGAACATCACCTGCATCGGCGCCGACCGGGTGTGGGTGCGCCGCACCGGCGGGGTGCGCGAGCAGCACCCGCCGCTGGCCGACTCCGACGAGCAGCTGGTCGACCTCATCCGCCGCTTGGCCACCGAAGCCGAGTCCGGCGAGCGCCGGTGGGACGCCGCGGCGCCCATGCTCAACGTCGAACTGCCCGGCGGCGCCCGGCTGAACGCCGTCCTGGCGCTGTCGCGGCGCCCGTCGGTGACCATCCGCCGCCACCCCGTGGCCCATCTGGGCCTTGTGCGGCTGCGGCGGGCCGGCATGGTCGAGGACACGGCCCACGACCTGCTGGCCGCAGCCGTGCGGGCGCGGCGCAACCTGGTGATCTCCGGGGCCACCAACGCGGGGAAAACCACCCTGCTGCGCGCTTTGGCCGATCACATCCCGCCCGAGGAGCGGCTGGTCACCATCGAGGACACCCTCGAACTCAACCTCGACCGCCTCGACGAGGGCCAGACCCATCCCGAGTGCGTGGCGCTGCAGGGGCGCCCGCCCAACATCGAGGGCCACGGCGAGGTGAGCCTGGCCGATCTGGTGCGCCAAGCGCTGCGGATGAGCCCGGACCGGGTCATCGTGGGCGAGACCCGCGGGCCGGAGACCGTGGCTGTGCTGAACGCGATGAGCATGGGCACCGACGGGTCCATGACCACCCTGCACGCCAGCAGCAGCGCCGGGGTGTTCGCCAAGGTCGCCGCCTACACCGCCCAGTCCACCGAGCGCCTCAGCCTGGAGGCCTCGGGCCTGCTGGTGGCCGCCGCCGGCCCGCTGATCGTCCACATCAGCAACGGCGAGGCCGGGCGGATGGTCACCAGTGTGCGCGAGGTCGTGGGCGCCGAAGGCGGCCAGGTCAGCTCCAACGAGATCTACGCCCGCGACCCGGCCACCGGAGAGGTGTCCGGGGCCGACCCGCCGAGTCCGGACACCGCGCAGGCGCTGCAGCGCGCCGGGTTCGATCCGGCCCGGCTGGTGGCGCCGGCCCCGGAGTGGGGGTGGGCCCGGTGAGCACCGAACTCCTGCTGCGCGCCGCGGCCGGCGCCGCGATCGCCGCGGGCCTGCTCGCCGTCGCCGCCGCGGCCGGCGACCTGGGCACCCGAGCGCGCACGCGCATCGGACCGGCTCTGCGCACACCCGTCACACGCCGACTCGCCCTGGCCGCCGCGGTAGGGCTCGCTTCGGCGGCGGCCACGGGGTGGCCGGTGGCCGGGGCCCTGGCCGCGGCCGGGATGTGGTGGCTGCCGCCGGTGCTGGGCCCGGACCGCACCACCGCGGCGGCCGTGGCGCGCATCGAAGCGGTGGCGTCCTGGGCCGAGATGCTGCGCGACATGATCGCCGGCGCCTCCGGGCTCTCCCACGCCATCGCCACCAGCGCCCCCATCGCCCCCGAGGCGATCCGTCCCGCGGTGCATCGGCTGCAGGAAGACCTGCAGTCCCGCGACACCACACCGGAAGAGGCGTTGGAGGCCTTCGCCGCCGCGGCGGCGGTGCCCACCGGCGACCTGGTCGCCATCGCCCTGTCCCACGCCCACTCCGGCCAGACCGGCGACGTGGGCGCGGTGCTGGGCCGGTTGGCCGAGGCCGCCCGCGAACGCGCCGCGTCCCTGCAGCGGGTGGCCGCCGCCCGGGCGCGGCTGCGCACGTCGGTGCGCATCATCATCGCCACCAGCATCGCCCTGGCCCTGGGCCTGGTGCTGCTCGATCCCGACTTCCTCACCCCCTACGCCACCCCCACCGGGCAGCTGGTGCTGGCCGTGGCCGGTGCGATCTGGGCCGGGGCGCTGGTGTGGCTGCAGCGCATGGCCCGCCCCGACCTGGGCCGGCGCCTGCTCACGCCCCGCCCCGCCGCCGCACCGGCCGGGGAGGCGGCCTGATGCTGGGGTTGCTGATGGCCGGGGCCGTGATCGGGACGGGCGCCCTCGTGCTCGCGTGGGGGCTGCGCAGGCCGAGCCTGGCCGAACGCCTCCACACCACCTCCGCCTCGGCCCCGGGCGCGACCGGTCCGTCCCGCCCGGCCGGGGCGTCGGAGCCGGCGCTGGTGCGGTGGGGGCGTCACGGCGCCCCGCTGCTGGCCGCCCTGGGGCTGCCCACCCGGCGCATCCGCCGCGACCTGGCCGCCACCGAGCGCGAGATCCAGCAGTATCTGGCGGAGAAGGCGGTGGCCGCCGTGGCCGCGGTGGCCGCCCCGCTGATCCTGGGCACCGCCCTCACCGCCCTGGGCACCGGCCTGCCCCCGGTCGCCGTGGTCCTGGGCGGGCTGTGCTGCGGACTGGCGTGCTGGATGGCCCCGGATGCGGCCGTGCGCGCCAACGCCGCCACCCGGCGCGCCGAGCTGGCTGCGGCCACCAGCGTGCTCGCCGACCTGGTCGTCATCGCCCTGGCCGGGGGCGCCGGCGTCACCGGCGCCCTGTCACGCGCCGCCGCGGCCAGCCCCACCCGCGCGTTCGTGCGCATCCGCCTGGCGCTGCACAGCGCCGCCCTGGGCCGGGTCCCCGCCTGGCGGGCGCTGGGCGAGCTGGCCGAGACCACCGGCGTCCAGGAGCTGGGCGAGATCGCCGCCTCGCTGCGCATCGCCGGCACCGACGGGGCCCGGGTGCGCGCCTCCCTGGCCGCCAAAGCCGCCGCCCTGCGCGCCCGCGAATCCGCCGCGGCCGAAGCGCGCGCCCAGGCCGCCACCGAGCGGATGAGCCTGCCGGTGATGCTGCTGATCGCCGGGTTCCTGCTACTGATCGGCTACCCCGCCCTGGCGGCGGTGGCCGGTGGATTCACCCCCACCTGAGAACGGAGGCCGTCCATGCACCCCCCTGCGCCTTCTTCGCGCCCGCGCGGCCCGCCTGCGGCGCCGCGGCGACCGGGGCGACTTCTCGGCCCAGTACATCCTGCTGGCCGCGCTGGCGATCAGCGTGGCCGTGGCCATCAGCGCGATCCTGACCGAACTGTTCATCTCCGCCGCCGAATCGCTCGACCTGGGACTCAACCAATGAAACACCCGCGTCTGCGCCTGCGCGGGCGAGGGGACCGGGGCGCGGCCGAGGCCGCACTCAGCCTGGCCGCCACCTTCGTGCTGGTGCTGGCCGTGGTGCAGGTCGGGCTGTGGGCCCACGCCCAGCACCGGGCGCAAGCCGTCGCCGAGCAGAGCCTGGCCGCGCTGCGCGGCGCCGACGCCACGACGGCGACGGCGCGGGTGCGGGCCGAGCAGGCCCGCACCGACCTGGGCGGGCATCTGCTGCGCGACGTCGACATCGACCTGCAGCGCGGCCCCGCCCGCGCGCGCGTTCAGGTCAGGGCCGAGGTGACCGCTCTGCTGCCCGGCTGGGCCCCGAGCGTGGCCGCCGAACTGTCCGGCCCGGTCGAGACTGCGGGGAGCCCGCCATGACCCCGATCCCGGCCACACGAAGGATCGCGAACCGTCGGCAGGGGCGAGGCGGCGACCGCGGGGCCGCGGCCGTCGAGCTGCTGATCCTGGCCCCGGTCCTGCTGCTGGCCGCCCTGCTGCTGGTGGTGGCCGGGCGCCAGGTCACCGCGCAGCTGGCCGCCGACCCCGTCGCCCACGCCGCCGCCCGCGCCGCCTCCCTGCACAACGACCTGCCCGCCGCCCGGGCGGCGGCCGAACAGGCCGCGCGACGCAGCCTGGAGGGCTCCGGCCTGGCCTGCGGCGAGCACCGGCTGCACCTGGAACTGGAGGGGTTGCGGCCCGGCGGCACCGTCACCGCCCGCCTGGTCTGCACCACCCGCATGGACGGGCTCGGCGCCTTCGCCGGCCAGACCCGCACGATCACCGCCCGGGCCCGCGTGCCCATCGACACCTACCGGGAAGCGCCATGAGCCGTCGTCCCAACAGCGGGAGCCGGGATGAGGGGCAGGCCTCCGTGTTCGTCGTCGCCATCACGGCCGCCGTGCTGGCCTGTATCGCGCTGGTGTGGGACGCCGGCGGCATGCTCGCCACCCGCGGCCAGGCCGGCACTATCGCCGCCGAAGCCGCCCGCGCCGGCGCCCAGCAGCTGGATCTGGCCGCCTTCCGCGCCACCGGAGAGCGCGAACTCGCCCCCGCCGAAGCCGCCCGCACCGCCCGTTCCTATCTCGCCCGATCCGGGGCGACCGGCACCGTGGCCGTGGAGGAGGCGCGCATCACCGTGACCGCCCGGCTGGACTACGAATCCCGCCTGCTGCCGATCGGAGCCCGCACCGCCCAGGCGCGGGCGACCGCGGCCGCCCGGGCCCCGGATTGAGGTAGGCGACCAAGGCGAGGTAAACCACCACCCGCCGCCGGCCCGGAAGTCGGCCCCAGGGTTGCTTGGAGGTTCGCGTGCGCACCCGGATCCGCGTCGCCGCCGCACTGGCGGTGACCCTGGCGCTGCTGGCCGTTCCGCCGATGGTCCTGCTCCGGTTGGGACGGCCCGCGACCGGCGACTACACCGCCGCCTACCTCTGGCTGGCGCTGCGCAGCGCCAGCCCGCCGCCCGACCTGCTCGCCGCCGCACTGACCGTGGTGGCCTGGGCCGCCTGGGGCGTCTTCGCGGTGCTCACCCTGGCCGACGTGGTGGCGCTGGCGTGCGGGCGCCACCCGCGGATGACCCCGCTGCGGCTGCTGGCCCTCACCTCGATCTCCACGGTGCTGGCCAGCCCGTCCTCGGCCGGCGCCCAAACACCGCCGCCGACGGTCGAACAGCAGGAGGAGACCCGGCAGCAGCCCGCAGCCCACGAGACGAGCGACCAGCGAACCGAGGAGCGCACCCGCACCCGCGTGTTCTCCGGATTCGCTCTGGACTCGGCCCGGGTGCAGGAGCCGATGCGCCAGAACCTGACCCCGCTGCTCGACCTGGTCTCCGCCTACACCGCCCCCGACAGCCGCATCGTGGTCACCGGCCACACCGACGCCTCCGGCCCCGGCGACTACAACCGGCAGCTCAGCCGCCAGCGCGCCGAGGCCGTGGCCGACCTGCTGGGCGAGCACACCCCCGAGGGGGTCGAGGTGGCCGTGCGCGCCCAGGGAGAAAACGCCCCCCGCACCGAGGACGGCGCCCCGGCCCCGCCCCAGGCCCAGCGCCGCGTCGAGATCACCTACACCCTCGCCCCACCCGCCCAACCGGACCCGACCGAGCCCGACGCCGCCGACCAGTCGGCCCAGCCCTCGGCCGAGCCCACCCCGAACGGCGCGGACCGGGATCCGGCCCAACCGCCCCCGGCCGCGGTGCTCGGCGGGGTGGCCGCCGCCTCCGCCGCCCTCGGCGCCGGCGCGGGCCGCTGGAGCCGCCGCCCCACCCCCGCACCGGCCCGACACACCGCCGACGCCGGGCCGCCCGCCCACGACGCCGACCCCGCCCCGACATCCGCGCAGACCCCCGCCACAACCGCGCACAACGGCCACCCCACGGAACAGCCCGGGGAACCGGCCGGGGAGAGCGCGGGCATCCTGGATGACCGGCAACGGCTGCGCCTGGCCACCACCGCCACCGCCGACCCGGTGCGCCTGCCCACCCGCGGCGGCCTGAGCCTGCACGGCGCCCGCGCCCACGGACTCGCCACCGCCGCCGCCCTCGCCTGCCTGCACGAGGGCCATCGCCTGGCCCTGACCCGCGCGCTCGCCCGCACCCTCGGACTCGACGACGACCACCCCGGTTTGCACCGGGCCGCCGACCTCCCCGCCCTGTTCCTGCACGCCGACGCCCACCTGCTCGGCCGCGCCCGCCGCGCCGAAACCGCCGCCCCCGACGGCGACGAGCCGCCGCTGGTCGTCCTGGCCGAGGCACCCGAGAGGCCCGACGAAACCGCCCGCCTGCAGACCCTGGCCGCCGATCCCGCCCTCGTCGTGATCGCGCTGGGCCACGCCGAATCGGAGCGGGCGGTGGTCTGCGAGCGCGACGACGTCCTCCACGTCACCGTCGGCGCCGACACCTACCGCCTCGACGACCTGCACGTCGCCACCCGCACCCCCGAAGAGGCCGCCGCACTCCTCGCCGCCCGCGCCCCGGCACCACCCGCCGCGGACGAACCCTCCACCGGTCCCACGCCCTCCGACAGCCCCGAGACCACCGGCGGCGCCGCCTCGCCCCGGGCCGCCGCCGAGCCGTCTCCGGAGCCGGCCACCGGCGGCAACGAGGAGAGCCCCACCCCAGCGCCCCGCACCGACGCGAGCCCTGCACCCGCACCGCCGCCGGCCGAGGAGCCGCCACCGCGCGTGCCGGACACGGACGCAGCCGTGCCCGCCCCGCCCTCTGCTGAGGCCCCCGCACCGCCGCGGGTGCGGCTGCGCGTGTTCGCCCCGCACCCGGTCGTCGTAGGCCCCGGCGGAGACGAGATCGCCACCGGACTGCGCACCACCGCCCGCCTCCTGCTGGGCCTGCTGGCGCTGCGCCGCGACGACGGCGCCGGCACCGACGAGATCGCCGACATCCTCGACGTCGACCCCGCCGCAGCCAAATCCCACCGCACCGCCGCCGTCAGCAACGCCCGCAGCATCATCCGCGCCGCCCTCAACCGCCCCGACGCCCACGCCGTCATCCACCGCGCCGGCCGCTACCACCTCGACGCCGACACCCTCACCTGCGACCTGTGGGACCTCGACGACGCCCTGGCCGCCGCCCGCACCGCCCACGAACAGGAACGCCCCGGCCACCTGCGCACCGCCCTGGAGGCCTACACCGGGCCCCTGCTGTCGGAACTGGACCACCCGCTCGTGGAAACCGAGCGCCACCACCGCCGCCGGGCCGCCTCCAGCGCCTGCGTCGAGGCCGCCCACCTGGCCCCCGACACCCCCACCGCCCTCGAATGGCTGGAGCGCGCCCGTGTCCTGGACGAGCACAACGAAGCGATCTATCAGGAACTGATGCGCGCCCACGCCGGCAACGACCGCCCCGACGAGGTCGCACGCATCTACGACCTGCTCGCCGAAACGACGGGCCGCATCGGCGAAGCCCCCAGCGACGCCACGAGCCGCCTGCTGCAGGAACTGGCCTCCGTCGATCCCGCCGCACGGAAGAAACCGGTGAAGACCCGCCCTCGGCGCGGATCCCGCCGCTGAACAGCGCCCGATCAACGCCTGATCGGGACACCTGGCGCCGACGTCCGGACCAGTGTTCGTGCGGCGATGTCGTGCAGCGGCCGGTTCTCGCTGTCGGGCAGGGCGAGTAGGGATTCGAGTAGGACGAAGAGCTGGCCCAGGACCGGGACCGATTGCGGGAGCCCGAACACGGCCGCGCGGGCCAGAGCCTGGCGCCATCGGGGACGGCCGTCATCGGCGGCGTCGACGACCCGCACACCTACCACGGCCATGCCCACCGTGTGGCCCCACGTTCGGAGCAGCAGGGCGTCGTAGAGGAAGATCAGCAGTCCCCAGCCGAAGATCGTCAGCGCCGCCATGACATTGATCAGGGCGTCCGCGGCACGCGTCGGGAGGCCGACGGCTTCGCCCAGTACGATCGCGAAGATCATCAGTACCCATCCGGCTCCCCCCACGATGACGAGGTCGATCACGCGAGCGAGTACGCGGCGCCTCATGCGGGGATACGGCTCGGGGCTGGTCGTCTCATTCTGGACCGGCGCGGCCCAATGCGCGGTAGCCGACGGTGCGGTCGCGGCGGTCGGTGCGGGTTGCGGCGCGGCCTGCTGTGGCACGGTGGGGGTGTCGGCCTCCGTGGCGGGGACGATTTCAGCTGTTACGGGGACGTGGACGTCGCCGGTGGGGCCGGACAGGATGATCGCGGACTCGATCGGGCCCACCCGGCCGGTGGCGAGCTCGACCTCCACACCGCCATCGGTGCTCGGCGCCTGCTGCACGCGTAGGTCGGGAGTACGCGGGCGGGCGGTGCAGTGGCGCGCCAAGGGCGGACCGATCAGGTGGAGCAGCCGGTGCGGGGCGGGTGCGCCCTGGGGAACGCGGCCGAAGTCCAGGACGGTCGGTGTCGGCGTGAGCGTAGCGGCCTCCAGCACCCGGTGGGCCTGGCTGGTGGCGGGGCCCGGGGGTTGGCGGGTCAGCCACAGCAGGGCCTCGTGGGCGGTGGCGGCCGCGGAGATGTCGGCTCCGGTCATCGCATCGTCCAGCTGGTCCACACCCCGGCCCTGGGTGGTCGGATCCGGGCTGATCAGGGCTTGGTGCAGCCCGTCGGGCAGCTGGTTGAGGGCGCGGTGGTGCCGGTTGCTGCGTGCGAGGTAGACGTCGCCTTGGACATGCACGCTGCAGCTGGGCGTTTGGTGGGGATTCTCGCTGCGCACGCGGTCGTAGAGGTAGTCGTAGAGCTCGTCGAGGGAGATGCGCCCGTCCTCGTCGAGGTCCGCCGCGCCGGTGGAGAGCCCCGTGACCAGGGCGCTGGTGAACACCGAGGGAGTATGCGGGGCGTCCTCGGTGAGGCGCTCGCCTTCGAAGGCGTATTCGATGGCGTTGGAGGCGGTCACCACCGCCCACCCGCGCCCGCTGCCCATTTCGTGGCCGGAGAAGGTGTCGAGTACGTGGGCGTCGCCGGCGCTGCGCAGCCCCATGCCTTCCAAGAACGCGCCACCGAAGCAGCAGTCGAGCAGCAGCACGGTGTTGCGGGCCCGGCAGGCGCCCATGCACTTGCGCACGAAATGGGCCGAAACGGCCGTCGAACGCAGGAGCCGCGGGATGGTGTCGCACGCCGCGAAGAACAGCTCCCCGGAGACGTTCTTCAATCCGTGGCAGGAGAAGTGCAGCAGCAGAGCGTCGTCGCGCCGGCCCGCGGCGAAGAACTCCTCCACCCGGCCGGCCACCACGGGCGAGGGTTCGTTGTGCACGACGGTGACGTCGAATCCGCCGACGTCGGGATCGCCCAGGACTTCGGCCAGCGCGACGGTGTCCTGGGCCGGGGAACGTAGCTGGGTGAGGCCGGGATCCGCATAGGTGTCCTGGGCGATGACCAGCGCCCGGCGCGCGCCGCTCACCGGTGCTGCCCAACCGTCCCGTGGCGGTGCAGGAACAGCTGCAGACTCTGCTCGGCCTGCTCGGCCGAGGCCTCGGAGATCTCGATGGCGTCGCCGTCGATTTCGAGCCGAACGGCCGGGCGGGGCTCGGCACGCTCGCACCAGGCCCGGAGGCTGCCCACGATCCGGCTGAGCATCTCGACCGAGGCGTCGGCGACGACGGCCAGGCCGCCCAGGTCGATGCCCCAGTCAGAGCGGGCGCCGGCCGGAGGCGGTCCCGTCCGGAGAGGGCGCACCTCCTCGACGTCCAACTGCAGCAGTTCGCTGTGCAACGCCGCGACCAGCTCGGCCAGGTCCTCTGCGTGCGTGTCGTCACTGGAGACGTGGATCCGCATGGTGGTGTCCATCGAGCAGCCCCCCACTGCCCGGTGCCGCCCCCCGGATGCGGGAGCCGACCCGGTGTCAGATCACCCGGGTTCCAGTCTGCGCCGCCGATTCTGCCCGGGGCAACCTCTCACCTGCGGTTTCGTGCTCCGGTCGGGGCCTGCCGCTGACCGGCGCTTCGGTCGGGTCGCAGGGTTCGAGGGAGCGCCTGCCGGTGCAGTAGAGGCAGGCTGCCGGGTTCGGGCAGGTGGATCCAGCCTTCGCGGGCGGCCAGCTCGGCCTCGGCGTCGGTGGGCGGAGTGGTGTAGCCGCAGCCGGTGGCGCGCGCGGTCAGCGCGGCGATGACGGCATCGAAGGCATGCTCGTCGCCGTCGCAGACCTCGTAGACGGGCGAAGGGCAACGCAGGTAGGGCGGCGCGGCTTCCAGCACGTTCGCCATGCTGCGCTGGGCGCCCAGGCCCCACCGGTGGCGAGAGGCGGCCGGATACACCTCCACCACCGATCCGGCCCCGGCACGGTCCACCGGGTGTCCCCGGGCGGCCAAGGCATCGGCCAGATGGGCCCACCGCGCCGCGGTCGCGCCGAGCTTGTCGAAGGAGACCGACAACGTCGACCGGCCGGCATGCGTGTCGGTGCGGCGCAATCGCAGGCTCGCATAATGTTCGGCGCGGTCCCGGCCGCGGCCCGGCCACGGGGCTGAGCCCATGTGGGCGGCGACGGCTTCGGCGAAGGCCACGGGCCAGCCGAACGGGCAGTCGACGCCGGCACGATCCCCCTCCGCCAATCCGGACAGCAACTCCAGCAGGTCGTCGTCGCCGCACCCTGAGCGGGCAGCGCCCATATGTGCCCCGTCGTCGTCCCAGTCGATCACGCACGCCGCGGTGGTGCGGTCCTGAACAGCCAGATCGATCCCGACGGTGCGCATCCTCGCCCCTTCCCCGCGCGGATCGCCGCACCACTCATTCTTCCACCGGCGAGCGGCATCGGCTCGTTCCCGACGCCGACGAATGCCGGCGTCCGCGGGGGTCCACTGGGGGTCCGATCGGGGGGCCACCTGAGACCGGACCCCCACCCCGGCGCTGACACCCCGGGACACCCCGCCGACACGGGGTCCACTCGCCGCCCCGACTCGCCACGACAGTGGCGTCGAGCCGAATGACCGCCGGCGCGGGTGACCTCCTCTCCCCGGCGACGCACTTGTCTTCTTCCGCGGACAGCGCACTATCAGGCGCGTTCCCGCTCTTTCTCATTCCACGAATTCCGCCCGATCCTCCGCCCTCATGGTGATTGTGTGATCGCCCGAATGGATTTGCGGTGATCACCCGCGGAAACCGTCGGTGAACCGGCAGCCGGCCACCCCCGGTGCGGGTGCGTGCATATACCTCTGGCGGCGCCGCGAAGGCAAGGGAAAAATCCGCGGCGAAAAAATCCGCCGACCCCGTTGACGCCCCGGGCGGCCCCAAGGTGATCTGGGCTCGTAATCAACGGCGAACGGCACACACAAACCGGCGCCGAAAAACCGACCCGAAAGGGGTTGACACCCGGAAAACCCCCAAGCAAACCTACAGCCGCAACACCGAACGAAACACCGGCGAACACACGAAAGGACGGTGATGCACCCGCGCAGAACACCCCCGTTTCGGCGCGCAGCCGACCGGCCGCAACCGGGCCGGACACCAACCCCCGCACGCCGCGCCACCAGCCGTGACGCACGAACGCGGGGATCGGGCGCCAACCGCGCAACCGCGGTTCGCCACACCGCAAAAGACACCCGCTCGGGAACGCCCAAACCGCAAATAGCGCGGGCCAGCCATGCCCGAAAAGGCGCCACGACCATAACCGGCGCGGGTATCGCGAACCCGGCACAGGGGGAGTACCCCCACCGACCGCCCCGGGCGGCACTAAAAGCGGGAATGTGCCTGCTCCTTGATAACTGGATAGTGGACGGCCGACGGCAGGCCGCGGAAAACCGGGCGCGCGTCTGAGTGCGAAAACCGAACCGGGGTGCGTTCTATTGAACGGTTTCCCGGCAGCGGCTATCGCCACCCCGTGTGCCCGATTCCGTGAAATTGCGCGCCGCTGCGGCGCGCACTCGCCTGCCGTCCCATGCGCTCCCGTGGTGACGCGTGCTTACACCCCCGCAGGTGGAGGGGTAACCGCGCCCGTGCCCCAGCGGCACCGACCCGACGCGGTGGCGCGCGTCGCCATGGAAGCACATGCCCTCGCACCACCCCTCTCACCCAGGAGGAGAGCCATGCGCATCCCGGCCGTTGTCTGCCCCGACACCGTCACCGTGCTGGGCGGCTACCTGGACGACTACACCTACGGCATCTACCGCCTCAGCGCCCGGCGCCGCACGCGCAACCTGCGCTGTACCCCGCGGTGCAAGGCCCGGGCCTGCCGCGCCCACGGGCGCAGCGTGTGCCCGCGCAGCTGCCCCCGCCCGGCCTGCGAGAAGCACGGACCCACCCGCATGTGGGAGTACACCCTCACCTCGCTCGTCAACGACGACCAGACCCGTCAGAACCGGGGCGGCGACCCCGTACTCACAACCTTCACCGGCGAAAACGCCTGCGTAGACGTGATCAGCTACCTGCTCGGCATGCTCGAAGCCAAAGCCGAACTCAAACACCACCGCGCCCGCCGCCAGTACGTGGACTACGTCCGCGCCGAGCTCGAAGGCGCGCTGCGCGCATCCGGCGAGCACTACGCCAACCACTGCGACCTGCTCGCCCGCGGCCGCAACGCCATGCGCGTGTAACCGCCCCGGCCCCGCCGGCCCCGGGCACCCGTGTGCCCGTACCCACCCCCGCCTGCGCGTGTGCGCAGGCGACCTATCGAAGGGAGAGACCTGTGCTGGATCCCCACGCCCCCGCCACGACCGGCGAACCCGACATCGACGTGGACCGCGTCGAGGTCACCGAAGCCGAGATCGAGGAGTACGTGCGCCACCGCGGCTACCTGCCGCAGGCGAGCGCCTCCGCCTTCGCCGCCTGGCTCTATGTCGTCTGGAACGACTTCTGCGACGGCGACGGCTCCTACACCAACGGCCAGATCATCCACGGCGCCCTCGTCGACTGGTGCGGCGGCGCCGACCCCACCCGCACCTGCGCCCACGGCTATGGCGAATGCGACTCCTGCCCCGGCTGCGACGCCGACACCCGCCCCTGACACCGAAGGGAGAGACCAGTGCTGGATCCCCACGCCCCCGCCGCCACCGGCCAACCCGGCCTCGACGCGGGCCGCGTCCCGGTCGAGCAGCCACAGATCGCCGAGTTCGTCTTAGACCGCGGTTACCTGTCCGCGCCCAGCGCCTGCGCGTTCGCGGAATGGCTCCGCTCGGTGTGGAACGACTTCCTCGAGGGCGACGGCTCCTACACCAACGGCCAGGTCATCTACGCCGCCCTCGTCGACTGGTGCGGCGGCGCCGACCCCACCCGGTGCCTGCACGGCTCCCGCATGGGCCAGACCTGCCCCGACTGCGACGCCCCCGCCTGAGACCGAAAAGAGGTGAGCTGTGAGTACCCGAGCAGAACGCGACGCCGTCATCGCCCGTGCCCGCCGGGCCTGGGACGAGGTCGCCCGGATGCTGGCCGAGCGCGGCGAGACCTGGCTGAGCACCGACATCACGTCCTGGACCACGGGTCTCAACCTGGCCATGAACGAGTTCCGCGCCATCGGCGAGGCGAGCCGGATCATCGGCGGCCCGGGCCCCGACCAGCTCCTGCGCCGCTTCCACGCGAACGAGCCGACCTGAGCGGCGCCGTCGGGCCACCGGGCCAGCACCGCCCGGTGGCCCCCACACGGAGAGGAGAACCGTGAACACCTCACCCCACCTGTGCCCCGGCTGCGGCGAACTCGCAGTCGCCGACTACAACGTCTTCCCCCCGCGAATGTGGCACAGCGACGTCCAGACCTGGCACTGCGAGAACTGCCGCCTGAACCTGCGCCGCGAACGCACCGCCCGGGGCTGGTCGCCGTGGCGACCGACCCGCTAAGCCCCAAGCGCCGCCGACACACCGCCGACACACCCTGTGGCCTCTGCCCGCCGGCCGCGGCATGTCCGCTGCGGACCCAGCAGCGGGGCTGGGCTTGCCCCAGCCCGATCCCGCCTCACAGTCGGCCCTGACGTGCGCCCACCTCGGTGAACTCCCCACCCCGGCTGTGCCCGTACCGCGTGGGCACCGAGTCGTTTCCCCTCCCTCCGGCCACAGGCCGCCCCGGCGCCTGCGGCCGGTGCCGCCTCTGCAGGGGCGGCCCCGCGCGGGGGCCGCCCCGCCCCCTGTGCCCAAAGCCAAGGAGGAGCCATGCGTCCCAGCGATATCTCGATGGCCTCCGGCCACCTCGCCGAACTGCGCGAGCGCGGCCTCGGCAGTCTGCTCGTCTGGCACGAGGAGGCCCGCCGGCTGCGTGTCACCGCCCTGACCGGCGGCGCCGACGACGCGGAGGTCCTGGGATTCGCCGACATCATCATCGCCGGATACCGCGACTTGCCCGAGACCGACGATGCCGACGCCCTTTACCGGCGGTGGTCCGCCCGCACGCAGAAACGGGCGCTGCAGCGGGGCATGAGTCCCACCGTGGCGCCACTGCGCGTGGCGATGCGCCGCCGCGGGCTGCACCTGGCAAGCGCCCCCCAAGTCATCGGAGCCACCGGCGACGGTCCCCCCGAGATCGCCGAGGAGTACGAGACCGACTCCGGCGGCGCCACCATCGCCGTCACCACGGCCCTGGGGTACGCAGACCCGAGCCATGTCCTCGTCTTCGAGGACGAGGCCGACAGCGTCGATCCCGTGCACAGCGTCGTCATCGAGGTGGAGCAGGCCTCGCTTCTGCAGGCCGCCGACATCGTGGCCGGAGCCGCCTACGCCACCGCCCACCTGATGTAGCCGCCCCGTGCCCGCCTCCGCCCGACCTGACCGGGCCGCGCGTGCCGCCGGGCCCGCCCGCGGCCCGGCGGCACGCACACCACACCGGACACGCATGAGAGGAGCCGCCATGTCCACCTACCCCGAGGGCCTGATCCCCTCGCCCGCGGAGTACCGCGCCCACCAGATCGCCCGGGACCACCTGGACAGCGCCCGGCGCGCCTTCGACCGCATCGACGCGTTCGTCCTGCCGCGCACCGTCCCGGTGACTGCGGCCATGCGCGAAAGCCTTCAGGCCACCTTGCAGGCCGCGGCCCAGACGCTGCAGCAGGGCGGCGCCGGGGGAGCCGCACCGGCCCGGAGTCGTGCCGCACCCGCACTCGCGCGGCTGATCCCCGACTCCTTCGCCGCAGAGCCCTTGGCCAAGGACGGCGTCACCGACGACCCGGCCGCCTTCGACGTGCGGCGGCGCTGGGTCATCACCGCCGCGCGCCGCCTGGTGTGCGTGCACGCACCCACCCGGTCCGTCGCGGCGCCCGGCGAGGGCACCGAGCAATGGATCGAACAGCACCCCAACGCCCTGAAGGTCATGGCCACCACCGCGAAACGCGCCGCCCAGGCCTGCCGCTGAATCGCCCGAGCCCCACGGCGCCCAGCCGCCTCGGGGACGCCGCCCCCGACACGACCGTCCTCGCCCCGACCGGGGCGGGACCGGCAGAAAGGAAGCACCGCCATGGCCGTCGACACCACCCAGGCTCCCGCGCGCGAGCGCGTGGCCCGGGCGCTGGCCCAGCGCCCCGAGGGCACCACCGCCGCGACCCTGGTGGAGGCGACCGGCGCCTCACGCCCCTCCGTCTCCAAGGCGCTGACCGCCCTGGAACGCGACGGGCACGCCCGCCGCCACCGCCACGAGCCCGAGGAATCCGAGCGTCCCCTCCCCGACACGTGGTATCCGACCGCACCCGCGTCGCCCCCGGACGACACCGCCGAGGAGCGGCCCCAGTCCGCAGCCGAGCCTCGGCCCTGCGCCGACGACGACGCCGAGCCCGGGGAGGAGGCCGCGGCCCCGCCCGCCGCGTCGGCGTCCGACGCCGAGCCCGAGGGGGCTGAGCCGCAACCGGCGGTGCGCCGCACCCGCGACGGGCGCCCCGTCGCCCGGCCCGGGCAGTTGCGCGCCCTGGTCGCCCAGCACCTGATCGACTACCCCGACTCCGAATTCACCCCCGGCGAGATCGCCAAGGTCCTGTCCCGCAGCGCGGGCGCCGTCGCCAACGCCCTGGAGAAGCTGACCGCCACCGGCGAGGCCCACCGCACCTGCGACGCCCCCCGCCGCTACCAGACCCGCCCCCAAGGAGAGTGAGGAGGACCCGATGCACGCGATCGGCGCCTGCGGCGCCCTGGTGCAGGCCGCCCCGATGCGCCCGGCCGGCCTGCACGGCGTGTCGAGCGCCCTGGTGATCGACACCGCCCCCGGCGACCGGCGCCTGGTGTGGTGGTTCGGCCTGGGCCCGCCGCAACTGGTGGCCACCGTCCAGACCGTGCCCGTCCCGGAGATGCGCCCGCTCGGCCCCGTGAGCGAGGCCCTGGGACCCGCGGCCCGGGCAGGCCTGCGCGCCGCCGCGGCCCGGACGCCCGAGGACGCCGCCCTGGCTGATCGTGCCCGGGCGGCCCTGGAGTAGAACCCCGCCTCGCCTATCCGGCGCACCGGCCCCGCCTCGGGCCGGTGCGCCCTTTTGTGTGCCCCGGAAGGAGTGCGTCATGGAGGAGATGACCGTCGCCGACCTGAAACAGATCCTGGACGCCGCCGTCGACGAGCACGGCGACGAGGTGCTGCAAGCGCCGGTGCGCCTGGCCATGCAGCCCGAATGGCCGTTGGAGTACACGATCGGCCAGACCCGGGTGATCGGCCACACCGGCGACGACTCCGGCGAAGGCGCCGCCACCCTCTACCTCGGCGAGGGCACCCAGCAGCGCTACCTGCCCGCCGACACGTGCGCAGAGCTGGGATGGCGCCGCTGAACCCGAACCCGCCGCCCCGGGCCTGGGCGCGCCCGGCCGGGCGCGCCCAGGCCCCCACACCCGCTGCGCCCAACCCCCGTCACGAAAGGTCCCCGATGACACCACCGGATCGCCACGCGATCACTCGCGTGCTCACCGACCACCTCACCGGCCGCCCCGCATGGGACGAACCCCCGTCGTTGCTGGCCATCGCCCGTGACCCCTCCCCACCGCGGTGCCGCCTCGTGCCCGTGGAGGCCTCCGGGTTGGAAGGGCGGCATCCGGCCGATGCGGTCGAGGCACTGGCCCGGGCCGCCACCCCCGCCTCTGGCCTGGACCGCGTCCCCTGCGCCCGCTCCCGCATGTGGGGCCTGGCCCTGCGGTGGGAAGCGTTCGCCACCCCACGGGTCACCGCGTCCGGCGACGCGCCCGCCCCCGGGCGGGTGGAGGTACGGGTGACGACCGCATGCGACACCGCTGGACGCCGCTACCTCCTCCAGCAGGGGCGCGACACCGGCGAGGTGGAGGAGTTGTTCACCGTCACCGGCCGCACCCCCGCAGCCCTCGAGCACCTGCTGTCCGCCCTCCCGCAGTGAAGCCACAGCATCCGACCCGTGAGCCGCGCACCGGTCCCCAAGCGGGGGCCGGTGCGCGCGGAAGCGGGTGCCACCACCCACCACATGACAAGGAGCGTGCTGTGCCCATGATCATGCGCCACAACGAGATCCTGGACGTCGCCCCCCGGCAGGTGGCCCATCTGCGCGCGGGCGGCCCCGGGAGTCTGCTGCTCTGGAGCGAGGACAGTGACCGCGTCGCGTCCCTCGACCCCGGACATGTGCCCGGCGACGACGCCATGATCATCGCCGGAACCGACGACCTGGACGGAATCGCCGCCCAAGCCGCCGAGAACGGCGACGAGTTCACCGACGCCTACGCCGCGCGGTGCCTCGGCGAGATCGGCGGCGACGTCCTGGCCGAATGGCCCCGGGTCAAGGCGTTGACCCCCGCCGTGGTGGACCTGCGCACCGACCTGGCCCGGCGTGGCTTCTACCTGGCCGCGCGGCCCGACCACGACCGAGGCGCACGCGGCTGCACCATCACCGACACCTACCGCAGCGCCGAGCGCGAGGACCTGACCATCCGCGTCACCTCCGCCTTCATGAACACCGACGCCACGGAGGTGCGCATCCTGGCCACCGAGCACCGACGCGAGGTCCACCGGTTCCGTCTCGCCGCCGGAGAGGAGCGCCCCGGCATGGTCCCGTACTTGGCCGCTGGAGCCATCGGCGCCGCGGCGGCGGCCCTGCCGCGCATCTGAGACAGCCCACCGCCCGCACCCCGGGGGCGCCGCCGGAAATCGGGCGGCGCCCCGCCTTTGCCCGGGGGACCTGGGCGGCCGGCCCGCACACCCCTGTGCGGGCCGACGCCCCTGGCGCCCTCCCAGCGCATCGACAGTCGCCCACCCCGATCAATGGAGCACCGCCATGATCACGCTTGTGCACACCGGTTTGCAGGTGCCCACCGACCGGATCCGCGTCACCCGCTTGGACCAGGTGGATCTGGGCTACGGCATCGCCTGGTCGGCCGTGCTGTGCGACGGCCCGACCCTTTTGGGCCACCTCACCGACGACGGGCGCGGCGCGCCGACGACCTTCCGGGCCGCCACCGCCGAGGCCCAACGCGTCGTGGATACCTTCGCGGCCCGCTGCCGCGCCCCTGACGGCGCCGGACTCGCTACCGAGGCCGTCGCCGGGTTCCTGACCGACGAATACGACTACGCCTGCGAGGTCGCCGAGACCGAAGCCGCAGGCCGCTACCTCATCCGCAGCGTCGACGCACACGGCATCCCCCACAGCCACGCCCTCACCCGCACCCGGCCGCCCGACTACACCGGCGCGCTGGCGGCCGCCGGGCCCGTGCCGTTCACGGCGCGCACCGTGCGCGCCGAAATGTGGATGGGGCCGGACCGGGGATGGGTGGAGATCTTCCGCGCCCCCGGAACCTGAGCCCACCAGTGGAAGGCGCCCGGGCGGGGCAGCACCCGCCCCTCCTCCCGACTCGCCCCTGGCCGGCTACCGCCTGCGTTTGTGAAAGGACGTCTGATGTACACCGTGATCGTCTTCGACGACGACTTCGACGAGGGCACCACCCACCGCCAGTACTTCGCCGACTTCCACCGCGCCTGCGGCGACGCGGTCTTCGCCAGCACCAGCAACGGCCTGGACGCCTTCGTCTACGCCGCCCCGCAGCCGCTGCGCCGGGCCCTGCCGCGCCGCGCCCCGATCGCCCGGACCTGCGCATGCCCCCACCAGGCCGAGGTCCACATCCGCACCCCCGCATGCGCAACCGCACCGCGCCGGTGACGTGCGCACTACAGCACGCCGTGTCCGGGCGCCACCGGCCCCACCCGCCCCGCACGGGACGGGTCCGCTCCCGCGCCCATCTGCCCGCGGTGCCCCTTCGTGAACAGGAGGTCCTGTCGTGGCCCCGCCCGCCCCCGACACACCGGAGGCGCCCGGGCGACTGAGCTCCGGCCAACTGCGGAGCCTGGTCGCCTCCTTCCTGGCCGCCAACACCGGATTCCACACCCCCACCGAGATCGCCCGAGCCCTGGACCGCTCCGCGGGCGCCGTCGGCAACGCGCTGCGCCGCCTCGCCGAGGACGGCCGCGCCCGCCCCGCCCCGGACCGGCCCATGCGCTACGAGGCCACCGCCACCACCGCCGACGCCGCCCCACCCGAGACACGGGCCGCCCCCGCCCCGGAGTCGGGGCGGCGCCCGGCCCGGCCCGAGCCCATCACCCGCCCCGGCGGCACGCCCTACCACCCCCGCGCCCTGGCCGAGGCCCCCGACGTTGAGGTGCTGGCCCGCCTGCGCACCGCCGGGCTGTGCCCCCTGCTGTACGGCCCGCCCGGCACCGGCAAAACCGCCCTGGTCGAAGCAGCCCACCCCGACCTGATCACCGTGGCCGGCGACGCCGACACCGCCGTTGCCGACCTGGTCGGCGAATACACCCAAAACCCCGACGGGACCTTCACCTTCGCCCACGGGCCCCTGGTACGGGCCATGCGCGAAGGGCGGTGCCTGTTCGTCGACGACGCCACCCTCATCTCCCCGCCGGTGCTGGCGGTGCTGTATCCGGCCATGGACGGCCGCGGCGAGATCACGATCAAAGCCCACGCCGCAGAGGTCGTCACCGCCCAACCCGGATTCCACGTCGTCTGCGGCCACAACCCCGGCGTGCACGGCGCCGTGCTCACCGACGCGCTGGCCTCGCGCCTGGCCGCCCACATCCACGTCTCCACCGACTACGACCTCGCCCGCCACCTCGGGGTCGACACCCGCGCGGTACGCGCCGCCCGCAACCTCGCCCACCAACACGACCTCGGCGAGATCGGCTGGGCGCCGCAGCTGCGCGAACTACTGGCCTTCGCCCGCCTGGCCGAAGTCCTGGGACTGGAAGCGGCCCTGGCCAACCTCGCCGGGATCGCCCCCGATCCCGACCGCGACGCCGTCATCGAGGCGCTGCAATCGGCCTTCGGCCGCACCGTCACCCCGCTGTCCCTGGGCCGCCAACTCTGACACCCACCGCGAAAGGAACCATCCGCCGTGCCCACCCACATCGACCCCGGCGCCCGCGCCCCCGCCGCGGCCTCGGGCGCCTGGAAGCGACTCTCGGCCGCACTGACCACCCAGGCCGCGAACCTCGCCGAGCGCGACGACCTCATCGTCACCTGCGCACCCGGCGCTGGCGGCGGCGCCCCGGGCTGCTACATCCCCGACCGCGCCGCCATCGAACTCGACGGGACCTACCTGGGCTGCGACCCGGCCACCTGCCGCCCCCACCGCGCCGCCGACCGCGCCCGCTA
Organism: Streptomonospora salina; assembly: GCF_014204715.1. Taxonomy (NCBI): domain Bacteria; kingdom Bacillati; phylum Actinomycetota; class Actinomycetes; order Streptosporangiales; family Nocardiopsidaceae; genus Streptomonospora; species Streptomonospora salina. Next base: position 4,257,525 of record NZ_JACHLY010000001.1, read on the forward strand.
TGCGGCCCTGTGGGGCGTGCTGTGCCACGAGGCCGCCCACGCCCACCACTCCCGCTGGAGGCCCGACCCCGCCGCACCACCCGCCACCGCACGGGCCGCACTGCTCCTGGAGGAGTCCCGCGTGGAAGCCGCCCACCTGGCCCGGCGCCCCGCCGACGCGCCCTGGCTGCGCGCGGCGGTGGAGCGGCTCCTGCTGGACGACATCATCGACCCCGACACCGGCCACGCCACACCACCGGCCACCGCCGCCCACGCCGCCCACGCGGCCGCCCTGCTGCTGGCCCGCACCGACGCCGGTCTCCTCACCCGCGCAGAAACCCGTCCCGTGGCCGAGGCCGCGACCGCCGTCCTGGGGCCCTCCCGGATGGCGGCGCTGGCCGCGCTGTGGCACCGCGCCCACGCCTGCGCCGACGACGACGCCGCGACCATGATGGAGCTGGGCCGGGCCTGGGGTGCCATCACCACCGCCACCACCGGTGCCGGGGTGGGACAGGACGGGGCGGACGCGCTGGCCGCGGCCCTCGACGCCGCAGCGGCGGCGGTGGCCGCCACCCGCCCCGCCCCACCCGCAGACGACGACCCCGCCCCCGGGCGACCGCCTGCCGCGAAAACGCGGCCGGTCTTCGACACCCCGCCCGCACACGAGACCGTGATCACCGGCACCCGGGCCCCCACCCGCGGTGAGCAGGCCGATGCCCGGCGCCTGGCCCAAACCCTGGGCCGGGCCGCCCACCGCGAACCGGTCACCACCACCACGAGTGCGCCCACCCCGCCGGGGCGGCTGCGCATGCGCGCCGTGCTCGCCCGCCAGGCCCAACAGGCCGCCGGGGCCCTGCCCACCGCCGAACCCTTCACCCGCACCCACCGCCGCCCCAACCCCCGCCCACCACTGCGCCTGGGCATCGCCTGCGACGTCTCCGGCTCCATGGACGCGGCCGTGGGCCCGGTGGCCAGCGCCGCCTACATCTGCGCCCGCGCCTGCACCCACCTGCCGTCCGGATCGGCCACCGCCACCGTGGCCTTCAACCACGACGTCCACGCCGTCACCGACCCCCGCCGCCCGCCCACACGCGTCACCGAATTCACCGCCACGGGCTTCGACGAGGACCTGGCTACCGCCACCGACGCCCTCGACCACGCGCTCGGCCTGGCCCGGCCCGGGGCGGCGCGGCTGCTGGTCATCGTCTCCGACGGCCGCTTCGACGAGGACCGGCGCGCCCGCGCCCAACAGCGCCTCGACCGCCTGGGTGCGGCCGGGTGCGCCCTGGTGTGGCTGGCCGTCGCCACCCGCCCCGACGCCCTGGACGGAACCGAAGTCACCGTCCTGGACCAAGCCCAGGAACACCGGCTGCCGCAGGTGGTCGGCCGCGCCGCCGCCCGCGCCCTGGCCGCCGCCTGAGACCGGCCCGTCGCACCGGGCCGTGTCCGGTGCCCGCGCGTGTCCCCGCCCCCACAGCTTCTGCCGCACCCACCCCGTACCGAGCCGCACCCCCTGACTGAGAGGAGGCCGATCCGCCGTGTCCGCATCCGAAAACGACGTCCTCGACCCCGAGACCGGACGCCCCCGGCTGCTCGCCCGCCGCTGCTCCACCTGCGTCTTCCACCCGGACAACCGCATGCACCTGCCCCCGGGCCGGTTGGCCGAGGTCGTCGACGCCAACCGCGACGCCGGATCCGGACTCACCTGCCACCAGACCCTCAGCTACGCCGACACCGGTGTGGCCAACGCCTGGTGCCGCGGGTTCTACGACGCCTACCCCCGCACCCTCGCCTTCCGCCTGGCGCGCCTACTCCTGGGCGGCGTCACCGAAGTCGAACCGCCCAGCTAACCCGTCGCCACCCGCCACGGCACAACCGCAGAAAGGAAGGACTGATCCGCCGTGTGTGCACCCGAAACCCACGCGACCACCGCGCCCCGCCGAAGCGACCTCCGTCTCGACCTCGACACCAGCGGCGCCGAAACAAGACCCGGCCACCGCCCACTGCCCACGCTGGAGGTGGCCGTGGACGGCCGCACCGTCTACCCAGCCCCCAGCGTCCGCGACGTCATGCACCTGGCCCTGGAGGCCGCCGGGTTCACCGCCGCCGACTGCGACCTCGCGGGCGGCTGCTGGGCCATCGCCGTTCCCGGCAGCGTCGAGGGCATAGACGGTGAACTGTGGATCAGCGACGAGGACGCCAGCATCGACTACCCGATCAGCGAACACGAAGGCTGGCTCGTCACCTGGAACCCCGGCGGCTTCGAGGGAGCCATGGCCGGTGAATCACGCACGATCTATGAGTCCGCGTGCACCGACGCCATCGCCGACACCCGCCGTGTCATCGCCGCCCTCAAGGACTTCGGCGGCTAGCGCCCCGGCGCGCCACCACTGAGCACCCCCGCACCCCCGCCGATGGGGGAGCGGGGGTGCTCGTGCCCTGCACGTGCACACGCTCAGCCGAAGGAGTGAACATGAGCGATCCCAGCGACTCCGCGGAACCCCGCGAGTCCGACCTGGAGGGCGAGCTGGTCGCCCTCGTCTGCGCACACCCCGGTGCTGCGCTGCCGTTTCTGTCCGAAAAGACCGGGGCTGAACGGGAAACCGTCGGGGCCGCCCTGGACCGGCTGACGCGGCGCGGCGCGCTGCGTCGGCGCGGACAACCCGGGTTCAGCCGCTGGTACCCGCCCACCGGCGAGCAGAGCGACACATCCGCATACAGTTCCGACTCGCCATTGACCCAGCTGGTCGTCAGCTATCTGGACGACCATCCCGATGCCCGGGCCAAAGACATCGCCCACGCGCTCGACCGCCCAGGCGTCTCGGTGCGAAGCCGACTGCGCGCACTGCAGGAGGAGGGACGCGCCCAGTGCCGGCACGATCCCGCACCTCGCGTCAAGAGAGGCTCCCCGCTGCTGTGGCGGTTGGCCACCCACCGCGACGGCGGCCGAGACGGCACCGACGGCGGCGGCAGCGCACTTGTGCTGCAGGCCGTGGCCGACCACCCCGACAGCACCACCGCCGACGTCGTCCGCCGCGTGGGCCCCGCGGTCCCGGTCCAGGCCCACCTCACCCGGCTGGAGCACGAGGGCGTCCTCAGCCAGTCGCCGACACGCAAGACGTGGGTGGCCAACAAGCGCGCCACCCCGGCCTCGCCGGATCCACAGCGCGCCGACGCGCCCGCTCTCGCCCCCACGGCAGCGGCGGTGGCCCGTGCCCTGCGTGAGCGGGCGGCGGCCGTCGAGGGGGCCGACGGCACCGGAACGGAGCAGGATGATTCCCTCAGCGGGCTGCGTTCGGCCCTGTTGCACGACCTCGCCGCCGCCCTGGACGCGGCACTTCCCGAATAAGCGCAACCACCCGGGCCAAAGGCCGAGTGTTAATGCGCGGCTTCGTACTCGGCGACGATCGAGGCCGGAATACGTCCCCGGTCGTTGACCTGCTTGCCCTGCTGCTTGGCCCACGCGCGGATTTCGGCGGTGCGCTCTCTGCTGCTGCTCTGCTGATTCTTGCGCTTGGGGCCCGCGGCCTTCGTGTTCCGCGTCTTGCGTGCGGACTCGACGAACGGGGTGAGCGACCGGCGCAATTCCTCGGCGTTGTCGGCGTTGAGGTCGATCTCATAGGACTTGCCGTCGAGCGCGAAGGACACGGTCTCCTCGGCCGTGCCCCCGTCCACGTCGTCGACGAGCAGTACCTGCACCTGCTGTGCCACTGCGGATCCTCCGAAATATCGAGCGGAAAACGGTCATGTGCGAGATGGAATCCGAATCGGGCGCCGCCGGTTCCGGGCGCGTGAACTGGAAAGATGTCCGGTGTGCCCGTGACTCCCGGGTATGGTGCAGCCACGGGAAGTATGCACAGGAATCTTGCGGTGCTCCTGCCCCTAGGCGACCCCATCATGCTTAGGACACATTTTTACGCCAGGAAATAGATTTGCGTCAAGTCATTCGGCCGACGCGTCTTCCATTGCGAATATCGCAGGCGTGTGCGGGCAGAGCGGAGCCGTATGCGCCTGCGGTCGTTCGCGGGCCGTGCAGTGCGGTCGGCGGGAAGTCGCCGACCCGCGGCGGATTCCGGGGTGACGAACATCGCGATATCGGCCGGCGCCGACTCTCCACAGGCGCGGCCGGAATGGCGACGAATCCCCGGGCCCGTATTCGACGACAGTCACGGATGCCCCGGGACGGCGCCGATACCCGCCGCCCTCCGCTGGCGCGGGTGCCGGTCGTGTCGATTCTCGCCGCGGCTCCGGGCAGGTTCCCCGGGTGTCAGGGCACTGAGCACACAGCCCCTACGCGGGCACAGACCCGATGCCCCGTTCCTCGCCGCAGGACGCGCCGCCACTGGCGGTGTGGCCCTGCGCCCAGACCCCCGCCGAACAGCAGCGCCGCGAACACCGTCTGACCCCGCCGGTGGCCCCGGCCGCCCCGGCGATGCCGCCCGAGCTGACCCAGCGCCTCGTCACCGAGCTGAGCCGTCCCGGCGACCTGGTGGCCGATGTCATGTGCGGCTCGGGCACCCTCACCCTGGTCGCCGCCCGGGCCCGCCGCCGCGTGGTGGCTCTGGATCTGGAACCCGAATGCCTGGCCCAGACCGCCGCGCACCTGGCCTACGCCGACGACCGCGCCAGCCGGCAGGTGCTGGAGTTGGTCGAGGGCGACGCGCGCCTGGCCGCCGACCTGCTCACCGGCCACCGCATCGACCTGGCCGTCCTGACCCCGCCCGCCCCCGCCGCCGAGCACGTTCCCGGCGACATCCCCGACTCGAACCTCGCCGCCTTGGACGGGGCCGCCTACACCCGCGCGCTCACCGACGCGCTGGCCGCCGTGTCCGCGCGGATGCGCCCCGGCGCCCGCCTGGCCGCCCTCGCCCTGCACCCCGGCGACGACGCGCCCATGGCGGCGTGGGTGCCGGACCTCGTCCAGGCTGCCGAGGACGCCGGGCTGGATTACCGGCAGCACACCATCGCCCTGACCGTCCCTTTGGTGGGCGATGCCATCGCCGCCGAGCCTGCCCCGGCCGAAGATCCCGCTCTGGGCCACCACCGACCGGTCCACGAGCACGTCCTCGTCTTCACCAAACCCGCCCGCGAGAGTGCAGGAACGGAGGCGGAGCAGCGCCGATGACCCGCGAGGAGCCTTCCACCCCCGACGGCCGTCCGGCGTGGACCACGGTGTGGGCCACCGGCCAACGCCCCGCCGCGCTGCAGCGCCGCGAGCGCTACACCCCGGGCTCGGTCGACCACCCCGCCAAGATGCTGCCCGCCACCGCGGCCCACGCCATCACCGCCTACACCCGCCCCGGCCAGTGGGTGCTGGATCCGATGTGCGGCATCGGCACCACCCTCATCGAAGCCGCCCACACCGGCCGCAACGGCCTGGGCATCGAACTCGAACCGGCCTGGGCCGACATCGCCCGCACCAACCTCGCCCACGCCGCCGACCAGAACGCCGCCGGCAGCGGCGAGGTGCACACGGGCGACGCCCGAACCCTGCCCAAGACCCTGGCGGAGCAGGGGTGGGCCGGCCGGGCGAGCCTGCTGCTGACCTCCCCGCCCTATGGGTCGATGACCCACGGGCGGGTGCGCACCCGCCGCGACGGCGCCGGCAAGGTCGACAAGTGGGCCCACCGCTACAGTCCCACCCCCGAAGCCGCCCAGCTGGCCTATCAAAAACACGACGACCTGTTGGACTCCGTCACCCGGATGCTGGCCGCCGCCCGGGCGCTGCTGGAACCCGGGGCCCGGGTGGTGGTCACGGTCCGGCCCTTCCGGCTGCGCGGGCGCCTGATCGACTTCCCCGGCCAGGTCACCCGCGCCGCCCGGCGGGCCGGGCTTCAGCCCCGCGAGCGGTGCGTGGCGCTGCTGTGCGGCATCCGCGAGGGCCGCCTGATCAGCCGCGCCTCGTTTTTCCAGATGGTGGAGACCACTCGCCTGCGCCGATCGGGCCTTCCGGTGGGCGTCACCGCCCACGAAGACGTCCTGATCCTGGCCAACCCCGCACCCGCCGCGGAGGAGCGGCAATGAGCGGCCTCGACCCGCCCCCGGATTCCCGCTGAAACGGAGAGCTATGCGCCTGGCCGATGCCCCGACCCGCGCCCGCATTCTCGCGGACCTGCGCGCCTTGACGGCTTTCCTGACCCGGCGGCCGGAGGTGCCCGTGCCCGCGATCGCCGGTGTGGACGTGACCTACTTCCCCTCCGGCGCCCCCTCCGGAACCGATGAGGCCAAGACCGCCGAAATCGACCGCGTCGCCGACCTGCTGGGCACCCGCGCCGCATGGGAGGGCGAGCACTACGTGGCCCAGCACCGCATCGGCGCCGCCGCCTACCGCGCCGTGGCCATCCCCGACCACGCCATCGCCGCCCAGGAGGCGGTGATGGGCTACCGCCCCAACATCCGCCCCTGACGAGCCGCCCCGGCGGCCCGCCTGCGTAAGGAGGAACCGTGGAACACCCGGTGACCCTCGACGAGACCACCGGCTACGACCGCACCCAGAGCTACTCCTACACCCGCGTCGCCGACCTCGGCGGCCGCCGCGTGCGCGCCCGCATCCACCGCGACTACTACCCCGTCCAGAGCCACGCGGTCGCCGAGGTCCTCAGCGACGCCCGCACCTGGACCCACCTCGCCCAGGCCGACCCATCCGGTTGGCACGCCGACACACCCGACCCGCCCAGCGGCGTCGACGCCCGGCGCGAACTCGCGCCCCTCGCCGATCGGCTCATCGACCGCGCCGCCGCCATCCTCGCCTGACCCCCTCACCCACCAGGCCCGGCCCTGCAGCGCCGGTTCTATCAACAGGATCGGCGCCGCAGCGCCGGGCTTCTGACTCCTGGACCACCGGACCGATGTTCGCGGAAGGGAGCGGTGTGGCTGCCGAGGCCGAACTGCGGCGCATCCAGCGCGCCGGACGCACCCTGGATGTGGCCCTGTCCGCGGTGGCCGCCGGGGCGCTGGCCTTCTCCACCGTCAACGTGGCCCTGCTGGCCATCGCCCACGGGGTCCCGGCCTGGATCGCCTGGCTGCTGGAACCCCTGGTCGGCATCGCCCTGTGGGCGGTGCTGTCCTCGGACGCGGTGCTCTCGCGCTACGGGCGCAGCGCCGGAGGCTGGGCCTGGTGCCTGCGCACCTTCGCCGGCGTGGCCACCCTGACCCTCAACATCTGGAGTTCGGTGTTCACCGGAACCGGCTCCGATCTGGCCTGGTCGCCGAATCCGGCCGGGATCCTGCTGCACGCCGTCGCCCCGATACTGCTGATCCTGCTGGCCGAGGCCGCCCCCCGCTACCGGGCGGCCTTCGCCGCCATCTCCGCCGACCTCACCACCCCGACCGCCCCGGTATCGCCGCAGCCCGCGGCCGCCCCGTCGCCCGATGACACCCCGCCGGCCGCAGACGACGATCCCGTCCCCTCGGCGATGTCGGAGTCGGCCGCGCCGACCGCCCGCGCGCGGCCCGCGCGCCCGCCCACCCCCGACGTCTTATCCCCGCAGCCCGGCCTGCACCCGCCCCCACCCACCGCCCCGGAGACGACGACGCGGCGCAATCGGCGCGAGCGCACCGACGCCCGCGCCCGCTCGATCGTGCTGCTGGACCCCGACATCACCGGCGCCGAACTCGCCCGCCGCCTCGGCGTGGCCCCGCGCAGCGGCCAACGCATCCTCGAACGCATCACCGCGGAGGGACCATGACACCACCACCCGCACCCACCGATCCGCTCGTCCACCGCCCCAGCACACACCGGGCGGGGCGAAGTCTTCTCGCCAGTCCGCTTGCGGCACACCCCGGAGTCGATCCCGAATCGGACACGGCCCCCACGGTGGGGCCACCCGCACCCGCCCGGGCCGCAGAACGGGGGTGGGGACGGTGAAAACAGAGCCGCTGACCCGTGAACAGGTGGCCCAGCTGCCGCCGGTGCTGGATCCGCCCACCGCCGGGCGGTTGCTGGGCATCGGTCGCACCAGCACTTACACGTTGCTGGCCGCCGGCGATTTCCCGGCCCCGGCCTTCCGGGCGGGCAAACGCTGGCGGATTCCCACCGCCGGGGTGTGCCGCCTGCTCGGCCTCACCTACCCGCCCCCACCCGGCCCGACCGAACCCGACGAGCAGAACCAGGAGGAGGAGAGCGATGGCCACCACGCGTGAGGGCACCACGTTCAAACGCTGCGGCTGCACCGACCCCGCCACCGGCAAACGCCTGGGCGCCGCCTGCCCGCGGCTCAAGCGCGCCAACGGCACCTGGAGCCCCACCCACGGACACTGGAGCTACCAGATCGAACTGCCACCCACCCGTGAGGGAAAACGGCGCCAGGCCCGACGCACCGGACTGGCTACCCGCGACGAGGCCTCCGAGGCCCTCGCCCACATCCGCGGCCTGCTGGATCTGGCCGGCGAGGACGACTACACCGAGACCCGGATCGCCGACCTCGTGCAACAGGCTCTGCGCCAGCGTCGGGAACTGCCGGGAACCGAGGACGTGCGGCGGCGCCTGCTGGGCGGGGCCGACCCCAGCGCCGAGGCGCCCACCGTGGGGGAGTGGCTCACCGAGTGGGTGAACACCCATGCGATGGCCGAGAGCACCCGGCGCTCCTACCGGGGACACATCACCAACCACCTGGCGCCGCACCTGGGCCCCATCCGGTTGGACCGGCTGCGGGTCGTCCACGTCCAAGCCTGCTTCGACGCGATCGAGGAACGCAACGCCCACATCCGCGCCTGCCGCGACTCCCGCGACGAGAAGGCCCGGGCCTCGGTACGGGGTGTGCGCGTCGTGTCGGCCTCGACGCAGCACCGCATCCGCGCCACGCTGCGCAGCGCCCTCAACGACGCCCTCACCCGCCCCGACATCCCGCTGCAGATCAACCCGGCCTGCCACGTCAACCTGCCCACCGCCCACCGGCCCCGGCCCCGGGTATGGACCCGGGCCCGCCTCGACCACTGGCGCCGCACCGGCGAGGTGCCCTCGCCGGTGATGGTGTGGACCCCCGAGCAGACCCGCGCCTTCCTCGATCGGGCGCGCCGGGACCGGCTGTATGCCCTGTTCCACCTCATCGCCCACCGCGGGCTGCGCCGCGGCGAAGCCGTCGGCCTGCCCTGGGCCGAGACCAGCCTGGAGGACCAGGCCGTCGATATCCGCATCCAGATGATCCAGCTCGGCTGGGACACGCTGACCTCCGTGCCCAAGAGCCGCGCCGGGGAGCGGAGCGTCACGCTGGACGAGGCGACCACCCGGGTCTTGCAGGAGTGGCGTACCCGCCAGAACAAGGAGCGTCTGGCCGCCGGGCCCGACTGGAACGAGTCCGGGTTGGTGTTCACCCACCCCGACGGGACGGGGCTGCGGCCCTCGTGGGTCAGTGAGGAGTTCGCCCGCATCGCCGCCCGGGCCGGTCTGCCGCCGATCCGGCTGCACGATCTGCGCCACGGCGCGGCCTCGCTCAGCCTGGCCGCCGGGGTCGACGTCAAGGTCGTGTCGGCGGAGTTGGGCCATTCCACTACGGCGTTCACTCAGGACACGTATCAGAGCGTGTTTCCCCGTGTGGCCCGCGAGGCGGCCGAGGCCACGGCCGGGTTGCTGTCCGGCGATGCCGCCCGGCAGGCCTGACACCGGCCACACCGCGCCGCCGGTTCCGTGCCTGCGCTTGTCCCGCTCGATGAGAGGAAGGAGCTTCGGTGTCTGCGGATTCCCGCAGCGTCCACCTCGGCGATCCCGTCCTGAGCCGGGACATCCTGGTGGCCAACCTCGCCGATTCCATCGCCGGCGCCCCCTCCGACCGGCTCCTGCATTCGTTGGCTCGGATGTTCACCGTCCACGTCGACGACCGCCTCGAGCCCGGATTCGCCTGGGTCCCGCGCTATGCGGCCCTGGTCGGCCCCTACGGCCACCGCGACGGTCCCGCTCTTGAGGAGATGGAGCGGCTGATCCGCCACGGTTTCGAGGACGTCCTGCTGCTGATGCCGGGCAGCAACCGCCGGGTCGGAGCCGTGCCGTCCCGCGCGTAGCTGGACTCGGGAACGGGCGGAGAGAGGGCGTCCTGACGGATATGTCCGGTGTTTTCTGGTTTGTCGGTTCGTAGTGTGAATCCCGATTCGTGTCACTGTCCGGGCCCGCGAGCCCACGGCAGCCGGACAGCGGCGGCCCGGTGGTTATGGTTGGCATTGCGGGTGGAGAGTGAGAGTCGCGCGCACGCGGGTCTGCGTCTGACGAGGTAGCCAGGAAGTGAGAACTGAGAGTGATTGTGTGATTACGACGTTGTCCGTCGGTGGCCGAATTCCGGTTAAGAACCGATAACGGCGTGCGTTTTCGCAGGTCGGTAAGTCCGAGCCCCACGGACGTGGGGATGGACCGGACAAGAGCGGCCCGGGCGCCGGGGCCTACGTCCGAGCCCCACGGACGTGGGGATGGACCGTCGATCCCGAACACCACCACGTCGTCGCAGGCCCGAGCCCCACGGACGTGGGGATGGACCGTTCCGCCACTCCCCAGCTCAAGGGCGGTTTGGCCGAGCCCCACGGACGTGGGGATGGACCGGCCGCCTGGTCGGCGGCCTCGGCCAGGCGCGCCCGAGCCCCACGGACGTGGGGATGGACCGCTCCTCGCGGTAGAGCCGGGCCAGGCGCAGGGCCGAGCCCCACGGACGTGGGGATGGACCGCTCAGCTCGATGTGCACCCCCGCCGAGCGGGCCCGAGCCCCACGGACGTGGGGATGGACCGAGGTCGGCCAGCTCGCCCCCAAGGACCTGGACCCGAGCCCCACGGACGTGGGGATGGACCGTAGGAGGCACGCACCCGTGAGCACCGAGAACACCGAGCCCCACGGACGTGGGGATGGACCGCAGCAGTGCGCATAATGAGCACTCCGTCGGTACCGAGCCCCACGGACGTGGGGATGGACCGTCTGTCAGGACACCCTGACACGCGCAAGGGGACCGAGCCCCACGGACGTGGGGATGGACCGCCTGCTCGACCAGTTCTGCGGACTGGGCGGCGCCGAGCCCCACGGACGTGGGGATGGACCGGTGCTCGGCGATCTCGGCGTCGGTCATGTCGTCCGAGCCCCACGGACGTGGGGATGGACCGGCGGGTACGCGCGCGTACGTGCGCGCGTACCCCCGAGCCCCACGGACGTGGGGATGGACCGAAGGACGACGTGATGACGTCGATGCGCTCCGGCCGAGCCCCACGGACGTGGGGATGGACCGCGCCGTGGGACTGGCTCGTCGAGTACGGCATCCCGAGCCCCACGGACGTGGGGATGGACCGCACGCATCGGCGATCGCCAGCGGGACGACCGACCGAGCCCCACGGACGTGGGGATGGACCGACGACGCGTCACGCACCGCGGGGGAGTACCTGCCGAGCCCCACGGACGTGGGGATGGACCGCCCTTCGGCGGGGCGTTCACCCTGGACCGCAACCGAGCCCCACGGACGTGGGGATGGACCGTCAGCCAGCTCCAGATCCGTGGTGATCCACATCCGAGCCCCACGGACGTGGGGATGGACCGTCCATGGCGGTTCCCCTTGAGGGCACGCTGATCCGAGCCCCACGGACGTGGGGATGGACCGTCAGCCAGCTCCAGATCCGTGGTGATCCACATCCGAGCCCCACGGACGTGGGGATGGACCGTCCATGGCGGTTCCCCTTGAGGGCACGCTGATCCGAGCCCCACGGACGTGGGGATGGACCGTCAGCCAGCTCCAGATCCGTGGTGATCCACATCCGAGCCCCACGGACGTGGGGATGGACCGTGTACGGTCATCGTCTGCTCAGCCATACGCCCCCGAGCCCCACGGTTGTGAGGAGGTACCGTTCAAGTCACCGATGAGCTATCGATATCCGCCCGAGGGCCCGCCACGAGGGTCGTGCAGCGGCCGGCGTGGGACCGACGTGGGGCCATGGCAGGACCGGCGGAGGGGGCTCGGGGGAAAGGACACCCGGGTCGCTGCGGAACCGCCCGCTGGTCCGGGAGCCCGCTGACCTGCGGCGGCGACTGAGTCCGAACTTGAGAGCACACGTGGAGCACACGTGGGCCCCAAAGGAGGATCAAGCGAGGGCATGTAAGCCGCTCACCTGCAATAATGGGTGCACCTGGCAGGATTCGAACCTGCGGCCGTCGGATTAGAAGTTATCTGGTTTGAGGCCGACCGCCCCCGAATAGTGCCGCTACCTGCCATTTTATCCGTCGGCTCTCCGTCGGCAATGCCGCGACGTGACGCCGTGTGCCGCCCGTGCCCGTGGCAGCCGAGCGACGGTGGAGCACACATCTCCATAGGCTGCTATTGGACGATGAAAGCGAAGGCTGCAACAGCCGCCAGGAAGAGTGCTAGACCTTCGGTTAGTGCACGAGGCCATGGCCGACCAGACTCACGAGCCAGAAGTACGGTTACTACAGCAACCAAAAGAGAAGCGAGAAAAAGGAAAATAAGATCGGGCATGGTTCTCTCTTGTTCGATTGACTGCATGATCGGCTCCCCACGTGGGTCCTCCCGTGTGTGCTGGGGTGTCGACCATGAGTCGCCGAGCTGCCGTCGGCAAGCCATGCCCGGTTGGCCACGCTTTCCCGTACGCGGCCATGCCGGGAACAATCATACCGGGTTGGTAGTGAGCCTTTTTCATCGTGCTTCGCGTAGCTGAAGGACCAGCACCGCCCGGGTGATCTCGGTGGCGCGGTGCGGGCAGCACCGCAGGCGGCGCAGGATCCGCCAATTCTTGAGCTGGGCCATCACGCGCTCGCCTGGACTGCGCAGGCGCGCGTGGAGGCGGTTGGCCTCCTTCTGCCACTCCGGCTTGTTCCGCCCCTTGAACGGAGTGAGCACCGCCGGCGAATAGCCCGCATACCCCTTGTCCCCCAGCCCGAACAGGCCGGCGGCGGCGACGCGGTCGCCGATACGCCACACCCGGGCGGCCCGGGTGTCGTGCACCGCGCCCGGCAGCGCACCGGAAACCCACACCGGGTCCCCGTCGGGTGTAGCGACGACCTGGGCGTTCATCCCGTGGTGGCGGTGCTTTCCCGAATAGAAGGGGCGATCGGCGGCCAGGCGGTCACAGGCGATGAGCGTGCCATCGAGAATCACGTACTCCCACCCGTTGCTGCGGACGCGGCGCAGCCCCTGTTCCAGGCTCGGTGCCTGGTCGGCGAGCAGGCGGGTGGTCTCGCGGACGTAGCGCCAGGCGGTCGTGGCGCCCACACCGAATCCGGCACCCACCTCGGCGAAGGTCTCGCCCTTGCGCAGGTGGACCAGCACGAGCAGGGCCTGCTGGGCCGCATCCAAGCGGCGCCACCGTGAACGGGCCGCCCGGCGGTGGGTGCGGATGGTGCGGGCGGCGAGGTTCAGCGTCCGGCGTGACAACGGCAGGCAGGCGCGGTAGAACAGCATCGGAGTCCCTGGTGACGGTTTTCTTGGTCGTTAACTCACTTACCAGGGACTTCCTTGTGTCAGGGGCGGTTTCGCCGGGCCGGTACGGGGCTGTGACCTGGACGCTCAGGATGAAATCAGCTCAGTGATGTAATGCCAGTTCCACTGCACGCGTCGACAGTTAGCAGCCGGGTACGTGGTCGTAGCAGTGAGCTTTTGCCAACCTGGTGTTCGGGCTGCTCGGAGGGTGTACGGCGCGGCGTGGCCACGAACGAGTGAAGCTCCTGGTAGACGGGCGATTGCCTAGATCAAACCGTCCAACCAGGAGCTTCACGTGCTGTCCTACCCCTCCGGGATGAATGTGTCCAGCCGCGCGCTCGGCGTGCTCGCCGACGCGCTGCGGGCCCACCGCAAACAGGTCGGAACCCGGTGGCGCCGGCTCTCGGCCGGCCGCCAGGCCCTTCTCGCCATCGCCTACCTGCGCAAAGGCGAGACCTACGCCGATCTGGCCTGCGGATTTCGTGATCGGCACCTCCACTCCTCTACCGCTACCTGCGCGAGGCGATCGGGCTGCTCGCCACGATGGCGCCGACCCTCGCTCAGGCGGTCGAGATCGCTGCGGGCAAGGCCTTCGTGATCCTCGACGGGACGCTGCTGCGCATCGACCGCGTCGCCATGTCCCGCGGGGACGACCGCGCGTTCTACAGCGGCAAGCACAAATGCCACGGAGTGAACGTGCAGGTCGTGGCCGATCCTGCCGGTCGTCCGGTGTGGATCTCACCGGCGCTGCCCGGGGCCCGCCACGATATGGGCGCCGCCCGCGAGCACGGCATCATCAACGCCTTCACCACGGCCGGGGTACGCGCGATCGCCGACACCGCCTACCAGGGCGGCGGCCCGGCGATCCGGGTCCCGCAGCGTCGCCGCCGCATCGACCCCGACACCGGCCGCTACCGGCGGCTGTCGCGGGTGCAGAAAGAGGTCAACACCGCCCACGCCCGGCAACGAGGGCCCGGCGAGCGGGTCAACGCCGAACTGAAGAACCGGCGTGTCCTACGCAAGGTCCGTTCTTGCCCCAGCCGGGCTTCCGACCTCGTCGCCGCAGTTCAGACCCTCATGATCGCCACCCGGAGAACAGGTTGGCAAAGGCTCAGTAGCGGCCGTTCTGGAAGGGGCGTGTGGGGGTCGCGTCGCAGTAGCGTCCTTCGCTTCCGAGGTAGTACTTGCACAGTTGGTCGGTGCCGCCGCCTATGCCGCGCGCCAGCCACGCGGCGACCTCGGGACGAAGCGCGGTGCTCTGTATTTCCGGAGGGGCATCGAGGGTGTGTACCCATACGCCGGGATCGACCAGGGCCCGGCTCTCCCCACCGCCTGCCCTGGTTGCGGCACGACCCTGTGCGCGTGGGTGATGAAGCAGTGAGTCCTGGGTGTTGCCATGACCTGAGGAGTCGCGCCCGCCGAGGCGGACGCGCTCAGGTAAGGCCCCTTCCGTGCAGGGGTGGCCGTGGTCGGCGGCGTAGTGGTCGCGGTCCTCGACGGTGGCCCACCATCTGGCCACGCCGCGGGTGCCGGGGATGGCGGCGGGCATGTAGACGCCGGCGCAAATAGCGCAGAGCCACAGCGCCGCGCACGGTCTGAAGTGGTCGGTCGTTGAGGATGCGCTCCCAGGTCCCATTTCTGCGGCTTGTCCACCACCACCTACAAATGTCTGAGGCTTCTGGCAGCATCCCCATAGGGTCGGCGCTCGGCACAGGGCACAAGGCGCCCGCTGGGCGCGGCGCGGGCGAAACCACAGTACGTCGGGGAGGCGAAGTGGCAGGAACACTCGGTTACACGATCTCGGTCAGGCATGTGTTCCAACGGAAATTCGGGTCAGATGAACTGGGCAATTCCATGTCCGGGTGCCACTGGTACATCATCTCGCGTAGGCCTCGCATCCGGATATTGGAGGGAAGCCCCAGGATCAAAGACGGGATCCTGACCCTGGAGTTCATCGAAACTTCCCCAGAGAGCAACACGAGAAGGACATTTGCCCTTGGTAGCGAGTTGATCGACGAGGGGAATCGAGCCGTGTTCAAGACCTACGATCGGGGTTCCTATTTCTCCCTGCACGTCGATGGCCGGGTCATCCATGGTGACGCCTGGGCTTTAGCTTCCCTATTCTCCGCGGCGGATCGGGACGTGGCCAAACAGGAGGTCCTCTACATCGGACAGGCGTTCGCCGGTGGCCATGGAAACGCCTGGGAGAGGACATCTCATCACCAAAAGCTCCAGATGATTTATGAGGACCACGCCAGTGACCCTTGGGACATCTTCGTGTCACCGCTCATCTTGCAAAGGGGCAACTTTCAGGGCGATGATCACATTGACGATTCCGAGGACGGCCCTTCCCTGGAGCGGTACCTCAGCGTGTTCTCTGGTAGAGAAGGAACAACTACCAAGACTTCGATCGACCTCGTCGAGCACAGCCTTATCTCCTACTTCAACCCGCCCTACAACGAGCAGCTCAGAAACTGGAACGCTGCGAATCCCACCACAGCGATGCGGAAGATGAGGGACGCGGGTTTTCGACTCCTCCACGTACACCTCAGTGGGTGGCAAGGACTCTCCCGTTTCTACTCAGAAGAACAATCCGAGCCAAATAGGAGTCATTTTATCTCCCAGGACATCCCGCCCGCACCGCGACGACCGGTACTCCGAGGGGTATCGGCACAAGAGGTGAGCGACTGGAGAGACAATGCAAAATTCATCGAGGAAGGTTCCGCGTTCTTCGCCAACATGGCTGAGGGGTCCGGGGTGGAACTGCTGGCCTTCGGTAACGACGCGCCGAAAATCAGGAAGCCCGCACCCGTCAGAATCTCGGAGAGTCACCAGCTGGCGGACGAAACAAGCCAAGAAGCGAGAGGAGAGAGCCTCGGCGCCTCCCATGACCAAGAGGAGGTGCACAGGAAGATCATGGATGCTAGAAGAGCACGTTCAGCGGAAAAGGAGGCCCTCACCTACAAAGGCGAAGCCACCTACGACGGCAGGTTAGGAGTAATCACTATCGGCCTCGATCGGGAGTGTGAGCCTGTCCATTGGAGTCTGCACGACAGTAAGGGCACTGTCGCCAATGGGCTCATCCTTGGCACCGACGGACAAGGGAAGAGCAGTCTCCTTCGGGTCATAGCGCACCAGGCTCTGCTTTCCAAGCGCTTCTCCCCTGTCCTCGTCCGTCCCGACGGCAGCGACCCAACACACGAGGCTGCACTGAAACAGCTCTCCGAGGTCGCAAAGGAGGTCGATATCAGGCTCGTCTCCGGTCCGAAGCATGAGTCCAGCAAGCGGAACCGTGGAATCATTTGTGCACTCGACGACTCCGACAAGGTTCTCGGATATCCTGGAGGGAGGGATCTCATCTTAAAGATCCTCACCCAAGGTCCGGCTTTGGGGGTGGGAATGGTCATGGTGATCCGTGACCCAGATACGCTCCGCTTGTGCCCGGACATTACCAAGGATCTCATCACATCGACAAACCGTGTGGCCTTCATGGAGAATGCGGATGCAGTCCTCAACGCACTCGACACCGAATACGGGGAACGCCGAAAGTCCAGCATTTCTTTGGGGCGACCGACTTTCATGATATTCACCAGCGGCGACACCAGGTTCCTCACCTTCGTCAGCGGGTTCTTCGAGGTACGCGCGTCACACCACGAGGCTCGAGCATTCGCTACGCAACTCATCCAGGAGGCCCAACCCGATTCCCCGCTCCTTGGCGAATGGAAGCCACTCAGCGAGGACCACGACGCCTGGGCGTACTCCGCAGAACCCATGCTCACTTCGTGGTTTCTGCACAAGCACCCCGATCGCTGGATCATCTCATGTGTCTTGGCGAGTTTCAGGCCAGTGCGTGAGGACTCACTGGCCGATTCCATAGAGTGGGCCGACTTCCGTTGGCACAACCGCTTCGAGGGTTCACTCGGGCCGTGGCGGATCGGCCCCACCGCCGCCTCCGCAACAGGCCCCACCCTGTACGCCGACGCGTTGTCTCCCTTCACTTTCAAGGATCAATCACAGAACTTCTGGGCTCTCCAGTCACACCTCTTCGGTTCTCGGCCCGAGCAGTCGCAGGGCTCCCGCGTGGGCCTCATCCAATGAGCGCTTTTCGTGTGGCACGACCGAGGAGATAGTCGATGTAGACGACTGACTTGTTGCTGTGCAGCTGATGGAGGAAGGCCCTCCGGAGCCGCCCTGCGGGGGGAGGCTTCAAACCGCCGTGTGCTGCGGGAGCGGTGACGCGACCGTGGTGAGCGACATGGAAAAGGCGGCCGTGAGCCGTCAGGTGGGGACTGCGGAGACGTTGCGCTGTCCTGGCGCGAGCCAGGGTGCTCTGCATGAAGCGTCGTTGATCACGAGGTGGTGTCGAAACCGGGAGGTGGAAAAGATCCCGGGACGAGTCTGGCGGGAGCCCGTCTACTGGCCAGGCGGCATCCGGCGTATAGGAGGCGTGAACGCGGTCTGCTGCGGCTGTGCGGAACGTGGGAAGGCCCTGCTTCGACAACGGTCGGGATAGGCCGGCGGAACGGCTCGTAGTAGAGGTGAAGCCCGTGCTCGGCGCGGTGGGGGTGGACCGAAGGGGTCGGGCAGTGCGTGACTCGCGGATGGATCAACCGGGGATCGGAGGAATCCGTATGAGCGAGTCGCAGTCAGCAGCGGCGGCCAAGCCGTTCTCTATCTCCAAGTTGGAGGTCTGGCAGGCATGGGAGCAGGTGGGGGCCGACCGGGGTGCTGCCGGTGTCGACAGCGTCGCGCTGGGGGAGTTCGAGGAGGGGTTGAAGGACAACCTCTACAAGATCTGGAACCGGATGTCCTCGGGTTCCTGTTTTCCCGACCCGGTCGGATCGATCGAGATAGCCAAGCCCGGCGGTGGCGCCAGGGTGCTGGGGATCCCGACCATCGCCGATCGGGTGGCGCAGACGGTGGCGGCGCGGCGGCTGGAGGCCGCGGCCGAGCCGCAGTTCCATCCGGACTCCGACGGGTTCCGGCCGGGCCGGTCGGCCCACGACGCGGTCCGAACGTGCCGTAAGAGGTGCTGGGAGCGCCGATGGGTGGTCGACCTCGACATCGCGGGCTTCTTCGACGCTGGACTGGGGACTGCTCATGAAGGCGGTCGAGAGCCTCGGGCTGCCGGCCTGGGTTGGGCTGTATGTGCGGCGGTGGCTGGCCGTGGAGGCCGTTGCCGCCGATGGCCGGACGATCGCGCGGGATCGGGGCACGCCGCAGGGCGGGCTGGTCTCGCCGGTGCTGGCCGACCTGTTCCTGCACGATGCCTTCGACAGTTGGATGTCGGCCGGAATCGTGAGATTTGGCAGCCGGACGATCACTGCATGACAACGGCCTGACGCTCGACCCTCCAAGGATTGAATCCATCCTTGTAGCAATCGAGCGTCACCAGTACGGGCTTCCGCCCGTAGAACTCAGCCCAGTGGGCCGGTATAGCCCAGTGTGGAGCAGGGGTCTGCTCCAGTCGGAAGCGGATCGGGGTATTCGGGCGCACGTCTTGGGCCTCGGCAGTACGGTGGCTGACAACTCCCGTAGTGGAGAGCATGAAACGATACGGGCCCCAGACCTGGTCATCCAGCTCCTGCTGTGTGGGGCCTCCGGCGATGACCGGCTGCCGGTCGGGTACAGGATCGGCAAGCATTGCCTCAACGCGGTCCAGCCCGTCCAGGCCCACCGGGCCAGCCAGCATCAGTTCCAACAGGACGCTGTGCTTGTTCTGAGCGTGACATGTGGTCCTGAATACGGGAGTGAGCTCGGCGTGCTGGCGATGGGTCTCGATGGCCGCTTTGGTGCCTGCATGGCGGGCGTTGCGCCAGCTCCAGTACACGGCCGCCCCGGTGAGCAGCACACCGATGATTGAAACGGTCATGCTTGCGTAGGTGTCCACCCGAACCAGCCTAAACACCACCGCATCGTCGCTACGGTAAACCGGCCAGTACGAGCTTTCGGACCATACCCCGCGCGCCGCCTGGTGTGTGAGCGTCGCCATGATCGAGGCACAACGGCGCGAGTACAAGTGGACCGCGGCCAGGATCATCGGGGAGCTCACCGCCCTGCGGAACCGAGCTTGAAGGGTGCATTGTCCCGCGCCCTTGGCTCGGGAGCCCGCGGTTCATCGACCCCGGTGGCAGAGCAACGCACTCCGGGACGGACCGTCGCGCACTGGCCAGGCCACATAGCCCAGCAGGGTGTGAAGGAGGACGGCCCCATGCCCGAGAATGGGGAGAGGGGCGCGTGCACGGCCGTGACTCCGCGCAGACGCATGTTGCCGGCTGGGGGCCGCGACGGTGGTGGTGCTGGGCGCGTCCGCGTACAACAGCGTCGCCGGGACCGCCCTGCTCGGCCGGGTCGTCTGCGCAGCCCGGCCGAACCTACGGACACGGGGTGCAGGCGATCGGACCGGTGCCGACGGCTGCAAAGTCCGACGCCTTGGGCCTCATCTTTCATGGACCCCGATCCGACCTATGGTCGTTTCGGTGGGACTGTCGGGCGCGGAACGGAGTTTTGTGGCCAATTCTGCGTCAGCCGCGTTTGAGTACCCCGGTGCTGAGCCACTGCACGAGCAGGACAGCGAGGTGCACCGCTGCTTCGGCTTCATCCTGGGTTTGTTGACGGGCGAGCATTCCGCCAGCGTGCCGGGAATCATGGTGTTCCATAAGGAGTTGGCACATACCGATTAGCTTGTCGATGCTCTCCTTGGCAGGGCGCTCCGGGTCACCGAAGTTCAGAGTCCATTTCCCGGAAGCGGCCTGTTGTTGGAGGGCCTTATAGGATTTGCTGAGAGTGGGTTTCTCGGCTGTGGGATGCACCAGGGGGTTGAGCACGGCCTCGACGGCGAGGACCGCTTCGGCGTATGCGCCGTCCGGGTCCGGATTGGTCCGGTAAGCACTGTGCCATGCCTTCCGCAGGTGCTTCGAGGCAGCATCCGAGGCGTTCTCGCAGGCTTGATCGTAGGCGAGCTGCGCAGTCTCGTCGACGCGACGCATCAGGCAGCGATTCTCGGGATCGAAGCGCAAGTATGATCCTCCACGAAGGAGGATCCGACCCAATTCGACGCAGCTCTCGATGAGGGATTCGTTAGCGGGCGTTCCTGGTGGTGCGTTCCATCGCCGGTCCAGCTGAATCGCCGCATCGATCGCCGTCAGAAGATCGAGATCCCTGAGACTCAGGAGGGGGCTCAAGTAGTCGTAGCGGCCCCTCACTGTATGGGGGGCAAGCCGGAACTCAAGCGTTACCTCCCGCGCCTCACGCTGTCCGACATGTGCTGTCATCCACTCTTTGAGGCACGGAAGCAGCCACTCGGGGGTGCCGGGGTGGACGGTGTCGTCTGTGGGTCGGCCGGCAAGCCGATCCCGAAGCAGATGAAGTCGTTGGTATTCGGTCACGACACGATCCTAACCAGCGGAAGCGGCATTCTCGGATTTTCACGCAGTGCTGCCCGTCTGCCGGGAACCGCGCTGGCTCACCCGGCGGGGGACCGTCCTTTAGGAGGTGGCGAGCGCCAGCGCGCCGCGTCACGTCCGGGCTTCAGCGTTCTGCGCCCAAGTTATGACTGCGGTGTTCGGATGGCTCCCGGTGCGGCTGACGTGCTCATACTAGGTGGGTACCTCCATGCCAGGAGTGCCGACTCTTCAGGTGATCGCCATTGCCGATCCGGCCCTCGGATTGGGGACCGCTCAAAGCTGCTCCCGGCAGCAAGCAGTGATCGAGTCAGCTCGGCCAGAGCGTGTTGGATTGCTAGCCGGGGAACCCGAGGTCGCGCAGATAGCTGATACGCGCATTGACGCCCGCGCTGAAATGGGCCCAATCAAGAGCCTCTACAGGTTCACGCGGATAGGGGTTTTCCTTGGACGAGGTGACGTAGCACACGGAATCGTAGAGGTTCTCCTCGACGAGTCGCCGGCAGAAGATGGCGAACCGTTCCTGGTATGAGGTGTTGTGCCATACACTCTCGGACGGGATCGGTGCCTTGGGTGCGAGGCGGACCGGTGTCCTCGACTTCTCATGGTCCTCCATGATGAAAAAGTAGCCGAGCCATGGCTTCTCTCCGGGGTATATCTCTGCCAGAGCTGCCCGGCGCAGGTCTACGGCGCTCCCCAGCGCCTCTTCGATCCGGTTGTTGTAGTTGTTGCCGAACGACGGGCCGCCCAACGCCTTCATCTCAAAGGCAGCCACCAGGGTGTCGCCATGGGCGATAACGACATCCCACTGCTTCTGGGGGCGATAGTACCCTGGGAGCTCCATCCCCTGGCTTTTGGTGATCCTGACGGAGCTTTCCGGGTACCCCGCGTCTAAGAAGAACTTCGCGATGAGTTCAGCGATCACGTCGAAATGCTTGCCGCCTCGGACGGCTCCGGCGGTGCCGGCGCCGACACGGCCCCGGACCTGAGAACTGCTGTTCTGCGCGTCCTTGGCGCCCCAGTACTCGGCGATCGCAGCTTCGAAGTCCTCTCGCGTGACCGCCAACGGGGTCTCCTAGTCGGGTAGCTCGTCCAGCCGGTAGGCGTCCAGGGCCGCCTGAGTCGCAGCCGCGACATCGCGGCGCTCGAAGGCGTCCCGCAGCGCCGCCTGAACCTTATCGCCGATTTGTTCGGGATGCGGAACCCGGATCTTGCGCAGGTACTGGGCCTGGAACCGCAAGGTGCCTCCGCGCATCTTGACTCCGTAGGCATGGACGAAGGCCTGCGCGACACCCGACAGGAGCAGCCCGCCCAGCACCCGCAGATCCCACGTGTCGGAGACGATGTAGTACAGGTTGTGGTGGGGATAGAAGCCGCCTTCATCCAGCACGGGATGGATGGTGGTCTTCATATCGGGCAGGAGCAGCTTCGGGCGGCCGATCAGCGAATGGTCGACCTTGTCGATGGTCTTATACCAGCGGTGGGGCTGCTTCACGGCGACATAGCGCCGCTGCAGAGCATCGGCATGGGCTGAGAAATGGCGCCGCACCTTGGGGAAGTCCTGCAGCGAGACCAGGTCGCCGGCGGGAGTCCACGGGTTGATCAGGTAGCGCCCCTGCCAAGCGAACGTGCCTGAGGCGGTGTCGCGCACCGTGGCCAAGGGAAGCAGGCGCTCAGGTTCGACCGCGTCGGGGTCGGTGGTGATGAAGACTTTGTCGGCCCCGGTGGCGATACCGATGCCCACGCGTGTGGTGCCGGCGGGGTCCTGCAAAACCGGGAACCGGTCGCTGAGATCTTCGAGGAACGCCAGGCGGGCCGGGGAAGCGCTCGGCCAGAAATCACTGCCGCTGAACCAGTGGGGGAGTCGCGCGGCCTGATAACCGGTCTCCTCCACCAGCGCCGGGCCGTCTCCACGCATCCACTTCCGCAGCCGGCCGGCCTGCTCGGCGGAGAAGTCGCCGGACGTCTCGACGGCGACCGCCTCGCCTTGTGCACGGTTGCTGATGACGGTGATCGCGGGATAGGCCGCGACCTGTTCCTCAAAGGCGTCGACGTCGTGCATGGAGATGACGGCATCGACGCTATAGGAGCGCGTCACGAATTCCCGCAAGTGGGATCCGTATTGGTTGTGCATCCATCGGTCGGCGCAGATGAAGCCCAGGGCCCCGTCAGGGTTGAGGCTCCGCAGGGCCGCCTCGTAGAAACCGACATAGATGTCCGCGCGTCCGCCCATGGTGGGATAGGCGGCGCGGTAGGCGGACATGCGCGCCGCGGGGACGTCTTCGAGGCGGATGTAGGGAGGGTTGCCGACGACGTAGTCGATCCCCCGGTCCCTGTGCTGATCGAGGAGGTAGTCGCCTTGGCGGACCCACGCCTCGGCACAGCGGTGGACCTCGGCTGCGCCCCACCCGTGGGCAGCGAGTTCCTGCCGCACCGTGGCACGGCTGGATTCGACGTTGTCGGCGAGGAGGTCGAATCCGGTGACGGAATGGAGGGCCTCGTCCAGGCTGCGCCCGTGGCGACGGCAGGACTCACTGAGTCTGCGGGCGATCGGCCCGAGGAACGCTCCGCGGCCGCAGGCGGGCTCGGCGATCACGTATCGGGCGAGATCGCGATCGGGCGTGTAGCCGACGAGGTCGAGTAGCAGTTCCACGACCCAGGGGCGGGTGAACACCTCTCCGTGCTCGATCGCTTCTTGGAGCGAGGGAGGGAGCAGGTCATCGTCCTGGTGGAGCCCTAGCTGTGTCACATCTGGACTGTACAAGGATCAGAGCCTGGAACGGCTGTATCCACAGGCAAAGCGGCGGCCGATGTGGCCCACCGCCGGCCTGCGGGCGCGAAGCAGCGAAGCAGCCATCGCTGCCTCGTGCTCGATACTGGGCACGGGGAGCACGTGATCTCCAGCCGCCAGGCCACATTACGCCACGGACACTCCCCCGCGTAGGCGGAAAGCGTGCCAGAAGCGGGTGATGCGGACATTCCAATGCGTTTATGGACATTCATTCTCGGCGAGGCGCCGGCCCCGCAGCTGGAGAACTGGGGGAGAGGGCTGCTACAGCAGCTTAGTGCAGTTCAGGCGGTGGATCGCCGTGCTTCGCGCGGTAGCGCTCGACTTGGCGCGCTAGGGCGGCGCGGAAGGCCTCGGGGCGTGGTGGCGCTGGTCGTAGTCGAGGATCTGCTGCGGGTCGAAGTGGTCCTCGGGGAAGTGCGGGAAGATGCCGCGGAGGAGATCGGCGCGCTTGCGGGCCTCGTCGAGGGCGGTGACCGGGGCGCTGTTGTTGCGTTCGACATTGCAGCCGCGGTGGGTGAGGCGCAAGTTGGCGGCGCGGGTGCCGGCCGGGACGCCGCAACGGGCGCCGTTGCTCTGGGGAACCGAGGAGTCTTAACCACGACCATGCGGAGCGGGTTGGCGGTCGCTACTTGGTACGGATTTGCGACCGAATGTCAGCGACTCCTGGTATGACTGCCGCATCGGAACTTCGCGGGTGAGATGTTCGTGTCCAGGCGTGCGTATAGGGCCTTGCATCCTCGCGAGTCGGTGTGCACGCTGAAGTATACGAGCGCCTGCGCCGGGGAGGAGGATTTGGCGATGTCACCGCTTTCACCTGCCGGTATGCTGCTAGTCCGGTGCGTTGCTCGCCTCCCTAGGTGTTGTCTGCCCCGGCACCCTTGGGCTAGCGAGGTCCTGGTTGAGCAGCTGTGGTCACGTCTTCCGCCGGAACCAGCAGGTGGTTGGCGAGACGTACTGGCTCCCCTGGTCAGGAACGGCAATGCCTTCGCAGCGGGTGTTCGGGAAGAGATGTGGGCGCTGGCTCGTGCAGGCGCCCTCGTTCCCGTAGGAGTTGGGAACGACGCGGAGTTCAAGCTCCCCGATAAGATGAAAGAGGATGGGTTCGGTAGCGTACCGCTATCCGACCAGGATGCCATTGCGATCGACTTTGCCGCAGATCAATTGACTGCGAGGTTATTGGCTCTTTCGAAGACGGCTCGTACATCCGGGTGATCCAGACTGGCCGCGGTCGCATCCGCGGCCGCTCGCCTCCACGAAACGTTCTTGCGTTTTCTCGTGGAGATCCTGACGCCATCACTGATTGGCTCGGCACGAACCTGAATCGTCACATGGGCGTCGCGTAGATGCTGAGCCTCCCACGTCGAAGGGCTAACCTCATGCCAATCTGCAGTTTTCACTCTTGCGATCTGCGTGCTCATCTCACGGGCAGTCTGATACCGGAAATCAGGATTCGGATGAGTTGCCTTGCTAACTATTCTGCGCAGCCCACGACATACCCATGGGGGAAGAGATAGATCCGTTTCACGGAGTGGTGACTGGCCCTTCGTGAGGGAGTCAACGACGGTGGTTGTTGAGTAAGAGGAGTAATCGAACCCTCCCGATAGGAGTTCACGCAGCACCACCCCGAGCGAGTAGAGGTCGGAGGCTCGCGTCAACCCGGCCGGTCCCATGAGTTCGGGCGGTGCGTACAGGTGCGGTGCCCCAACACCGTTGTTTTAGGGCATCTTCGCTGGTAAGGGCCTCGGGGTGGTGCGAGCCTGGCACCGAGGGTTCGCGGCCGCCTCTACCCGCGGGATACTCGATGGCGTGACGAACGCGGCTGACCGCGCCTCTTTCGGGGTGCTGACCCAGACCTTCGACCCGCACCTGGTCGAGGAGGTGGCCACCCGGGGCGGCGCCCTCCAGCAACGGCGGCGCGAGCTGCCCGCACGGCTGACCCTGTACTTGGTCCTGGCGCTGTGGCTGTGGCGCAACCTCTCCTACAAAGAGGTCTGGCGCAGGCTGGCTGACGGCTGCGCGTTCAGCGGCGGGGCCCGGGAGTTGGCCGTGCCGGCCTCGGGCGCGCCCGAGGCCTCCAGCGTGAGCCGGGCCCGGCAGCGGCTGGGCACCGAACCCCTCACGCTGCTCTTCGCCCGCACCGCCGGGCCCCTGGCCGAGAGCGACACCCCGGGAGCATGGTGGCGCGGCTACCGCCTGACTGCGGTGGACGGCACCTGCCTGGACACCCCCGACACCACCGCGAACCGGGCCGCGTTCGGCGGCCCCTCTGAGGGGGCCTTCCCTCAACTGCGTCTGGTCGCCCACTGCGAGATCGGCACCCGCTGCCTCATCGACGCGTCCTTCGACGCCTACACCACCAGCGAGAAAGCCCTGTGCGAGCGCATGGCGGCCTCGTTCGCGCCCGACATGCTCACGGTCTTCGACTCGGGGTTTTGCGGCAGCGACCTGTACTGCACGATCACCGCCACCGGCGCCCAGGTCATCATGCGCGCCGGCGCCCAGTTCGCCCTGGCCCCCGTCGAGGTCCTGGCCGACGGCTCCTACACCGCGCACCTGTCCAAGGGCGGTCCGCTGGTGCGTGTGGTCGAGTACACCGTCTACACCGACACCGTCACCGCACACGGCGGCCACACCACGGCCGGGGAGACGATCACCCTGGTCACCAGCCTGATCGACCCGGTGCTCCACCCCATCGCCGACTTCCCGGGGCTGTACGCGGCCCGCTGGGAATCGGAGATCCTCTACGACGCGGTCAAGACCGAACTGCGCGGCGGAACGACGGTGCGGTTCCGCTCCCAGAGTCCCGACCTCATCCGTCAGGAGGCCTGGGCGCTGCTGCTGGTCTATCAGGCGGTCTCGGACCTGATCACCCGCGCCGCCGGGTACGCACAGCTCGATCCCGACCGCATCAGCTTCACCACCGCGCTCAACACCGCCCGCCGCTCGGTCAACCGGACCGGTGGGCGTTTTTCCCCCTGAGGACCTGGCCGTACTGGACGTGTGGGCCTTCGACGAGCTCTGGGACGACCTGCTGCCCCGGCGGCGCCGGCGGTCCGCACCCCGTGAGGTCACCCGGCGCTCCTTCCGGTTCCCCACCCGCAAGCGCGCCACACCCGCCTCGGGTAGAACCCGACATCGCGTCCACATCTGGCGCCTCACCCCACCAGCGAAAACACCCTAAAACAACGGTGTTGGTGCGGTGCCCGCACCCCAGGAGTGCGGCCCGAGGGATTCATCTTGCTGGCTAGGCCGAGATCGCCGATCTTGACCGTGTGGGCGTCCTCAGTGAGGAATAGATTGGGGCTCTTCATGTCGCGGTGCAGGATCCCGTGCCGGTCGTGCATCTCAGTTAGGCCCTGCAGCGCGGCTTGGATGATCTGCATGGACTGTCGCACGCCGAAGCGTTCACCGCGTTCCAACGCGTCACTGACACTGCCTCTTTCGTAATAAGGCATAAGGATCTCAACGACCTTCATGGGCCGTGGGTAGCCCCGAACATGTGCAACTGCTCGGACGGTTACCACGTTGGGATGGTCGATCATCTCCATCGTTCGTGGCTCGACTAGATCTGCGCCCGCTTCCACCTCCGAGAGGTCTAGCCGCTTACCCACCAACCACGTATGCAAGACGTCGTCCCACCAAACACGTACTTCCCGCAACCCGTTGGGCATGCTGTGCAGGCACTCATAGTCGAGGCTGAGTGGCATTCCGCGAGGATCCAAAGAGCTTCTCCGTCGCGCTACTCGGAGGATGGGATCACGATGAGGTATGGGAGGAGCGTACCAGGGACGTAGCGGCCGCGAAGGCTGCTCCGCGTCCCTGTCTCCAGTACCGGGGACGTTGGGCCAGTCCGAGCTCGGTGTAATCGAAATCGGCAAGTGACGCGGCTGGAGTCTGCGTAAGCTTGCTGATCGTTTCGGTCTTCCATTCTTGGCAGGCCACCTGTTCGTGCGAGCAGGCGAGCATGAGAGCAGAGAGAAGCGTGATGCGCTCTGTAGCGTCTCTATACTTCCAATTCGCGTGCTTCCGGGTACCTACGATCACGACTGACTGCGGAACCAGGACCCGTAGATCCTGGGAGATTCTACCGTAGATATCCCCCAAGCGGTCCGCCCCCATGAGGCCACTTGCCGGCTCAACCTTCTCAGGGGCTTGCGAGGGGATTCGCGGCGGTTGCTCTTGGGTAGCTGCATGTAGCGCACCGTAGTAGATCACGCCTGAAGACACGCAGACTCCGAGAATCATCATCCTTAGACGCCTTCCGTTCTTCGGTAATTCGTCGTGTAAAACGCTGTATCTTCCGCAGCTGTTAGCGTGCTCCAGATGCAATCAGAATGACGTGCGGTGCTGGAGTTTTTTTGTCTCCAGAGGGCGTCGGTGGCCAGGTCGCTGCTGCTCCGGCCGGAGCCGGCGGTGTGGAGGTCGCCGTCGAGGACGACGCTGGCCTGCAGGTTCCCGTGCCGGTACAGCCGCCACTCGGTGCCGTTGGTGTAGAGGTGGGCAGGTCCTTCAGCCGTTCCCACTGCTTCTTGTTGTGGCCTTTGAATCTGGCCGGGTCGAGGTTCTCGTTGGGGTTCTTCAGTTCGACGTGTCCGGTGATCGCGCCTGCGACGCGCACGGCGAAGTGCGGGCGGGCCCCGGTCTGGGCTTTGTGGGCTTCGTCGTGGACGACGACCTCGAGGCCGGTGGCCTGCCCGATGTTGGTGAGGAACCCTTCGACGGGGCCGCGGATCGCTGCCTCGGGCTGGCCGATTCCGTTTTGGAGCTTGGTGGTGGACTGGTGGCCGTAGTCGGCGATGAGCGCGCGCAGCCAGTCCTCAAGCAATCCGGGGGCTCCGATCCTTGGAGGTTGGGGGTGTGGCTCATTCCTACCAACTCGCGACGACAAAGGTCACCGGCCAAATTCACCTGAGCCGGGCGTCGGGCCGCGGCGTGGGCAGGCGGTACCGATAGGGGCGCTTGGCGCGTCGTACTCGACGTTCCAAGCACGCATTCGTGACGCTTACCGAACATCCTGGTTCACACCGTGGCCTAACTCGGTCGATCAGTGAAGAACACTCAGCACACCGTCGCTGCTGCGGCCTACGGTCCCACGCAGCCCCAATCCGAGGAAGGCCCGATGCGCACACTCCCGCTGGTCGCCGCACCCCTGCTGGCCGCCGTCGCGTGCTCCGCCGGCGGCGGCTCCACGCCACAAGAGGAGGAAACACTCGCCGAGCAGGAGCCCTCGCAGCAGGAGCAACCCAGCGCTGCCGGGCCGGCGCGAGTCGGACTCGACGAAACCCATGACTTCGGCGGTGGGTTCACCATCACCATGACCGAGCTGCGCCGCGAAGTCGACCCTGACGGGTTCAACTCCATGACCGGTGAGGAGGGCGAACTGCCCTACGTCGCCTGGTCCTTCGAGATCACCAACAACACCGGTAATCTCCTCCACACCGGATCCACCACCAGTTCCTGCTTCGTCGGCGATCCCCTGGAGGAGACGGAACAGCCCGTGCTGGGCGACGCGGTGAATCCGCCCGACCAGCTCGCCGACGGCCAGTCGGCCACCTGGGACGCCGACTGCTGGATGGACGAAGACGAGTCGCAGCTGCAGTACACGCTGGAGTTCTACGATCAGGAATCCGTCAGCCTGTACCCGCCGGTGACCTTCGCTGGCAAGGTACCGAGAGAATGATCGCTCGCCGCGCTATTCGGGTATAGCCAGCGGCGATGAAATTAGGGCACACTTGTGCTGAATCTTCGTCGCTTCAGGCGCGGGTAGGTCTCGCGGGACGGGTAGCTCTGTCACGCCCACTCTGTCGCGTCTCCGCAGATGCCTTGTTGCTGGTGTACAGGTAGTAGTTCTCGGCGTTACTCTCCCTATTGGGGCAGGGCCCCGGAGTTCTCGCGATTAGCCCGAGAACGCACGAATGACGGCTTTGAGTAGACCAAGCAGGGGTGACCGGATCCAGACACGCAAAAGCGGGCACGGCCCCAAGGGATCATGGAGTTGTCGAGAAACCACAACCTGTAAGGCTCCGTGCCCGCCGTGTCATATTCTCCTACTCCGGCCGACTCCTCAATCCCACCCGCCGCTTGGACCGGTGAACCCGGCTCCGACCTGCTCGACCATCTCGCGACCATCGACGACCCCCGCGATCCGCGCGGGCGCCGCTACAGCCTGGCCAGCCTGCTCGCCCTGTGCGTGTGCGCGATGACCAGCGCCGGCCACGACACCGCCGGCGCCGTCATCGAATGGGCCCACAACGCGCCCCGCACCACCCTGGCGCGCCTGGGCCTGCCCGTCTGCCCCTTCACCCAACGCATCCGCATCCCCGACGAGCGCACCCTGCGCGAAGCACTCGCCCGCCTGGATCCCGCCCACCTCACCCGGGCCGGACTCGCCGCCCTCCCGCTGCGCACCAGCCCCGCCCACGACCCGCCCTCGACACCGGCCGGAGCGCCCGAACGCGAGCACCGCCGCGCCCACCGCCACCGGCCCTCACCCGAGCGGCCCCGCCACGAGGCCTACGCCGTCGACGGCAAAACCCAGCGCGGCGCCCGCCCGGCCAAGGGCCGACGCGCCCGCTCGGTGTCCTTCCACGCCGCACGCCACCGCGACGCGGCCCTGGTCGCCTGCACGCAGATCACCGGCAAAGGCTGCGAGACCACCGCCTTCACCCCTCTGCTCGACCAGCTCGGCGATGAAGACCTGGCCGGGGTGCTGATCACCGCCGATGCCTTGCACACCGTGGCAGCTCATGCCGCCTACCTGCGCAGCCGCGGGGCCCACTACCTGATCTACGCCAAGGCCAACCGGCCCGGGCTCCACTCCCAACCGGCCGCCCTGCCCTGGAAACAGGTGCCCGTGGCCCACGTCGAAGGGCCCGAACACGTCCACGGGCGCCAGGAGCGCCGCTCGATCAAGGTCACCGCCGTCGACGGGCTTGCCTTTTCCGGTGCGCGCCAGGCGGTGCGCATCGAGCGCCACCGCCGCGAGCACGGCACGGCCGCGACCAGCCGCGAGGTCGTCTTCGCCGTCACCGACCTGCAGGCCCACCAGGTCTCACCGGCCGAGCCGGCCGCCCATGCCCGCGGGCACCGGATCGTGGAGAACCGGGTGCATCACGTGCGCGACGTGACCTTCAGCGAGGACCGGCGGCGGACGCGTATCGGGGCGGCCCCGGTCGTGCTGGGCTGTGTCACCGACATGGTCCGCCAAGCGCTGGCCGCAGCGGGATGGAAGAACCTCGCCTCCGGCCGCAGAGCCCACACGAACCCGGACAAGGCACTCGCTCTCCACGGAATCACCCGCACTCAGCCCGTATGGGCCTGAAACGCGAGAACTCCGGGGCCCTGCCGCAGCGCCACGGCTCCGGCGATGAGCACGACGATCAGCATCGCCGTGTTGTGGGCGTACTTCGCGAACGGTTCCACATTCCCGATCAGCGGAAAGTAGGTGAAGGCCATCAGGCCGCGCGCCAGTAGGAACCCCAGACCGGCGGCCGCGCTGTGCCGCGGCGACCATCCCCACATCCGGGCCGCGACCAGGATGGCGACGCCCAGCGCACCGCTGGCCACAACGCCGACGGCGAGTCCACGCCAGGACGTGGTGTCCGCAAGGTCCGGCGCCAGCGCCACGACCAGCGTGATCAGCAGCACGGCCCACACCGGCGGCCCACCTGCCTTCGTGGCCGTCGCCCGCGCTCGACCGACCAGCAGCGCGGCTGCGACAACCGCGACTACGACGCCGGAGGAAACGGCAAGCTGCATCGGCGAGCCGGTGTGCGACTCCGGATCAGCCAGGATCACGGCGGCGGTCCCCAGATAGGCGAGCGCGGCGGCGACGATCCCCGTCGGCGAGAGCCAGGGCTCCCGCGCGCGCTGAGGCGCCCACGCTTCGGCCAGTGCAATCGGGGCCGCGAAGCTGTAGATCACGTGTCCGAACACGAAGCTGTACGCATTCGACGCACTGATTCCCAGGGCCGGAATCAGTGTCTGCTCTCGGAAGAATTTCCACCCCTCGTATCCCTGATAGTCGACGGCGAACATCGACTGGTCGATGAGACACGCCTGTGCGGTACCCAGCGCAGCGAACAGCAACAGCAGGCTGGGCCACCCCCAGCCGCGCCTGCGGACGAGTTCGCGGGCCAGCAGAGCCGGTGCACCGTAGAGACCCGCGAAGAAAACCAGCGCGAACGCGAGTGCCGCCGCATCACCGGTGCTGTCGTCGTAGGCGGCCAACAGTTCCGCGCCGATCGCGCACAGCCCCAGCACCGCAACGACCTGGATCGCTTTCCCGTTGATGTCGGGTTTGAGGGGGTCGGTCGTAGGCCGATGCACTCGCCGCGCGGCCGCGTGGACGGCAACGCCCAAGCAGACCACCTCGGCCCCGCGAAGCACGCCTACCGCCAGGCCGCGGTCACCCACCAGGTCGGCGGAGAGCTGCGGGAACGAGGCGACGATCAGGCACGCGATCAGTACGAGCACGAGCGCGCCGCCGAATCGGCCGCGCACCAGCCAGCCGACAGCGGCGGCCGCCAGCAGCACGAACACGCCCGAAGGTACCGTCGGGGGCCCATCGGTCGGCGGGCCGAACACGACGGCTCCAACGACCGCCAGCGCAGCAAGCAGCGATGCGGTCGGAAGCTGCGATACGTGTCGCCGACCGGAGCTGCGTCTCATACGCAAACTATGACACATGAATGTCGCAAAAAGCTACATTGGCGTCCTGTTCTGCGTCTCGTATGATCGACTCGTGCCGCAGTCCCAGCCATCCGCAGTGCCGTCGACGACCGCCCGCCGCACCCGCCGGGTGATCGTCGACGCCGCAATCGAAACCCTCGCGGCCGATCCGGCTGCCACACTGGCTGAGATCGCCGAGGCCGGCGATCTCAGTCGATCGACGTTGCACCGGCACTTCGCGGACCGTGACGAATTGCTGACCGCGATCGACGCCGAGTGCCGGAGGCGCTTCACGGCCGCGACGTCGGCGGCGCGCCTGGGCGACGGCGGCGCCCTGAACGCGCTGGACCGACTCGCGCTGGAATACCTCGATCTCGGCCCGGTGCTCGGGCTGATCTTCGCCGACAATGCGCCCATCGACCCGGACACCTGGGAGGACAGCGATGGTCGAGAACAGGGTCTGAGCACGACGATCGAACGCGGGCAGAATTCCGCCACCGAAGGAGATATCGATCCGGAGCTCCCACCCGACTGGGTGCTCACGACCTTCTGGGTACTGCTGTTCGGTGCCTGGTTGTCTCTCAAGAACGGGATGAACCGCCGCGACGTCGCGACGTATCTGTCCCGTACGTTCCGCAAGGCGGTCGGAACCGCTCATTGACTTTGTCGGACAGACGATGGAGCACACGAGTTTTGGTGTATCTGGCAAGACTCAGTTAGCGCGCGGCCTTGGCTCGGGCGCGAGCGGCGACCGTGCGGGCCCCGGTCGCATTCATCCGCCAGCGTGCGAACTCAATGCTCACCTCGAATGTGGAGGCGACCCAATCGTTGTCATGCTGTTTGAGGGCGGAGCGGACCGCGGCGTCGCGGGGAATGAGAAGTTCGCCGCTAAGTTCTGCGGCCTGATCTTCTTGAGCGGAATCACTCTGCCGACACCGGCCCGAGAGGTGAAGGGTCGTCGTGAACTCATGCTCGAGGAGGACATGCGCCAGTTCGTGGGCCACAGTGGAACGCAGACGTACCGCTGGGTGCGCCGAGTTAACCACAATTGCGTGACCAGTGCCGATGGGCAACAGGGCCCCGGAAAAGGCCGCAGGTCGGGTGTTGGTGAAGTACGCATGCGCCTCTTGGATCACCCCGCCTTCGGAGGCGAGATCGGTGAGGGTAAAGACGTGAATGCCGTGGTGTTCGGCCAATAGGTAGGGATCGAGTGGCTGGAAAAGGTCATATCCCAGTTCCGCGCGCTCCTCTTCGGCGATCCTCTTAGCGTAGGCCTTAGTGAACTTCGATGCCGCCACAGATCACCGCTCCTGGTCGCGCCGAGGTGCGCGGACACGACGCACCGTCGCCTGGACGATCTCCTCGATGTAGGACACGTCGTCGGGCGTCAGGTCGCGACGCGCCCGCAAGAGGGGGCCAATCTGTGTGACGAGTTCCGGCTCGGGACGGTTCACCGGCTCCTCAGACTCATTGACCAGGAACTGCTCAGCGGGCACCCCAAGCCAACGCACCAAGGTGGCGAAGGAGTCGACGTCTGGGCGCAAGCCGTTACTAAGGCGAGAGAGTAGAGAGGGGCTGACCTGCATCTCCTTGGCCAACTGGCGCCAGGAGAGCTCCCTGGTGCGGCGTTCGGAATCCAGTGCGGCGTATAGCGCTTCGACGTCGAGATGCTGGCGCATGTCGTCTCTCCTTCGTCCGCCGGGGTGGCGCCTCATTCTCGCATCAGTGGTTCGAACTCGACACACCGACCCCTGGCGTGTCAGACTCGACCCAGCGTATCGATGGCGAGACATTCGATCCTGGAGGTACCCCATGTCCAACCGCAAGGCCCCGTCCGCTCCCTCCGGAGGTAACGGCCGCAATCGCAGCGCGATCTCCGGTCGCTTCGTGACTTCGGAAACGGTACGTCGACACCCGCGGACGACCGTCACCGAGAAGCCGAAGCCGAACCAGTCAAAGAAACGGAAGTAGTCAACGGAGTGCCGAGGCGCTTGGGGATGACAGCCGCAAGTGCCTCCTGCCTCTTCGGCCTGATGCCATCTTTGGCTGCTGGTGTACGCGACCTTACACACTGACATAGCGGTTGTGGATGTACCCCAGCGTCGGCAGTGGGTCAGGGGGAAGCGCTTTAGAGTTCCTTCGCAGCCCCTGGTGGCAGTGGCAACGTCGATCCGCTGCCCGGCCATAGCTGAACATCGCTGCCGAGTCGCACGCGGCGTAACGGCGGCAGCGAGATCCCGACGAGGTGCCTTCGGGGGCTTGTGCAGGCGCCTTCATAGGCTCCGCTGTCTCACATGGAATGGGTGGCACCGCATACGCTGCCAGCCGAGACGCCTGACGTAACCGGAGAACAGCACCTTGAGCGGTAGCTGGTCGCGGACGCCGCTTCAATCTATCCCCTACCAAGAGGCAGCCGCCATGGAACCCCCCGACGCGCCCGACACCCGAGGGGAGGATCAGCCGGCACCCGATCAGGAGTCCGCCGACCCGCTGGGATTTTGGTCCAAGCCCTCCAACATCGTCGGTATGAGCATCCTCGGCATCCTCGCCGCCCTTTTCCTCATCGTGGGGCTGATGCTCGACAACGCCACCGTCACTCCAACGCCCCCGGAAGAACGCGAGTACGACCGGGAAACCGAAAAGTGCGTCGAAATTTGGGGTGACCTGTGGAATTGCCTGGACCCCGATACCAACCCCTACAACGAGTAACTGCTAGTGCTTCGTTACGTTCCTGAACTCCGCATCGGCCGCGGCGCGTGGGGCCCAGAGCCTTTGTCCACGACCGACTTCTGGTGGGTTAGGCGTCCAGGCTCCACGCGTAACGACGGCCCCCGCTTACTGTCGCTGGCCCGCGCTACATTGATGACCATGGCGTCAAGGTACTGCACCCAGGGCGCGGCGATGCATTTGAGGCGCGGGGAAGAAACATGGGGATACGCCGGATTTCACCCCCAGTAACGTATTAGACAATCTCATGGAGGTGCGTCATCAAGCACGTCGACTACTTCAAAAACTTCCTCAACAACTCCGTCAACCTCTCCCAAACCAAGCTGGAAACCCTCAGTGGGCGAACCGACGCCATCTATGAGCTTTTGAAAGAAGACGAGGATCTGGGGCCGCTACTCAAGAAGAAGATCCCACAGGGCTCATGGCCACAGAAGACCATTATCAACCCGCAGAACGGCAAAGCCTTCGACGGTGACTTCATGGTGCAGATGGTCGAGAAATCTGAATGGGCAGATAACTTGAAAGAGTACGGTGACGCCGTCTACAACGTGCTGCACAAGAAGTCGCCCTATAAGGATATGCCTCACGGGCGGAAATGTCGATGTGTTTACGTGCAGTACGCTGAGAACGTGATGCATGTCGATATCGTCCCCTTCGTGGTCCGTTCTGACGGAACTCAGTGGATCATCAACCGTGATGACAACGAATGGGAGCGCACCGACACGGAAGGCTTCACGGATTGGATGAAAAGGAAGGACGAGATTGCCAACGGTCACTTGCGTGAAGTCGTACGCATAATGAAATTCCTGCGCGACCACAAGAACTCCTTCACGGGAACAAAGTCGGTTCTGCTTACGACGATGCTCGGGGAACGAGTTGAAGAGTGGCGGAAATTCGGTGACCCCGCGTATTACGGGGATCTCCCGACTGCCCTGCTTCACATCATCTCTGACCTCGATGTGTGGCTCCAGGAACAGACGACCAAGCCGGAGATCATCGACCCGTCTGGCACCGGCACGTCTTTCGGGCATCGCTGGAAGGAGGAGACATTCTTCTACTTCCGCGATCGCATCCAATCGCACGCTGCTGAAATCAAGTCCGCCTACAAGGAACCCGACCCCGACAAGAGCCTGAAGAAGTGGCAAAACCTCTTCGGTAGTGGGTTCAAGGAACCCGAGAAATCCACGTCGAGCGGAAAGTACACTGGTACCGGTGCCGCCGGTGCCGCATCAATGGGAGCCACCACCATCAATCACTCAGGACGCGCGGGGTGAGAAGGAGTCGCCTCAGTAACTGGCAGCGCCTGGTCCTCGCCGACCTCTCTGCCATATCCAAGACGTTCCCAGGCGACGTCGAGATGCAGGGCCGCTACCGGCTGGACCGCGAGGGAGCGATGAAGTTCCGGATCCGGGTGTATACGGCCGCATCGCGCAAACCGAAGCGGGCCTCCAGCTCGGTGAGTACGAGGAGTTCTTCCTTACTGTCCACCAATCGTTCCTGGTGCCACCGCAGGTCGAAGTAGACCACTTCCGATTTGTACACCACGCCCATGTTCTCGAGGGGCAGCGTCTATGCCTTTACCTCGACCCCGCACGGGAATGGGACCCGATCAACGGGCTCGGCGGTTTCCTCGACCGACTCTTCGAATGGCTTGCGGATGCGGCCGCGGGGCGCTTCGATGCCCAAACTGCCCTGTATCACGCAGTCGGCGGTGTCCTGCACCTCACGAGCGGATCGCCGACCGTGGTCATCCGCAACGGTTTGCGATCGGATGTTCGGGTGCAGCACGGGTGGCTGGTCGCACGAGCACCTCATCGGTTCGATCTGGTTGTGAAACGCCCTTCCGAAGCACTGGAGGCGGTACATGTGCCGATCGTGACACTCGACAGCGATCTGCCGCTCGGCGCTGGCTCCGACTTGGTCCGCCTCCTGCGCAAGGTTGACAACCCGTATGCCGGATCTCCGGATCCGCGAGCCGCCTTTCGTACCATGCCGGTAAACGCCGGGATCTCGAAAACGTTGCTCACGGTGCTCGGTACGAGCGCAATCCGCAAACCCGAGGGCGTACCTCAGGCCGTCGTGATCGCCGTCCCCCATCCGGCCGGCGGTCCGCCCCACCTATTGGTCGCCAGCATTCCGGCCTCTGGTGCTGACCACCTGCGCACTCTGATGCGAGCAGGTAGGAAGGAGGGCTTCGTGACCGAGGTCCCCCCGGAGAAGGTCGCTGCCGACACTCCGGTGGAGTGGTGGCGGGTTTCCGACGATCGAGCAGAGGTCACAACACGGCGTGATTGGTCACGACCGGTCGCTGCCTTCTCAGGTAAGACAGTCCACATCTGGGGATGCGGAGGGCTCGGCTCCTGGGTGGCGGATTACGTAGTGCGTGCAGGGGCGAAGGAGGTGACCCTCTGCGATCCGGGAAGCATCACGACTGGTCTCCTGGTCCGGCAGAACTTCACGGAGGCCGATGTCGGCAACGCCAAGGTGGAGGCGCTCGCTCGGCGGTTGCGCGCGATCAATGACACCGTGAAGGTCTCCGTTCACGGCACGGTGATACCGGACGAACTGGATCTTACCGCGGTGGACCTCATCATCGACGCGACCGTGAGCATCGCTATCAGCCGTGTCCTCGACAGCGTCGCGGCCGGATTGGGACGTCCCGCTCTGGCCCAGATGGCGACCGACGCCCGGACCGGGACGCTCGGCATCATGTCCGTCTCCATGCCAAACCTGACCGGCGGGCCCTTGTCCATCGACAGGCAGGCCGGGAAGAGGGTCCTGAGCGACGGCACTCTCGAGGCCTTCCACGATCTGTGGAACACGTCGGAAATGAACGCCGAGATCATCCCGACACGCGGGTGCTCAACGCCGACCTTCCACGGTTCCGCCGCCGATTTGGCCGGGGTGGCGGCGAGCCTGACCAGCATCCTCGGCTCCCACATCGGGGCGGTCACACCCGTATCCGGCACGCATCTGATCTCCCTCCCGCATGGAGAGGCCGGACCACTACGGACATTCCTCCCAGCGGAGTGAACGAGCATGGGGCAGACGGCGAGACCGCCGGTACGACATAGCGTCGGTCAGGCCGCGGGGCGTTCATTGAGCACGAGCACGCCCTTATACGACGCGGACTCACGCTCGTAGATGGTCACCGGAGGGTGAGCATCACGCATGAGCGCCCGACCGGCTTCAACGGCAACGGTTACCGGCACCGCCGCGATCAAGTGCCAGCGCTGCGCGTTCGGATACTTCGACTCGGCCGTAGCCAGCACGCCACGCCATTGAGCGGCGAAGTTGACCAGCGACTGTTCATGCGACATCAATGTCGGATCAGGCGTTGCCCCCAGCGGACGGACGTGGATGAGAGGCGCGGTCGCGATATGGTCCGGTATGAGGGATCTGTTCACCTCGCTCGAAATCGCGCACACGAACACCACATCCTCAACCTTCCCGGGCTCGTGGTCGCCTTCCGTCACCGATATATCGAACTCGAGGGGGTCTTCCGTATCGACCCACGACCATCCGACTGCCTGGTCCCGCTGTTTCTGAAACAGACGTGTCGGTGTTTTATCGTCCAGGCACCAACCCAGGTAGGCAAGCAGCGGGATGGGAGCAATAGCGAAGACTGAGATGTGTTCTACGTCGCCGCTGTCGATAGCCTGTCGCACGAGCTTCAGGGCGTCGTCGATGGACTGCTGGGCCGCGTCCCAGAATCCGCGGCCACCCGCCGATCCATGAATACGACAAGTGAAGTCACCACTGCGCTGCGTCTCCACGAGGCCGAGGTAATTAGCTGCAAGGAGCGTCTCGGCGACTTCGCGCCGAGACGCAATCGCCAAAGAGCCACGGATATGGCAGCCCACGCGCAACGCGGCGGTCCGGGTGAGCCCACCGTCTGCCGTCACCATTTCGATGCGGCGCTCGAA
Source organism: Streptomonospora salina (assembly GCF_014204715.1). Lineage (NCBI taxonomy): Bacteria > Bacillati > Actinomycetota > Actinomycetes > Streptosporangiales > Nocardiopsidaceae > Streptomonospora > Streptomonospora salina. The sequence continues at coordinate 4,296,413 of NZ_JACHLY010000001.1, forward strand.
GGACTCCTTGATTTCACGAAGCTTCTCAGGTGGGTAGAAATCGACGTGATCGGCATCGTCAACAATTTTGTGGCAATCGTGGCATGCAAGAATAAGGTTTTCCTCGGATTCAGTGTCCTTTTGTCCGTCGTTGTACTCGCGTCGCGGCGAGTAAACTCCGTCGGACGCGCCGACATTATGGGCAAGTTCGGCGAGCAGAACTGAATGCAAATAAGTTCGAGTTTCACCGAGTAGTCGCCGGTTGCAGATCGTGCACCGGCCTGCGGATCTGGCCCATAAAGCGTTACGGGTCGAATCTTTTATATTTCCCCGCGCGACCGTGGTGCTTCGATTGCTGGTGTTGGACATCAGTTTGTAACCGCCGATCGACCCTCTGTATCCACAGGAAAACAGGTCAGATAATCATGCCTTGTTCGGAATCGGGGTCTGCAGGGGGCAGGCCGTGTCTGGGCTTGCGGTCCTTGGGGTTCTGGGGGAACTTGACGCCGGCCGCGGCGAGTCCGTCCGCTGTCGTGAGCGGGCCCGCCAGGATGCCTTCGAGGAGTTCGGCTTGTTCGGGCTCGAGGTCGGTGATGCGCCGAAGTGCGGTGAGGAGTTCGTTGAACTCGGAGATCCACTCCTTCGGCCACGTGGCGACATGCACGTCGTCGAGAGGGCTGGTCTTCTTCCCGCCGGGGTCGGCTTTGCGGTAGCCGAACCACTTGCCGATGATGTTGGTTCCGCCGACGTCGTATGCCCACATGCGCTCGGTGACCGGGCCGAACTCGCCCTCGCCAACCTGAACCTTTCCTTCTCCGCCCTCGGAGGGGAGATACGTGATCGTTTGCGGCAGCCCGGTTCCCAAGGGGACAGGTTCACCGGTCGCCGCGGATCGTCGGGCGCGAAGCCGATCTTTCCCTGAGGGCGTCCTTGCGCGGGGTCGGCGAAGGCTTCGCCGTAGGTCGCCGCCCACACGAGCTGGCGCCCGATGTCGCAGGCTGCGCTCCACAGCTCAGGCTCGGCGGTGATCGGCACCCGGATTCCCGGAGTGACCAGCTCGTCGGCGAACCGCGCGGTGAAGGCCGGATGGGATCGCGCCTGCGACGCGCACGGCGAAGTCCGGGCGGGCCCCGGCCTGGGCCTTGTGGGCTTCGTCGTGGACGACGACCTCGAGCCCGGTCGCCTGCCCGATGTTGGTGAGGAACCCTTCAACGGGCCCGCGGATCGCCGCCTCGGGCTGGCCGACGCCGTCTTGGAGCTTGGTGGTGCACTGGTGGCCGTAGTCGGCGATGGCGTTGCGCAGCCAGTCCTCAAGCAATCCGGAGGCTCCGATCCTCACAGGTTGGGAGTGTGGCTCATTCCTACCAACTCGCGACGACAAAGGTCACCGCCTCACTGGCAACCCTCCGCTGACGGTGCGTCACCTCCGCCCGCAACGGTCAGAAGAAGTGCCCGGCTTTGGCCGGCAGCCGCTGTCCCGCAACCGGCCTCAACGGTTGCTGAACTGGGAAACCGCGAACGCCCGACAGGGCGTCGCCTCGTTGAAGCGGAACTCGCGAAGCGGGATTTGCCGTTTCCCTTCGCCGGACACCGGGCGCCGATAGCGTGGCCGCGCCCCGAAGGCGCTACCCGAGACGGAGCCGACGGAAATGAGTATCGACCCGCCTGCCACACGAGTCCTGCGACGTAGCCAGCCGAGTATGAGCGCCGACGACTTCGACCGCCTGCTCCAGGAGCTGGCGGGAGCCGCCGAAGCGCTCCAGGCCGACTGTGCGGAGGCCGAGCGCCGGTTCGAGGAACTGCACGCCGCCTCGGAGAACCTGATGCCGCGGATCTGTGCGGCGACACCTGAGCCCGGAGAGACCATGCCCGGTCCGGGGGAGACCGTTCTGTATATCCGCGAAGACCTGGCTCGCAACGCCTACCACGCCCACGATCGCAAGCTCCGGGAATTCGTCGCATGGTGGGCCGAGGTCGCGGCGCTCGCGGTCCTGGCCGCGGTCTCCGACCGCGCACCGAATCCGGTGCGGGTCATGGCGGCCGAACCGTCCCTGGGGCTGCAGCCCGAGGACCTGCAGCGGCTGCCTCCCATCGACGAGTCCGACCGGCAGCTCGCCGAGTTGAGCCTGCACATGGCCACTGCGCCTCGGGGCGCTGATCACGACGGTGGGGCGGCGGCCGAAACGGCTTACGAAGCGGCGCACCGAGTCGGATTGTCCATCCGCCGCGGTACGGACGGGGTCCCGACGCTGGTCGAGGATTTCATTCCCGAGGCGGTGCGGCGGCGCCTGTGGGGAGCGGCGTGGGACGAGCTGCAGGCTCCCCTGCTGCCCCGAACCGACGAACTCGTCGACGAACTCAACCGGCGGGCAGTCGGTACGGCGGCGGTGGAGGCCGTTGGGGCGGCTTCGCAGGCGGTGGATGCCGCACGCGAGGCGGCCTCCCGCATCGCCGAGGTGTACCGGCGATGGCGCGCCGGCGAGGAGGCGGAGTTCGCCGATGAGGACGAGGCCGAGCCGGTGGAGGAGCAGGCGGCCCAGCTCCCCGAGGCGCTTGCGGAATACGCCCGCGTGCTGAGTGCCCGGCTACCGGAGATCCGCGCGGCGCAACCGGAATGACCGCCCTCGGCTGTCCGCCGAAGCCCCGGCCGGGCGAAGGTTCTTTTCGTGATTATGTTGCTGGCTGACCTGGAGTAACGCGTTCATGGTCCTGGTCGCGCCGCAGACGGCGGCGCCGGATCGGGAGGTGGACTCATGGCGGCAACCACGACGACGGCGGTTGGTGACACGGGCCCGTTGGGGCTGATGCGGCCGGTGCCGCGCGGGTCCGGCGCGGCCCGGCGGGCGTTTTGCGGGCAGCGGGCCGCTGAACGCCCCACACGCGCCACGACGGCCGGGAGCCGCGCGGGGACCGGGGTGGCGCCCGCCGGTCGGCCCGGGCCCCAGGCGGCGCCCGCGGGGCGGGCTCGGGCCGGGTGGGACGCGGGGGCGGCGGTCCGGGCGTTGTTCGGGGAGCTGCGGCGGCTGGGGATGCGGCGGGTCTACGGCTCGGCAGACGTGAAGATGTCGGTGTTGTCGCTTCCGGCCGGGGTGACGGTGTGGGTGGTGGCCGGGGCCTTCACCTGGCGCGACGCGGATGGCCGTGCGGTGTGGTGGTCGGCGGAGGACGCGGTGGGTGCGGCTCGGCGGCTGGCGGCGGAGGTGGAGCAGCGGTGATCACCGCCGCGGTCGGATGACCATCCGGGGGGAGCGGGCCTGCGGCACGCCCGGACGGCCAGAGCAGACCTTCCCGGCCGCCGCGGTAAGCGGGTGTGCTCGCTCGGCCCGTGCTGGCGGGTGATCGAGGTCGGTGCGGGGCGGCTCCAGGGACGGGGGCCGCCCCCGCCTGCGCGTCGCGGCCGGGGACTCGAGGCCGGGCGGTGCGCGGGCGGGGCCGCGCCCCCGAAGGGCGGCAGGCTCCCGCCGCTCCGGTGCCCGGAGGGGGCGCGGTGTCAGGGAGTGTGGCCGAGGTCGGCCAGGAGGGCCTCGGCGGCTGCGGCGGCCGCGCCGGTCGCGGGCGGTTCCCGTCCGAGGCGGCGGGTGGCGCGGGCGACGTTGGCGCACAGCAGCAGGCGGCACAACCTCCCACTGCGGGTAGACAACGGCCCGGCGAACCGGCGCAGGACCTCGTTCGCGATAGGGGGCACCCGCAGGGAGGCCGACCACAGGCAGGCGGCGTCCCACCCGGTCGGCGCCATGCCCCAGCTCTCCCAGTCCAGCAGCATCAGCTCCGGGCCGGTGAGATTCGCATACCCCAGGTCGCCGTGGGCACAGGCCCATTCGTCGGCGGGGATGCGGGTGTCGATCCTGGTGCCGTAGACCTCGTGGATGCGGCGCGTGAGGTGGCCGGGCTCCAGGGCGGTGCGGTCGGTGGTGTGGGCCGCCAGCGCCTCCAGCGCGGTGGCCAACCCGTGCCACCACCCCGGGGCCAATTGGGGGTCGGTGGTGATCTCGCCGGTATCGGAGAGTGCGGGGGCGGGGGCCAGGGTGGTCTCCTCGGCCCGCCACACCACCTGACGGTCGGGGTCGGACCAGGTGGCGGCGGCGATCCAGCGGGGGCGGGGGACGCGGTCGCTGATCGCCGCCGCCGCTGCCTCGGTTCCGATCCAGGCGGAGGGGTCGAGGCGGGTGCTGTGCCGCCAGGACAGGCGCACCCAGGTGCCGGCGTCGGTGCGGAAGCCCGCGGTGCCGTTGGCCCGGCCGTAGTGGGCGGCGGCCCCGACCAGGTGTCGGCCCAGGCGGGTGCGGGCCTGGTGCAGCACGTCGTCGAGGTCCGCGGCCGAGAGGTCGTCCAACCCGCGTGGCGGGGTGCCGGTGTCTGGAGGGGGCATCAGGCGGTAGGCGGTCCTGTCGGGTTCTCCTGCGTTCCCGCTGGGGCGGGCGAGATCGGGAGCATCAGGACGTCGTAGGTCGGTGCGCCTTCCCATGCCGGACGCAACCGGGCCGCCTTCTGCCATCCCCACCGGGTGTAGATCGCGTAGGCGTCGCGGTTCTCGGGGTTGACGAGAAGGGTGGCGCGGGACTCGCGGCGGTTGCCGAGGAGTTCGTCGTGCAGCCCGTGGGCCAGGCCCCGCCCGGTCCAGGGCCGGGCCACCATGATCTCCGACACGGCGAAGGTGCGGGTGCCGTCCTCGTGTGTGAACGCGGGGGGCACCTCGTCGAGGAGGCCGTTCCACCACGCGGTTCCCGCCTCCAAGGGCCATCCCCACGCCTGTCCGACGGGGGTGTCTCCGGCGAAGCCCATGACCAGGTCGAAGCCGTCCCGGCTCGTGTAGGCGTCGAACCTGTGCAGGAACGCATCGACCGAGTAGAACGGGTCTGCCGCGTCGACCCGCCGGGCGTAGGCGTCCCGGTAGAGGAGGGCGACGCTGTCGCGCAGCTCGCGGGCGTCGCGCGGGCCGTATCGGCGGAAGACGATCTCCGCGAGGCCGCTCATCTAGGCTCCTTCCGTTCCACGGGTCGGCGTCAGCGCGAGCGCGTCGAAGCGCTCCACGAACTCCGCGTCCGGCGGGTCCGCGTCGCGGACCGGGCGCAGGCGGTCCACGATGCGGGCCGAGGTGATCTGTTTACTCTCCACCGCGGCCAGGACGGCCACGCCCTCGCTGGTGGAGGCTGCGATGTCGCCTTGGTGCAGCAGCGCCGTCGCGAGATAGGAGCGCCCGAGCGTGCGGTTGCGCGGTGTCAGGCCGTCCTGCTCGAGCGCGGCGGAGTACAGCTCCACGCTGCGCGCCGGCTCTGTGAGGTCGAGCCATCCCTGCGCCTCGTAGGAGTCGACTTCGCCCGGCGTGACGAAGCCGGTCCATCCGGGGTCGGTGTCGTGCGATCCCCGGTCGAGGTCGCGCCGCGCCCGGCCGATCGACGAACGGAAGGCCGCCCGGTCGCCGATCCGGGCGTGCGCCGCCGCTTTGCGCAGCGCCACCAGCGCGTGCAGGCGGGGGGAGGGCTCGCGCCGGATCAGTCCTTCGGCCTGTTCGGCCAGTCGCAGCCCTTCCCGTGCCCGGCTCGTGCGGCCCGTTTCGCGCGACAGGGCCGTGGATTGGGTCGCCATGTTGGCGCAGACGTGGGCGAGGAGTTCGTTGTCGCCCGTGCTGTTGGCCAGCAACTGGGCTTCGGTGTAGAGGTGGCGCGCGAGTTCCTGGTTTCCGGCGTCGTAGGCGACCCAGCCGCTGATGATGCCGATGTCGGCCGTCAGGGTCAGCAGTTCCCGGCCGGTTGCGGCGTTGTAGTCGCCGTTGTCGAGCATCTGCCGTGCCCAGTCCCATTGCGTGAGGGCGTCCTGCAGCAGGGCGCCGCCTCCGACGCTTTGGTCGCGGTTGCGGAGCCCGTGCAGGCACGCGTTCAGCGCGCGGACGTGGGGTTCGCCGATCTTCCTGGAGTGCCAATCGACGGATGCGGCGCCCATGCCCAGTGCCGCGAGTCCGCCCAGCGCCCCGGCGGTGAAGGTTCGGCGGTCGATCTCAGACATGGATGAATCGTCTCCGTAGACCAGAGGCAGGAGCGCTGCGCGGGGGAGCCCGAGCCGATCCACCACCCGCAGCAGCTCGCGCAGATCGTAGGCGGTGTCGCGCCGCCCGTTCTCCACGGTGCTCACGGTCTTCTGCGACCAGTCGACCACCGCGCCGAAGTCCTCTTGGGAGAGCCCCATCGACGTCCGAAGCACCTTGAGGGCGCCCCCGACATCCAGCGCCCCCAGCGCACGCCGCCACTCGGGAGAGTCCCACAGCCACGAAGCCCCCGCGCTCGGGATCGACGCCGCGCCGGTCGTCTGTGGCTTCGCAGACGTGTCCCAAGCCGAATCGCGCATCCTGGCCGCTCCCGAACGATGCCACTTCTTGCGGGCAATCGTAATCCCCGCCCGCATTGCCGTCGGGAGAATGCGGCAGCTCATCGCAGGTACCGGCGTTTATACCGATGTGGACTGAACCAGAGCCGGGCAGCGACGCCACACCGGCCATGGCCATGCCGTGCCTCCGGCGACCAGGATTTGTCTCATGAGCAGCACTTCCCTGAACGGCTCGGCGGCCCGATCGCTCGGCCGGCCTGCGTACTTCGGTGCCTCCTCGGATTCGGCCTCGGTCGATTTCCTCGGCATTCCGGACAGCGTCGCGCTGGTCCGGCAATGGACGCGGCAGGCCCTGACCGGTGGGGTCCTGACCGAGGGCGAGCGGGACGATGTCGTATTGGCGGCCAGCGAGCTGGCGACCAACGCCATACACCACTCCGCCTCCGGGCTTCCCGGCGGCGTCTTCGCCGTGCGCCTGCAGATGTCGGACGTCGCCGTGCGCATCGAGGTCGAAGACCAGGGAGGGCCGGGTACGCCGCAGACCCGCCCCGGCCACCACTGGTCCGAAGGAGGCCGCGGCCTCGTCCTCGTCGCGGCCGTCATGGACGCGTGGGGACCCCTCGGCCACGGCTCGTGCGGAGCCTGGGCGGAGGTGCACACGTGAAGCAGCGCCTCCGCCGCCGGCGGCATCTGCTGCCCGGAGCATCCGTCGCCGACGAGCTGAACCACCTCCGCGCCCGATACCCGGACCGGCTCGTCCACTGGCATGTGGCGACCCCGTCGTCACCGGGCGGCTGGCACTCCCGGAGCACCGCCCTCGCCGCCCCCGAATTCCAGGAACTGGGCATCTCGGTATGCATGAGCGCTCCGAGCGCCACCGGCCTCGCGAACCGATTGGCAGCCCAGGACGCCATCTCGGCCGGCCTTGCGACCGCGATGAATCTCGGGGCGGACCCGTCGGCGGAAACAGACGGCCTGGAGACCGTCCGCTCCGAACTCGCTCCGCTCGCCCACGAACTGGTGCAGAGACTGCGGGTCCGCGGCAGCCTGCGAACACCACCGCACACCTGACGGGCACCTGGGAACCTGCTCGTATTCACGACCGCCGGTCCGTATTCCGCGCAATAGGCGACCGGCGAACGCGAAAACCGGACCGCTTCACCGTTCTCCGCACATGGGAGGGGCCACCTACGATCATGCCGACCGCACCCGCCTCGACTCCGTCCGCACATTCCCTTCGCGCTGCGATGGTCGACAGAACCGTCGCCAAGCGCGCCATGCTGGACATGCCGCCCTTGTCGGCGCCGGAGGAGCAGGCGCTGAGGACGGTTCCCCGCGAGCTGTTCCTCCCCGGCCTGGAGCTGACCGACGTCTATGCCGAACAGGCGGTGGTGACCAAGCGCGACCAGGAACGCGGCGTCGCGCTGAGTTCCGTGTCGGCGCCCGCGATCATCGCGACCATGCTGCACCGCGCCGACATCCGGCCCGGCCACCGCATCCTGGAGATCGGATCAGGCGGCTACAACGCCGCACTGATCCGTGAACTGACCGGAGCGGGCGGCGACGTCACCTCGATCGACATCGATCCCGAGGTCGTCGACCGCGCCGGACGCTTCCTGGACCACGCCGGATACCGCGACGTCCATGTGGCCGCAGCCGACGGGGAGCACGGCTTCGCCCGACGCGCTCCCTACGACCGCATCCTCGTCACCGCCGGAGCCTGGGACGTTCCGCCCGCGTGGCGCGACCAGCTCGCCCCCGGCGGGCGCATGGTCGTCCCCATGCGCATCCGCGGCCTGACACGCTGCCTGACCTTGGAACGCGCCGCCGAGGGGCACTGGAGCTGCGTGGCCGTCGACATGTGCGGGTTCGTGCGCATGCAGGGCGCCGGCGAGCACTGGGAGCCCATGCCCTACCTCAACGACGAGCCCGACCGCCGGGTCGGCCTGCGGCTGGAGGACGGCCCCTCCGCGGACGTCGCCGCACTGCGCCGCGCGCTCGCCCGGGAACCCGACACCGTGTGGTCGGGCGTACTCGTCCAAGCCGAGGAACCCACCGACGACCAAGACCTCTGGATCGCCACGGCCGCCGACGAATGGGCCCTGCTGACCGCCGACCGCGAAGCGATCCGTTCCGGCCTGGTCACACCCACCTGGGCGCTGGGCACGCCCACGCTGCTGAACGCCGACGGCACCGGATTCGCCTACCGCACCCTGCGGCGCCACCCCACACGCGAGGGCCGATGGGAATTCGGCGCAATCGGACACGGGCCGCAGGCCCGTGCAACCGCAGAGCGGCTGTGCGACCTGATGGCCGCCTGGGACCGCGACCTGCGCGGGCGACCGGGCCCGGAGATCACCCTGCACCCCGTATCCAAACCCGATCACCGCCTGCCCGCCGGGCGCGTGATCGACAAGCGGTCCACCCGAATGGTCCTGAACTGGACCGCAACCACTGAAGAAGAGAAGAAGGAGGAGCTGTGAAGCTCGACGTCATCGAAACCCCGAACGGATTCACCCCGGTCTCCGAGATCGGACCGGACACCCAAGGCGACCCCTTCGACCTGGACCTGCAGGTACACGTGCCCGCGCAGTCGGGAGCGCTGTGGTCCATGACCGACGACGGCTGCGACCCCACGTGTGAAAGCGCCTGCTCGCCCAGCTGCACCGACAACGGCAACTGAGTCCGGCACGGCCACTCCGCCACGTCTGCCCCTGGGCGCCGCCGCGCCCAGGGGCACCGTCCCGAAGGAGCCCTGCGTGTACGCACCCCCGGACCCGCCGGCCATGACGCTGCGGGCCACCGCACTGTCCGCCCCCGCCGCAACACCCTGGCCGGATCCAGCGAGCGCGACCTCCCACGAGCTGCGGGCATGGATCCACCGCTGCTGGACACAGGATCCCGGCTTCGCCGAAGCACTCGATGCGGCCAGCCCGTCACTGGCCCGACAGCTCGATACGCTCACCCGCCCCGGTCCCGCACCACGACACGCGAAGGTGCGGCGCGCCGCAATCGCGCTCATGCGGTACCTGCTGCGCACGCAGAACCGCCCCACCCCCTACGGGCTGTTCGCCGGAGTCGCGCCCGTGGCCCACGGAACGGAAACCCGCGCCCACTGGGGGAGCAACCACCAGGCGGTGGCACGGCCGGACGCCGCATGGCTCTCGGCCTACGCCCGCCACCACGCCGATCCGAACCCCCGCGACGTGCTCGTCGCAGCCCACACCGCACACGTGCGGGGAGCACGGCTCGTCCGCCCCTGGGTCCCGAGCCAGGACGACCCCCGCGGAGCCGCGGCCGTATCGGTACGCTTCACCCCCGTCGTCGCCCGAGCGATGCACGCCGCACGCACCCCGGCATCCCCGGCCGCCGTCGTCGACGCGCTGGCCGCGGAGTTTCCCCAGGCCGAGGCCAGCGCCCTTGCGGCTGTCGTCGACCAACTCCGCACCCACGGCATCCTCATCAGCACACGGCGCCCCGCCATCTGGGTCACCGACCCCCTGGAGGCCGCGGCCGAGAACGCCGCCCCCGAATCGCCCCTGCCCGAGGCGTGCGCCGTCCTGGCCGAACACAACTACCTCCGGTCCGACCGGCGCGCACAGCTGCGCGCCGCCGCGACGAGCCGCCTCGGTCGCGCCCTTCCCGGCCACACGGCGCGGTTGGCGGTGGACACACGACTGGACGCCGACGTCACGCTCCCGCCGCATGTGGCCCGCGAGGCGGGACGGGCCGCACAGGTCCTGGCGTCGCTCGCTCCGCACGCCACCGGCACCGCGGCCTGGACCGACTACCACGTCCGCTGCCTGGACACCTACGGGCCCGGCGCCACCGTGGACCTCCTCGAACTCGTCGGCCCCCCCGGCCTCGGATTGCCCACCGGCTACCGCGGCTCCCGCCTGCCCGAGTCCGCCCGAACCGATGGTGAACGCGAAGGCGCCTTGGTCACCGCGGCGTACACCGCCGCCCTCGACGGCAGCTACGAGATCGCCGTAGACGAGATACCGGCCTTGGCGGAGTCGGCCGCCCATCCGCCTCCCCACGTGGAAGTCCGTGCGCAACTGCACGCCGCATCTCCGAGCGCGGTCGACGCGGGCGACTTCGACCTCCGGATCACCGGGGTCTCACGCAGCATCGGCACCCTGACCGGCCGCTTCGCCCACCTGGACGGCATGGCCACCCCGGAGGTCTACCGCGACCTCCCCACCGTCACGCACGGGGCCCTCCCGGTCCAGATACTGGCGCCGCCCATGGCCGACACCGCGGCCAATGTCGCCCGGGCCCCCGTCCTCGCGCCGCACACGCTGGTCATCGATGAACACCCACCTCCCGCAGGCGCCGGCGGCACCGAGACCATCGTCCCCGACGACGTGGCGGTGCACATCGAGGCCGATCATCTGCGACTGCTCCACCGCCCCTCGGGCCGGGTCATCGAGCCCTACCTGGCCTCGGCGCTCGAACCCCACCGCTACACCCACCCCCTGGCCCGGTTCTGCTACGAACTCCCGCGCGCCCGCATGCCCGCCCATCTCGGATTCACCTGGCCCACCATCGCCAGTGCGTTCCGGTTCCTGCCGCGGCTGCGTTCCGGCCGCAGCATCCTCGCCCCGGCGCAGTGGCGCATCAGCGCAAGCGGCCACGACGGGGCCGGACCGCGCAGTGACCTGCCCGACCGGGTCGTGCTCCTCGACGGAGAGCGCTACCTGAGCCTGGACCTGACCCGAGCCGCCCACCGGTACCTCCTCGACGACCACCTCGCCCACAACACGACCGCCATAGTCACCGAGGCCCCGCCCGCGCACGCATTCGGATGGTGCGGCGACCGCGCCCACGAGATCGTCATTCCGCTGCACTCCACCGTCCCGCCCACCCCCGAACCGCCGCGGCTACCGAAACCGGCAGACGCCGGTGCGCCGGTCCCTCAACCGCCGGGAGGCGCCGATTGGGTCGCGGCCCACCTCTACACCGACGCCGACCTGTTCGTCCCGCTGCTGACGGAGCACCTGCCGCAGCTGTGGACCCTGCTGGGAGAGGTCCCGGACTGGTGGTTCGTCCGCTACCGCGACGCCGACGGTCCGCACCTGCGTCTGCGCGTACGAACCGGCGGCCGAGCCGACGCCGTGACCACGGCGTTCGGTACGTGGGCGCGGTCCCTCCACGCGCACGGGGCGCTGCACGAGATGACCCTGTCCACCTACCGTCCCGAAACCGGACGCTACGGCTGTGGCCCCGCGATGCACGCCGCCGAGGACGTCTTCGTAGCCGACTCGGCAGCCGCCGTAGCCCAGCTCGAACTCGCGGCAGGCGACCAGAGCCGCACACACGCGTTCGCTGCCGCCTCACTGATCGACCTGGCGATCGAAGCGGTGGGCACGACATGGCTGCTCGACCACCTGCCGCGCTCCGGCGAACCCGTGGACCGCAGCGCCCACGCCCTGGCCGACCGCACTCTGACCGACCTCGACCGGCACCCGGACCAGGTACCCGGAGAGCTGGCGAAAGCGTGGAAGGAGCGCACCGACGCCTTCACGTCCTACCTCGGCGATCACTCCGCACCGGTCCAGGCGGCCCGGCGGGTGCTCCCATCGCTGCTGCATATGCACCACAACCGGATCGCGGGCCCCGACCGGCCCGACGAACGGCGCCTTCTCGCATTGACGAGAGCGGTCGCCCTGAGCCGTCACGCTCGCCAACCCCGCGATCGGCCATGACCACGTCCAGCGACACAGGCTTCCCGGAGCCGCCGGCCGAGCCCGGTGCCATCGACGCCCGACCGCTGCTGTCGCTGGGCTTCGGGGCCGCAGGGATCGCACTGACCCACCTCGCTCGGGGCTCGGGCCGCTCGCATGCCTGGATCATGGCGGCCACCGCCGACGGAGTCGACACCGGAGGCCGCGCGACGCTCTTCCACGGGCTGCCCGCCCTCGCCTTCGTGCTGTCCCACGCCCAGCCGGAGGACTATCCGCACGCCCGGCGCACACTGCTCGGGCACCTGCAGAGCCTGGCGCAGCGGCGCACCGAGGCCGCTCACGCCCGCATCGATCAAGCGAAGCCCGCCTCATTCGCCGAGTACGACCTCATCAGCGGGCTGACCGGGATCGGCGTGGCGCTGCTGCGTACCGACCCGAACGGCGCGGCCCTCGAATCGGTGCTGCGCTACCTCGTCCGCCTCACCGAACCCCTCCGGACACCGCAGGGGCGCCTGCCGGGCTGGTGGGCCCGTCACGACCCGTGGGGCAGCGACAGCCGCGACTTCCCCCACGGGCACGCCAACCTCGGCATGGCCCACGGTGCCGCCGGACCGCTGGCGCTGCTGTCGCTGGCCTACCGGTCCGGGAAGGAGGTCCCCCGACACGTGGAAGCGATCCGGCGCATCTGCGCGACCTTGGACTCCTGGCGCCGCGACGCGCCGGGCGGACCGTGGTGGCCGGGCTGGGTCGCCCACGGGGACCACGCTCCCGGCCTTCGCCGCCCCGGCCCTCCGTCCTGGTGCTACGGAACGCCGGGTCTCGCCCGCGCCCAGCAACTCGCCGGGCTGGCCCTCGCCGACCGCGCCCGATGCCGCATCGCCGAGGAAGCACTCGCACGGTGCCTCGACGATCCGGTGCAGCAGGCCCTCCTGCAGGAGAACGGACTGTGCCACGGTCGCGCCGGCATTCTGCACGTCCTGCGCCGCATGGCCGACGATCAGCGCCCGGACGGTGGACGCTGGGACCTCGGCGCCCATGTCGGTCCGGTCCGCAGTTCGCTGCTGCGCTCCGTCCACGGCGACACCGGCAACGGCTTCCTCGAAGGACGAGCCGGAGCCGTTCTCGCCCTATCGGCTCCCGACAGCCTTGAAGCCCCCGACTGGGACAGCTGCCTGCTCCTGTCGTGCTGACGAGTATGCGCAGGTGAGCGGATTGGACAACCCGACGGTGTGGCCTATCCGGCATTCTTGATCACTCTGAGCTGCCGGATTCCGGTTGTGCGGCCTGTAGCGGCTGGTTAGAGTCACCTCCGATTTCAGAGAGTGAAGGTCTGGCTGCGTTTCGGATTGAAGGTGGCGCGTGCGGTATGCCGTTGGGGCGGCGGTGGCGGGCCTTGTCGTGGTGGCAGGCGGATGCTCAGCGCAGGAGCACGAAACGGAGGCGGAACCGTCGCCGAGCGCCGCTGCAACGCCGGCGGCCAAGGCGCAGGCATTGGAGGCATACCGGGGCCTCATGGGGGCGATCGTCGAGGGCTCGCATAGCGGCGCTGACGACCATCCCGACTTGGCGTGGCACGCCAAAGGGCAGGCGCTCCAACATGCCGACGACTTGCTCGACGGCACGCAAGCGACAGGGCGACCGGTCCTCAGCCCGGAGGTCGCCAGCGTCGATACCGCTGCGGAGCCGCCTACGGTCGTCGTCAAGGACTGTGCCGACACCTCGGATTGGCAGATCGCGGACGAGGATCTGGAAGAACTCGGTCCTCTGCCCGATGCGGACGGCCCCCGCCCGATCACCGCGACTGTCACCGAGGAAGGCGGCGCCTGGCAGGTCGCGAAGCTCGTGTTCGGGGAGTACGGCGCATGCGAAAGGTAAGGGTGGCGTGCGTCCTCTCGCTGTCAGCGGCAGTCGCTTTCGCGGGAGCAACGACGCCCGTCGGCCAGGCCCATGCTGACGGCGACTTCCTCGTGCGCTCCGAGTGTGCTGAAACCGCGTGCGACGTCCAGGCACGATCAGAGCGACCGAGGACGGATGGCGGTGCGACAGACGCGCCAGGTGGCGCGGCCCCGTCGTCGGGTTCGGTTCCGCTTGAGCCGGAGTCGCGGTGCAGTGAGCCGGAGAACGGGCGGGCGCACTGCACGACGACCCTGTCCGTTCCAGCCGCCGGTGGCGGGAACGGCGTCGATGGGGCGGCGCTGGCCGATCAGGCGCGGGCGCGGTTGGAGCTGCCGGATCCCGACATCGGATCGGCGCCGCCGATGGGCGGGATGATGGTGGTGCGGTTCCCCGTGTGGCTCTGGATCGAGGAGGACCAGTGGGAGCCGCGTAGCGCGGAGGTGTCGGTGGCGGGCGGGTCGGCGTCGGTGACGGCCGCTCCGCGCGAGGTGGTCTGGGACATGGGCGACGGGAGCGAGGTGGCGTGTGCGGGGCCGGGGACGGTGTACGACTCGGCGGTGCACAGCCCCGGGGCGGAGTCGCCGGATTGCGGTTACACCTACACGTTGTCGTCGAGGAACCGGCCGGGCGCCACCGACACGGTGACGGCCACCATCGTGTGGGACGTGGCGTGGGAGGCCTCGTCCGGTCGGGGCGGGGAGCTGGAGCCGATGGAGACGAGCGCTTCTCGGGAGGCGGAGGTGGTGGAGGTGCATTCGCTGGTGGTCGAGGGCTGACCGTCGCTCATGCGACGGCCGGCGGGTGAGGCGGTCGTGTTTGATGTACGGCCTGCTTTGCCGCGCGATTCGGTGTCGCGATCGCGCGTGTTCGGAACATGCCGGGTGGCACATCTCGGTGCGCGCTTGAGAGTGTGCTCCCGGGCGCGATAATCAGCGCGGGGAAGGGTGTATTCAGGAGCGCACGCCGGGACATGGAACCGGGCGCCACAGGTTCCCTGAATCCCGTAGACGAACGGCCCGTCCAGCGGCCGTCCGCCCCGGTTTCCCGGCTGGCCCGGTTCGGCTTTATTTCATTCTTCCTGCTGTGGATGAACGTTCTGCCGATGCTGGTCGAGGTGTATTCGGACTATGGCGGAGCCGATCCGGCGAGGCGGGCGTGTCGGTGGCTGCGTGTGGGTGTCCGGGGATTTGCGGTCGCCGATGGAACGGCGCCGTTCGGGTGCGCCGATGTGCGCGGGAGCATCCTTCCGGTGCTCGGGGAAGTAGGGCGGTCGCGGGTCGATGCGGGGGTGTCTGCTTTACCGCCTGATTTGCCGCGCGATTTGGGGCCTGATTCGGGGCACGCACGCGCCACGTTTTGGGGCCTGATTCGGGGCACGCTTGAACGTGCCCCCCAGGTGTGGTGATCAGTGCAGGTCAGGATGCAATCAGGGGATAGGCCGGTGCACAGAACCAGAGACCACAGGTGTCTCTGGTATCCGTAGGGTGCGGGCCGCCCGGCGGCCCGTTCGTCCCGCTGTCCTGCTGCCTCGGACCGGCTATTACTCCGTTCATCGCATTCATCGTCCCTTCCTCTTCATTGCTCTCCTTCTGTTTCTTTGTATCTTCTTTGTTTCTGTGTCCTTCCGTCTCGCCGGGTTCGCGTATTCCGGGGCCCATGATCACCCAGAACGGAGTCGTTCGCGGGTTGTCGGATGTTCGCCGGCGGGCCCCGGAAGCCTTTCCCGCGCGTGCGCGGTTCCTCCTATGCGCGGGCGCCGCGAAAAAAGTTGCCGGAACGGTTTGACATTCACGCCGGACCCAAGTTGCTCTTGGTGGTGTCAGCGGGAACGCCGACGGAAACCGCAGGGCGGAAACGCCGAACGGCTTGACTCGGCAAACGGACCCAAGCGACGTTTGGGTTTCCCGAGGGCGACGGAATCCGACCGCCCCGAAAAAAGGGAGGTAATCATGGGCGAGAAGCGAGATGTTTTCTGTCCGGAATGCGAGGAGCCGGTCCAGGCGCAGCCGCCGCGGATCTGGGCCTGCGGGACCGACCGGCCGGCCTACAGCCACCTCGACGGCGAACCGCTGTGCCCGGTGATGACCGGCGCGGGTTACCTGCCCGCCGAACCGGTCACCCAGGTCCCGGCCGAGTAGACCGCGGGGCGGCCATTCGCCCCGTAGGAAAGAGCGCCCGCGCCCGAACACCCGGCGTTGAATTCCACCTCACTACCGGGGTGGGCGCGGGCCCCACACAACAACCCTGTGTAGTTAGGAGTGTGCTGTGCGCACCATTATGCCGCATGCGGCGACCATCACGGTCACCCCCGAGCACGTCAGGGCCCTGGAGGAGGCCACCCTGGGCAGCCTCCTGGTCTGGTACGAGGCCACCAACCGGGTGACGCGCACCCGCCCCGACGACGTGCCCGGCCCTGAGGGGATGATCATCGCCGGGATCGACACCCCGAACGGGATCATCGAGCAGGCCATCGACAACGGCGACGACTACTCCGACGCCTACATGGCCAGCAACCTCACCGACATCGCCAACGACTCCCTGGCCGACTGGCCGCGTGTCAAGGCTCTGACTCCCGCTGTGACCGACCTGCGCACGGACCTGTCCCTGCGGTCCTGCCACCTGGCCGACGGTCCTCTCTCCTGCGAGGTCAAAGGCGAGTACTTCCTCACCGACACCTACCGGAGCGCCCACCGCCCCGAGGTGATCCTCCAGGTCACGATCGCGTTCATGCAGACCTCACCCACTCGTGTGCGCATCCTGCGCGCCGACGGGCGCAGCGAGGTCATGCGGTTCCACCTCGACCTGCAGGGCCCGCGGCCCGGCATGTCCAGCCGCCTGCTCACCGGGGCCATCGAGGCGGCCTTGAGCGCCCTGCCCTCGGTCTGAGTCGACCGCACACCCGGGGCGCCGCCGCCCGGCGGCGGCGCCCCGCCCCAGACACCCCTTTTACGCACGTCACGGAGTATCTCTATGTCTGAATTCCCGGACACTTTCATGTCCCACGCCGCCGAGGCGGTCCTCTACCCGGACCAGGTGATCACCGCCTACGCGGGCGGGCCGGGCACGGTCATCGTCTACAGCTGCCACGACCGCCGCTACCGCACCGTCCTGGCCGAGCAGAAGCTCAACGCCTTCGAACCCGACGAGGTCGTCGTCTGCGGTTACGGCGACATCGAACAGGCCCGGGTTCGGGCCCGCGCCGCGGGCCTGACCGTCCGGCAGGTGACCTGGTCCCTGGCCGAGAACTGCCGGGCCCACCTGGAGGCCTGGGCCGATACGGAGCGCCTCGCCGGTCTGCCCCCGGTCCTGGACCTGCGGCGCGAGCTGGCCCGGCGCGGCTTCTGCCTCAACTGGCGCAGCGAGCTGACGGTCTGCGACCGGGCGTGCGTCACCCGGGACTTCTTCATCCACACCCGTGTCCCGACGATCACGGCAGCCGTGCGCCACATGCCTCTCGGAGAGGGGCGGGCCGAGGTGCGGGTCGACCTTTACGACATCGCCGCGGAGTTCGCTTCCTTCAGCGCCCCGCTGCAGGAGGGCCTGGTGCGCACCCGCGCCAACGAGATCACCACCGCGCTGTACCGCTACCTCGGCCACTGACGTATCCGGCGGGCGGGCGCGGCCCCCGGCCGCGCCCGCCCCACCGCCCGACCTCATGAACCACTCGAAACGGAGTAGCACCATGCGCACCACCGACAGCATCGACGTTTTCCTCGACCGGGCCGTCGAGGCCCCGATGACCCTCGAGCAGGTCCTGCGCTGCCTGAACGCCGGTCCCGGATCCGCCATCGCCTACCACGAGCACCGCGGCCGCCCCGCCTACCGGATCATCAACCCCGAGCGGATCCGGCGGGTGCCCGAGCCCGAGGCGGTCATCGTCTGGGGCCACGCCGACCTCGCCGAGGAGATGACCACCCACCGCGCCAACGGCGAAACCATGGACGACCTCCTGGACGCCCTCGCCTACACCGCATTCGACTACCTGGGGGACTGGTACGACCAGGGCCCGGTGCCCTTCGCCCCGATCGAGCGGGTGCGCGCGGCGATGCACACCGAGGACTTCCTCCTCGACCGCCGCAGCGACCGCTGGGCCACCGACCAGACCCGCATCGTGCGCGACCACTTCGTCTACTGGCAGGCCCCCTACATCACCGCAACGGCGAAGTACGCCGCCGACGCCCAGGGCCGCCCCACGCGCATGCTCCTGCGCGCCTGGGACCTGGGACGCCAGATCAAGGGCCTCGTCGTCAACGGCGACGGAGCCGACTCCCAGGACCACGTCGACCACCTCGTCGCCACTGCCAAGGCCCACGCCTGGCGCTGACACCCGCGGGCGGGGCGGCCCCGGGCCGCCCTGCCCGCCGGGCACCGGCCGATTCCGCATCTTCGAAGGGACCGATGACCATGGCCAGCATCGCTGTGCGCACCGACATCCTCACCTGCCTGCACGGACGCACCGCCCCCGCCACCGCGGCCGAGATCGCCGAGGCCACCGGCCGCGGTCGCTCGACCGTCACCCAGGCCCTGCGCGGCCTGGAGACCGACGGCCGCGCCGCCCGCACCCGCAGGAACCACGAGCCGGGCAAGCGCGTGGCCGACCTCTGGAGCCTCGCGGCCACCGGCGCCGCCACCGAGACGGAGGCCGAGGCCCCCACCTCGCCGGACCCGGACAACGACGCCCCGGCACCCGCGGCCGAGTCGCCGGCCCCGCCCGAGGCCCCGGCCGCCGCAGACGCGCCCGACACACCGAAGGCCGCGGCCGCACCCGCGCCCACCGCCGAGGAGGTGCCCGCACCGCAGGGCGCAGAGACGGCCACCTCGTCGCCGAAGTCGGAGGCACCCGCATCCGCGTCCGCTGCCCCACAGGCGGCTGCAACGGCGACTACGGAGAACGAGGCCCCGGCACCAACGCCTGCGGCCCGACCGGCCGAGGCCACCGATGCCACTGGGGCCGGGGCGCAGACCAACAAGATCAGCCGCACGAGTCGGCTGGAACCGGGCGGGTTGCGGCAGATCGTCAAGGCCGTCCTCGCCTCCGAGCCCGGGGAGGAGTTCTCGCCCACCGAGATCAGCCACCTGCTGCGCGGACGCAGCGTCGGCGCGATCCAGAACGCCCTGGCCCGGCTGGCCAAGGACGGCGAGGCCGAGCTGACGTGTGAAGCCCCGCGCCGCTACAGCGCCGCCTGACACCAGGGCGGGTGCCCGGGCGCGTGTTCATCCGCCCCGGGCGCCCGCCCTTCGTGCTTGCCCGGAGGCCGTGGAGGTCTTCGGGTGCCTGCGTTCGTGGGGTGGTTGTGGTGTGTGCGGTGTCCAATCCGGCGGCGGGTCCGGCTTTGTTCGGGGGTGTCAGGGCCCTTCGGGGCGGGTGTTTGCGAGGTGGGTGGATGCGGCGGGCAGCGGGACGACCGACGGCTGGTGGGGATTTTGCGGCCGGTCGGGGACGGGGCGCGGGTGCCCGTGGGCCGAGGTGGCGGTGTGTGGGCGGTCGACCAGGACCGCCCCAGTAACGGTCGGGATGCGCCCCCGGCGGGGGCGCCCCCACGGGCCTATCGGGGCGCGTGCGGACCGGACCGCGTCCCGTGTCGCCCCTGGAGCGGCCCGGCCGGACGCGGGCTTGGGCCGTTGGGGGCCGCTCGCCCGGATCACCCCCGAAGGCCCGCAAATCGGGCGGCGGTGGCGAGGTTCTTCGTGGATCCGATGGGTGAGTCCACGAATCCGCTTGTGATCGGGGGCGGAGTGGAGCGGCCATGGGGCCGCTCCCGCACCGGCGGGAGCGGCCGACCACGCCGCACCCTCGAAGCACGCACCGGAAGGAGGAGGAGATGGGAATCACCGGCGATGGGCCGGGGCGGTCGATGACCGCTGAGGAGGTGGCCGAGTTGCCGGTGGTGCTGGATCCGGTCACCGCCGGACGCCTGCTCGGGATCGGGCGCACCAGCACCTACCGGCTGCTGGAAACCGGCGCGTTTCCCGCCCCGGCCTTCCGGGCGGGCACGCGGTGGCGCATCCCCACCAGCGGGGTCTGCGCGCTGCTCGGGCTCGCCTACCCGCCCACCGGCGGGACGGGCACCCGCGGGGGTGGTCGGCCTTCGGATTCTGAACAGGAAAGGTGACCGATGGCCATCCGCGAGGGATCGGTGTTCAAACGCTGCAGCTGCCGCGACGAGACCACAGGCAAACCCCTGGGAACGACGTGCCCCAAGCTGAAACGGCCCAACGGGGGCTGGAGCTCCGCCCACGGAAGTTGGGCCTTGCAGATCGAACTGCCCCGACGCGCCTCCGGCGCGCGGCGCCAGGCGCGGCGGATCGGGTACGACACCCAGGAAGCCGCGCGCGACCACCTCGACCACATCAAAACGGCCTTGGCCGTGGCCGAGGGAGACGAGCAGGCCGCGACCAAGGCGGCCGACCTCATCGAGGCGGCGATCACGAAGCGCACCGACCTCCCGACGGTGGGGGAGGTGCGCCGCCGCATCGGCGGGGGCGCCGATACCCGCGCGCAGGTGCCCACGGTGGGCGAGTGGCTCCAGGAGTGGTTGGCGGGTAAGAAGAAGCTGGCCGCCTCCACCCGGTTGTCGTATCAGGGCCACATCACCAACTACCTCGCCCCGCACCTGGGCTGGGTGCGCCTCGACAAGCTCGGGGTGGGGCATCTGCAGATGATGTTCGAGGCGATCGAGGAGACCAACGACCACATCCGCACCAGCCGCGCCTCGGAGGATCCGCAGGTGCGGGCCTCGGTGCACGGGATGCGCACCGTCAGCGTGTCCACCGAGCACCGGATCCGTGCCACCCTGCGCAGCGCCCTCTCGGCGGCCGTGTCCCGGCCCGACGTGCCGCTGCAGGTGAACGTGGCCTCCCACATCGAGCTGGAGTCGGCCCCGCGCCCGAAACCGGTGGTGTGGAGCACGGAGCGGGTCGCCCGCTACCGCAAAACGGGCGAGGTGCCGGCCCCGGTGATGGTGTGGACCCCCGAGCAGACCGGCCGCTTCCTCGAACGCGCCCACCGCGACCGGCTCTACGCCCTGTTCCACCTGATCGCCCTGAAGGGCCCGAGGCGGGGTGAAGCCGTGGGTCTGGAGTGGGAGTCGGTGCGCCTGGACGACGGGGCGGTCGACATCACGACGCAGGTGGTGCAGTTGGGGTGGGACACGGCGGTGTCCACACCCAAGAGCGCGGCGGGGCGGCGCACCATCACCTTGGACGAGGACACGGTCACGGTGTTGAAGGCGTGGCGGGCCCGCCAGCGCCAGGAGCGCCTCAAAGCGGGGGAGGCGTGGGTGGAGTCGGGGCGGGTGTTCACCCACCCCGACGGATCCGGATTGCACCCGGGCTGGGTGAGCGGGCTGTTCTGCCGCATCGCCGCCGAGGCGGATCTGCCGCCGATCAGCCTGCACGGGCTGCGCCACGGCGCCGCCTCGCTGAGCCTGGCGGCGGGGGTGGACGTGAAGGTGGTCTCCTCCGAACTCGGCCACTCGACCACCGCGTTCACCCAGGACACGTACCAGAGCGTGTTCCCGGATGTGGCCAAGGCGGCGGCGGAGGCGACGGCCGCGCTGGTGCCGCTGGCGAGGACCGCACGCGCCGGAGGATAAGCACGTCCGCCGTCTCGCCCTGGTCCCGGCCGGAATCGGCCGGGGCCAGGGGCCTCGACCGTGGTCCGTCACACGGCCGTCGTTGACAGCAGTCGGCGAACA
Organism: Streptomonospora salina; assembly: GCF_014204715.1. Lineage (NCBI taxonomy): Bacteria > Bacillati > Actinomycetota > Actinomycetes > Streptosporangiales > Nocardiopsidaceae > Streptomonospora > Streptomonospora salina. Next base: position 4,317,993 of record NZ_JACHLY010000001.1, read on the forward strand.
TGGAGGCGGAGCGCTCGCGTGGCGGTCAGCGTTTCCAGAACGCCCACCACCGCGGTCGCCGGTGAACGCGGTCGCGGTTTCTCCGCGCGACGGCGAGGCCGTGGCGGTCATCAGTGGCCTGAAATCCCCGAATGGCGCGGTCGAACGCTTCGATGGCCTCCTCGAAGCGTCGCACCTTTAGGAGGGCGCTGCCGAGGTTGTTCCAGGCGTCGGCTTCGCGGTGGGTGTCGCCGGTTTCTTGGTCGAGGGTGCGGGCGTGGGTGTGGGCGTCGATGGCTTCCTCGAAGCGGCGCACGTCGGTAGCACAACGCCGAGGTTGTTCCAGGCTGTGGCTTCGCGGTGGGTGTCGCCGGTGTGCTGGAAGGTGTTGCGGGCGTGGGTGTACGCGTTGATGGCGGCGTCGAAGCGGCGCACCTGGCGGAGGGCGAGGCCGAGGTTGTTCCAGGCGCCGGCTTCGCTGTGGGGGTCGCCGATGTCTTGGTAGTAGGAGAGGGCGTGGGTGTGGGCGTCGATGGCCTCGTCGAAGCGGCGGACTTCTTGGAGGGCGGTGCCGAGGTTGTTCCAGGCGCTGGCTTCGCGGTGGGTGTCGCCGACCTCTTGGTGGAGGGTGCGTGCGTGGGTGTGGGCGTTGATGGCGTCGTCGAAGCGGCGCACCTGGCGGAGGGCGGTGCCGAGGTTGGTCCAGGCCATGGCTTGGCCGTGGGTGTCGCCGATGTCTTGGTGGAGGGTGCGTGCGTGGGTGTGGGCGTCGATGGCCTCGTCGAAGCGGCGCGTCTCCCGTAGCGCGAGGCCGAGACTGTTCCATGCGGCCGCTTCGTTTTGGGTGTCGCCGGAGGCGTGTGCAACCTCTTGGGCGATGCGGCTGATCTGCTCCCATTCGGTGAACCGGCGCCGATGCTCCAGGTATCTGGCCAGGTTGAGGGGCAGGTGGACGGCTGCGCGGGTGTGGCCGGTGGCCTGGGCGGTGCGTACCGCCTCGATCAGGGTGGCGTGTTCCTCGTCCAGCCAGGCCATGGCCTCCTGCCGGTCGTCGAACGCGTCGGGTACCCCCTGGCCCGGCAGCGCCCGCAGGTGATCGTCGGCCGCATCGACCGTGTCGGTGTAGGCATCCAGCAGCCGGGTCAGGGCCGGCTCGCGGTCGGCAGGCGGGTCGGGATGGTTCCGGGCGTAGTCGGCGGCCAGATCGTGCATGGCCCACCGGTCGGGCGCGGGCCGGGTGAGCAGGCGGGCCGTGGCCAGTTCCTCCAGCACCTCTGCGGCCTCCTCGAACTCCAGTCCGGTGAGCACGGCTACGGCCGCGGTGGAGGTACTGGGACCCGGGGCCGATCCCAGCAGCAGGAACACCCGCGCCTGGGTGGTCTCCAGGGTGGCGAGGGAGGTGTCGAAGACGGTGCGCACCGCCCGGTCGCGGTCGCTCAGTTCCCTCAGGAGGGAGGAGGCGGATTCCAGGCGCTGAACCAGCCGGCCGGGGGCCAGATGGGGGCTGCGTTTGAGGTGGGCGGCGGTGACCTCCAGCGCCAGCGGCAGGTGTCCGCAGCACCGCGCCAACCGCTCCAGACCCGCCTCATCATGAGAGCGGGGGTCGTCGGGGGTATGGGTGGAGAGTTCGGCCGCCAGCAGGGCGAGGGCGTCGGGTTCGGCGAGGACGTCGAGGTCGAGGTGGTGGGCGCCGGCGAGTTCGGCCAGCCCGGTGCGGGCGGTGGCCACCAGCCGGTGGCCACCGGGCCCGGGCAGCAGGGGGCGGACCTGGGCGGGGTCGCGGGCGTTGTCGGCCACCACCAGCACGGGCCGTGCGTGGGGGTCGGTGCGGGAGAGCTCCTGCAGGGCGGAGCGGTAGGCGGCGGCGCGTTCCTGGAGCCCGAGGGGGATGTCGTCGGGGCGGGTGCCCAGGGCCCGCAGCAGGGTGTCCAGGGCCGCTTCGGCGGTGACGGGTGGGGTGTGGGGGGTGTAGCCGTGCAGGTCGATCCACAGGTGGGCGCAGAACCAGTCGTGCTCGGCGGCGGTGGCGGCGGCGTGGGCGGCCAGGGCGGTTTTGCCGATGCCGCCCATTCCGGCCAGGGCCGAGACCACCACCGCTTGCGAGTCCCGTCGGGGGTCGAGCCGGTGGACGAGGGCGGTGAGTTCGCGGGTGCGGCCGGTGAAGCGGGGCGGCGGGGGCGGTGCGGCGAACAGGGCGGTCGGGGAGGTCGGACCCTGATGGTGGTGGGTGTGTTGGGTTCCGATGACGTCGCGGCCGGCGCTGACGCCGGTCTGCGCGAGGCGGTCACCGTCGGGGGTGGGGGGTGTCATTCGCGGTCCTGTTTTCCGATCACGTCGCCGTCATCGGAGTGGATGTCGCGTTGGCGGATGCGGTCGCCGCCTCCTTCGGTGCCGCGGCCTTGCTTGCCGATGACGTTGCGCTTGGTGCGGATCCTGGTCTGGTCGATCGCGTCGCCGGCCCCGTTCCCGGGGCTCGAAGAGTCGTCAGGTGCGGGGGTGCGGGTGCGTGTGAGGAGGCCGCCGGCCAGGGACAGGGCGCCGATGACGGCGGCGACCCAGCTCGCGTATTCCATGCCGTGCTGCCATACGGCCAGCGCGACCGCACCGACGACGAGTAGGGCGCCGACCGTGCACAGGCTTCGCCAGATCCACACCATGGCCGTCATTATCGCCGGGATCGCGCGTTCGAATCAGCGTGTTGTCACCGATCCGAGGTGACCGGAACAGGACACCGGGTCGGGAGGGCCGGGATTCGGGCGCGGTTTCTGGGGAGGTCCCGCGTTCGCGTCCGGGGGAGGTCGGGAGTCCGGTGCCCGGGCCGATCGGGTCCCGGACGGGCGGGGGCGTGGCGGCCCTGTGCGGCCCTGTTCGGCCCGGTGGCGGGTTTGGTCGGGGCCGCTGGTGTTTGGGGCGCTGTCCGGCGGGCGGGGGCGGTGTGTGGGGCGTGTGGCGGGTTGCCGTCGCGCCCCGGTCGGGCTGGCGGTCGAGGCCAAGGTGCGGTAGGGCCTGGTCCGCTAATCCGATGGGGCTCTTCGAGCGGGGTCCCAGCTGGGGAGCGAGCACGGAGCGAGCGCGGAAGACAAACCGGACGAATCGACGGCCATCCGAGAGCCATGCAGGCCGTTGACCTGGTAAAATATGGTGCACCTGGCAGGATTCGAACCTGCGGCCGTCGGATTAGAAGTCCGATGCTCTTTCCACTGAGCTACAGGTGCTTGGTTCAATTGTGGCGTGGACTCACCGTTTGTAACGACATCGTGACCTGCGTGTTGGTGAGGTGTGTCGCTCTGCGGCCCTGCGTCCTGCTGTGGCCGGCCGGGCGCCGCGGGTGCCGCGGATGGCGGGTGGGCGAGGTGGCGGGTAGTGCTGGCGTCGGTGCGGTGAGATTCTAGGGTATTTGGAAGATGTCACCCATCGCCGGGCAAAACAATAACAACTACGGACATTCGTAGTTACGTCTCGTTAGCACGCGGCTCCCACCAAATCGGTCTCTACCGGCCTCGTGGAACACGTTACCCGTGATTAACCGCAGGTGGCGTGCCCGGTAGTGGTGTTTTGCCAACTCGGTGCGGCGGTCGCCGGCGGCGCGGTGTAATGCGTGTCACCAGGTCAGCGGCTAGAAGCACCACCAGCTTCCGGTCGTTGCGAGGAAGGCGAGCAGCGCGAGGGCCGTCATTGTGCCCCTCCTCTCCGGTGCCGGTGTCCGGCGGCTTCCTGTGGTGGGGCGAATGCTCAGTTCAATTACATTAAGTGATCATTGTGCACGTATAGTTACTGTGCGCGCGGGTGTCGCGGGGGCGTGTGGGGCGCTGCCCTGGCGCGCACTACCGTTGGCCGAGTGAAGAACCTGGATCGAGAGTCGGCCTGGCCGATCGCTGCGGGGCTGTTGTCGGGTGCGGCGCTGGACCGTGTGCTGCCCGACCCCCGGCGCGGGCATCCGGTAGCCCTCTACGGCCGGACCGCTGCGCGTCTGGAGCAGCGGGTATACGAGCCTTCCCGCGCGCGGGGAGCCGCGTTCGTCCTGCTTGCCGTCGCTCCCGTGGTCGCGGGCGGCGCGCTCGCGCAGGCCCGCACCTCCGGTGCGGGCCGCGCGGTGCTGACCGGTGCGGCTACGTGGGCGGTCGTGGGCGGGGCGATGCTCGCCCGCGAAGCCGAAGGTGTCGCCGACGCCCTGGAGGCCGGAGACGTGCCCGGTGCGCGGCGCCGCCTGCCCGGCTTGTGCGGGCGCGACCCCGAGTCGCTGGACGGGAAGGGCATCGCCCGCGCTACGGCGGAGTCGGTCGCCGAGAACACCGCAGACGCGGTGGTGGCCCCGTTGCTGTGGGGCGGGCTGCTGGGGGTGCCCGGCCTGGTCGGCTACCGTGCCGCCAACACGCTGGACGCCATGGTGGGCCACCCGTCGGCGCGGTATGAGCGTTTCGGCTGGGCGGCCGCCCGGCTCGACGATGTGGCCAATTGGGCGCCGGCGCGGCTGACCGCGGCGTTGGCCTGCGCGGCGGCGCCGGTCGTCGGCGGCTCGCCGTCCCGGGCGTTGCGGGTGCGGGTCCGGGACGGGGCGCGCCATCCCAGCCCCAACGCCGGGCACTGCGAAGCGGCGTTCGCCGGAGCGCTGGATGTGCGGCTGGGGGGAAGGAACGTGTACGGCTCCCGCGGTGAGGACCGTCCGGAACTGGGCGAGGGGCCCCACCCCGGGGTCGTCGACATTCGGCGCGCGGTGCGGCTGGCGCGTGTCGTCAACGCTGCCGCCGCCGGCGTCGCTGCGGCGGTGGCGTTGGCCGTGGGCCGCTCCCGCACGGTCGGTGGGGCCGCGCCGGCCGGCACGCCGCGGTCGGCTCCGCGCGGGCGGTGCGCAGGTGCCGCAGTCCGGGCCCTGGCCGGGCCGCGTGCGGGGAGGGTGTCGTGATGCGCCGGGGGCCCGCAGGATCTCCCGCTCTGCTGGTGGCCGGAACCACCTCCGATGCCGGCAAGAGCGTCCTCGTCACCGGAATCTGCCGCTGGCTCGCCCGCCAGGGCTTCAAGGTGGCCCCGTTCAAGGCGCAGAACATGTCGCTGAACTCGGTGGTGACCGCCGACGGCGCCGAGATCGGCCGTGCGCAGGCCGCCCAGGCCGCGGCTGCGGGCGTGGAACCCACCGCCGCGATGAACCCGGTGCTGCTCAAACCCGGCAGCGACCGCCGCAGCCAGGTCGTGGTCCGCGGCCGTCCCGTCGGCGAGGCCGACGCGCTGGGCTACCGCGATTTCAAGGACCGGTTGCGCACGGTCGCCGCTGAAAGCCTCGCGGAGCTGCGGGCGGAGTACGACGCCGTCATCTGCGAGGGCGCGGGCAGTCCGGCCGAGATCAACCTGCGCCCCGGCGACATCGCCAACATGGGGCTGGCGCGTGCGGCCGACCTTCCGGTGCTGGTCGTCGGCGACATCGACCGCGGCGGTGTCTTCGCGGCGATGCACGGCACGCTGGCGCTGCTGGAGCCGGCCGACCAGGCGCTGATTGCGGGATTCGTCGTCAACAAGTTCCGCGGCGCCCCCGAACTGCTGGAGCCGGGCTTGGACATGCTGCGCCGCGTCACCGGCCGACCCGTGCACGGCGTGCTGCCGTGGCTGGAGGGACGGGCGATCGACGTGGAGGATTCGTTGGCGCTGACCGCCGAGCGCACCCCGGCCCGTGCCCCGGTGCAGGGGCGCACGCTGCGTGTCGCCGTCGTGCACACGCCGCGGATCAGCAACTTCACCGATATCGACGCTCTGGCCGTGGAACCCGGGGTCGACCTTCGTTTCGTCTCGTCCCCGCAGGAGATGGGCGACGCCGACCTGGTGGTCCTTCCCGGAACTCGCGCCACGGTCGCCGACTTGGCGTGGATGCGTGAGCGCGGGCTGGACACCGCGGTGGCGGAGCGTGCCGAACAGGGGCGCCCGGTGCTGGGGATCTGCGGCGGGTACCAGATGCTGGCGCGCCGCATCCACGACGAGGTCGAGTCGCGGGCCGGGGCGGTACCCGGGCTGGGGCTGCTGCCCACCGCCGTCGCCTTCGCCGCGGAGAAGACGCTGGGCCGTCCGGTGGGTTCGGCCTACGGGCATCCGGTCGAGGGTTACGAGATCCACCACGGCCACAGCGTGCTCGACGACGGGGCCGCGGGTGACGCCGAGCCGTTCCTGGACGGTTGGCGGCGGGGTGCGGTGTGGGGCACGACGTGGCACGGTGCGCTGGAGAACGACGCGTTCCGCCGGGCGTTCCTCGCCGACGCCGCACGCTGGGCCGGCCGGGATTTCGCGCCCGCCCCCGACACCGATTTCGCCGCCGAACGCAAAGCCCGGATGGACGCGCTGGGGGACCTGGTGGAACGGCATATGGACACCGGTGCCCTGCTGCGGCTGCTTGAGGAGGGTCCTCCCGGCGGAATGCCGGTGATACCGCCTGCGGGGGTGCCGGACGTGTGACCGCGAGGCAGTCGGCCCGGTCGCGTGCGCCGGTGACCGGGCCGGTCGTGTGGCGCTGCGGTTGTGGACGGCGCCTGCAGCCTGATGCTGCGGCGGGTTAGCTTGGAGGGGAAGTAGAAGCGGCCAGGTGTCATGGGCGCGCCGGGTGTACCGGCGGTTCCCATCGCGGAGGCGGCCGCGGGCCGCGCAGGGCGCGGCCGAGTCCGCTTTCGCCCATGACCTGGGAGGTTCAGGTGAACACCGCTACGATTCCGTCCCGCTCTGCCGCTTCGGAGAGCGTGGACGCCCCCGCACCCGGCAGCACCGGTTCCGGCGACGACGGCCCCGCCGCGCCGCCCCCGGCGCGGCGGGTCAGCCTTGCCCTCGACCCGGTGACCCACGAGGAGCTGCAGCGCGCCGCCGGCCACCGCGACGTGGCGTCTTACCTGTACGTGCTCGCCGGGCGCTACGCGCGCTGGAACGAGCTGCGGGAGTGGCTGGTGCAGTTGGAGACCGCCTACGGGCCCTTGCCGCCCGAGGCGCTGGAGCGCGTCCACCGCCGGATGCTGGGGTTGCCGCGTCGGAAGGACGGGGCGCGGTCGGTGTCGATCGGTTTCAGCGACGCCGAGTTCCGGGCGCTCAGCGATGCGGCCGGGGAGCGCCCGGTGGCCGACTATCTCCGCGAGCTGCTGGCCGATCTCGTGCGACCGGCGCAGGAGGGCGGCTGTGCTGAGGAGGGGAGCGCAGGAGAGCACGCCGGGTAGCGGGTTGCGCGGCGGTCGTCCGGCGCTTCCGGGCGTCGGACGACCGCCGCGATCCTCTTTCCGCCGGCGGGGCGGCGGCCACCGTCGCCGAGCTGCACGTCGTCCTGCGCTGCCGGAGCGGCGATCCCCGCCGTGGCGCCGTCTGCCCGCACGGCGGCGTGCCCCTGGCAGGTAGAGGGCTCCGCCTTCGCGGTGATGCCGGACACGGTGCCGGGCTCGTGCCCGGCATTTCCGCGATGGGTGCGCTCGGCGCCGTTCCGGTGGCGCGCATCGGGCCGCCGCTTACACGCCCGAAGCAGCGGGGTGTGCGTGCGGCGCCACCCGTTTACGGCTGATTGGTCGATCAGTTAGTCTGCTGATTATGCGATCAGCTTCGACGGAGGATCTCACCGCCCGGGCACGGATCCGGGACGCCGCCATCGCCCTCTTCGCCGAGCACGGCATGGGGGGGACCAGCATGAAGCGGGTCGCCGCCGAGGCCGGAGTCTCGCAGGCCCTGGTCTCCCACCACTTCGGTTCCAAGGAGGGCCTGCGGACGGCCTGCGACGAGCACGTGGCCGCGGTCATCGAGGAAGGCAAGCACGAGGCCATGAGCAAGGGGCCCGACTTGGACATCCTGTCGGCGCTACGCGACCAGTCGGGCACCATGCCGCTCCTGCGCTACCTGGCCAGGATGCTGATCGAAGGCTCGCCCCAGGTCGACAGCCTGGTCGACGGGATCGTCGGCGCCACCGCCGCGTCGATGGAGGAAGGCGAGCGGGCCGGCATCTTCCACTCCCTCGACCGGCCCCAGGACGTCAACGCCGTTCTCGTGCTGTGGTCGCTGGGCCTGCTCGTGCTGCACGGCCAGGCCGAACGCCTCCTCGGGCTGACCTTCGACGGGCCCGCCGAAGACAAGGTCCGCTACGCGCGGGCCGCCATGGAGGCGTTGCAGGGTCTCTTCACCGACAACGCCTACGAGCAGATCAACCGGGAGTTCGCTCCGCGCGAGGACGAGGAAGAAGGCAGTGATGACTGAACGGTCCCCCGTGATCGACATCCGCGGGCTGGGCAAGTCGTTCGGGTCCGTTGCGGCCCTGGACGGGCTGGACCTCAGCGTGGCCGAGGGGGAGGTGCACGGCTTCCTCGGGCCCAACGGGGCGGGCAAGACCACCACGCTGCGGGTGCTGCTGGGGCTGCTGCGCGCCGACTCCGGGCGCGCGCGGATGCTGGGCGGCGATCCGTGGTCGGAGGCGGTTCCCCTGCATCGCAGGCTGGCCTTCGTCCCCGGAGACGTGGAGCTGTGGCCCAACCTCACCGGCGGCGAGGCGATCGACCTGTTCGCCCGCCTGCGCGGGCGCTTCGACCGCACGCGCCGCGACGAGCTCTGCGAGCGCTTCGACCTGGACCCGACGAAGAAGGGACGCACCTATTCGAAGGGCAACCGGCAGAAGGTCGCGCTGATCTCGGCGCTGGCCTCCGACGTCGAGCTGCTGCTGCTCGACGAGCCCACCGCGGGGCTGGACCCGCTGATGGAGGCGGTGTTCCAGGAGTGCATCCGCGAGGAGAAGGACGCGGGCCGCACGGTCCTGCTGTCCAGCCACATCCTCGCCCAGGTGGAGGCGCTGGCCGACCGGATCTCCATCGTCCGCAGCGGAACGGTCGTCGAGACCGGCACCCTGACCGAGCTGCGCCACCTCACCCGCACCACCGTGGTGGCCGAGACCGCCGAATCGCCCGAGGCTCTGGCCGGACTCGCGGGCGTGCACGGCCTGGAGCACCGCGACGGCCAGATCCGCTTCGAGGTCGACGGCGAGCACGTCGACGAGGCCGTGCGGGCGCTGGCTCCGCTCGGCGTGCGCTCGCTGGCCGCCCACCCGCCGACGCTCGAACAGCTGCTGCTGCGCCACTACGGCGACGAGCGGCACGGCGGCGGCGCGAAACCCGCGGAGGTGGCGAAGTGACCGCCGCCGCGTCCGCGCCGCGCACGGCGCCCGCACCGGACCCGCGCAGCGGCGGGCACGGGTTCGTCGGTACCTGGACGCTGACCCGCTTCCTGCTGCGCCGCGACCGGGTCCGGATCCCGGGCTGGGCCGTCGGCTTCGCCGTGTTCGTGGGCTATCTGGTGGCTGCGCTGCCCACCGTCTACGGCGGCGAGACCGAGCTTCAGGCCGTCTCGCAGCTGTTCCGGGACCCCGTCGGCCGGCTCATGGTGGGCCCCGGCTACGGGCTCGGCGACCCCACCCTGGAGCGGTTCGTGGCCAACGGGTACGGGCTGTACTTCCTGGCCTTGGCCGCGCTCATGAACATCCTGCTCGTGAGCCGGCACACGCGGAGCGAGGAGCAGCACGGCCGGGCGGAGCTGGTGCGCGCCAACGTGGTCGGGAGGTACGCGTCCCTGACTGCGGCGCTGGCCGTCGCCGTGGTCACCGACGCCGCGATCGCTGCCGCGGTCTTCGTGGCGATGGCGGGCGTGGGCGGCTACGCCGCCGCGGGCTCGGTGCTGTTCTCCGTCGGCGTGGGCGTGACCGGATTCGCGTTCGCCGGGGTCGCCGCGGTCACCGTGCAGTTGACGGAGTACTCCCGTGCGGCGTCGGGAATGGCGGGCGCTGTGCTGGGAGCCGCATTCGTGGTGCGCTCGGGCGGCGACATGGCCCGGCAGGAAGGCTCGCTGCTGTCGTGGTTCTCGCCGCTGGCCTGGGGGCAGCAGACCGCGCCGTTCGTGCTCGACCGCTGGTGGCCGCTGCTGCTGCCGCTCGCCGCCGCCGCGGTCGGTATCGCGGCGGGCTACGGCCTGCTGATGCGTCGCGACCTGGGCGCGGGCCTGTTGGCCGTGCGGGCGGGCCGCTCCCGGGCCCCGGCCTGGCTGGGTACCCCGTGGGGGTTGGCTCTGCGCCTGCAGCGCAGCTCCATCGCCTGGTGGGCCGTCGGGATGGGCGTCGCCGCGCTCGCCTTCGGCTCCTACGCCGACACGCTGCTGCAGGCCGCCGACGACCTGCCCGCGGTGTTCGTCGATCTGTTCGGCGGTGCCGACCAGATGCTGGCCGGCTACCTCGCCTACATGGCCGAGTTCATGGCGCTCCTCGCCGGCGCCTACGTGATCCTGGCCGTGCAGGGCCTGCGCGGCGAGGAGACCAAGGGCCGCGGCGAGCCGGTGCTGGCGACCCCGGTGAGCCGCTGGGCGTGGCTGGGCAGCAGCCTGGCCGTCACCGCCGCCGGTGCGGTGGTGCTGATGGCGGTCGCCGGCGCGGCCACCGGTCTGGGCGCCGCCGCGGTCACCGGCGACTCCGACCGCATCGGCGACCTGGTCCTGGCCCACCTGAACCAGGTGCCGCCGGTGCTGGTGGTGCTGGGGGCCGCGGCGCTGCTGTTCGGTGCGCTGCCGCGCGCGGTCCCGGCGGCCTGGGTCGTCGTCGGCTACGGGCTGGTGGTCGGTACCTTCGGGGCGTTGATGGATCTGCCCGACGCGGCCTTCGGCGTTTCGCCGTTCCACCACTCGGCGTCGATGCCGCTGGAGGAGTTCGCGGCCGGACCCGCCGTCGCCCTACTGGCGCTGGCCGCCGTGCTCGCCGCGCTCGGCCTGGCCGCCTTCCGCCGGCGGGCGGTCAACGTCTGACCCGCAAGTGTCGCGGCAGCGCCGCCGTCTCGCGTGCAGCGGGGCGGCGGCGCTGCGCGGCCGTTGGGGTGGGCGGAGGCTGGGGACCGGCCGCGGCTGCACCCGGTCACGTGTCGGGGCGCAGGGCGATGACGGGGATGCCGTTCTCGGGATCGGCGCCGAGGCGTTCGTATACGCGGCCGGCGCTGTCGGGCTCGTGGCCCAAGGCCCGGATCAGGCCGGCGGCGGTGCGCGGCCGGCGGTGGGCGTAGCCGGCCAGGGCGCGGCCGGATTCCCGCGGCGGCAGCAGGACGGCGGTGCCGCGGTAACGCCGGCGCCCCGTCTCTACCAGTACGCGGGGGTCGGCGCGGACGTTTCGGTACCACTGCGACCTGCCCCCGTATCCGGAGACGGCCAGCACACCGCCGCTGTCCTCGTCGCGGCCGATCACCTCCAGAACCGTCTGGCGGGCGCGGCCCGTGACTCGGCCGCGGTGGGTGAGCAGCAGGAAGCGGCCTCCCAGCACAGCCCCGAGGCCGAGCCGGTAGATCCAGACGGGCGCCCGGTACAGGGCACGGCGCAGGGGTGTGCGCGGCGGGTCGGCGAAGGTCACGGCTGATGGGCTCCTCGGCGGGTCGCGGGCGGCGCGGCCTCGATTCCACCATCGGCGGGCACCCGGCGCCCAGCCGCCGCGGCGGGACCGCCCGCGGCGCAGCCGGCCTCTTGACACCGGTCGGGGCGGCGGCTTGAATTGGCCGCGACTATTTACCGTCCATTCGGTCAGTAAGTGAGGCGGTGGGGCCGTGTCGCACCCGTCGGCCGAGGTCGCTGACGCGACCCGCGCCATGCTCGACGCCGATACCGCCTCGGCTTCGCTCGGCATCGACGTCACTGCGGCGAAAGAGGGCCGCTCCGCGGCCCGGATGCGCGTGACAGAGGCGATGGTCAACGGGCACGGCATCGTGCACGGCGGATTCCTCTTCATTCTGGCCGACACCGCGTTCGCCGCCGCGTGCAACAGCCACGGCCCCGTCACCGTCGCCGCCGGTGCCGAGATCACGTTCGTCGCCACCGCTCGCGTCGGCGACGAACTCGCCGCGACCGCCGAGCAGCGCACCCGCTACGGCCGCAACGGCATCTACGACGTCACGGTGCACCGCCTGACCCCGCACGGGCGGGAGGTCGTCGCCGAGTTCCGCGGCCGCAGCCGCACCGTGGCCGCCCCCGACGACTGAGGAGCCGCCGGCATGACCACCACGCACGGACCGGTGCCGAGCGCCCGGCGCCCGGGAGCCGCACCGGGGGCCGGCGAGCTGTCGGCGGCCGAGCGCCTCAGCGCCGACGAACTGCGCGGACGACAACTGCAGCGCCTGCGGTGGACACTGCGCCACGCCTACGACAACGTGCCGCTGTACCGGCGCAAGTTCGACGACGCCGGCGTGCACCCCGACGACTGCCGCACGCTCGACGACATCGCGAAGTTCCCCTGCACGACCAAGCAGGACCTGCGCGAGGGCTACCCCTTCGGGATGTTCGCCGTCCCGCGCGGCGACGTGCGCCGCATCCACGCCTCCAGCGGCACCACCGGGAAACCCACCGTGGTCGGCTACACCGAAGTCGACCTGGACGTGTGGGCCGAGACGATGGCCCGCTCCATCCGCGCCGCCGGCGGCCGCCCCGGCCACACCGTGCACATCTCCTACGGATACGGCCTGTTCACGGGCGGTCTCGGCGCCCACTACGGCGCCGAGAAGCTCGGCTGCACCGTCGTCCCCGCCTCCGGGGGCATGACGGCCCGGCAGGTGCGGATCATCGACGACTTCCGCCCCGAAGTCGTCATGGTCACCCCGTCCTACATGCTCACGCTGCTCGACGAGTTCGAGCGCCAGGGCATCGACCCGCGCACCACCTCGCTGACGACCGGCATCTTCGGCGCCGAGCCCTGGACCGAACGGATGCGCCGCGAGATCGAGGAGCGCGCGGGCATCGACGCGGTCGACGTCTACGGCCTGTCCGAAGTGATGGGGCCCGGTGTCTCCCAGGAGTGCGTCGAGACCAAGGACGGCCTGCACATCTGGGAGGACCACTTCTATCCCGAGGTCGTCGACCCGGCAGACGGGCGCGTGCTGCCCGACGGCGCCGCGGGCGAACTGCTCTTCACCTCCTTGACCAAGCAGGCGCTGCCGGTCATCCGGTACCGCACCCGCGACCTCACCGCGCTGCGCCCCGGGACCGCGCGCCCGGCGTTCCGCCGCATGGACCGGGTCACCGGGCGCAGCGACGACATGATCATCCTGCGCGGCGTCAACGTGTTCCCCACGCAGGTCGAGGAGATCGTGCTCGGTACCGACGGGCTGGCCCCGCATTTCCAGCTGCGGCTGACCCGCGCGGACCGGGCGGACCACCTCACGGTCCTGGTCGAAGCGCTCGGCACGACCGCGGCCGACCGCCGCGACGCCGCCGCTGCCGAGGTCGCCCGCCGCGTCAGGGACGGTGTCGGGGTGCGCGTCGGCGTGGAGATCCGCGATCCCGAATCCCTCGAACGCTCGACGGGCAAGGTCCGCCGGGTGATCGACGAGCGGCCGACGGACTGACCGGCCCCGCGGGGCGCTCCCGGAGGGCCCGGTTCCGCACGCGTGGGGCGGCATGCGCCGCCGGCGGCCCGCCGGCGCGGTGGCCGAGCGCACGAGGCGGTCCCCGGGCACCGGCGCCGGCCCGTGCGCCGGAGTGAGCCCGGGAGTGCGGGGCAGGTGCCGTCGGCGTGCGGCCGCGACGCCGGTGCCGCGACTGATGCGGCCGGCAGCGGCTCCTGTGCCGCTCTCCCCGTAATGTTCTCCGCCGGGAGTGAACCGGAGGCGGTCCGGTGTGCTACGTACAGGGCGTGGACCCCGAACAGCAGCTGCTCGCCCAGGTCGCCTCGGGAGACGAGGGAGGACTGCGCGAGCTGTATCACCGGCATTCCGCAGCCATGCTCCGGCTGCTGGGGCGGTTGACGTCGGACGCAGGGACCGCCGAGGAGATCCTGCAGGAGGCGTGGCTGGCGGTGTGGCGGTCGGCGGGCTCTTACCGGGCGTCGGCCTCGGTGCGCGCCTGGCTGCTCGGCATCGCACGGCGGCAGGCGCACAACCGGCTGCGCCGCGCCGCCGCACCAGCGGTGGACATCGACGCGGCGCCCGAACCCGCCGACCGCACCGCCGACGTGGAGAGCCGGGTGCTGGCGTCGGCCGGCCACGAGGCGATCCTCGCGGCCATCGCCCGGCTGCCGGAGGCGCACCGCGACGTCGTGGTGCTGGCCCTGGTCGAGGAGTTGCCCTATGCCGACATCGCCGAGGTGCTGCGTGTGCCGGTGGGCACCGTGAAGAGCCGCATGTCCACGGCGCGCAGGACGCTGTCGGCGGAGCTGTCGCGAGAGCGGGTGAACTGACATGGACCATCTGGACGAGGAGGCGCTGACGCGGGCCGGTGCTCGGGAGCGTGCGGCCCTGCCCGCGGCCGAGGCCGCCCATCTGGACGCGTGCACGCCGTGCCGGAGGCGGGCCGCGGGGGATGCGCGGCTCGCGGAGGCCCTGCGTGCGGCGGAACCGGCCCCGGCCGTCCCGCCGTTCGACGCGTTGGTCGCCCCGCACCTGGACGCGCCGCCCGAACCGGTGCCGGTGCCCGCGGTGGGAGCGGGCCGCGCGTGCCGCCTGACCCTCGCGGTCGCGCTGCGCCAGGTCGGCTTCGTGCCGCGGGTGCTGTGGGCGGCGACCCTGGGCGGGTTCGCGGTGCTGGCCGCCGCGGTGGTCCTGCTGCCGCGCAGCGGTGAGGTCGTCGCGGCCTACCTCGGCCCCGTCAGCGTGGGGTTGGTGACGCTCGGTGCGGTGGCCGTGTGCGACCCCAAGCGCGATCCGCGCCGACCGGAGCTGTTCGCGACGGCGGTGCCCCCCGTCGCCGTGTGGCTGGCCCGGCTGACGGTGGTGCTGGGCGCGCTGCTGCTCAGCGGGTCGGCGGTTTCGGTCCTGGCGGCCGCGCTCCCGGGAAGCGGCGCCCAGGCGGGGCCGCTGATCGGGTCGTGGCTGGCGCCGGCGCTGCTGGGCGCCGGGCTCACCGCGTTCGGCGCCGTGTGGCGGTCCCCGGGCCTGGGGACGGCGCTGGGGGCGGTGTCGTGGGGGGTGTCCGTCGTCGCGATCCGGGGCGACCTGTTCGGCACCGCGGCGGGCGCGGCGGTCGCCGCCGTGTGGGACTACGACGGCGTACTGGTGGCCGTGGCGGGGACCGCTCTGGCCGCGGCCGCCCGGCTCGCGACCCGGCCGGCCCAGCACCCGAGCGGCTGAGGCCGAGAAGGTGTCGATGCGCATATCCGCCCGGAACCTGGCCTACCGGTACGGGCGGACGCCCGCCCTCACCGGGATCGGCCTCGACATCGGCGGCGGCGTGTTCGGGCTGCTGGGCCCCAAGGGGACGCATTTATTATACGCAATAGCGCTTTAGCTGGGGTTTTGAGCACTTCACCGCACCGGAGCTGCGCTGGTTGGACCGGGCGACGCCCCCTGCGGAGCGGCTGATGGCGTACTCCGATGGAAGACGGGTTGAAGCGGCACTGTGAGCTGGGTAAACGAATCCGGCGCACAGAGTAAACGAGGCATCTGCGGGGGCGCCTGGAGGCTTCGCTAGCGTCGATCTTGGTAAACAGCGATTGCGTAGCCAAGGGGGATCTGGTGATTGGGGCCAGGGCCGAACTGAATGACCTGCTGGACCAGGCGGCGGAGATGGGCGAGTACGTGCTCGAATGCCGCGACGTCGGGCACATCTGGAAGGATTGGACCGTCGCGCGGCTTCGACACGGGTTCGAGCAGACGATGCGGTGCTCCCAGTGCGGCACCGAACGCGTCCGGTTCATCGACCCTGAGGGCTACATCGACAGCTCCCATTACCGGTACCCGGACGGCTACCTCGTTCACGGACTCGGGCGGTTGACCGTGGACCACCGCGCGGCACTGCGACTGGAATTACTCCAGCGGTCAGCGTGAGGCATGAAGAAGGGCCCCGACCGGAGCGCAAGGCTCACGGCCGGGGCCGACATCTACCTGTCCGGGGCTACAGCTCCCACGCTTGGATGCGTGCCTGTCCGCCGGTGACGCGCGGGCGGACGTCCTCGCCGCCGAAGTGGACGACTTCGAGGCGCAGCTTATGCCCCTTTCCGACGAAGCCGCAGAACGTGGCCTTCGGGTACGCGTTGCCGTTGGTGCCCTCGTACTCCTGCGGAAAGTAGCGCTCGGACTCGGCGTATTCGCCGTCGCGCTTGGTCACCTCGACGGCGCGGATCTGGCCTTCAGCACCCTTGGGAAGCCCTTCGATGCGAAGGCTGACCTCGCCCTGGAAGTAGGTAGGGCCGGTGACCAGACTGGGATAGTCGCCGTCGGCGTGATGCCCCTCGCAGCCGCCGGAGTTGTTCTTGTCGAAGTAGATCTGCTGCCACTCATGAGAGCGCAGCTCTTCCTGACGGGAGTCGCGGGTCTTTCCGACGGAGATGTAGGTGGGCACGTCGTCCTCCTTGTCGATGGTGCCGGGCGGTTGCGAGAAGACCCCGTCACGCACGAACGCATACGCGGCGTCGCCGGGGCAGTCGGTGGAGTTGAAGTCGCGGTGTCCGAAGACGGCGCCGGCAATGGAAGATTCGGGCTCCATGAGCCACTGGCGCAGCTCGCGAACGGCGTTGATCTGCGCGGCGGTGAGCTCGTCGTTGGGGCCGGTCGCCAGCGTCACCGAGTAGTGCGAATCGTTCGCGCCGCGTTGGGCTGCCTGCTGCTTGAACAGGCCGCGCCCCTCGATGACGAACCCATGGGCGCAGCAGAACCAGGAGTAGCCGACATCGACCCAGCCGTTGCCGTTGACGTGGTAGTCGCGGCAGCCGTTCCAGTAGTCAAGGCACGCGGCGTGGTCCTTGTCGGCGAGCCCTTGATCGTAGCTGTCGTAATGGACGACGAGCCCCTGCTTGGGGTCGGCGCCGTCGGCGGGCGACGGCCCCCACCCGAGTTCCGAGCGCCAGACGAGGCGCGTTGGCCGTGACAATGAAACCTCCTCAAGGCATGGAAGAGGACCCGCGCGGCGGGTCGGTTGGTAGTGCGGGATCTATGTGGAGCGGTCGGGCGGCCGATCGGGCGTCTCGTCGTCCGGATTCTTGAGGTCGTCAAGCCAGCGCTGCGCTTCGGCGGTCCCGGCGTCTTCACGCTCGGGCGCCTCGGGCGCCTCGGGCGCAGCTCCGCGCTGATCGAGCCAGGTCCGCAGCTTCTTGAGGAGCTGGACTCCGGCGAGGTAGATGACCGCAGCCAGCAGCGCGATCAGCTCGCGGCGCAGGTCATCCACGAACGGCCTCCTGGGCTTCGCGATGGCGGGTCTCGCGGAGGTAAGCGGCGGTGGCCAGAGGGATCTGCGTGACGAACAGCAGCAGGAACCCGGCCTGTCCCCAGATGTCGAGCGGCGAGTGGTAGGCGACATAGAGGACGCCGACGACGACCGAGTACACGCCGACACCCAGGATCGTGCGAATCGGGGGCGGCCAGCCGAGTAATGCTGCCGACGTGCACCCTCCGGCGAGCACGACCCCCACGGCGACGAGCCCGATCTGGACGGGCAGGGTGATGGCCGCGCCGAGCCCGGATCCGGCGAAGATGAAAGCGATGGCCAGGCTGTAGAGCGCATGGCCGATCAGGCGTATTGAGGCGGGTTCCATCGAGGGACCTCCAGACAGTGACGCCCCCGGACCGGTGCCGGGGGTCAGGTGGTGGCGACGCGTCGGACGGTGCCGCTGGCGTCGCGGTAGCGGAGTTGGGAGCCGACGATCCACAGGTTGCAGACCGAATCGGCGGGCGGGTCCTCGCCGAGCACCGGGACTGCGAACGTGCGGCGCTCCAAGGCGGCGACGCGCCGCTCCAGGGCACGTTCGTTGGTAATCGCGCGATGCTGCGGGGACAGGTTGGAGCGCGGCACCGTCAGCCTCCGGGCGGTTGGTCGTCGGCGAGGTCGAGCGTGAGCGTGGCCTTGGCGACCTCTTCGCGCGTGGTGTCGTGGATGGTGCGCTCGGTGACGCGCACTCCCGAGCGGTCCACGTCGAGCCAGTCGTCGCGCAATACCAGACGGCACCGGTCGCCCACGCCGTAGGAGTCCAGCGGCGGCGAGTCCGCGGTGACGTCGATCTGCACCGTGGTCGGTGAGACGGCCGAGGCCAGCCGCTCGGCGCGCGCGTGCTCGGCCAGCGTGGCGCGCTTGGCGACGCCGGAGAACGTCTCGGCCTTCTCCCGCAGCAGGACATGCCCCTCGGCCAGACCGGGGGCGGCATCCACGGCCATCAGCGCATCCGGCGGAGGCGGATCGTCGGCGAGCGCCCACATGCGGGTGATGCGCTCGGCGGCGCTGTCGTCCCAGTCGTAGGCCAGGATGTTCCCGCCGCTGGGAGCGGCCTCGAACCGCAGTGGCACCGCCGATCGGCGCCGTTCGGGAAACCACAACTCCAGCACCCATTCGGGAGCGCCCGCGTCATAGCGGGCGGAGACGTCCCAGTCGAACCCGTTCTCGCGCTCGGCCATGGTTCCGATGGCCTCGGCGACTTCGGTGAACTTCTGGGCCTCCACGGTCAGGTCCCGGCGCACCCCTGAGGTCTGTGAACCGACGCGGACAGGCGGGCACCCTGGCTCGCTCGCGGCGAATGCGATCAGGTCTTGAACGATGCGGAATTGGTCGGCGTCGCTCCACCTCCAGGCCACATGTTCGGAACCGCTCATCTTGCGGATGAGGCGGCTCTTCAGCCATGCCTTCGCGTGGGCGGCGGTCAGCGTGATCGCGCGCTCTTTGGGTGACCAGGGGCGGGCGACGACGATGCCGTGCCAGGCGACTCGGTTGGCTTCATCGAGCACGTACAAACACGCGCGGTCGGGCAGAGTCGCGTCCGCGATGGCGTCGCGGTTGTCCGGCGTGATGGCGATGGAACCGGTCAGACTGCCCGGTTCGGTCAGCGCCTGGGACCACTGGGCACCGGAGAGCGGAAGCCCGTCGCCGTACATCGGCCGGCCGGTGAGGACATCGTGGACGCGGTAGCGCCACATCAGTCCAGCCACCAGAACACGCCGTCGAAGCCGATCCACACCGGTTGGTAGTCATGCGACCAGCGGTAGGCGCGGATGGTGCCATCGGCCTGGATCTCACCGCGCAGGCCGTGACCGCCCCGGTTCGGGTCGCCCTCGTGCCCGTAGTAGATAGAACCGGCCAAGAAGCCATAGGTGATCCGCTGCGGCGCCAGTTCGGGCGGCATCCGCGCGAGCACGCTGCCGGAGAGTTGGGCGTCGGTGAACTGGGCACCGTTGGTGCGCCCCATTTGGCCGGACAGCCAGACTCGGCCGTCGCGCACCCGGTAGGAGGGCGGCCGCCCGTTGTAGGTCTCATAGCCTGGCTCCAGGCTGAAGAGCTTCCATCCGCCGTCGTGCGGCAGGAGCGCACGCTCGATGTTGGCCGGAGCGATAGTTGCGTCGCCGGGGTCGACGCGCACGTTGGCCACACGCGTCCACGCCCCGGGCTCCGTCATGGCGCTGATCTCGGCGTCGGAGGGCGCGACGGGGGTCGTGGAGGCTACGCCTTCCACGATCAGCCATGTCGGCCCCTGCGTTTCGACCTCGCCGTACTGAGCGTCGGCCACCGACAGCACCAGCGCGTCTACGCGCGGCTGAGCGGCCGGGGCCGGCCAGGACTGCACCTCCGGCTCTGCCGACCACACGAAATAGGAGCCCTGGAGCGTAGCGGCGTTGCCATCCAGCACCGCTATACCGGGGCCGATCTCCACCGCGATCCCGATCTCCTGCTGCACGGGGGCGACGGGAAACTGCCAGCCGACACCGATCCCGCCGTCACCGGGCAGCACAGCCGCGACCAGGTTGCGCACGTCTTCGATGGTGGTCGTGTACTGGTTGGTGCCGAGCGCGGCGACACTGAGCGCCATCACAGACTCCTCATCACAGGTAGGCGTCGTAGAAGCTGGCCGTCCACGCGGCCTCGGGGTGATAGGCCGGAGCCAGGAACCGCACCGGGTTGCGCCCCGGTTGCAGCGGCCACCACGACCCGTTCGCCAGGGCGGCGATGGGTGCGCCGTTGATGTCGGCGGTGCGCGCGGCATGGTCGATGCGCAACCGCTGGCCGTGGCCGAGCCCGGTGGAGAAGCTGAGGAAGTCGCCGGTGGCCTCGTTGACGATGCGCCACCCCTCGCTGAGCGGCCCGTTAAGCACCGAGACCGGGTACGTCGGGGCGGTGCCGGAGTTGGTCAGCGTCATGCGCCCGGTGCCGCGCCCGGAGTCGGTGAAGGTCAGTGGGAACTCCAGCGGGAAGGTGGTGCCGAGCTCGCCCGGTGCTTGGGCGTCGGTGGCCTTCCGGCGCAGGTTCAACCCGTACTTGAGCGGGTCGGGCAGGATCAGCGGCACAGCGAAGGTGAAGTGCGTCGGCCCCAACGGGGCGGTCTCGATCGCCCCGGCCGTGCGCGCGCTGATCCGTTTGGGCGTGGACTCCTCCACGACGATGGGCAGCTCGCGCGCGTAGCCGTCGAAGGCTCGGTAGAGGCGGTTGCGCGCGTCCTCGGCGGTGTCGAAGGAGCCGGTGAGCGCATAGCCGTGGACGGTGATCTCGCGGGGCGACTTGGGAAACCGCGCGGCGGCCACCGACCGGTCCGAGAGCCCGAGCGGGGTGACGACGGCTTCGGTCGGCGGGGTCGCGTGCCAGCCGTCGATGTCGGAGAGCAGCCACGCGACCCCGGACTCATCAGCAGCGGGGTCGGTGGACAGCACGAGCGCGGCCTCGTCCTCGCCGACGCGCAGGGAGATGATCAGCGGCTGCGGTGTGGGTTCGGCCATCGGCAGCACCGACAGTGCACGAGCCGTATGGGGGGAGAAGTGCATCAGCGGGCTCCCACGGGTGCGGCGGGCGGAACGATCGCCGCGTTGCGCAGCAGCGTCGTGCGGCGCTGGATCGCGGCGGCGATGGCGTGCGGATCGGCGTCGGTGCGCGCGTGCACGGTGATCGGCTGAGCCGGGGCCGACTGCGTCTGAGCGGCGCGTTCGGGCAGGTTGCCCGCATTGGCGATGCGGCGGCCCAGTTCGTCCAGTCCTCGGCCGAGCGGAATGACCGCTTCGGGGCCGGCCTCACCGACGAGCGCGTGAAGCGGCCGGGTGACGATGCCACCGTCGCCGAGCGCGGTGTTGTAGGACGGGCGTCCCCACTTCTGCATGGAGCGGGAGTTGGAGCGTTCGCGCACATGCGCCCCGGTGTAAGGGGCCTCGATGATTCGGTCCCCGCCCTTCTCGGTCGCCATTAGGACGTGACCGGGATGCGGGAATCCGAGGTCGCCGGGGCGCGGCGAGCCGACCCGCTTGGTCCAGCCCATCTGCGCCTGCGAGACGCGCGGCACGCCCGAGAGCCCGGCGTTGACGAGTGCGTACTGCATCAGTGACGAGCAGTCGAAGCCCTTGATGCCGCTTCCTTGGGCGAATCCGAAGCTCGGACCGGCCGGGCCTCCACCGCCCCAGGAGTAGGGGACGCCGATCTGGGAGCGGGCGAGCTTGATCGCCTTGCGCGCGATCGGTCCGCCGCCGAGGCGCCCGTCCGCATTGCCGAACCAGTCCAGGAGCTTGTCCACGAGATTGGCGGGGATGGTGGCGATCATCCGTCCCCACTCGGTGTCCCCGAGGACGCGCTTCGCGCCTTCGACCATGGGGTCCAGAACCGTCTTGGCGGAGGCGCGGATGCCATCGGTCCACAGATCCTTCGCCTGTCCGAGGAATCCGCTGACACTGCTGGAGATGGAGCCGACGACACCGCCGTCCGCGAAGGCCGGGAGCCGGCCGCGACGCGCCATCAGGTTGATGTCGCTGATGGCGTCGGCGCCGAGCCATCGGGTCGCCTCGGGCCGCAGCACCGCCTCACCGGGCGAGAGCATCGCCATCACAGAGTCGTGGCCGGGGTTGTAGCCGGGGATGATGCCGCCCGTGGCGAACTTCGGCGCGGCCGGAAGCTTGTCGAGGCCCACCTTGCCCGCGACGGAGTCCCACATCTTCTTGATGCCGTCGGTGTAGACGACGTCCACGACCCACTTCACCGGCTGCTTCGTGGCGGACTTGATGCCCTTCCAGTGGCGCTTCAGCGCCGCGACGCCGGACTTGAAGGAGTCGGCCACCCGCGAGACGCCCGCCTTCAGGGCGGAGAAGGCGGGCGAGACCCAGTTGTCCCAGACGTCGGAGACCACCGAGCCGACACCGCGCATCGCCGGGCCGATGACCTTGCGCCACAACCAGGTGAAGACCGGTGCGACGACGTTCTTCAAGTAGCGGACGTAGAGCCCGAAGATCGGGCGACCCACGTTCTTCCACAGCCAGGTGATGACGGCGCCGATCGCGCGGAGCGCCGGTTGGACGATCTTGGCGTTGAGCCAACTGAAGACCGGCCCGACCTGGGTACGCACGAAACGCCCGATCCAGGCGAAGAAGGGCGACAGCACGGTGTCCCACAGCCACAGCCCGACGGCGGCGATCGCGCGGAACGCGGCCTGGACGAGGTTGCGGAACCAGGTGAAGCGTTTGTAGGCGAGCACGACCGCTGCGATCACGGCGCCGATCGCCACGACGATCAGTCCCAGCGGGTTCGCCGACATCGCCGCGTTCAGCGCCCACTGCGCAACCGCCCACACTCGGCTCGCGATCGCGGCGGTGCGCTGGGCGATGGCGGTCGCGACGGTGGCGACGCGGGTGCGCACTGCTGCCGCAGCGGCGGCGGTCTGTGCGGCCGCGAGTCGCGTCCATGCGGCCGTCGTGGACAGGGCGGCGGTTCCGGCTCGGCGCACTGCTCCGGCCGCCGCGACCGCTCCGGAGCGCAGGCGGGCGAGTCCGGTTTGCGCGGCGCTGCTCAGTGTGGAAGCGCCGGTGCGCGTCGCCGCCGAGGCGCGTTGCCATCCGGAGGTCAGCGCGCCACCGAGTGAGGACGCGGCGCGTCGCGTGAGGCTGGTTGTGGCGGCGAGCCCGGACCGGGCGGCGCGGCTGACGGCCGCAGCGCCGGAGCGGGTAGCCGACGCCGCACCGTTCCACCCGGAGCGCAGGATTCCGCCGAGCGTCCCCGCCCGACCGCTGAATGCCGACTGGGCGACGGCGGCGCTGCGGAAGCCTTGCCCCATCCGCGCCAAAGCGCCGACTGTGCCGGAGGCTCCCTTGGCCACCAGTCCGATGCTTTTGGACGCCAGCGTTGCGGCCGGAGCCAGCGACCGCACGCGCCCCAGCAGCGGCCCTAGCACGACCATCCACGCCAGCGAGGAGGTGACGACGCTTTGCACCGGAGCGGGCAGCGCGGAGAACCCGGTCGCCACGGTCCCGACGACCCCGGCGATATCGGGAAGGATGGCCAGTAGATCGCTGGAGATCTGCGTGAGCAGCCCGAAGACACGGCCGATCTGCTCTTGGCCTTGGGCCGACTGCGCCCACGTGGCCCACTGTCCGGTCAGCGACTCGATCGTGTCGAGAAGCGTCTGCCCATCGGAGGATGCGGCGCCGAAGATTCCGCCGAGTAGACGGCCGAGATTGGCACCGATGCTGCCCAGTTGCCCCAGTAGCGACAGTGAGCCGTTGAGGGCGGCGCTCATCTGTGCGGCGCCTTGTTCGCTGGAGAGGAACGCGGCGGCCGAAGTGAGCGCACCGCCTGTCCATTCGCCCAGCCGCTCCACCAGCGGCAGCCCGAGCTTGACGAGTTCGGCGACCGTGGTCGTCAGCGGGGTGACCGCGCCCTCGAAGCTGGTCGCGGCATCGGCGGTGCCGGAGAAGATGTCGGCCGTCTGCTGGCGGAACAGCGGCGTGCTCGCCGCTTCGCCCGCTTCCACCGCGAGGTCGTTGATGCTGTCGGCGACCTCGGTCATGCCGCGTTGCAGGGTCGGCATGCCGTTGTCGGCCAGGGCTGAGACCTGCTCGTCCAGTCCGGCGAAGAGCCCGTCTTGGACCGCTTTCTGGACCGGCGCAAACTGCTCGGCCACGCCTTGCCAGCTCCGCACGAACGTGCGCGCATTCGGACTGAGTTCTTCGAGCGCGGTGTTCAGCGCTGCGGCGTCGCCCTCGGCGACGGCCGTCATCGCATCGCCCATCCCGCGCAGACCGACCGCCACGGTGCTGATGGCAGCCCCGGCGATACCGGCAGCGGCCGGAAGCGCCAGCAGCGCGCCCGAGGCCGGGGCGAGCGCACCGGCGACGGCCGCGCCGCTCGCACCCAGCGAGCTGACCAGGATGCGGTCGGCCGAGCGCGCGATGCCGCGCAGACTGGCGGTGATCGCCCGATCGGCGCCCCGCCCGAACCGGCTGCCGAACCGCGCCCCCGACTTCTCGGCGGTCTCCTCCGCCCCGGAGAGGGCGGGGGCGAGCTTGCGCACCACCTCGCGGCCGAACCCGCTCAGGTCCGGCCGGACGGTGAGGAACGCGGCGCCGATGCCCTCAGCCACCGTCGCCTCCCCACGCGGCGGCGATCACCCGGCGGACCTCGTCGGGGTCGTTGGCGCGGCGACGCGGGTGGGAGTCGCGCGGCCGGGGCACCGTGAGCTGATCGGGCAGGGCCGATCGGCGGACGCCGTTGGCCTCCAGGTGCGACCGGTACAGCGCGTGCAGAACCTCGGCGATGATGGCCAGCAGTTCAATGGAGACCGGCCACGCACCGTCAGAGGTGTTGGTGTTGGCGTCGGGCGGGAGCCCGCGGATCAGGGCAGCGGCCTCGTCGATGTCGGCACAGTCGCTCAGCTTCGCGTGGTAGAAGCGCCGGAAGTCCGCTTCGACCGAGCGCTGGACTTCCGGGTCGTCGAGGACGCCCGCGACGAGGCTGAGGTTTTTCCCGCCTCACCGCCGTAGACCGCTTCCACGGCATCGCGGAGCCAGTCGATGGAGATGTCGACGCCGGCGAGCTCCAGCAGCTCTTCCCAGCGATCACCGAACAGGCACTTCAGCGCCTTGATGATCTCCTCTTGCTGGAGGTAGGCCGGAAACGCCAGGGGCAGCTTCGCGGGCATGGCGAACTCGACACCTTTGACGGTGATGCCGGTTTCGGCGTCGGTGGAGGCGAGGTTCTTGGCGATCGCGTCGCCGTCGATCCAGGGCATGACAGTGCCTTCCTGACAGGTGCGTCAGGGGCGCGGCCGGACGGTGCCGCACCCCTGGAGGTTCGGGGTGCGGCTCAGGCGGCCTTGCTGCGCTTTCCGGAAGACTCGGTAGCGGCCAGAGTGGCGGGTTCGCCGGGCGGGGCGAAGCGGGCGTCAGCGGAGTCGAACTGCCACGGAGGCATGCCGACCTGTCCCAGGACGGCGACGGTCACGCCCAGCAGAGCGGCCTCGTCCTTCTTGATGGTCAGGTCCTCGTTCTCGCTGAGCGTGGAGCGCGGGAACCAGAGCTGACCGGTGAAATCGCCGTCCAACCAGCGCATGAGCACCGCGTACTCGGCCTCGTGGCCGGGCTCGGGCGGGGTGTAGGTGAACCCGGCCGTGGCGTCGCCCGACCAGGTGCCGCCGCCGAAAGCGAACCGCACTGAGTCGCGGCTCCAGGTCGCCAGGGCAAAGGCCATGGTGTTCTCGACCTCGGTGGTCAGGCGCCGCGCCGGATAGAAGGACTGCCAGACCGGGATGTTGGTGGTGTCTCGGCTGTTGCCGAAGGTCACCCCGTCCTCGGAGACCAAGCCGAGCTTGGTCAGGTCGGCGGGGACTTCGGCGGTGACTTGGGGCTTGGCGGTACCGACGGGACCGAACCAGATGTCTCCGTTGGCGCCGACGATCGGCTGATCGCTGGCCATGACGGTGGCTCCCTAGAAGAACGGGTGCCGCCGAGCGGTCGCCGTCAGGGGTGGGCGGTGACGGTCGCCTGGATGCGCGCCCGATGCAGAACGGGCGTGAAGTCGGCGTCCAGCTCGGTGGCAAGAGACGTGACGGACGAAGCGGTCACGACGCCACCGGGACGCCTGCCGGGAAGGCGCTCAACGAGCGCTTCGACGCAGCACCGGGCCACGTCGTACACCTGGAGCTGACGAGTCGCCCAGGCATCGATCTGGAAGTCGGCGCGGTCCAGCCACACCAGACCGGGAATGCGGGTGTCGAGGTCGCCGCCCCAGCGCACGACCCGGATCAGTGGGAAGGTCTTGTCCTTGGGCAAGACCGTGTAGACGCGATCGCCCACGAGCCCCGCCAATGCGGCGTCGGCGCGTAGCGCGTCGGTGAGCAGCCGCAGCGCGTCCAGCGTCGCCATGGCTACTCGCCCTCCAGGCGCAGCCCCGCCGAACGGGCGGCGCGGCTGATGGGGCGCAGTGGAGGCGTATTGATGGAGCCGAACTCCCACAGATGCGCCAGCGACCACGACGAACCGACGTGGACGCAGGCGGTGTCGCCCTCCACGCGCGGCCGGGTCTGGGTGATGCGCTTGGTGAACGGCTTGGTGCGCTGATCGCCGGGCGGGTTCTTCTTCGCCTCCAGGGCGACGCGCCGCGCGGCCAGCTCCAGTTCGGGGCCGATGAATTCCACGTCGCGGGCGAGCCGGCCGATGGCCGACTGGTCCATGCGGATGCGCGCCATCAGCTCGCCTCCTCGATCGCGGCCTCGATGTGGGTCGGCGCCCCGGTGACGGGGTCCAGCGGGGCGAACGGTGCGGCGGTGACGGTGAAGGCGCGACCGCCCCACTCGATGCGGTCGCCGCGCTCCAGGCGCAGCGATGCCGGGGCGATCAGGCGCCAGCGGTGTTCGCCGATGTTGGTTTCGGCGTCGGCGCGGGCTTCCTCGGCCGACAGGTACACATCCGCCTGGGCCTCGACCCACGAGAAGGTCTCGTTGCCGTAGGCGTCGCGGCCGTCGCTCGTTTGGTGGCGCACCATCACCCGGTGCGGGGTCATCAGCGGCATCACGGCGCCTCACCTCCGGCATCCAGCGCGGAGGCGGGCGGGTCGTCGCCCTGATAGGCGCGGCGCGACGGAGTGCGCACCGAGTAGGCCGGAGCCTTGCCGTAGGCTGCGCGGATCGCGTCGATGTCGGCCGGTGCGAGCACCGGTCCCGCGTTGCCACCAGCGGCAGCCGGACCGGCCGTGAACGACACCGCACCCGCCGAGTAGGACTTGAGCCCGCTCGGGTTGTAGACGCAGCGCGCCACAGCAGCGGCGAGCGTCGCGTGCGCCCCCGGCCGGAGATCGGCGGCGTCGAGGGCGCGCACATGCGGACTCGCCTGCGCGATCGCGTCGCCGATCCACGCCTGTACCTGTGCTTCCTGAGCGGTGGTGAAGGTGCGGCCGGTGCGCGTGGCGATGTCGTTCGCGGTCAGCTCCGGCATCGCTACGCGGCCTTCTTCGTGCGCGCGGTCGCGGCGGGCTCGGCAGGCAGCGCCAGCTTCATCCCGAGATGGAGCGGGTTGGCGGTATCGCCCGAGTGGTTGATCAGCGCCGAGCCGATCAGCGTGTCGAAGCTGAGCAGATTGGTCTTCTTGGTGATGTCGTAGCCGCGCGTCGCCCGGACGGCGAAGCCCTCGAACGCCTGGCTGGAGCCGTCCACCTCGCCCACGGGCAGCGCCGGAGCGCGCACGGCCAGCGAACACGCCTCGGGGTGGAAGGCGAACGCGGTACTCGGTTCAGGCAAGGCGTTGCACTCGTAGATGTCGAAGCCCATCAGCCGACCGAGCGAGGCTTCGCGCAGCGTCTGTCCACCGTTGCCGGAGGCGTCGGCGCGACGCACGATGTCGGTGTCCAGCAGCAGCTTCGCGGCCTCGGGCGAGCACACCAGCGCGCGGCGGGTCAGCGGCGCCTTCAGCTTGTTGAGCCGCATGCGCGCGGCACTGATGGTGGACACCGGATCAGCGGTGTCCCAGGTCGGACCGGCCGGAAGCCCGTTCAGCGTGGCGGCGACGCGCTCTTCGACGCCGTCGGCGATAGCGGTCATCGCCGGCGTGATGACCTGAGTGGTCATGTCGCGCAGATCCAGCGTCAGTTCCTCGGCGGTCAGCGACACCGACACGTCGAGGAACTTGTCCAGGGTCAGCTTGACGCCGGACTCGCGGATGTCCTGGAGCTCCACGCCGTTGGCGCGGACGAACTCCTTAGCCACGAACGAGGGCGGGCGGCGGATGGTGATGGTGTCGCCGGAGCCGCCGCCGAACTCGCGTTCGGCGTCGCGGTAGACCAGCGAGCCCAGGATGGTTCGGTTGCGCAGCGCCGAGAGAGCGGCGCGCGCGACCACTTCGGGGTTGAGGAACTGGTGTGCCATGGGGTGCGGCACCTCTCGACTTCAGGGTCAGCGGATGAATCCGCGCGCACCTGGCGTCGCGATGAAGTGCCGCACCTGGCGGCTCGAACGAGGATAGATCCGATCACCGGATGTCTCAACTCCGGATGACCTACTGCGAGCCGAACAGCTCCTTGTCCATGTCGGACACGGACAGGTTGCCGTAGTCGCTACCGGGAGCGCCGGTGACGCCGATCCCCGCATCAGCCGGAGACGGAACCGGGGCGGCCTCGATGAGGTAAGGCTTCTTGTCGGCGACCGTACGCAGCACCGAGCGGATCGACTCGCGATCCACCGCGCCGTCCTCGCCGGCCTCGACGTCGGCCAGATCGACCAGGCGCACCGCGTCCTCGGGGTCGCGGAACTTCAGCTCGGCGGCCAGCGCGCGGGCTTCAGCCTGAACCAGCAGACCCCGATACTTCTCCGCCGTCGCCTTTTCGGTCTCGGCCTTGGCAGCGGTCACGGCGCGCTCGTTCTCGGTCGCGTTGGCCTGCTCCAGCTCATCGGCTTTGGCGGCCTTCGGCTCCAGCTCCCGCACCTGCGTGCGGTACCTCGCGTTCTCGCGGCGCAGCTTCTCCACGTAGTCGCGGGAGAACTCGCCGCCTTCGCTGGGCTCGGTGGACTCGCCGGTCGAGGCGCCGCTGTCGCTGGCGGGCGGAGTCGCGGGCTCGGCCGGGGGCGCGGCTGCGGTGGACTCAGACATCGGTGGTCTCCGTTTCTAGACGTCGGCGGCTTCGGTGAGCCAGCCGTGGCGCGCGAGTTCTTCGCGCAGGACGGTCGGGTTATGGGCGTAGCGGGCGCGAATCCAGCGCAGGGACCGACCCTTGCCTTCCTCGTTGGCGTTGATTTCACCGGGCTCGATCCCGAGCCGTTTGGCGGTGGCCTTGTCGGCGCGGCTGATGCGGCGCGGCGGAGCGTGGCGCCCCTGCACGACCGGCGAGACAGACGCGCCGTTCTCGATGGCCTCGGCGCCCTCGGGGCCGAAGACCTCGCGACGCTCGGCCGGATTCAGCGACGTGGCGAGCGCATCGGGGGTGTGGTCGCTGGGCGTTCCGCCGATCACGCCCCATCCGGGTACGTGGTAGGTCGGCACGTGCACGCAGCCCGAGCACGCGGGATGGCGCTCGAAGCCGTCGCTGTAGCGGTAGAACCTCCCGGCCAGGACTAGGCATTTGTCGCAGGCCGGAAGGGTGACCAGGCGCTCATAGCCGGTGATCCGGTCGTCCAGGCTGACGCCGGTGTTGAGGACTTCGCGGGCGGCGTCGGCGACCTCGGTCCGCACCGTCGTCTCCAGGGTGGAGCGCGCCCGCTGCCATGCCTGGTCGGGCGCCATCCCGCCCCAGATCAGCGAACGCGCCTGGACCTGAGCGGTCCTCAGCACGTCGGTAAGCGGCTTGCCGGTCTGGGAGCGGCCGACCACAGCCGCCTCCACGTCCACCACGGGCGCGTCGCTGTCGGGGACGCCGCAGGCGTCGGCGTGCGCCTGGAGATAGGCCAAAGCCATGAGCGCCGCATCGCGCTGAGCCTCGGCCACCGCCGAGTGAGCCTGGTCGTTGATGGCCTCCCACTGAGCCCGGATGGAGGCGAACGGGTTGATCTGCTCCCACAGCAGCAGCACCAGAGCAGCCGCCTGAGCCGCGACGGAGACCTGCGAAGCGGCGTAGCGCTGGGACAGCGCCACCGTCGCCAGACCGACACGGCGCCGCTCTTCGGCACGCATCAGGCAGCCTCGCCCACGGGCTCCGTCTCGCCATCGGGAAGCCGGGCACCGGTCAGCGCCCCGGACGTCTGGGCTGCGACCGCGCGCTGCGTCCCCTCGGTCTGCATGCGCTTCCACCGCGCGATAGTCGCCGGGGACGCCCCGTAGCGCTCCCAGACGGCTTCCTGCGGCATGGAGATCGGCGGCGTGCCGAGCTTCACGAGCGCGTCAACGAGCTGGCCTTCGGTGCGGGTCTCGGGATCGGCCCACACCGGTTCGCACGGGGTCTGGACGTCACCGCCGGCCAGGGACACGAGATCGAGGACGCGGCTCCAGGCTTCGCCGAGAACGAGCTGCTTGGCGCGCACCTTGGACACGAGACCGGCCTCGGCCGCCTTGATGGCGTCCCCACTCAGGTTGACCATCTGCCCGAGGAGATAGTGCGGGGGAACCTGGCTGATGGCGGCGAGCTGACGCACGAGCGAGTCCAGCACCGCGACGTAGTTGTTCAGGTTGGACTCGGTGAACTCGCCGAACTTGGTGTCGGGCCGCTCGGCGACCCACAGCCGGTCAACCGCCGAGTTGAACGGTTCGACCGGGTTGCCGTCGTCGTCTTCCGGGATCGCCATGCCGGTGACCCACCGCTGCCGGTAGGCGCTGTAGGTCATGGCGAGCTGCATGTTCAGGTTGGTGGCGTTGATGCGCTCCTGGATCGGCAGCAGCGGCGCGAGTTCGCTCTGAGGCTGGCCGAGCAGATCGGGGTCGTTGGCGAACTCCACGAACGGCACGCGCCGCATCGGGTTGGGGATCGCGTCGCGCCGACGCCAGTCCCCGAACCCTCGGTCGCGGACGTAGCGCTGAATGCGTGCCCAGTCGTAGAGGTAAGCGTGCTCAACTTGCCCGTCAGCCCACTTCTTGACCGCCCACACCGGAGTGAAGTCGGCCGGTTCGCGCTCGACGTGGACGCGCAGCGGCGACTCCCCGCGGATGACCGGCGTCGCCGGTTTCTGCGGGTTGGGCCAGACGGAGACGTAGGCGCGCCCCGATTTCAGCGACTCGGTGTAGAGCTGGGCTTGGACGGCGGCCATCCGGTTGGCCTCCAGGATGCGCCACGCCTCCAGGTCCCCGGCCTGGTCGCCCCGTCCGCGCAGCCCGTCCAGGCGCATCCGCTCGACGATGGCGTCCACCACCAGCCGCAGCCACGCACTCGTCGCCGACTCGGCGAGCTTCTTGTACTCGCTGCGGGCGTTGCGTGGAAGGTACGGAGTGTCGTGGTCGCCCCGGTAGTAGCGGTGAAGCAGCTCCAGGTCGGACCGCCCGTGCTCTAGGGCAGAGACCCCTTGCAGTAAGCGCGGATCGACATCGGGCATGGTGAAACCGCCCCCTGACGGTCGGTGGGTGGATGGATCAGAACCCGACGACGCGGCCGGGGCGGTGCTCCTGGCGTGCGCGGGTACGCCACGCGGCGACCGCCATCGCGGCCGTCAGAACGCCGTCGATGCGCTTGTTCGCGCCGCCGCGCCTCGGCTTGACGGGCTTGATCAGCTCCGGGTCGTCGGTGCCGCGTTTGACCTCCACGGCGTCGAAGCAGTGCCGCGAGACCGGATTGGCGTGGTGGTCGAACGCCCGGGTCTTGAGCACCGCCATGAGTTCGCGCATGCCGGGGGAGAGCCCCGTGAAGGTCTGCGGCACCGGAACCAGCTCGGTGGAAGGGCCGAGACGGCGGCCCAACTCCTGAACGGCCGGTTCGCCGCTCCAGGGGTCGTAGTCGATCTCGGCGAGCGTGACCCGCTGGGCATCGGCCGCGATGTCGTCATAGACCCGCTGGTAGTCGATGACATCGCCTTCGGTGATGGTCAGCCAGCCGTCGCGCACCCACGACTCGGCCGCCCCGCCCGTACTCGTCACCAGAGCGGGAAGCGCAGCTTCGGGCAGCCAGTAGCGCCACAGGACTTCGGCGCCCCCGTCCGGCCGGGGCACGATCACACACCACGCGGTCAGGTCGAGCTTGGCCGAAAGGTCGAGCCCGCCGTAGGCCAGAGGCCGGCCGACCGGAAGACGCCACTCTGGGCTCGGCCACGGCTCCCCGGCCGCGCAGTCGTAGAGGTCCATCGGCACCCAACGGGAGACTTGCGAGACCCACTGGTTCAGCCGGAACTGTCTGAAGACGTTCTCGCGTGCGGGGTCCTCGCGGGCTTCGGACGCCTCCTCGCGAAGGGTCTCGATGCTGAGGAAGTCACCGAGAGCCGGGTTGGCGAGCTTCCAGACCTCTTCGTCCCACGGGTCGGCATCGGGTGGTGCCTCGGCGAGGTAGGCGAACCGGTGCGGCGCGCGGTTGGGGTTCTCCAGGACGCGCTTGGCTTCCAGGTACTCCTGATAGCAGAAGCTGTCGCGGTCGTTTCCGGCGGTGGTGATGGCGACCATCAGCGGTTGCGTGCGGGTTCCGGCGCCGGTGCGCAGCGCGTTCCACAGGTCGCCGTTGGGGGCGGTCAGCAGTTCGTCATAGACCGCGCCGTGCGGGTTGTGACCGAGGTTGCCCCCGGCGTCGGCCGGGATCGCCTCGTAGTACGAGCCGGTCTGCTCGTCCACGATGCGCTTGACGTGGTCCTTGACGACGAGGCGGCGCGAGAGCACCGGCGAGAGCTTGACCATGCGCGCGGCGACGTCGAAGACCTTGCGCGCCTGGTCCTTGTCCACGGCCGCGCCGTAGATCTCGGCGCCTTCCTCCCCGTCGGCGCAGAGCAGGTAGAGGCAGATTCCGGCCGCGATCTCGGACTTGCCGCACTTGCGCGCCATGGAAATGTAGGCGAGCCGGTAGCGGCGCACGTACTGCTCAGCCTGTTCGTCCCAGCGGACCGTGCCGAACAGCGGCCGAATGATGTCGTGCTCCTGCCACGGAGCGAGCCGGAACGCCTGGCGAGCCCAACGCGCTTTCGTGTGCACGAGCAGTTCAGAGAAGAACGCGACGACGTGATCGGCGCGCTGTTGGCAGTAGTGCTCCCCGCGCTTGGTGCAGGTGTCGCCGTCGAACGTCCGACCGCACACGGGAAACCGGGAGCGGGAGGCGCGCGCGGGCATGACGGCACCTCCCGTTGACGATCGGGCAGCGGGCGTCAGTGGGATCCGTTAGCGTCTGGAGCTATGTCCTCAGAGCTGGTTCAAGTGCTCACCGCGTTCATCGGAGTTGCGGGCACTCTGGCGGCGGCCATCGTCACCCAGGCCATCGCCCGTAGGAACGAACGTGATCGGCGGACTGCTGACGATCAGCGCCGGTGGAACGACCTGAGCTTCGAGCTAGCTCATTCACTGCTACAGGAGACCGACGCTCTAGCGGACAGGGCGCATACAGGCAAAGCTGGGTACTGGATTCGCTCTCGTAAACGTAGGGCTGCGCTCGCGCGCGCCGGGCATCTCCATATGGGAGACCTCCCGGACGAGGGAGTTGACGGCCTCATCACCGCTGGGGAGGTTGCCTGGTTCCGCTCATATGAGACGACCTTGTCGGACTACGCACATAAGTTCCAGGAGATCAACTCGAAGCTGTCGTTGATCGCGGATGTCGAAGTCAGTGAGGCGGCAGCTCGGATGCAGGTTGCCGCGTTAGAACTAGCCGATTGCTGCTGTCAATTCGAAAGCAGTCTCTACGACTCGCGACAGCGGGCACTGCATGAAGCTGAGGGTCAGTTCAGGTCGGTCGTGCGCTCGTACCTGCGTCGTGACATCGAGAAGGAGCCCGTCAATAACCGGCGCCTCGAAGGCATCCTGGACGAGATTAACCTGCGGCGGCTCTGATAGAGCCCGATCCTGTGTCTTGGTCTGGCCATCCGCAGAGTAACTAGTAGACGCGTCCATGAAGCCATGTAGGCTCCAGTGCGTGGGTAAACGAGGTCGTCGTAGAGCAGCGCAGCCGTCCTCAGATGGCTCCTGGCGCTGGACCGTGCCCGTGCTCACGGCTGCGGGAGCGATCACCGCAGCCTGTGCCGGGTTCAATGATTGGCCGAGCCCCTTCCAAGTCGCGATGGTCGCCTCAAGCGCTGCGTTCGCGGCGGCGGCAGTTGTTTTTTCGGACCCGCGCACCCCCCTCAATCGAAAAAAACGCCCCGCTCGCGTGGGGACGAACCGCACTGCCGAGTTTCCGTTGGCCAAGCACGCATATGAAACGGGGCGGTTGGCCGATGGGCAGTGGCGCATCCTCGCGGCTATCCATGACCTGGGCAAGGTGGGGGTCTGGTCTACGTAGACCAGACCGGCTACGCGAGTGTGCGCAGAACGCGCATGCTGGAGTCATCCCAGTAGCCGCGCCGCATGGTCCTCGGCGACCCGCTCAGTCGTGAGCTGGACGCGCGCGGCCGGGGTCAGGCCGAACTCGCGGGCGAAGGCGAGCATGGTCCGCGCGGCCTCGCGCTGGATGCGGACGGCCGGGTTCGTGCGTAGCGCACCGTCGCGGTCCTTGATCAGCGGTCCGGCCTTCTGCACCATCGCAGAAGCCTGAGCGTGCAGTCGCACGGCTTCGACGTAGGCGTGAAGCTGGTGGGCGTCGGTGCGGTGGATGAGCCCCATCGCGTCCAGTT
This sequence comes from Streptomonospora salina, assembly GCF_014204715.1. NCBI lineage: Bacteria > Bacillati > Actinomycetota > Actinomycetes > Streptosporangiales > Nocardiopsidaceae > Streptomonospora > Streptomonospora salina. The sequence continues at coordinate 4,352,269 of NZ_JACHLY010000001.1, forward strand.
CGGCGACGACGTGTTCCCAGATCGCCCGGCCGGCCTCGTCCAGTTCGGCTGGGACCTCTGGAAGGCCGGGGGAAGGCTGAGGCTCGTCCTCGTTGATGCGGTAGGGGCGCTCTCCGTGCAGGACCCGGAGATTGGTCGGTTTGGGCGGCGGTCCGCGACGGCCCATCATGCGCCCCCTCTGCGTTAGCCCTTCTGCGCGGTGCGTGCGTTGCGGCGCTCAGCGGCGGCGATCGCCTTGTTCTGCTCTTCCTCGGCGGAGCCGCAGGCGTTCATCCGTTCGCGGTAGTAGGCCACGACCGAGATCCGCTCGGCGCCGCAGCATCTGAGCATCTGATCGTTCTTCGCGCCGTGCGGGCATGTCATCGCCGTGTTGGCGTGCCACTGGTGGGCGTCCATGAGGAGTAGATCGCCCTCGTCCATGTCGGCGGCGACGCGGTACTCGGGGAACACCAGACGGCCGCCGGAGTAGTCGCCTCGGCGTAGTACCGCGAGGGTGGAGAACCCTTCGGCCAGATCCCCGGCGTCCTTGTGTCCGCCGGTCGGGTAGGAGTTGTTGACGGTGACCGTGGAGAACACGGTCCCCGGCACGATCCAGTCGGGATGGGTCGCCGCGACCCGTTCGGCCTGGGCCTCGTAGCGGTCGGGTACGTGCTCGGCCAGGGCCGTACTCATCGACTCCAGCAGTGGCGCGAGCTGGCGGAAGCGCGGAAGGTGCTCCCCGGTCCAGGCGGTCAGCCGACAGTAGCGCTGCTGCCCGGAGGGGTCCATGGACCCGACGATCGCCGAGGACACGTTGCGCGCTCGGGTCCGCGTCTGGCCGGGGATCTTCACGCGCCGCGTGCCGGAGGCGAGTCCGCGGTTGTCGGTGCGCTGCGAGCGCAGACCGTGCAGCACGTCGTAGATGTCGGGATGCTTCTCCAGCACCGGCCGCAGGTGGCCGGGCAGGTATATGCACAGCGGCCGTCCATCAGGCATCAGCACCCGTGCGGGTTGGGTCAGCAGAAGCCCGTAGGACTCGTCAGTAGGCAACCGCCCCTCGTGTGCCTGAACGGTGGTGGGATGCGCGCGGTTGCGTAGGCGAAGTTCGATCATGCCGCGCCCTTCTCCACATCGGATGTGACTTCCAGCCGCTTGCAGACCAGTTCGACGGCGACGGCCGGTAGCTCGTCGGCGCGCACGAACGTCGAGACCGAGTCGCGGGCGATGAACCACGGGAAGGCAACGTCATCGACCATCACCTGCGCTTCGTCGCCGGCGCGGACGACGCGGATCACATCCGGGAGCCGACCGGCCCCGTCGGCGGGGTCGCGCCACTCCAGCCGCGTCGCGCCGTCGTGTCCGTGGACGGCAAACGCCGTGTCGATGTCGGGCCAGAAGACGGTCGAGGCATACTCGCTCATCCAGCGCACCGCAACGGTTCCATCCGAGAACCGCACGCCTTCGGCGACGGCGCCGGTGCCGCTGACGCCGGTCTCATCGGCCTCGCGCACGAGCAGGAAGCGGCGGCTTCCTCGGGTCATGTCAGAGCCTCCAGTTCGGGGACGCGGGCGGCCAGACGCGCACCGATCTCTTGCGGCGCGTCGGTGCAGGCGTCGGTGATGACCGGCCATCCGCGCGCCTCGGCGAGCGCGGCCAGGCGCCGCGCCTTCGTCGTACGGCCGCGAACCCACGACGGTTCATGGGCGGAGCCGCGGGCTCGGCGTCGTTGAGCAGCGACCTCGGCGGGCGGTCGGCACCACACGAGGGTCGGGGCGAACCCGACCGCCTCGGCGGCGCCGAGGAACCCGGCCGTGGCGAGCCGATCGCCCTCGGCCAGAACCAGCGGGACGGGCGAGCTGGGCAGCCAGGAGCGCGCGGACGGTTCCACCGAGAGTGCGAGCGCATCGGTTCCAGGGAAGCGCGCTCGACGCCGGCCGAGCTCGACCGCGACCACTTCGCGTGAGCGAACGAGCAGATCGTGAGCGAACGGGGCGCGGCGGCCGATGCGATCGCAGCGCGCGGTGAGCGCGGCCATCGTGGTCGACTTGCCTGCTCCCGGTTCACCGATCAGGTAGACGAGCCGGGTCACGCCGCGTCTCGCAGATGCAGATGCGCGCGCATCGCCTCGGGCTCGGCGGCGCGCAGAGCGGCGAGCACGATCTCTCCCGAGGACGCCTCGGCGTCGGCGGCTTCGCGCAGTTCGCTGATGCGCTCGACCGCTGCGGCGTGCTCATCCAGGGGCAGCACCACGACGAGATCGCGCAGTCCCGACGCCGAGCCGGTGTTCGCGCCGAGGTTGGCGGTGCGCTCGTGCTCCTCCTCCTCGCTCTCGGCGTAGTCGGGATGGATCGGCGCGGGCTCGGAGGTCGGCACTTCACCGACGCGCACGGCCAGATCTTCCAGGTCGTCTACCGAGTAGGCGGTTCCGGCCAGTGCCGAGGCGTCGGCGCCCACGTCATCGAGGAGCGCGAGCAGAGCCTTCTCGTCGTAGGTGGCCAGATCGTTGGTCTTGTTGTCGGCGAGCAGGATCTTGCGTGCGCGGTCGTCGTCCACGTCGATCCACAGGACGGGCACCTTCTTCTCGCCCTGGGTCTTCGCCGCTTTCCAGCGGTGGTTGCCCGCGAGGATGCGGCCGGTGGACTTCTGTGCGATCACCGCGCCGTAGAACCCGTTGTGCTCGATCGACTCGGCGATCGCCCCGGTGTCGCCGCGACGCGGGTTGTCGGGGTGCGGTTCGAGCTTGCCGATCGGCACGAGTTCGTACTTCTGGTCCGCGATCATGCGGCTGACCCCCTTGAACAGCAGGGGCGACGCCCCAACTTTTCGGACGAAACCGTGGCGCGTGTGCCCGGCCCTGGCCGCCGGGCTTCTGTTGGATGCGGCCGGGGGTGGTTCCCCGCCCCCGGCGAGTGGCCAGGGCGGAGCGCGGCGGAGCCCAGCAGGCGAGCAGACGCCTCGGTGGTCACGCGCGGTGATGGATGGTCGGGTGTGGTGCGGCCGGTCCGGCAGGCGCGCCTACAGCGGGAGCGACCTGGGCGACCCTGCACCGTTTTATAACGGCTTGGTAAAACATGCTGGTCAATTGGACGCGCGGGCGATCTCCGGTGGCCTGGGGAGGTGTCACGTTGTCGCCGATGGGCGGTCCGTTGGATGTGGCGACCATCACCCATAGCATTTATGCGTACGCAAAAACGGCAACAGCCCAGGGAGGCACCACATGGCCGCCAACACCGGCAAGACCACCGCCCCGACCCGCACGCGCAAGGCGGCTCCGGCCAAGACCGCCAACCAGAAGGGCAACGTGAACACCACGCAGCAGACCCCCGCCCCGAAGCCGGAGCCCGCCACCGAGCAGACTCCGGCCGTCAAGCAGGACGCCAAGCAGAGCGCCAACATCCCCGGTCTTCCCGACGTCACCAAGGAGCAGGTCGACGCCGCCGCCGAGGCCACTACTCCGGCTCAGCCCAGCAAGGGCGACGCGGCCAGCAAGAGCAAGGAGGCGGCCCCCAAGAAGACGGAGGGAGCGACCGCCCCGGCCGCCGAGACCAAGCCCAAGGCGGCGCGCGCGGCCAAACCGACCACCTACATCCGCAAGGACCGCACGCGCCGCGCCACGGGTAGCCGCGTCCAGGTGCTGGAGCTGACCGCCCCCGACGCCCCGGTCGAATCCATCAAGCCCAAGACCGAGGACGGCAAGGTGTACAACTTCGCCGCCTACTGCGTGACCCACGAGAAGACGGCGTTCCACGAGACCTACGGCGCCGCGTACAAGGACTCCAAGGTCAGCAACGAGTGGTGCGACAAGTGCAAGATCGTCAACGCTGACGCCGCCACCAAGGGCAAGTAACCCAATCGGGCGGGGGGCGGTTCGTGCCGCCCCCCGCCTCCGATTCATCCCATCACCAGATGACAGGAGGAAAGTCGTGGTCTTGTTCTCTGACCGTGGCTACGCGCTGCGCACCGGCTACGCGCTCGCGCACGACCACCTGATCCGCTGCCTGCGACGCAGCGTCGCGGGCGACCCCGACGAGGCGCTGTTGGAGCAGTTCGCCCGGATGTTCGTCGCCTACGTCAACGACAACCACCTGGACGAATCCTTCACCTGGGTTCCCCGCTACGCGGTGATCATCGGCCCCTCCGACCGCGCCGACGACCCCGCTCTGGAACAGGTCGAGCACGCCATCAACACCGCGTTCACGACCTTCTGCTCCCTCATGCCCGGAAGCGCTCACTAGCGCTTCCGCCGATCGGCGCCGCCCCGTTCAACGGGGGGCGGGGCGATTCCACCGACCACAGAAAGGCAGGACATGAACCACGAGGAAACGCTGCGCGACCTCCTCCCCGCAGGGTGGGACGTGACCGCGCTCGGAGATCTGGTCTGCCCGTGCGGCGACCTGATCGAACCGGACGGCGGATGCCCCGAAGGGTGCGTCTCCCCGCTGCGCGAAGCGGGGTGGATCTGATGGCCGCTGATTCCCGACGCCGGCTCGCTGAGATCGTGCGGCGAATCCGGCGCCGCTTCACCGAGCCGCGCCGCACCGAACCGGCGCCGAACGTCCACACCAGCGCGCGGTCGTGGTCGTGGAGCGACTTCGGCCCCAGCAGCGCCGATATCGACTGGTCGGCCTGGAAGCTCCCGTCCCCGCCCGTCATCGGCCCGTGCGGCTGCTCCTGCAAGCGCGGAGCACCGTGCTCGGGATGCGGTCACGCCCGATGCGGCCGAGCCTCCTACAGAAAGGCAGCCTGATGCACGAACAGCTTCCCCGCGTCATCCGCGACGCCACGGCCCTGCACGATCCGGACGACCGCGGAGTTCTGACGATCTACCGCTCGTCCATGTTCAGCATCAATACGCGGAACCTCAGATTCGCGGACTTCACCACGCTGGATGGCCGCTGGTCTCAGGTGCATCGCCAGCTTCGCGGCAGCGGCTACTACGTGATCGGTTCGCACGGCATCGCCGGTGAGACCGGCTTCCACGAGTCCATCGAAGCCGCCGTGCTCAACGCCCTGAACTACCACTACCCGCCGTGCTCCGACGAGGACGCGGCCCCCGAACGCATCGACGCCGACCCCCGTGAAGGGGACCGGCGCCGATGACGACCGCCCCGGCCGGACACCGACTACCAATCCGCTCCGGCCGGGGCGCCGCTCCAACCCGAATCGCTTCAGGAAGGAAGCACCTCTCAATGTACGACACACCCCATCCGCTCGCGCGGATGACCGAGACGCAGAGCGAGCGGCGCGGACACGCGTTCCTGCCGCCCGACGAGGAGCTGATCGACATCCCCGGCCTGTTCGACCAGGAGGAGACGCCCGACTGGCTGGTGATGATCCACCTGCACTACTTCGGCTTCGGAATCGACTGGTGGGTGGCCGAACTCGGGCAGCGCAAGGACGCCCCCGGCCGCTGGGACGCATTCGGCTATCGGCGCATTGAGAACGACAGCGCCCCCGTGCTCACCCGCTTCAGCCTCAACGACATCGAGTGGCTGAGCGTCCCGATCGGGCCGCACCCCTCGGATCCCATCCTCCATCTGCATCACCTCGCGGGGGTCCGCTCCGTGGTGGAGCGGGATCTGCACTGGTCGCCCGCAGCCGCCTTCGAGTGCATTCCCGGAATGGCCGACAAGCAGAACGGAGCCACCCGTGCCTGAACTGAGTAACCCGCTTCTGCGCCTGCCCGAACTCCCGGCGCGCGACGTCGGCGACGGCTACGACTGGATGGACGAGCTGAGCGACGGATGGCGCTTCGTTCCGGCATGGGGGCTTCACGGCTGGGATCTGGGCGACTGGCCCTATGTCATCGCCTGCGTCTACAGCGACCCGGCCGAACCCCTCTACGGAATGGCCACCTACACCGAGGGCGACATCGAGGTCCGCGCGTTCGACACCGCTCACGACCGCAACGCCGCGCTCGATGAGATCGCCGCCTGGCACTGGCGACACGGCATGCCCGTCGGCCCGGACGACCTTCCACCCGAAGGCGAGCCGCTGCTGCCACACCATCGGCGCCCCTTCTCGTGGGGCCGCTGGGAACGCGAGCGCGGGCAGTCGCAGGGAGGTGTCCGATGACCGAGCTGATCGCCACCTGCGTCGTCTGCGACGAGCTGATCACCGCGATCGAATGGAAGAACGGCGGGGAGGTCTCATGGGAGCTGATTCACCGCTCCGATGCCGACCACGATCCCGTACCCGCTCCCGGTTCCTTTGCCGAAGCCGTCAAGCGCTGCGACTTCTGCTCCGCGCTCAACCCGCCGTGGCGCTTTGTCACGCGAGGGGCGTTCGAGATGCTTACCGTCACCGACGAGGCGTCCTTCGTCCACAAGGACGACAGCGCTTGGGCAGCCTGCGCGCCGTGCAAGCGGCTCGTGGTCAAACGCGCCAAAGACCGGCTTGCCCATCGGGCGATGCTCGACCTCCGCAAGGCGCGTCCGGGGCTCGGAGAGGAGTTCTACCGGCTCGCGGAGCAGCAGATCCGCGCTGCGCACGAAGGGTTCTTCGAGTGCCACCCCGGCGCTCCCGAGAGGCTGGAGAGCTGATGACAGTCTCACTCGACCGGGTGCGCATCAACGAGGCGGGGAACTCGGCGACGTTCACGCTCGTCCTCTCGGACGGTGCATGCGGTGAGATCACTCTGCCACTGAGCCATGCCGAGAGCGCCGCCCGTGCCGTCCTGAACGGCGGCGAGCTGGTCTTCCGGCTTGACGAGGCCAGTGCCGTGATGATGGCCGTATCCCTGCGACGCTGGCAGCAGAACGCCGCAGAACACTAACCGCCCCAACCCTGCCCCGGCCGCGCCCATGGTGCGGTCGGGGCGTTGCTGTGTTGGTCACCTAAGCTGCGCCGTTGCGGCGCTCGGCCCACCAGCCGCCCGGCTGGTCGCGCGCGGTGCGCGCGCTGTGGTGGTCGTGACACAACGGCCGAAGGTTGGCCTCGTCGTAGCCGCGCGGACCGTTCGGACCCCGGCCGTCGATGTGGTCCACCTCGGTCGCCGCCCGACCGCACCCCGGCCGCACACACCAGGGATGGCGCCGCAAGTACGACGCCGCAAAACCGCGCCAGCGGCTCGTATAGCCGCGTTGGGTAGGCGTGCCCCGTGCGGCGTCGGCGCGCGCCAGGCAGGCTTTACAGCGCCCGCCCGAGGTGCGGTTGCCGCAACCGGGCGTTGTGCAGTACGGCCACTGCCGGTAGGGCATCGCGACCACCGCCCTGCACAGCACAAGGCGCCCCCGGCCGCTCGGCCGCGAGGCGCCCCAGAAACAGAAACGGCCGGAGGTACAGAACCTCCAGCCTGGATTCAGGATAGTTGCACAGTCACCGGGTTGCGCGCAACGGGGCGGTCCCCGCGTCGCGGTCGCGCTGACAGCGAAGCACGTCGGCCTCAAGGTACAGATACGCCCGCCCCTGGCGAGCACGCGACCTCAGATACCCGCGACGAACCCACGACTTCAACGTGTTCCGCCGGACCCCGTGCTTCTCCTCGATCTCCTCCCACCGCAGCAGCCGGCGATGAGCCCTACCCATCCGCATCGTCCTCGCCCTCCTGAACCACGGAGACGCGCCCCTCGGCGTCAATGACCAGTTCGCCCCGGTTGTACGCCTCCAGCAGCGTTCGGACCAGCCAAGGAAACGTCCTCGGTCCGAACTGCCGCTCCGCGCGGTCCTTAGCGCCGTACCACAGGTCGTTCTCGGCGCGAACGTGCTGAGTCGGCGCCTGCCCCGTCGCCGGACGCCCCACCACGCTCTCACTCCCATCTGAACGCTTTCGTTCACTACAGGTTAGGAGCCGCTGAGCATGCCGGAGCCCCTGAACCAGTGGGGCTCAGGGGCTCAAAGAGACTGGTGTAACCCGCCTGCGAACATAATCGTCCCCAGAACCGGCGCTCGTCGTGTCTGGCTAGCCGACCAGCGCCGAGTTTCGCATGGCGGCGAGCAGCTTCTCAGAGTCGAACTCGCCGTCCTTGACACCTTCCACGAACGCATCCCACTCGGCTCGGGTGAAGGCCAGAGCCGGCCGGTCCGGGTTCTTGGAATCTCGGACAGCGAAGACGATCTCTTCGTCAGCCTTGTTCGCCGTTGCCGCGTCTCGGCCCTCGGCGGCAGCTACCTCCACGCAGTCGCCGCCGTTGTTCCCACTGCGGCGGCTCTTCCGCCACTGGGCACGGGACAGGTCCATCAGGGACACCCGCACTCTCTTATCGCTGGTTGGTTCACTGGAGTTCCTTCGCCGCCTGCTTGAGCATGGACAGTGACTCCGGGCCACTGATGGCCTTCTCGCGCAGGTGGTCAAACATCAGGCTATACCGGCGAACTTCCTCAAGCTTCTCCACGTAGAGGCTTCCGGTCTGCTCCTCCAGGTACACGACGTCCGGATCCTCGTCTTGAGGGAACTGGAGGATCTTGAATGACCCCAGCATGCTGGCGTGCTCACCCTTGTTGAAGGGGCAGATCTGGAGGGTGACGTTGCGGAGCTCGCCCATCGCGATCAAGTGCTCGATCTGCTCCCGCATGACTGCGCGGCCTCCGACGAGCCGCCTGATGACGCCTTCGTCGAGCACGATCCAGAGGGTCACGGGCTCCTGGGCCGTGACCCGCGCCTGGCGTGCCAGACGGACGGCGACCTGCCGGTCGATCCCATCGTCGCTGTCGGTCACCGGGGCGGTGGACAAGATCGCCCGCATGTAGGCCTCAGTCTGTAGAAGCCCAGGGACAAGCGAGAGCTGATACTCGTGTACGGCTGATGCCTCGTTCTCCAAGCCGACGTAGAACTGGAACCACTCGGGGATAGCGCCGTCGTACTGGTGCCACCATCCCTTCTCGCTGGCCTTCTTCGCCAGTTCCAGCAGCGCTTCCCGCTCCTCTCCCTCGACGCTGAACAGGCTCAGCAGGCGCTTGACGTCGCGGACGAGGACGCGGACCTTGTCAGCCTCGATGCGGTAGACCTTGGACGCCGACCAGCCCATCTCTTCGGCTACCGATTCCCAGGTCATGCCTGACTTCTCGCGAAGTCTGCGCAGCTCACCCGTGAGACGACGGGTGCGCACTGTCGGTATGTGCTTGCCCATGCCACGGACGATACACGTTCCTTGCCGATGACATGTTGCATCGAATCTATTGCATCAGTGTTGTGGAACATGCATCCTAGCGAAAGGCAGACGTCATCGGCCGCTGATCGCCGCACACAGGCGTCTTTGGGTCGAAGCGGACGCAACTGGACGGGCGAGTAGCCGTCCAGACACTGATCTCAGGCAGGGGTGATCGACATGGCGCTAGCGGCCGAGCAACACGAGAATCCGGGGGTCAACGGCTCTGCGCCTGCGAAGACGCGCTTGTCGCTGCCGCACCGGATTCCGGCGACCAACCCCGATCTGAGCAGCGTCTTCTTCGGTCACGAGCGCGACCAGATCAAGCTCGCTCGAAGCTGGTGCTGGCGGACGACCGGCCTCGCCTATGACCGCGCGTACCCGATCCTGCTGGCGCTGTCGGAGATCTACACGAACGCGATCAAACACACTGCATCAGGGCTTCCCGGAGGTCGCGTTCGGATCGACATCACCCGGCTGACCGGCAATATGCGATTGGCCGTCACTGACCAGGGGCTGCGGCCGGAACGGCCCGTCACTCTTCCGGAACCGCGCCCCACATGCATCGAAGACATTGAGGAAGCCGGGCGCGGATTGTCCCTCGTCGAAGCGGTCAGCCGCCGCTGGGGATGGGAGGGGAACCCCGGCGATCCCCTCACCGTGTGGGCTCTCTTCGACCGCAATCCGAGCCACCACGGGTGATGTGCCATGGCGTGGGACGTCGGACAAGACGCCGATCACTACCGGATCGCTTATCACCTTCAGCGCGACCTCGGGCCTCGCTGGCTCGTCATGTGGGGTCCGGGATCACACGCTTTCTGGGCCTTCTATCGCGGCCCCTCGACCGTCCGCCCGCTCTCAGCCCCGACACCGCAGCGGCTCCTCGACCACATCCACACCACGGAGAGGCATGTCGCAGCCGGCATGGACCCCTATGACCCATGCCGACCAGACCTCCGGCGTCCCGGAGCCGACACCTTCTGAGTCACCGCGTGTCTGCGCGTCCCTTGCTGCTTGGAACTTCCGCCAGGAACAACCTGACCGGAGAACACGAAGGAGAAGTGATTATGACCGGAGTCATAGCCGAGACCATCAGCGTCGACCTCCCCTCGGCGTTCAACCAAGGGTGGAACCGCCTGCCTGGAGTCACAGCCGTAGGCACACTCCTCATCATCGACCCCGGCGAGTTCTTCTTCCGGAACGAGAGCTCCACGTGGACGGTCTGCGACTGGGAAGGCGTCCGCAACGACGTCCTCAGCGCGCGGGAAACGGATGACACCACCATCGAGCAGATGGCGTTGGACTACCTGCGAGACCACGGCCGGACCACGTCCGACGCCGCCGAAGTGCTGTCCGTCGCCTGGGAGGTCTACTCCTACCTGTTCCGCAGCGAACACTTGGAAGACCCCTCGTTGCAACGGATGGGCGTTGGCGAGAAGCACCTGCGGATGCTTCGCGAGATGGGTACGGTCATGAGCCTGAACCGGGTCGAGCAGGACGGCCACATCTCCAACGTCAGCCCTGCCTGGATGTTCGGCGAAGCGTGCCGGGTCGTCTACGACGCCACCGAAACGGATGCTGAACTCGTGGACGAGCTATACCACGGTGGATGGTTCAACGAACCGCGCCGTATCGAGCAGGTGAAGGCGCACACGGCTCTCGGCGGACGGCTGGTTCACGGCTGCCAGTCGAGCGTCTACAAGAACATGGCCGGAGGCGCCGTCGTGCCGTTCGGAGCCGACATCGACCGGTTCCGAACAGAACTGGGCGACTTCCGCGACGAGTGGATCCAGAAGGTAAGGGACTGTGCCAAGTAGTACCGACGAACAGGGGCGGGCGGCGGAAGTCGCCCGCCCCTCGACGCAGACGCTGCGGTCAACCCTGGAGCCCCAGATCGACCAATCGATCGTGGGACGTGAGGACATCCGCGTCTGGGAGCAATCCGGCGTTGAGCGGCTCCGGCTGGACGACGGACAGACGGTCGTCCTCAAGTACGCGATCGGGGATTTCGACGAGAGGGATGCCCTGACGCATGTGGCGGAGAACGGCGTACCCGTTCCGCGACTGCTCGCCGACTACGCCCAAGCGGACGGCAGTGTTCTCATGCTGTTGGAGGATCTTGGCCCTGAACTGCGTGCCCCCACGCTCGAAGACGCCGCGCAGACGGCTGTACAGATCCACATGTGTCCTGGCGTACCCGGCCGGACCGTCTTGGACAGCGCCGCACTGTCCCGACTCCCGGAAAAGACGCTGGCCTGGATCGGCGACCTGCGGGAAGCCGGTCGCTGGGGACCGGACGAGGCGGGCGACATCAAGGACGACCTCGAAAAGATCGCCCGTGTCGCTGACCGTCGCGCGAGGGGAGCTGAGGAACCGCCGTTCGGCTTGTGCCACTCGGAGTTCCACCCCACGTCGATCCACATCGGTAACAGCGGCCGGAAGATCCTTGATTGGGCACGCTCCTACACCGGTCCAGGGCTCTTGGACCTCGTGTCCTGGCAAGGCACTTCAGAGCCGCTTGACCTCGGTGCCGTCTCCTCGCTGATCGACGCCTACATCGCCGCTGGTGGTCCGCCGGAAGCTGCGCACGCGCGGGGCGACCTCCCCGCGCACGTCTGGGCAGGTGGCTGGGACAAGATGTGGATCATCGAATGGTTCCTTGAGGGGACCGTGCGGTGGATCGCTGACCCCGCCGACGACGCCGGAATCCAAGACATGATCCGTGTCCATCTGAAGGAAGTGGTCGAGTGCCTGACGGACTGATGCAGATCCATCCTGTTGAACGCCTCGTCCTACCTGACGGCGGAGAGGCCGACATCGATGCCGAACTCGTGCCCCTGATGCGAGCCCTGTGGTCTTTGGGTCTCAGCACCCTCGGATGCTGCCAAGACCACGGCGAAGCGATCGGAGACAACGGGCACCGGTCGCCGACCTCGGCTCAGGACCGGCAACGCCACGCCGACTTCTACCGTGGCTACGTGTGGCTGAAGATGCCGAACGACGACGCCAAGGCACTCGTGGCCATTCTGGGCGAGCATCCCGCGTTCGCTCATCGCGTGCGGCGCTGGACCCACCCTGAGGCGTGGATGAACATCGTCTACATGTTCCCCGAGGACGAGGGCGGTGGAGCCGAACTCGCCGACGCGGCGCAGCTTCACTTTCCTCGCTCGCAGCTCAGCGAGTTGGTAGGTGTCCTTTTCAGTGCGGACCAACGGGAATCCGAGACCGAACAGGCAGCGACCCATCAGGCACCGTAGCCTGATGGGCTCCTCGCCGGTGCAATGATCGCGGAACGCGGGGCGACTTCGGTAGACCGAGGAAAACTCCGCGTTCCGTTGTCTTCAGAGCCGGATGCCGCCGCTGACGTTCCCGGCCTGCACGACCCTGCCCCTCACGGTGCCCGAGACGGAGTTGCGAACGCTCTGGGCGGAGTCCTCGCCGCCGTGGCCGGTCTGGGTGACCTCGCCCTCCACTTCGCCAGTGAAGGTGTTCTCCACTGAAGGCGCCGCATCCGGTCGGCCGTTCGGCGGGAACTCTGCGTCGCAATAGTCGCAGGAGACAGGGCCGTCCTCGGTGAGCTGAGTCAGGCCCCGTGTCCCGCATCCCGGGCACTGCATGCCGAGTTGTCGCGGCTCGACAGCTAGGGCGAGCGCGCGGCGCGCGGACCGCACTGCACGCAGAAGCGCGCGCGCCGCACCGAGAGCACCCAACGCGGCGAGGTGGCGGTGCGGACGCGCGGCCAACCGTGAGGCCGCCGACGCGATGCCCGCGACGGTGCGAGCGGCCGGACGCCCGGTCAGAGCCGACCAGTCGGCCACGGCGTCGGTGATGGCGGCGGTGAGGTCGATGAAGTGCTCGCTCGCCGGCGTCGAGGAGCCGAACCCGGACCGGGTGACCGGGGCATCGGTCGGACGGGCGAGCGTCTTGGGAGTCTCGGCTTCGAGAAGCCGCAGCAGAGCCGGAGCCTCGCGCAGCGTGTCCACGACGGTGCTCACGCAGGCGTCACAGAACAGGTCGTCGGGTCGGGCGCCGTCACAGGCGTCGCGAATGGTGCAGGACATCAGGCGCTCGCTTTCGCGGCCGGGCAGATGTGGCCGAGGACGTAGCGGTACTCGGGCGTAATCTCGTCGGGGTTCACGATCCGGGTGAGGATCACACGACGCGTGGTCTCGCGGACGCGGTACACGTCGTGGCTGGAGACCAGCGACCAGGCGGCGGCGTCGGCCGGGTAGGTCTCGGGGGCGATCCGGGAGTAGACGCCTTCGATCCAGCCTTCGAGGACGTGCGTCTGGCAGCGGCGGCATCGCGTGCGGACGGGTGCGGTGTCGAGCACGGTGGCCTCCTTGCGGTGACCGTTCCGGTCCTCTCCCCGGTCCATCCCCCCGCCCCCTCTAAAGAGGGGGGGCGGTGGGTGGGAATGGGCGACGGCGGGAGGGAAACGTTGGGAATGTGGGAATCACGGGCGGGTGTCGGCGTCCTCGGCGAGGCGGACACGGGTGCTGCGGCCGTCCTTCTCGAAGACGACCGTGCCCTTGGTGACCAGACCGTTCAGCACCCGATAGAAGCTGGACTGCGGCATTCCCGACACGTCCATGAGAGTGCGTGTCGTCGGGGCCTCCAAGTTGGAGAAGTGGGAGTGAAGCAGGGAAACAACCGTGTCCTCCGAACGGCTGATTCCCACCCCGTTTTGGGAGGCGACGACGACTGAGTCGGCTACCGGGTTGAGGGACAGCCGCACGAGGTCGTCAACGGGTCCGTCCTTGCGTTTGGTGCGCTTGAGCTGGATCAACCGGCCGTCGCCCTCGGTCTGATAGACCGTGTCCACTCCGGCCTCCAGCGCGGAGGAGCCGCGGATCGTCTGTCGATCTTTCCCAGTGTGGTGAATGGCGAGAACGGTCCCGCCGTCGCCGGTGGCCTCGCGGATCTCATAAAGGGCGTCCACGGCCATGCCCATGTCGCGCGCACTGTTCTCGTCGCCGCCGACCAGGCACCGGGCGAGGGTATCGACGATGACGTGGGCGATGCCGTGTTCGCGAACCTGCTCGCACAGCTCGGCGACCTCGCCGGGCGAGAGCAGATTCACCGGCCGGGTCAGAATCATGAACCCGTCATCGGTGAGCTTGGTTCGCCAGGCGTACTCCCAGGCGTCGATGCGGCGCTTGAGCCCGTAGGCACCCTCGGCGGCGACGTAGAGAACCGTACCGGTTTCCTGGATGGGGCGGGTCTGCCAGGCCAGACCGGTGGAGATGCGCGCACCCCAGTCCAATGCGATGAAGCTCTTGCCGCTTCCCCAGGGGCCGGCGAGGAGCACGACGGAGTGCTGATCGATAGTGCCTTCGATCAGTGGGCGGGGTTCGGGCAATAGCGCAAGACCTGAGCGCGGGATGATGCGCGCGGCGATCCCGCGCGCCTGGAGGTGCCGTTCGGCGCGGACCTGGGCGGCGTACTCGTGCAGGATCGCTTCGATGTCTTCGCGGGGAATGTGCGCCATCACGGGCTCCCTGCGACGGCCTTGGCGCGGCCGGAGGCGATGGCCTGTGTGATCTCGCGTTCGGTGCGGCCTTGGGACCGTCCGATGTCGCGGATGCGCGGCTCCAGTGCGGTGAGATCGACGGTGCCTTTCGACTCGTCCAAGGCAAGGCGGAAGATCCGGGATACGAAGGTGTCGTGGCGCTCTCCGTCGGGGGCGAGCGCCATGTCTTCCAGTGCACGCTCCGCATAGGTGGCGTTGGGAGGCGCCCCCCGGTAGTGGGTCGCTCCCGGGGGGCGCGTGTCTTGGCTGCGGCGGCGCTGGTTGACGCCTTGTAGCGCGTATCCGAGCCATCCCGGCATCGCGGCCGGGGGCGCGTCGATGAGGTAGTCGTAGGGGCGTCCGCCCACCGTCGATCCGGGACCGAGGACGTAACCACCCTCGGCACGGATATCGATCAGCGGCGCGAGGACACCGGCGGAGTTGCGGATGGCGAAGTTCGGCGCCGCCTGGAAGTAGAAGTGCATGCCGCCCGACGGCGTCATCACCACCATGGTGCCGAGCAGATCGAAGTCGCCGCGTGATAGCTCGTGTCCGGCTTGCTCGATCAGGTAGCAGTAGGCGTCCGTGCCATCCCAGTATTCTCCGGCGACGCTCGCCCAGTCGCTCGGCCATCTCCAGTCGTCGCTCTTAGGACGGTCGCAGTCCACGACGACCAGGTGTGAGGCGCCGCAGGAGATGCCGATGTTGTGGTCGGGGTGAGCGGCCCAGTGGTCGGCGATCCCCTCCGGGTCGTTGATAGCGGCGGTGACGCCGCCCGTGCATGCCGGGATTTTGCTGTTCGGCTGGCATGGGAACAGGTGGTATCCGGCGCGGACAAGCGCGTCGGCCCATTGCTGCTGCGGTGTAACCACGCGATGTCCCCCTTCATCGTCACGGTCGGATGCGTGAACAAGGGGGCCTCAGCGCGCCCCCAGAGCGCTGAGACCCCCGATCCAGGGATGGTCTAGAACGGTGGCTGGTCAGAAGCCGGGGGCGCAGCCGTGAAGGGGCTCTGCTGGGCAGGCTGCGGAACGGCCGGTGCCTGCGGCTGCTGCGGAGGCGCGGCCGGTTGCTGCGGTTGCGACGCGGCCTGCTGCGGTTGCGGTGCGGCCGGTGGCGGCGCCTGCTGCTGGTTCGGGCGCCGTGCCAGGTAGGCGCGTGCGGTCGCCGAGTCCTGCTCGGTGGGGTCCAGCAGGCGCCACGGTGCGTTCTGCCCCGGCTTGGCCTGCCCTTGCCCCATCCTGCCGAGCACCATTGCCACACCGCCGTCCAGAGCGGCGCGGAGCTGGCCCACCAGCCCTCTGCCGAAGACCATCACGTCCTCGTGCGTGGTTTCGGCGTCCGGGCCGTCCAACTCGGCGATGGTGCAGCGGACGGCTTCCTTCGAGCCGTACATGGTGAGAACGTCGGGCTCGTGGGACAGGGGGCGGATCAGCAGCAGACGACCCTGGAGGTCAGCCGCCTTGACGCCGGTCGATGCCGTCGGCGTTGGCGGGGGAGCGAAGGGGTCGGTCATGGTCACGTCTTCCTTTCTGTGCTGGGTCCGGGGCATCCGACGCTCAAATCCGTAGAGCCGGGGCGATAGAAGTCGCACCACGGGCACAATCGGCTCGGCTTCGCCGGGACCTTGGCCGGAGCCGTGCCCTCCAGCGAGTTGAGCCGGGCGAGGGCGGATTCGGCGATGCTCGGTTCGACGCCGGCCGACCAGACGTACAGATCACTCAGGCGACCATCGACGGGCAAGAACACCAGCGCCGTCGCGGCCGGGTCCTCACCGGCCTCGGTGAGTCCGGCCGCATAGATCTGCGACTGCACGATGTAGCCGCGCGGCGGTCCCTGCTTGCGGATGGTGCGCAACTTGTCGAGCTTGCACGTCTTCCAGTCCACGACCAGGCGGCGCCGCCGGTCGTAGAGGTCGGGAGTGCCCTGCACGCCCTGATAGGTGATCGGGTACTCGATCAGGTAGCGGCCGGTTCCGCCGTCCAGGGCGTCGAACAGGTTCGCCATCCAGGTGTGGACAGCCGTGCCTACGATCGCTGCCCACGGGTCGGCTTCCAGGTTCACAGGGCGCCTGCCCGTGAGTGTGTATGCCAACTGCCGATCGCACTCGGTGCCCAGCGATGAGGGACCGGGGCGCCGCTGTAGGCTGCGCGGCGACTTCGCCGAGCGCGACCAGATCACCTCTTGCAACCACTCGCCGACCCCCGGATCGGCCTTGCCGACAGCGAGTGCGGTCTCGCCGTCGGGAGCGCTCCCGATTTCTGCCGGAGTGGTGAAGGGGTCACTCATACGCCACACCTCGCAAGCAGGACAGCGAAGGCTGTGAATACCAGGAGCACGACCGCGCCGTAGGCCACGGCGAAGGCACCCCAGCGGGGAGGGTGCTCAGTCATCGCGCACCTCCGCCGTCAGGTAGTGCAGCAGCAGCCGCGCGAACCCCTCTCCGTCGAGGACGACATACCAGCGCGCCGGATCGGTCGCACCGCGGCGCTTGATCCAAGCGGCGTATACGTCGGTTCCGGCCTCGGCCGCCTGGGATCGCGCTGAGTCCAGCGCTCCGGCGATGTCCAGCCGCTTGGTGCTCTTCACCTGAATTGCGGTGTAAGGAACACCTCGGATGTCGCCTACGTCGTTCCGTCCGCGTAGCGGGTGCCGGTCGATCAGCTCGATCAGGTGCGGCAGCCAGACCCCGAGGTAGCCGCGCAGGAAGCGGACGACTGCGGTCTCGGCCTTGGTGCCCTTGTTCCGTGCGGTGCTCACGCGGCGACTCCCTGCGGGAGTTCCACCGTGAAGCGCGTGCGCAACCGAGTCTCGGTGACCGTCTCGGCGATCTCGGGCCAGGACTCGCGCAACGCTTTCGTGTTGACGCGCCGCTCTTCATAGGCCGACCAGCGCGCGACCGTGCGGCCTTGCAGCGTCGCCAGGCGTGCGCCGATCTCCTCGGGCTCGCCCACCTCCTTACGCAGGCGGTCCTCGACGTCGGCATAGCGCGCCCGCGCGGCGGCGAGCACGGTCGCGGCTTCGGCGAGCTCGGTGATCAGTCCGGAGGTCGATGCACTGCCATCCATGGGGACCGTCACCTCCGGTGCGTGCGACTCACTCACGTCCGACCCCCTGATAGGAGGTCTGGCCGGCCACGAGTGCGAGAGTCAGCGAACACGTCGAGAGCCGGTCATCGGCCTGGGCCGAGGCGATCAGGCTCTCGATTGACTCAGTGTCTCCGTTGAGACGTGCCGAAATCATCCGCAGTGACCACCCCAGTTCATAGGGCATCTCGTCGATGCACTCGGAGGTGGCAGTGCTGCCGAGGGTGAACGCGAACGCGCTCAACGTATAGAAGTCGTCCCCCTCGGGTGCGGGTAGTCCTGCGGTAGCCTGGTCCAGGACGGTACCGAGCATCGCTCGGATACCGGCGTCGCCGTCGAGCGCGTAGATCATGACGAACGCAGCATGGACCCTGCGCTGATCCTGCTCCTTGGCCGCTGTGAGGAGCGTGTCGGCGAATTCGGCGTAGCCGAGGTTCATCTGTTCCCCCCTGTGCCGTGTTGCGGGGCGTCAACACGGCTTGCGCTAGTGGCTGTGTCGCTGAGAAGCTGCGACAGCTTGGCCAGTGCTCGTTCCCGCCGTTTGTAGGTCTCCTCAGTGATGGGAGTGCGGGAAAGTAATTCGCTAAGCTGCGACGATGCTGGTTGGGTCTCCTCCACCGGGTTCGCCTTCCTTTGACTCGGTAAACAGCTCATCGACGGTGGCGCCGAGCGTGTTGGCGATCCTCCAAGCGACGCGTGGGTTGCAGCCGCGCTTGCCTTGAGAGATGAGCGTGATGTGGGCCTTGGAGCAGTGCGCTCGACGCGCAAGCTGAGAACGGGTGACATCCGCGATGCGGATGAGCTCAGCGAAAAGGTCGGGTGATCGGACATGAACATACGGATGCGCCATCAAGCCCTCCTTGGTGTCCTGCGCACCAGAAGCGAACTGGACGTTTGTCCCTCGCATCCCATAGTTCACTCTTTTAACTAAGGCGCTCGCAAGCCGCGGACGTGCGGGGTTTCCGAGTCTGTAAACCTTCTGTTACTGACATTCGAGCCCAGCGGGTGTATCTCGCTGGGCTCGGTAAAATATTCATCTTCGTCTGGTTTGTGCCCTGATGAGGGTTTACATGACTGTCGTAACGATTTGGGTTGACTAGGCGGCGATGACCGTTACGCGCCTGCGATCAAACCGGTTGCCAGTCTTGCCCGTCTTGTGCACCCATACTTCGCGGATCGCAGCCGTCACCATGTGTTGACGTTCCTCTAGAGAGGCCGCTTCCCACATCTGCGCGGCGCGCTCAGGGGTGATGACGGCATGAGCCTGGGTATCGGCGGAACGCAACTCCTCCAACCGTGTGGCGAGCGGTGCGCGCTGCGCGGTGAAAGTGTCCAACGTCGTCTGGAACCGGTCCGCCGGCAGACTTCCGGAAGCCATCTTGGTCATCAGCGCGTCGACCGACGCGTCCAGGTTGGCTACCTGCTCCTCAAGCCGCTTGCGCTCGGACGTCATCGTGGCAAGCATCGCCGCGTCGCGTTTTCCCCGATCCGGGTCGGCCCACCATGCCAGCGTCGCCTCCACGACCATGGCTTCAAGGTTGGATGCCGTGATCACCTGATAGCAGCCTGCCCGTCGCGGCGCCTGCCCGTTGTAGTTGCACCGGTAGGTATGCCGCCGATGCCCCTGACTCGCCTTGACCCATCCAGCGGTCATGGTCGAACGACACCCTGAGCACCAGACCAACTGGAGACCGCCGAGAAGGCTGTCTCGCGCGGGCTGGACCGGACGGCCCCGCGTACGCGCCGTGAAGTAGGCAATCAACCGGTCATAGGTCCGCTGGTCGAAGATCGGATCGCCTTCCAGCCTTCCCACAGACTTGCCGTCGGCGGTGATGACGCCGACGTTGATCGGTCGCATCATCACGTCACGGAACTTGGCATGGTCGAAGTTCAGGCCGCCTCGGGTCTGCCCCTTGCGCTTCCCTGTCTTGTAGACGCTGGTCACGGTCCGGATGCCCTCCTCCTCCCACTTCTCCAGGCACTGCCGGACCGTCCAGCTCTTGTCCAGCAGCCAGGCCGCCGCACGCCGCATCGCATCCGCCTCGGCAGGGTGGTGCTCGTTGGCGTAGACATCGATGAAGCCGAACCGGCGCGGTGACCCGCCAAGGATCTCCCCGTGCCTGGCCTTGGTGCGCATGGTGACTTTCACACGGCGGCGAAGCCGGAAGATCTCCCGCTCCGCGCGGTTTACCGCATCGCGGAAGTCGGTGACCCCCTTGTCGGTCGCGAGGTCATAGCGGTCGTCGGGCGACCAGATGAGGAAGGTGGTAAAACCGCGCTGGCGCACCATGCGGATAAGCGACTCTCCCAGCCATCCATCCCGTACCGCACGATCCACGTCCCATACCGCGAGCCCGCCGTAGTCCCCGCTCTCCAGCATCGCGAAGACCTTGGTCCAGACGGGGCGCTCGGGCGCGTCCCAGGCTGCGGACATGTCGTTCTCTTTGAAGGTCCTGTCCAGCAGCGCCACCTTCTGTTCCTCGGACGCGAACCGCATCTCCTCGTCCTGGCGATTGACGCCTGTCTCCCGCCCTTTGGCGTCCCGGCTGATCCGGGCGTAGGGGACGAGTGGCAGACCTCCGAGGTCAATGGGGGTGACGGCGCGTCTCTTGAAACTAGCCATAACGGTAAACAACTCCCAGCTAGGTCAGTAAACACCTATAACGGACCGTCAGCCTTAAAAGGTATAAAAGGCTCGGCCCCAACGGGGCCGGGAAGTCGACGCTGCTGCGGCTGGTGGCCGGGACGCTGCGCCCGCGCTCGGGCCGGCTCGACGTCGGCGGCCACGACCTGAGGCGCGCCCGGGCTCGGCGCGGGATCCGGCGGCTGGCGGGTTACCTGCCCGAGCGCCCGGCGCTGTATCCGCACCTGACCACACGCGAGTACCTGGACTACACGGCGCTGCTGAACGGTGTGGCCCACGTCCGGCGGCGCCGCGAACTGGCCGACCACGCCATGGAGCGGCTCGCCCTGACTTTCGAGGCGCACACCCGCGTCGCCGCGCTGTCCACGGGCACCCGCCAGCGCGTCGCCCTCGCCCACGCGCTGCTCGGGGCGCCGCCGCTGCTGGTCCTGGACGAGCCCACCGCCGGGATGGACCCGCTGCACCGTTACCGGGTGCGGGAACTCGTCGCCGAGCTCGCCCGCACGTCCACGGTGGTGCTGTCGACCCATGACCTCGACGACGTCCGGCGCCTCTGCGGCCGGGTGGCGGTGCTGCGCGCGGGAACCGCCGTGTTCACCGGGTCGCCCGGGGAGCTGGCTGCGGCTGCGGGCCCCGGCCGCGGCCTCGAAGGCGCCTACGCCGCAGCGGTGTCGGGCGCGACCGCGGACCCGCGCACCGGTTCCCGGTGAACCCGGTCGGGGCGGACGGCTACGTACGGGGTGCGATGCGGCCGGTACCGAGGACGCCGGCCGCCTACACGCCGGGAACGGAGGCAGGATGAGCGAGCCAGAGCGGCGGGGGCCGACTCGGACCGGAGGGCCGGCCGCACCGGTAGGGGCCGTCGACGCGCCGTCGTGGTCCACGGTCACCGCCACCGAGTCCCTGCGACTGTGGAGGCGGTTCCCGCTGTGGATGACGGTCGGGCTGCCGGTGGGCCTGGTACTGCCGCAGGGACTCGTGGCGGTGCTGTCCCCGGAGGGGCGCCAGGGCTTCGTGTGGGATGTGTGGTTGCAGGTCGTCCTGATGTTCTGGGGAATCCTGCTGCCGATGGCCGCCGCCCTGTACGCGGCGGCGGCGGTGCGCCAGGACGACCAGGCGCGGCTGCTGCTCTACTCCTACGGTTTCCCCCGCAGCCGGCTCCTGCTCGGAGAATTCACCGCCGTGGCCGCGATGAGCCTGGTGAGCGCCGCACTGCTGACGTGCCTCTTGTGCGTCCTGTGCGTCCTCTTCGGCCAGGCGGGCGAGCTTCCGCTGGTCGTGGCCGCAGGCATGCTGCCGTGGCTGGCGAGCCTGGCGACGCTCGCGCTGTGCCTGGTAGTCGCCCACGCCTGGGGATTCACCGCGGCCACGTGCACCGGCGTGGTCGGCATGGTGTTCGGCGCGCTGCTGGCGGACAAGCCGGTGTGGTGGGCGATCCCGCTCGCCTGGCCGATGCGGGCCGTGGTCCCGCTCGCGGGCGTCGAGGCGTCGGGGGTCCCCCTGCCCCCGGACGCACCCCTGCGCGACATGACGGTGCTGCCGGTGGCCGTGGGCCTCTCCGCCGCGCTGACCGCCGTGCTCCTGGCCGTCGGCTCCCGCTATGTGAACCGGAAGGAATTGTGATGACCGAGGCGCTGCGCGTGACCGGGGCGTACAAGTCCCTGGGCGGCAATCGAGCGTTGAACGGCGCCGGACTCACCGTGAACCCCGGCGAGGTCTACGGGCTTCTGGGGCCCAACGGGGCCGGCAAGACCACCGTGATGAAGGCGATCGCAGGCCTGGCCAGCTTGGACTCGGGCGAGATCGCCGCGTTCGGGCGCCCGATGGACGCCCGGTCGCGCGGCGAGGTCGGGACCCTCGTCGAAGGGCCGGCGCTGTGGCCCCACCTCGACGCGCTGGAGCACATCCGGGTGCACGCCCGGCTGCGCGGGGTCCCCCGGGAGTGGGGGTATGCGGCCCTGCGCGCGCTGGGTATGGACGACGTGGCCCGACGCCGGACCTCGGCCTATTCCCTGGGCATGCGGTGGCGCTTGGGGATCGCGCTGGCGCTGCTCGCCCGTCCGCGGCTGCTCGTGCTGGACGAGCCCACGAACGGGCTGGACCCGGTCGGGACGCGCGACATCCGCACGCTGCTGCGGGACCTGGCCGCGGAGGGGGTGGCGACGCTGGTATCCAGCCACCAGTTGGACCAGGTCGCCCGCACCTGCGATCGCGTCGGCGTGCTCGTGTCGGGCAGCACGGCCTACGAGGGCCCGCTCGACGGACTGGCCGCCGGCGGCGACCTGGAGAGCGGGTTCTTCGACCTGGTCACCCGCTCCGATGCCGGAGTCCGGTGAGAACCCCCGCGCCGCGGCGCGTCAGGTCGCCGCGAGAGAGCGGGCGTAGTTGACCGTCTGGGTGACCTGGACGAGCGTCTGCGGGCCCTGCGCCGGAACCATGGTGGAGTGGTAGACGCCGTCGCCCTGCACGGTGACCTGGATGTTGCCGGTGGTCTTCTCCTCCTTCATGAGGAGGAAGAGCAGGCCCAGCACGCCCACGCCGCAGAACCAGATGAAGATGACCAGCGACACCACCGTGAGGACGATGCCGGTCTGCGAGACGCCCTGGGTGGTGTGGGTCATATCGGTGACGGTCCAGGTGCTGCCCTTGATCGGCAGGCGGCCCGCCGGAGTGACCACGGACGTCCGGGTGATGGCGATGTCGCCGACGGTGGTGAGGACGGCGTCGCCCCCGTGTTCGTAGGGCGCCTGCCACCCGCCCGCCTGGGGGCCGTGGCCGTAGGGGATCCCGCCTCCGGCGGCGGGATCGCCCGCGTAGCCGCCGGGGGCCGGGCCCGGCTGGGCGTAGGGATCGTCCTGGAAGGACTGATTATAGGGATCGCCCGGATCCGAGGGAGACGGAGGGTAGCTCATAATCGCCGATTCTCCCAAAGCCCGGCCGTCTCCGGAACCGTATGGCCGCACCGCGCCACCGCCGCAGCGCCCGTGTGGCCCGGATCGCCGTGCCGAGGCGGCCGCCGCCCGGAGACCGGTCGCGGGCGTCTGCCAGGATGGGCGGCGACGGCACGGAGGAACGCGGTGGGAGTCCGCGGCTGTCCCGCAACTGTCAGAGCCCGCGCTCCGCAGCCGGAGCGTCGCCCGAGCCAGGAACTCCGTCCGTCGTGCCCATGTCCGGTCACGGGGCGAGGACCCCGGCTAGCCAGAGAAGGACGACCACGCGTGGCTACCATTCTGCTGCTGTCCACCGCCGACACCGAGCTGCTGGCGGCGAGGGCCGCAGACTCCGGCTACCGCACAGCCAACCCCGCCCGCACCGAACCCGGCGACCTCGGTGAACTGCTCGACGGCGCCGACATCGCCGTCGTGCGGCTGCTGGGCGGCAGCGAGGCCTGGCCCGGCGGGCTGGAGCGGCTGCGCGCCCACGGCGTCCCGCTGGTCGCCCTCGGCGGCGAAGCCGCACCCGACGCCGAGATGATCGCGCACTCGTCGGTTCCCTCCGGTGTCGCCACCGACGCCCACGCCTACCTGCGCGAAGGCGGCATCGCCAACCTGCGCGAACTCGCGCGGTTCCTGTCCGACACCGTGCTGCTGACCGGCGAAGGCTTCCAGCCGCCCCAGGACATGCCCGAGTACGGCGTCCACGAGACCGGCCCGCGCGCCGACGGGCGGGCCGCCCCGCAGCCCGCCGCCGACGCCCCCACCGTGGCCGTGATCTTCTACCGCGCCCACGAACTCTCCGGCAACACCGGCTTCGTCGACACGCTGTGCCACGCCATCGCCGACGCCGGCGGCGCGCCCCTGCCGGTCTACTCCGGCTCCCTGCGCGGGCTCACCCGCGACAGCCACCCCGGACTGTTCGCGATCCTCGACCGCGCCGACGCCGTCATCACCACCGTGCTCGCCGCCGGCGGCGCCGTGGCCGCCGACGCCAGCGGCGGCGGCGACGAGGACGCCTGGGACGCCGGTGCGCTGGCCGCCCTGGACGTGCCGATCCTGCAGGGCCTGGTGCTGACCTCCAGCCGGGAGCGCTGGCAGGCCTCCGACGCCGCGCTGACCCCCATGGACGCCGGGATGCAGGTGGCCATCCCCGAGTTCGACGGCCGGCTGATCACCGTGCCGTTCTCGTTCAAGGAGATCGCCGACGACAGCGGCATCCCCGTCTACGCCGCCGACCCCGAGCGCGCCGCCCGCATCGCCGGGATCGCGGTCGGCCACGCCCGCCTGCACGCGGTGCCGCCCGCCCGCCGCCGCCTCGGCGTGGTCCTGTCCTCCTACCCCACCAAGCACTCCCGCGTCGGCAACGCCGTGGGCCTGGACACCCCCGCCTCGGCCGTGCGCCTGTTCCGCGAGCTCGCCGGACGCGGCTACGACCTGGGCGAGGACGACGCGCTGTGGCGGGTTCCGGGACCCGAGGAGGACCGCCGCGAGGACGACGGCGATCCCCTCATCCACGCCCTGATCCGCGCCGGGGGCCATGACGTGGAATGGCTCAGCGAGGACCAGCTGGCCGTGGCCACCAACCGGGTTCCGCTGGAGGACTACCTGCGGTGGTTCGAGGCGCTCCCGGAGGCGCTGCGCACCGCGGTCACCGAGCACTGGGGGCCGCCGCCCGGCGACCTCTACGTCGACGACTCCCGCGGCCGCCCCGAGATCGTGCTGGCCTCGCTGCGGTTCGGCAACGTCGTCATGATGATCCAGCCGCCGCGCGGATTCGGTGAGAACCCCGTCGCGATCTACCACGACCCCGACCTGCCGCCGTCCCACCACTACCTGGCCGCCTACCGCTGGCTGGAAGCCTCCCCCGAGACCGGCGACGGCTCCGCCCCCGGCTTCGGCGCCCACGCGGTGGTGCACCTGGGCAAGCACGGCACCCTGGAGTGGCTGCCCGGCAAGGGGCTGGGGCTGGCGGCCGAGGACGCCCCCGACGCGGTGCTGGGCGACCTCCCGCTCGTCTACCCGTTCATCGTCAACGACCCCGGCGAAGGCACTCAGGCCAAGCGGCGCGCCCACGCCGCCGTCGTCGACCACCTGGTCCCGCCGATGGCCCGCGCCGACACCTACGGCGACATCGCCAAGCTGGAGCAGCTGCTCGACGAGTACGCCATGGTCAACGACCTCGACCCGGACAAGGCACCGGCGCTGCGCCAGCAGATCTGGACGCTGATCAAGGCCGCCGAGCTCCACCACGACCTGCACCGCGACGAGATGCCCGGCGACGACGAGTTCGACGACTTCGTCATGCACGTCGACGGCTACCTGTGCGAGATCAAGGACGTGCAGATCCGCGACGGGCTGCACATCCTCGGCGACGCGCCCGAGGGCGAGCCCCGGATCAACCTGGTGATGGCGGTGCTGCGCGCCTCCCAGGTGTGGGCGGGGCAGGTCGGCGCGCTGCCGGGGCTGCGCGCGGTTCTGGCCGGGGCCTTCGGCCTCGACGAGAAGGTGCTGCTGGCCGAACCGGGTGCGCAGGCGGAGGTGCCGGCGGAGCTGAGCGGGCTCGTCGACGGCCCGGCGCGGACGGCCTCCGACGCCCTCGACCTCGTCGACACGCTGGCCCGCCGCCTCGTCGAGGCCATGGAGGAGCGCGGCTGGGCGCCCGAGGAGGCCGAGCCGACCGTCGCCCGCGAGCTCGGGTCGGCCGTGCCCGCGGGGGAGTCCGTCGAACAGGCGGTGCGCGTGCTGGGCTTCGCCGCCGAGGAGGTCGTTCCGCGGCTGGCCGCCACCCGCGACGAGATCGGCGCCGTGCTGCACGCCCTGGACGGCGGCCACGTCCCCGCCGGCCCGTCCGGGTCGCCCACCCGCGGCCTGGTCAACGTGCTGCCCACCGGCCGCAACTTCTACTCGGTCGACCCCAAGGCCGTGCCGTCGCGCAACTCCTGGGATGTCGGCCAGTCCCTGGCCGACTCCCTGGTGCGCCGCCACCTCGACGACAACGGCGACTACCCCCGCTCGGTGGGGCTGACGGTGTGGGGCACCGCCGCCATGCGCACCCAGGGAGACGACGTCGCCGAGGTGCTGGCGCTGCTGGGCGTGCGTCCCACCTGGGACGACGCCTCGCGCCGGGTCACCGGGTTCGAGATCGTGCCGCTGGAGGAGCTGGGGCGGCCGCGCATCGACGTCACGATGCGCATCTCCGGGTTCTTCCGCGACGCCTTCCCGCACGTCATCGGCATGGTCGACGACGCGATCAAGGCCGTCACCGAGCTCGACGAGCCCGCCGACCGGAACTTCCCGCGCGCCCACGCGTTGGCCGACCACGCCGGCCACGGGGACTGGCGGCGCGCCACCACCCGCATCTTCGGATCGCGCCCGGGCGCCTACGGCGCGGGTCTGCTGCCGCTGATCGACGCCCGCAACTGGCGCGACGACGCCGACCTCGCCGAGGTCTACGCGGTCTGGGGCGGCTACGCCTACGGCCGCGGGCTCGACGGCCGCGAGGCGCGCACGGACATGGAGGCGTCCTTCCGCCGTATCTCGGTGGCCGCCAAGAACCAGGACACCCGCGAGCACGACATCGTCGACTCCGACGACTACTTCCAGTATCACGGCGGCATGGTCGCCATGGTCCGCCGGCTGACCGGCGCCAACCCCGCGGCCTACGTCGGCGACTCCGCGGTTCCCGACCAGGTCAAGACCCGCACGCTGGGCGAGGAGACCCGCCGCGTCTTCCGTGCCCGCGTGGTCAACCCGCGCTGGATCGCGGCCATGCGCCGCCACGGCTACAAGGGCGCTTTCGAGCTCGCCGCCACCGTCGACTACCTGTTCGGCTACGACGCCACCGCAGGGGTCGTCGACGACTGGATGTACGCCAAGCTCGCCGAGAGCTACGTGTTCGACCCGCAGAACCGCGAGTTCCTGGAGGAGTCCAACCCGTGGGCGCTGCGCGGCATGACCGAGCGGCTGCTGGAGGCCGCCGACCGCGAACTGTGGGAGAACCCCGACCCGCAGACGCTGGAGCGGCTGCGCGAGACCTACCTCGCCTTGGAGGGCGACCTGGAGGACGAGGACTGAGTCGTGTCCTGGCGCGTCCGCCCTCGCGTGCCCGGTGCGGGCGCCGCGCACGCCGCCGCGCGCCGCGCGCCCGTGCCGCCCGCGTCCGGAATGTGAGCCGCAGCTGTGTGGTTGCTCACTAGTAGCGGGTAGGTTGAGACCAAGCCGTGTCCGGACGGGAGGTCGGTAACCATGCCGATGTGGGCCCTCTGGCTGATCGCGGCCGCCGCCCTGGGCGTCGCCGAGGTCTTCACCCTCACCCTGGCGCTGGGCCTGCTGGCCGTGGCCGCGCTGGTCGCCGGCGTCGCCGGCGCCGTGGGCATGGGCTTCGTCGGGCAGGTCCTCATCTTCATCGTCGCTTCGCTCGCCGGGCTGGTCGTGGTGCGTCCCATCGCCAAGCGGCACCTGTACCAGCCGCCGCCGCTGCGGTCGGGAACCGACCGGCTCGTGGGGCAGTCGGCCGTCGTGGTCGACGAGGTCACCGGCGAGCAGGGCCGCGTCAAACTCTCCGGCGAGGAATGGTCGGCCCGCTGCATCGACGAGGACACCGTGATCCCGCCGGGAACCCGGGTCGACGTCATGGAGATCGACGGAGCCACGGCCGTCGTCTACCCCAGGGAAGCGCTGCCGTGACCGGGCCGCGCTGCACACCGTCCCCCGTCATCCGCTCGGCCACCCGGAGGTAGCCATGGGGATCGAAATACTCTTCATCGTCATCGCTGCGCTAGTCGTACTCGCAGTCGTCTCGACGGTGCGGATCGTCCCTCAGGCACGCGCGTACAACATCGAACGGTTCGGCCGCTTCCAGCGCACCCTGAGGCCGGGGCTGAACTTCATCATCCCGGTCGTCGACCGCGTCAACACCAAGTACGACCTGCGCGAACAGGTCTTCTCGTCCAAACCGCAGCCGGTGATCACCGAGGACAACCTCGTCGTCAACATCGACACCGTGCTCTATTACCAGATCACCGAGCCGCGGGCAGCCGCCTACGAGGTGGCCAACTACCTCGCGGCCATCGACCAGCTCACCGTTACCACGCTGCGCAACGTCATCGGCGGCATGGACCTGGAGCGCACGCTGACTTCCCGCGAGGAGATCAACTCCATGCTGCGGGGCGTCCTCGACGAGGCGACCGGGAAATGGGGGATCCGGGTCAACCGCGTCGAGATAAAGGCCATCGACCCGCCGCCCTCCATCAAAGAGGCGATGGAGAAGCAGATGCGCGCGGAGCGCGACAAGCGCGCCGTCGTGCTGCACGCCGAAGGCGAGCGCCAGCAGCGCATCCTCACCGCCGA
This sequence comes from Streptomonospora salina, assembly GCF_014204715.1. NCBI lineage: Bacteria > Bacillati > Actinomycetota > Actinomycetes > Streptosporangiales > Nocardiopsidaceae > Streptomonospora > Streptomonospora salina. The sequence goes on from NZ_JACHLY010000001.1 coordinate 4,380,861, forward strand.
GGGCGCCCGCCAGCAGGCCATTCTGGAGGCCCAGGGCGACCAGCAGGCGCGCATCCTGCGGGCCGACGGCGAGGCCCAGGCCGTCGAGCGGGTCTTCCAAGCGGTCCACGCCAACAACGCCGATCCCAAGCTGCTCGCCTACAAGTACCTGGAGATGCTGCCGCACCTGGCCAACGGCGAAGGCAACACCTTCTGGGTGATCCCCGGCGAGCTCAGCCAGGCGGTACAGAACGTCAGCAAGGCCTTCGCCTCCGAAACCGGCGCCGCAGCGCCCACCGGTTCCGAGCAGGAGGGTGCCGGGGAATCCGGTGAGCAGGCCGGCGAGGAGTCCCCGGCGGAGCTGACCGCAGCCCAGAATCGCGAAACGGCGACCCGGGCCGCCGACCACGCCGCCGAGATCGCCGCTGAGGCGGTGGCCAACGCCCGCCAGGAGGCCGCGGCCGCGGCGGGCGACGCGTCCGGCCAGGTTCCGGGGCAGCGTGCGACCGCCTTCGAGGGCGGACACGACGGCGACACGGAGAGCCCCAGCCGGTAGCCGGCGCGGCACCGCCGGGAGCGGGCGGCCGATCCGGCCCGCCCCGCCCGGCGGTGCGCGGGCCCGGGCCGCGGCCCGGGTGCGGGCTCAGGTCAGCAGCAGCTTGCCGGTCGTGCGCCGCGCCGCCAGGTCCTCGTGGGCGCGTGCCGCCTCGGACAGTGCGTAGCGCCCGCCGACACGCACCTCCAGCCGGCCGGATTCGACGAGCCCGAACACGTCGGCGGCGCGCTCCAGCAGCTCCGCACGGGTGGCCACGTAGTGCGCCAGCGACGGCCGGGTCAGATACACCGACCCGGCGGTGTTCAGCCGCTGCGGGTCCACCGGCGGCACGGCGCCGCCGGCCTGCCCGAACAGCGCGAGCACGCCGCGCATGCGCAGCGACGCCAAGCTCGCCTCGAAGGTGCCGGCGCCCACCCCGTCGTAGACGGCCGCCACCCCCTGGCCGTCGGTCAGCTCGCGCACCGCCGGCGCCACATCGGCGGTCGTGTAGTCGATGATCTCGTCGGCGCCGGCCTCGCGCGCCAACCGCTGCTTCTCCCCGGTGGAGGCGGTTCCGATGACCGTGGCGCCGCGCGCCTTCGCCAGTTGGACCAGCAGCAGCCCGGTACCGCCCGCGGCGGCGTGCACCAGCACGGTCTCGCCGGGTTGGACCGCGTAGGTCGCGTGGGTCAGGTAGTGCGCGGTCATGCCCTGCAGCAGGGTGGCGGCGGCCTGCTCGGCGGTGACGCCGTCGGGCACGGGGACCAGCCGCTGCACCGGAACCACGGCCTGGTCGGCGTAGCCGCCGGGCAGCATGGCCCAGGCGACCCGGGCGCCTGCGGCGAACTCGGTGACGCCGGGCCCGACGGCGGCGACGCGGCCGGCCGCCTCGACCCCCGGGGTGAAGGGGGTGGGCACCGAGTAGGCGCCGCTGCGCTGGTAGACGTCGATGAAGTTGACGCCGCGGGCGTCGACGTCGACCAGCACCTCGCCGGCCCCCGGATCGGGTGTGTCGATGTCGGCGAGGCGCATGGCCTCGGGGCCGCCCTGCTCTTCGATGACGATGGCGCGCATGCCTGACCTCTCTGAGTGCTGCGTCATGGGGCTTGTCCGTGCAGGTGCTGCCGGCCTGCACAGGACCAGGCTAGGTCGCGAACACCGCCCTCGGCCGCCCCGGTCCTCAGGCGGTGTCGGCCGCCGTGCCTCCGGTTTCCGGGCCGCCGAGGCGCTGGAGCTCGAAGCGGTGGAACCCGACCATCGGCGTGTCCTCTTCGCTGCCGGTGCGCTTGAGCCGGATCCCCGTCCTGCGCGGCCGCTCCTCGGTCGCGTCGTCGGGCAGCGGGTCGGGGTCGACGGCTTCGAGCGCGTGTTCGCCGTTGACCCACAGGTCGAGGTCCATGGTCCCGGCGTCCTCGTCGGGTTCGCAGGTCAGCGTCACCGTGTTGAGGACGGGATCCGCGTCGTCGCCGTCCTCCAAGGGGGAGGAGTCCTCCGGCCGCGGGACGTAGCCGTCGACCTCGTCGGTCGAGGCCAGCGCCGCCTCCCCGGCGGGGCCGCCGTCGCGCCGGAGTTCGGCGCCGCCGCCGTCGAACCGGACCAGCGCCTCGTAGGAGGTGCTCTCGTCCTCGTCGTCGGCCTCCTGGAGGTGGCACCAGACACCGAACTCGCTGTAGTCGGGGCCGGCGAGCACTTCGACGTCGGCTTCGACCCGGGCGGCTTCGGGGAATTCGCCCTCGTAGGGCGGGGTGTCGCCGATGGTGCCCCCGAAGTCGTTGGTCTCGGAGATGCGCAGGATCAGCCCGTGGTCGGGGTGGTAGGCCCGCTCCAGGTACTCGTCGTCGGATTCGTACTCGTCGACGTCCCAGCCGTTGGTGGCGAAGTCGTCCTGGTAGACGAGGGTGCCGTCGGGCGGCCCGCCGCCGAGTAGCAGTGCGGAGCCGATCACACCGCCCGCCACCAGTACCAGCACGGTCGCCGCGGCGCCCAGGAGCATGCCGGTGCGGCGCCTCCTGCGGGGCGCGGGGCCGCCGGGAGTGCCCCCGCCGCCCGGACCGCCCGGACCGCCGGGCGTCGCGGGGCCGCCGTAGCCCGCGGCCGGCTGCCCGTAGGGCGGCGAGACCGGTCCCGGCCCGTAGGGCTGCTGCCGGGGACCCGGCTGCGGCCCCTGCGGTCCCGGGGGGCCGGGCGGGGCCTGCGGTCCCGACGGGCCGTACTGGGGCTGGGGGCCGGACGGGTGGCCGTAGGGCTGCTGCTGTGGTCCGGCCGGGGGGAAGCCGCCGGGCGGCGCGTATCCCGCCTCGGCGCCCGGCGGGGGGCCGTGCGGCGGCTGCCACTGCGGACCGGGCGGAGGCGGCTGCGGCCCGGGTCCGCCGGCGGACCCGGGCCCGTACGGGGCCTGCGGACCCGACGCGGGACCGTCCTCCTGGGGGTAGGGCCGGGTGGCCGGTGCCGGGGATGCGGTGTCGGGCTGCTGCGGGTGGGGGGCCGGTTCGGTCGGGACCGCGTCGGTTCCGGGAGCGGCCGCGTCCCCGCCGTTCCCGGATCCGGAACCGGGCTCCGCGCCGTCGGCGGCTTCCGCCGCGGCGGCGCCGGTCGGCGCCCCGCCGGCCGCGCCCGCGGCCGCCGCGGTGGACGGCGGTGTCCAGGACTCGACCACCGTGTCGCCGGCGATCGCCTCCGCTTCGGCCGGGTCGTCCTGGCCCACCAGCATGGTCATCAGCTGCTGCGCGGTGGGCCGGTTGCGCGGGTCCTTGTCCAGTGCGCTGCGGATCAGGCCGGTCAGCTGCGCGTCCAGGCCTTCCAGGTCGGCCTCGCCGGAACTGATGAGGTGCAGCACCGCGGGGACCGTCTGCGCGTCGAACGGCGCCTTGCCGGTGCCGGCATAGGCGACGAGGCAGCCCCAGGAGAAGATGTCGGAGGCCGGGGTGATCTCGCCGCCGGCGATCAGCTCGGGCGCCAGGTAGGAGGGTGTGCCCATCAGCTGGCTGGAGCGGGTGACCGCGCTCTCGTCGTCCATGGCCCGGGCGATACCGAAGTCGATCACCTTGGGGCCCACCGCCGAGAGCAGCACATTTCCGGGTTTGAGGTCGCGGTGGACGACGCCGGCGCGGTGGATGGCGGTCAGCGCCGCCGCGACCCCCAGGGCGAGGCTCTCCAGCGTTCCCCCGGCCATGGGGCCGTCGGCGGTGACGGACTGGGCCAGGTTGGGGCCGGGAACGTACTCCGAGACGATGAACAGCGGATCGCCGTCGAGGCGGGCGTCGAGGACGCCGGCGGTGGAGAACCGGGCGACTTTGCGGGCGGATTCGACTTCGCGCGCGAACCGGCGGCGGAAGTCGGAGTCGTCGGTCAAGTCGGGGTGGATCAGCTTGACGGCGACCTGCCGGTCGGCGGAGTCGCGGGCCAGGTAGACGGTGCCCATGCCGCCCCGCCCCAGTCTGCCCTCGATGCGGTAGTCGCCGAGCTCCTGGGGGTCGCCGGTGCGCAGGGGTTTGGCGCGCTCGTGCCCGTTGTCCGTCACAGTGCTGAGTTCCTTAGGCCAGGGGGAATTCGCGTCATAGCGTACAGACGCCCGGAGCGGGCGTGTCGGAGCCGATTGCCGGGCTTCGTCGAGCTTGGGGCGGGTGCATGTCGATTTTAGACAGGCCGCGCCGCATCCGGGTTCCGCATACTCCGGATATCGGCTATCGTTAGAACACGTGTTCGAATCCAGGGTCTGTCCTTCCCCGCAGGCCGGAGCCTCCCGCGGGAGGCCGCAGCTGAGGGGAGTGTCGCCAGTGGGCCACGTCTACGGTGTGCCGGTCGCCGTCACCGAGCGCGAAGGACGGCCGGTGCGCTTCGTATGGGACCGCCGCGTCTACAACGTCCGCCACGTCGTCGACCACTGGATCACCCTGCGCTCCGACTGGTCGCGCGCGACCCGGGGCAACTTGCCCCAGCGCGCCCATTGGCGGGTCGAGGCGGGATCGACCCGTGCCCGGGGGGTGTACGAACTCCAGCACGACTCCGCCTCCGACGCGTGGCTGCTGGCCCGCGTCTGGGACTGATCCGGCCGGGCGCCGGTCCGGTACCGGAACCGAACCGGCGCCCGGTGTCCGCATCCGGCCGCCGCCCGCGGTACCCGGTCGCCTGCTCGAACTCCCGGCCGATCTCCCGCACCCGGTGGACGATGCGGGTGCGCTCGGCCTCGGCGCGGGCTGCGTCGGAGCCGGCGAGTGTGCGGCCCTCCGCGATGCCGCCGGCCAGGCCGGGTTCGAGCCGGTCGCGCGCACGGTCCAGCGGGAGGGGGACCGGCGCGGTGTCGACCCCCCAAGCGCGCGGCGGCGGGCGGATCGCGCCGGGGAGGCAGGGTGCGGTGCGCACCGGCCGACGCGGTGGGGACGGTCCGGGGGCGGTATGAGACTCTTGGGAGCGGTGCCGGCGCTGGGCGGATCCGGCCGCACACCCTGCGGTCGAGCCCCCAGCACGCAGGAACCCGGTGCGAATCCGGGGCGGTCCCGCCACTGTGACCGGGGAGCGGCCCGCAACGAGCGCCACTGCCGGACGTCGTCCGGTGGGAAGGCGGCGGGCGAGCGGTGATCCGGAAGCCAGGAGACTGCGCGGCACCGGGCACGACCCCTATGGGCGCGGATTCCCGAGGAAGGACTGACCTGCGTGAGCGCTCCTGCTCGCTACCCGTTCAGCGCGGTCGTCGGAATGGACGACCTGAAACTCGCGCTGCTGATCAACGCCGTCTCGCCGGACGTCGGCGGCGTCCTGGTGCGCGGTGAGAAGGGCACCGCCAAGTCGACCGTCGTGCGCGCGCTCGCGTCGCTGCTGCCCGACCTCGACGTGGTCCAGGACTGCCGGTTCGGCTGCGACCCCGCCGCCCCCGACCCCCAGTGCCCCGACGGTCCCCACAGCGACTCCGCGGTGCCCGCCGAGCGCGAGGCGAAGCTGGTGGAGCTTCCGGTGGGCGCCAGCGAAGACCGGCTGGTGGGCTCGCTGGACATCGAACGGGCCCTCACCGAAGGCGTCAAGGCCTTCGAACCCGGTCTGCTCGCCGAGGCCCACCGCGGCGTCCTCTACGTCGACGAAGTCAACCTGCTGCACGACCACCTGGTCGACCTGCTGCTGGACGCCGCCGCCATGGGCACCTCCCACGTCGAGCGCGAGGGGGTCTCGGTGCGCCACGCCGCGCGGTTCCTGCTCGTGGGGACGATGAACCCCGAGGAGGGCGAGCTGCGTCCGCAACTGCTGGACCGGTTCGGCCTGACCGTGGAGGTGGCCGCCACCCGCGACCCGCAGTTGCGCGCCGACGTCGTGCGGCGCCGGCTCGCGTTCGAGGCCGACCCCGAGGGCTTCGCCGCGGGCTACGCCGACGACGAGGCGGAGCTGGCCGGCCGCATCCGCGCCGCTCGCAAGCGCCTGCCCGGGGTTGCGCTGACCGACTCCGCGCTGCGCCAGGTCACCGCCGTCTGCGCCGCTTTCGACGTCGACGGCCTGCGCGCCGACATCGTCACCGCCCAGGCCGCCATGGCCCTGGCCGCCTGGCACGACCACGGCGAAGTCACCGCCGACGACGTGCGCGACGCCGCCCGCCTGGCTCTGCCGCACCGGCGCAGGCGCGATCCCTTCGACGCGCCCGACCTCGACGAGGACCGGCTCCAGGAGGCCCTGGATCAGGCGGGTGATGCGGACCCAAAAGACCCGGGTGAGCCGGACGGCTCCGACGGCGACCCCGGCGGCGGGGACGACGGCGGCAGCGACGACGGCAGCGATGGCGGCAGCGATGGCGGCGGTGGGGCCGACGGCCCCGATTCGAGCGCGCCGCCGGAGGAATCGTCCGACACGGACACCGGCGGCGGGCCGGAGCGGGACCGCCCCGAGCCCGGCGACGGCGACCATGATCCGTCCGGCCCCGAACGGCCCGCCGGGTCCGGGCCGGGGGCCGAGGACGACACCGGATCGGGCGACGAGCAGTCGCCGCCCCGCCCGCAGGACCCCGGCCAGGGGAGCCGGTCGGAGGCCGGCGACACCTACCGCCCCCGCCTGTTCAGCCTTAGCGGTGTCGGCGAGGGCGCACCCGGCCGCCGCTCGCGCGCCGAGACCCCCTACGGCCGCACCTCCGGCGCGCGGGTGCCGCGCGCGTCGGTGCGGGGCCTGCACCTGACGGCGACCCTGCGCGCGGCGGCGCCCCACCAGCGCGCCCGCGGCCGCGCCGGCCCGGGACTGCTCGTGCGGTCGGGCGACCTGCGCGAGACCGTGCGCGAAGGCCGCGAAGGCAACCTCGTGCTGTTCTGCGTGGACGCCAGCGGCTCCATGGCCGCCCGGGAGCGGATGCGCGCCGTCAAAGGCGCGGTGCTGAGCCTGCTGACCGACGCCTACCAGCGGCGCGACAAAGTCGGCCTGGTCACGTTCCGGGGCACCGGCGCCCAGGTGGAGCTGCCGCCGACCTCCTCGGTGGAGGCCGGCGCGCGGCGCCTGCACGAGCTGCGCACCGGCGGGCGTACCCCGCTGGCGGCGGGGCTGGCGCGGTCGGCGGAGGTGCTGCGCGTCGAACGGTTGCGCGACCCCAGTCGCCGCCCCCTGCTGGTGGTGGTGACCGACGGGCGCGCTACGCGCGGCGGGCTGGACGAGGCGCTGCGCGCCGGTGCGCGCATCGGCGCACGCGGGGTCCACGGAGTCGTGGTCGACTGCGAGTCCGGGCCGGTGCGCCTGGGGCTCGCGTCGCGCCTGGCGGCCGGGATGGAGGCCGAAGCGGTCCGCCTGGAAGAGCTGGGCGCCGACGCGCTCAGCGGCCTGGTGCGCTCGACCCGCAGCGCGGCGTGAGCGCGGGCCGGCCGCCGCCGGCCGCGCCTCCGCACCCACCCGGCCGATCTCTCAACACACCTGTAGAACCGAGGGGACACACATGCCGCAGGGCAAACCCGACTACGTGCCCGAAGACGGGCTGACCACGCGCCAGCGCCGCAACCGCCCGCTGCTGGTCGTGCACACGGGGCCGGGCAAGGGGAAGTCGACGGCCGCGTTCGGGCTGGCCACCCGCGGCTGGGCGCAGGGCTGGGACATCGGCGTGTTCCAGTTCGTCAAGTCGGCGAAGTGGCGCATCGGTGAGGAGCGCGCGCTCAGCGTGCTCGGCGAGACCGGCGAGGGCGGCCGGGTCGACTGGAACAAGATGGGCGAGGGCTGGTCGTGGATCCAGCGGTCGGGCACCGAGCAGGACCACGCGGCCGACGCGGCCGAAGGATGGGCCCAGATCAAACGCGACCTGGCCGCCGAGACCTACCGGCTCTACGTCCTCGACGAGTTCACCTACCCGATGAAGTGGGGCTGGGTCGACGTCGACGACGTCGTCGAGACCCTGTCCCGGCGCGGCGGACAGCAGCACGTCATCGTGACCGGACGCGATGCCGACCCCCGCCTGACCGGGGCCGCCGATCTCGTCACCGAGATGACCAAGATCAAGCACCCCATGGACGCCGGGCAGAAGGGCCAGCGCGGCATCGAGTGGTGACGGCGCCGTCGGGGTGTCCCGGAACCGCGCCGGGCCCGGAGGCGGGTCCAGGGGCACCCCCGGCGAACGCAGCGGCGCCTAGCGCGCGGTGGTATCCGCTTCGGCGCCGTGCAGGTCGCCCGGGATGAGGCTGTAGGTCGCCAGGCCGGTGCGGCCCTCGTGCAGCGGCATGGCGTTGCGTTCGGTGCCTTCGTAGGCGAACCCGGCTTTCTCGGCCACGCGCCGCGACGCGGCGTTGCCGACGGCCGCCTTCAGCTCCACGCGCTGCAATCCCTGCTCGACCAGCGCCCACCGGGACACGGCCACCACCGCCTCGGTCGCCAGGCCGCGGCCGCGCGCCCACGCGCACAGCCAGTAGCCGATTTCGGTGCAGCGGGCGCGCCACGCGGTGCGGTTGAGGCCGATCGCCCCCAGGTAGGCGCCGGTCGCCGTGTCCACGGCCGCCCACTGCTGGCCGTCGCCGCCGGCCCGGGCCTGCGGCGCCGCAACCAGGCACCAGTGTTCGGCGTCGGCGCGCGTATAGGGCGCGCCGGGCTCCGGCATGGGCAGCCAGCGCTGCACCGCGGGGTCGGCGGCTCCGCGGTAGACGGCGCCGATGTCGTCGCGGGTGTGGGCCCGCAGCGTCAGGCGTTCGGTCTGCAGCACCGCCGCCGGCATCATCGGGGCCGGGACGTCGTCGCTCACCGGACCTCCTCCGCGGAGCGTGCCCGCGCCGCGGTGAGGAACCTCCCCGCGGCCGAGGGGAGCCCCGCCCAGTGCACGTGCAGGTACGAAGCGCTGACGGTGCCGGAGGCGAACCCCTCACCGCCCCCGCTGTTCCACTGCCACGCCGGCCGGTCGCCCGACCGCGGCTCGACGGCGGTGCGGTGGAACTCGTGGCCGCGTACGCGGGTCCCCGCCCGGGCGAGCAGCGTGTCGCCGACCGCGACCGCCGACCGGTAGCCCAGTGTCAGCGATCCGGTCATGGCGGCGTCGGCGGGCAGCACACCGCACATCGGAGCGCCGTCGAGGCTGCGGCACAGGTAGAGCAGACCGGCGCACTCGGCCGCGACCGGCCCGCCGCGGGCGGCCAGCGCGGCGACCTCGCCGCGCAGCGCGGCGTTGGCCGACAGCTCGGCGGCGTGGACCTCGGGGAAACCGCCGCCGACGATCAGCCCGTCGGTCCCCTCCGGCAGGGCCTCGTCGCGCAGCGGGTCCACGGCGTGCACCTGCGCGCCGGCGGCGCGCAGCAGCTCCTCCTGCTCGGTGTAGCCGAACGTGAAGGCGGGACCGCCGGCGACGGCGATGCGCGGCGGGCGCGTCCGCGCGGGGATGCGCCACGGCTCGGCCTCCGCCGCGGCGTCCCACGGCTCGGCGGCCAGGGGCGGGGCGGCGCGGGCGACGGCGCGCAGCGCGTCCAGGTCGCAGGAGGCGGCCACCAGCTCGCTCAGCTCCTGTACCGCGCCGTGGGCGTCGTCGGCCCGCTCGGCGGCCGGGATCAGGCCCAGGTGGCGCGAGGGGGTGTGCACCCGCTCGCGGCGGCCCACCACGCCCAGCACCTCGGTGCCCGTGTCCTCCAGCGCTGTGCGCAGGATCTCCTCGTGGCGCTGGGACCCCACGCGGTTGAGGATCACCCCTGCGATGCGCACGCGCGGGTCGTAGGTGCAGAAGCCGTGCACCAGGGCCGCCACGGAGCGCGCGCTGCGGGAGGCGTCGACCACCAGCACCACGGGCGCGCCCAGCAGCGCCGCCACGTGCGCGGTGGATCCGGGATCGCCCGGCCCGTCCGGAGCGGCGGAGCCGGCGGCGCCGTCGAACAGGCCCATCACGCCTTCGACGACGGCGATGTCGGCGCCGGCGGCCCCGTGCAGGAACAGCGGCGCGACGCGGTCCTCGCCGCACAGCACCGGGTCGAGGTTGCGCGGCGGGCGCCCGGTGGCCAGCGCATGGTAGCCGGGATCGATGTAGTCGGGCCCCACCTTGTGCCCGCTGACCCGGTCGCCACGGGCCGCCAGCGCCGCCATCAGGCCGGTGGCGACCGTCGTCTTGCCGCTGCTCGACGCGGGGGCGGCGACCACCACACGCGGAATCACGGGCACGCTGCTCCACTCTCCTTCATATCCTGTGCCGCCGCCGCGCGTCGGACCGGGCGGCGAGTGGCCATGCTAGGGCGTTCCCGGCCCGCTCGGCTCCGCACCCCCTGCTCGCGGACGGGCGCGGGGCGGGGGCCGGATGCGGGCCGGCCGGAGGCGTCCCGATACGCTGACGGAGACCTCCCCACAGCGCAGCGCCGCACCTGTGCGGCCGCGGGGCGCGGGGCGGGTGCAGCGCAGTCGGCGACGGAAGCGGTGGTATGGGTACGGGTGGACGGCTGGTGGGCGTCGGTGTGGGACCGGGCGACCCCGAACTGGTCACGGTCAAGGCGGTGCGGCGCATGCGCGAAGCCGACACCGTGATCGTCCCGGTGCTGGCCGGCGACGAGCCGGGCCGCGCCGAAGCCACCGTGCGCGCCCACGTCGACGACGCCCGCATCGAACGCGCCGTCTTCGCGCTCAACGACCGGGAAGGCCTCAGCCCGCGGCGGGTGCGCGCCTGGGACGAGGCCGCCCGCACCGTGCTGAGCCGGTTCGAGGAGGGGAAGGCCACGGTGGCCTTCGCCACCATCGGCGACCCCAATGTCTACTCGACCTTCACCTACCTCGCGCAGACCGTGTGCGAGATGGCCCCCGGCACCGAGGTGGAGACCATCCCCGGGGTCACCGCCATGCAGGATCTGGCAGCGCGCTCCGGCCGGGTTCTGGCCGAGGGCTCCGAACCCCTCACCCTGCTGCCCGCAACCGGGGGAGTGGAGCGGCTGCGCTCGGCGCTGGACTCCGACGCCACCGTGGTCGCCTACAAGTTCGGCCGGTTCGCGCCGCAGGTCGCCGGCGCCGTCCGCGATTCGGGCCGCGGCGAGGACTCCGTCTACGGCGCCCGGCTGGGCCTGCCCGACGAGGAGATCGCGCCGCTGGCGGGGCTCGACGGATCCGGCCTGCCCTACCTGTCCACGCTCATCGCGCCCGCCCGCCGCGAAGCCGGGCGCGGCGGGAAGCTGTGAGGCCGGAACCGGCTGCACGGAGCGCCGGCGGCAGCGGCCGCGGGCGCAGCGACGACGACCGACGCGTACAGGCGCGGTGCACACCGCGCCGCGCGTCTCGACCACGAGAGGTGAGTGAGCAACGGCATGGCCAGCCAGCACAGCAGTGAGCACGACAGCGGAGCCCCGGCGGGGGCGGTCGTGTTCGTCGGCGCCGGTCCGGGCGCGGCCGACCTGCTGACCGTCCGCGCTGCCCGCGCCGTCGCCGCCGCCGACGTGGTGATCTGGGCGGCAAGCCTGGTGCACGAGGACGTGCTCGAACACGTCGGCCCCGGCGCCGAGGTCGTCGACTCGGCCAAGCTCCCGATGGAAGGCGTGCTGCCCTACTACCGCCGTGCCGCCGAGGAGGGCCTGCGCATCGCGCGGATCCACTCCGGGGACCCCGCGCTGTGGGGCGCGGTGCAGGAGCAGGTGGAAGTCTGCGACGACCTGGGGCTGGAGGTCGAGATCATCCCGGGTGTCTCGGCGTTCAGCGCGGTCGCCGCGATCGCCCAGCGCGAGCTGACCGTCCCCGAGATCGCCCAGTCCGTGGTGCTGACCCGGCTGGGCGGCGGCAAGACCCCCATGCCCGAGGGCGAAGAGGTCCGCGAGTTCGCCCGGCACGGCACCACCATGGCGCTGTTCCTCTCGGCGGCGCGCTCGGGCCGGCTGCAGGAGGAGCTGATCGAGGGCGGCTACGGGCACGAGACCCCGTGCATCATCGCCTACCAGGCCACCTGGCCCGAGGAGCTGATCGTGCATTGCGAACTGGGCGAGCTGGAGGCCACCGTCAAGGAGCACCGGCTGTGGAAGCACACGCTGGTGCTGGTCGGGCCCGCCCTCAACGCGGGCGGCACCCGCTCGCACCTGTACCACCCCGGCCACTTCCACACCCACCGCCGGGCCGACCGCGAGGCGCGCCGGCAGCTGCGCGAGGCGCGCCGAGGAGCGTAGCGACGTGACAGATAGCCCGCGGAGCCGGCGGGAGCCCGAACCGGGTCCCGAGCCCGGCGCGGACGAGGAGCCGCAGCCGCGCGAACCCGACCTGCCGCGCACCATGAAGGTGCGGCAGAAGGCGTTGCGCACCGGCTGGACCACCGGCACGTGCGCTTCGGCCGCCGCCAAGGCGGCCGCCGAAGCGCTGGCCACCGGGAGCCCGGCGGACAGCGTCGAGGTGGCGCTGCCGTCGGGCCGGCGCGTGTCCTTCGCCACCGACCGCTGCTCCCTCCTCGCACCGGACCGGGCCGAGGCGGCGGTGGTCAAGGACGCCGGCGACGATCCGGACGCCACCGACGGCGCCCACGTCACCGCCACCGTCACCCGGCGCGGCGAACCCGGCGTCGAACTGGACGGCGGGATCGGCGTCGGCGTGGTGACCCGCCCCGGACTGGGACTGGAACTGGGCGGTCCCGCCATCAACCCCGTCCCGGCGCAGATGATCGAGCAGGCCGTGGGCGAGGCCGCCGACACCGAGAGCCGCGGCCTGCGCGTGGTGATCAGCGTGCCCGAAGGCGAGAAGATGGCGCGCAAGACCACCAACGCCCGGCTGGGAATCATCGGCGGGATCTCCATCCTCGGCACGACCGGCGTGGTGCGGCCTTTCTCCACCGCCTCCTGGCGCGCCAGCGTCGAGCAGGCGGTGTCGGTCATGGCCGCACAGGGCGAGGACACGCTCGTGCTGTGCACCGGCGGGCGCACCGAGAAGGGCGCCGCGCTGCGCCATCCCGACCTGCCGCAGGTGTGCTTCGTCGAGGTCGGCGACTTCACCGGCGCCGCGCTGCGCCGAGCACTCGAATACGGCCTGCGGCGCGTGGTGTTCGTCGGCATGGCGGGCAAGCTGACCAAGCTGGCCTCGGGTGTGCTGATGACGCACTACACCCGGTCCAAGGTCTCCACCGAGCTGCTGGGCGAGATCACCCGCCGGGTCGGGGGGACCGAGGACGCCGCCGCCGAGGTCGACGCCGCCAACACCGGCCGCCACGCCTACGAGATCTGGGAGCGGGAGGGCCTGCTGCCGACGGCTGGCGCCGAACTGTGCCGACGCGTGGCGGGGGTCCTGACCCGCTTCAGCGAAGACACGCTGGAGGTGGAGGCGGCGATGGTCGACTTCACGGGGCAGCAGGTGGTCGCCGCCCACCCGGAGCGCCCGTGAGTGCCGGCGGCACCGGCGGCGCCCTGTCGGACGGCGAGGAGGCGGTCGTGGCGAGCATGCCCGGTACCGGCGGCGCCGGCATCCGACGCGCCGGCGCCGGCGACGTCGCGGCCGTCGTCGCCCTGCTGGCCGACGACGTGCGCGGCGCCGAGCGGGAGACCCCCGGGGACCTCGCCCCCTACCGCGACGCGTTCGCCCGCATCGACGCCGATCCCCGGACGCTGCCGGCCGTGGCGGTGCGCGGCGGAACCGTGGTGGGCACGCTGCAGCTGACCTTCCTGGACGGCCTGTCCCACCGCGGCGGCAGGCGCGCGCAGATCGAGGCGGTGCGGGTGGCCGCGGCCGAACGCGGCCGCGGGCTCGGCAGCGCCATGATGGCCTGGGCCGTCGAACAGGCGCGTTCCCGCGGCTGCCGGACGGTGCAGCTGACGTCGGACGCCGCCCGCGCCGACGCGCACCGCTTCTACAGCCGGCTCGGATTCGTCGCCTCCCACACCGGCTTCAAGCTGGCGCTGGAGGATCCGCGGTGATCACCGTCATCGGACTGGACGGCGGCCCGCTGCCGCCGCAGGCCGCCCGGGCGCTGTCGGCCGCGGTGTGCGTGGCCGGAGCCCCCCGGCACCTGGAGGCCGCCGGCGCCCACATCGCCGGCGGCGCCGAACGCGTCGCCATGGGCGAGCTGGGAGCCGCCCTGGATGCGGTCGTCGGCGCGGGCGGGCCCGCGGCCGTGCTGGCCTCCGGCGACCCCGGTTTCTTCGGCGTGCTGCGCAGCCTGCGGGCGCGCGGCGCCGACCCGGAGGTCGTGCCCGCCGCCACGTCGGCCGCCACCGCCTTCGCCCGCATCGGCTTGCCCTGGGACGACGCCGTCGTGGTCTCGGCGCACGGGCGCACCGGCTCCGGACGCGGCGTGCGGCGGGCGCTGGCCGCCGCCCTCGCCCACCCCAAAGCGGCGGTGCTCACCGCCCCCGGACGCGCCGGACCCGGTGCGTTCCTCCCGGAGCTGCTGCGCGCCGGCCGCCGGGTCTACGTCGCCCAGCGCCTGGGTGCGCCCGACGAGGAGGTCGCCGCCCTCGCCCCGGGCGACGAGGTCGGCGAGCGCATCTGGGCCGACCCCAACGTGGTCGTGGCCGTGGACCCCGAGCGCGCCGTCGCCCCCGCTATGGCCTGGATGCCCGGCCACCAGGGCGCGCCGCCGGACTGGGCGCTGCCCGCGGAGTCCTTCGAGCACCGCGCCTCCCTGATCACCAAACCCGAGGTGCGCGCGCTCGCGCTCGCCCGGCTGGCGCCCCGGCCCGGCACCGTCGTGTGGGACGTCGGCGCCGGCAGCGGATCGGTCGCCGTCGAATGCGCCCGGTTCGGCGCCCGCGCCGTCGCCTTCGAACGCACCTCCGAGGACTGCGAACGCATCCGCCTCAACGCCCACGCCCACGGCGTCGACGTCGAAGTGCACGAGGGAGAGGCCGCCGCCGCCGTCGACGCGGCGGCTGCGCGCCTGCCTCCCGACGCCGCGTTCATCGGCGGCGGCGACGACGCCGTCGCCTCGGCGGTCGTGGCCCACCGCCCCGAGCGCGTCGTGGCGGCTCTGGCCTCCCTCGACCGCATCGCCCCGTTGTACGACATGCTCGCGGCGGCCGGCTACGCCCCGGACGGCACCCAACTGCAGGCCTCCCGGCTTTCAGGACTGCCCAACGGCTCACTGCGGCTGGCCGCCGCCAACCCCGTGACCCTGCTGTGGGGCACTCGGGCCGCAAGCGCCTGACCCCGCCCCTCCCCATGCCCTCGACCGGAAAGGCACAGATGTCCGAAAGCGGCGCCATCGGCGTCATCGCCGTGACCGAGCGCGGCCGCACCGCGGCCGACCGCCTGCAGGCGGCCTGGCCCGACCGGGTGCGCACGTTCACCGGGGACCGCGGAGGCGAGGCGCTGCGCAGCGCCTTCGCCGAGTGCGGCGCCGTGGTGGCCTTCCTGGCCGTGGGCGCCGCGGTGCGGGCGCTGGCGCCGGCGCTCGGCGACAAGCACACCGACCCGCCGGTGGTCTGCGTCGACGAAGGGCTGCAGCACGCGGTCGCCGTGCTGGGCGGCCACCACGGCGGCAACACCCTCGCCGGCGACGTCGCCGACGTGCTGGGCTGCTCCCCGGTCGTGACCACCGCCAGCGACGCCGCGGCCGCCTCCCCGCTGGACTCCTACGGGGCCGACCTGGGCTTCGCCGTCGCCGACACCGCGCCGCTGGCGCCCGCCGGCGCCGCACTGCTGTCGGGGCGTCCGGTGCGCCTGGAGCACGACCGGGTCTGGCCGCTGCCGCCGCTGCCGCCGAACGCCGCCGCCGACACCCCTCCGGAGTCGGCGGCGGCACTGCTGCGCGTCACCGACCGCGCCGCGCCGCCGGCGGGCGGGGAACCGGTGCCGACGGTGACCTACCGCCCGCCCTCGCTGGTGGTGGGGGTCGGGTCGGCGCGCGGCGCCGCCGCCGAGGAGGTCGGCGAGCTCGTCGACACCGCCCTCGCGGAGGCCGGGCTGGCCCCGCAGTCGGTGCACGCCCTGGCCACCGTCGACGCCAAAGCCGACGAGGAAGGCATCCTGCGCGCGGCCCGCGAGCGCGGCTGGCCGGTGCGGATCCTGCCCGCCGCCGAATTGGCGGAGGTGGAGGTGCCCAACCCCAGCGACGTCGTGCGCGCGGAGATCGGCACGCCCAGCGTCGCCGAGGCCGCCGCCCTGAGCGCCGCCGGGCGGGACGGCCGCGCGGCCGAACTGGTGGTCGCCAAGCGCAAGTCCGCCAACGCCACCGCCGCCGTGGCGCGCCTGCATCCCCGCGGGCGCCTCGCTCTGGTCGGTCTGGGCCCCGGTGCCCGCGACCTGGCGGCCCCGCGTGCACTCGCCGAACTGCACCGCGCCTCGGTCGTGGTGGGCCTGGACCAGTACCTGGACCAGGTGCGCGATCTGCTGCGACCGGGCACCCGGGTGGTCTCCAGCGGTCTCGGGCAGGAAGAGGAGCGCGCCCGCACCGCCGTGGCCGAAGCGCAGGAGGGCGCGGCCGTGGCGCTGATCGGCTCCGGCGACGCCGGGGTCTACGCGATGGCCAGTCCCGCCCTGGACTTCGCCGGCGACGACATCGACGTCGTGGGCGTGCCCGGCATCACCGCCGCCGTCGCCGCGGCGCACCGCCTCGGCGCGCCGCTGGGCCACGACCACGCCTACATCTCGTTGTCGAACCTGCACACACCCTGGGAGGCCATCGAGAACCGCGTACGCGCGGCCGCCGAGGGCGACTTCACCGTGTGCTTCTACAACCCGCGCAGCCTGCGCCGCGACTGGCAGCTGCCGGAGGCGCTGGACATCCTCGCCGAGCACCGTCCGCCCGAGACCCCGGTGGGCTACGTCCGCAACGCCGCCCGCGACGACGAATACGCCGTGGTGACGACGCTGCAGGAGATGCTCGACGGCGGCAGCGCCGACGTCGACATGTACACCGTGGTCCTGGTCGGCAGCTCGGCCAGCCGCACCGTGGCCGGACGGTTCGTCACCCCGCGCGGCTACACCTGGCGCGCGGCGGCGCACCCGGAGTGAGGCGTGGTCACGTTGGAGGGTCCCTTGTGAGGTGGCTCAACCCCCTGAATCCAGGTCCAGCAGCCGTGCGGCCTCCTCGGGGGTGGCCGGGTCGGGAGCGCGGGGGTCGAGCAGGTCGGCCGCGCGCAGCGCCCGCCCGGCCGCAGGGGCCCACGCCGGGCGCAGCCGGGCCGCCGCGAGCAGGGCGGGGTCGGCCAGGACGTCGCGGGCCGGTCCGGAAGCCAGCAGGCCCCGGTTGAGCAGCAGGACGGTGTCGGCCCACCGGTAGGCCAGGTCCACGTCGTGGGTGGAGACCACCAGGGTGGTGCCCGCCGCCCGCAGCCCTTCCAGGGTCTGCACCAAGGACTCCACCCCTTCGGGGTCCAGCCCGGCGGTGGGCTCGTCCAGCACCAGCACCGAGGGCCGCATCGCCAAGGCTCCCGCCAGCACGACCCGCTTGCGCTGGCCGTAGGAGAGCAGGTGGGTGGGCTGGTCGGCCAGATCGGTGATCTCCAGCGCCTCCAGCGCCCAGGCCACCCGTTCGCGTGCGGCGTCGGCGGCCAGGCCCAGGTTCATCGGCCCGAACGACACGTCCTGGCTGACGCTGGCGGAGAACAGCTGGTCGTCGGGGTCCTGGAAGACCAGCTGCACCCGGCGCCGCAGTTCGTTGAGGGCACGGCGTCCCCGCCGCACGCGTTCGCCGTCGACGTGGATCTCGCCCGTTTCGGGGGTGAGGCTGCCGGACAGCAGCCGCAGCAGCGTCGTCTTGCCGCCCCCGTTGGGGCCGAGCACCCCCACGACTGAGCCCTGGGCGATGCGCACGTCCAATGCGGTGAAGACCGGCGCTGTGTCGGGATAGCGGAACGCGAGCCCGTGCCCGGACAGGGCGGCGGGCGGGGCGGCGGTGGCGCCCCCGGGGTCGGTGGTCACAGCGGGGCTCCAAGCGAAAAGTAGCTCGCCGTCGCCGCCGCAACCAGTACTGCGGGCAGTGCGGCGGCGGCCAGGGCGGACGGTCGCAGGGGCAGCTCTTCCACCAGCACGGTCAGTTCGCCGGTGTAGCCGCGGCATTCCAGGCCGCGCTGCATGCGCTGCGCCCGGTCGAACGAGCGGACGAACAGTGCCGCACCCAGCGAGCCGACCGAGCGGATCCACGCGCGCCGACCGGCGTAGCCGAGCCGCCCGGCCTGGGCGGTCTGGATGCGGCGGGCGCTGTCCAGGGTGACGAACAGCATCCGGTAGATCAGTGCGATCACCTCGACCAGCGCGCTGGGCAGGCCGATGCGTGTCAGCCGCGGCAGCAGGTCGGCCAGCGGGGTGGTGAAGGCGAACAGGAGCTGGCAGCACACCGCCGCCGCGGCCCGCCCGGTGACCTCGGCCGCCCGCGCCGCTCCGGCGGGGTCCAGTGCCACCGCCCCCTGCGGGCCGCCGACCGTGACCAGCAGCGCCAGCGACCCGGTGAGGATGAACAGCAGCGGGACCCAGGCAGCGCGAGCGAAGGCGCGCGGCGGCACCCGTGCCGGTCCGAACCCCGCGGCCAGGGCGACAACGGCGACCATCGGAGCCGCGGGCCATGTGGGCAGCGCCAAGGCGCAGACCAGCAGACCGCCGAAGAAGACGCCCTTGGCGGCGGGGTGGACCCGCCGCCAAGGGCTGGTATAGGCGGCGGCGTCGATCGCCAGCACGCGGCTACCGTTCGGCCGGGCCGGTCTCCGCTTCGGCGGAGCCGGCCGCCTTCGGGCTCCCGGATCCGGACGCTCCGGCCGGGGCCGTGCCGAGCTTGTTGCGGGTGCGGACGACCCCGAAGAAGTAGCCGATGAATCCCGCGCCGATGGCGGCCTGGAGGGCGAAGAGACCGGATTCGATCTCACCGGAGGGCGGCTCGTACAGGGGGGAGAACCACGGCTCGTAGTCGGGATCGGTCTCGGTCGCCATCTCCGGGGCCTGAGCGTCGACGCCCCCGAAGGGTTCGTCGAGGTGGCTGCCGGATCCGATGATCAGGGGAAGCACGGCGATCAGCGCGGCCGCGGCGATCAGCAGCCAGGTGGTCGTGGTCTTGGGACGCATGTTTCAGCCCGCCTTCTCTTCGCTCACGTCGGTGGTCTGCCCATCGGAGGCCGGGGCCGCGGCGGCCGGGCTCCGCAGTACGCCCAGGCGGCGCAGCTGCTCGGGGGTGACCGTGGTCAGCAGCCGCATGATGACGACGGTGACCAGGCCCTCCACCACGGCGAGCGGGATCTGGGTGATCGAGAAGAGGCCGGCGAAGGCGGTGAAGGAGCCGAGGAAGCCGGACTGGGGGTCGGGAAACGCGAGGGCGAGCTGAACGCTGGTGACGGTGTAGGTGGCCATGCTGCCCAGCGCGGCGGCGCTGAACACCGCCATGTCCAGCGAGGTCTGCGCGCCGAAGCGCGCCGTGGCCGAGCGCACGAGCTTGAACGCCGTGTAGGCCACCCAGGGGCCCACCACGGCCATGGAGAAGACGTTGGCGCCGAGCGTGGTCAGACCGCCGTGTGCCAGCAGCAGGGCTTGGAACAGCAGGGTGATCGTTCCCAGTGCGGCCATGACCGGCGGGCGGAACAGGACCGCGCCTAAGCCGGTGCCCGTGGGGTGGGAGCAGCTGCCGGTGACCGAGGGGATCTTCAGCGCCGACAGCACGAAGCTGAACGCTCCGGCGGCGCCGATCAGCAGCTTGGCGTCGGGATCGGCGCGTACGGCGCGGGTGAGCGATCGGACACCGTGCGCGACGAACGGGGCCGCGACGGCGGTCCAGGCAGCTGCGTGCTGCCAGGGCAGAAATCCTTCAGCGATATGCATGTCGGGGGACCCAACTTCCAGCACCTCGTGGACGGTCGTCACGCCGTGGCCGGTCTCCTGGCTGACGGGTCGACGCCCTTTGCCGGCCTTCCCAGGGACGGCGTCGCCGCTGCCCCCAGTGGCCTACCGACGGCCGCGCCTGCGGCAGTTCGGGGCATCGGGCTTCCCGCTCACAGTGGCGAGGGCCGCGCCGGTTTCGAACCGGACTTCCCGAACACCACGGCATAAAAGAACGTACGGTGCTGACGGAGGTTTCGCAATACCGGCGGGTTCGGCGCCCTGACCGGGGAAGCTTCCCGAGAACCCCGTGTACGCTGGGCCGGCGCCGCGTCCGGAGGCCGCCGCGCCCGCCGCGGTGGCACTGGTCTCAGAGCCGGCGCCCGATCTGGAGGAGGCGTCTTGGTCGACCCCGCCGAGGTTCCGGCGCCGGTGGCTGTGACATCGTCGTGCACGGCCTGCGGCGCCTGTCTGCTGACCTGTCCGGAGCACGCGCTGCGGCCGCAGGGCGGGACTCTGGTGGTGCTGGGCGACACGTGCACGGGCTGCCTGGAGTGCGTGGAAGTGTGCCCGGCCGACGCGATCGCCGTGCTGGCGCGCTGACCGCGCCGACCGACACCAGCCGAGGGAGGAACGACTGTGGACCGGCGGGTGCACCCCATCGAAGCGGAATCGTTCGCCATCCTGCGCTCCCGGATCGACGTGGGCGGGATGGCGCCGCTGAGCCGCGCCGTGGCCGAGCGCATCATCCACTCCAGCGCCGACCTGGACTATGCGAGCGACCTGGTGATCGACGACACCGCCGTCGACGAGGCCGCTCAGCGCCTGGAGGAGGGCGCGCCGGTGGTGGCCGACGTCGGCATGGTCGCCGCGGGCATCACCGCCCGAGAATGCGTGTGCCACATCACCGACCCCCGTGCCGAGCGGCTCGCCCGCACCACCGGAATCACCCGCTCGGCCGCGGCGGTGCGCAGCGCCTACGCCGAGGTCGGCCCCGGCGCCGTGTGGGTGGTGGGCTGCGCCCCCACCGCACTGACCGAGATCATCGCCCGCCAGGTCGAGCCCGCGCTGGTCATCGGCCTTCCGGTGGGCTTCGTCGGTGCTGCCGAATCCAAGCAGGAGCTGCGCGAAAGCGGGCTTCCGCAAGTGAGCAACGTCTCGGAGAAGGGCGGGTCGGCGGTCGCCGCTGCGGCGCTGAACGCTCTGCTGTACGGTCCCGTACCCGAGTGAGCGGGTCCCCGCCCCGCGGCGGCCGCGCACCGCAGGGGCGCCGGGCACCCGCGCACCGGGCGGACGCCCCGCCGACGGACAGGAGAGGAGGAGCCGGCCACCGCTGACCTGGCGGCGGCGACCCGCGCGTGCGCGCGCCGGGGCCGCCTCCACCGCGCCGGGGCACCGTCCCCGCCCCGAGCTTTCCCGCACGCGGCCGCCGCCGCGGCCCGTCCCCCCACCCGAGAAGTCGGACCGTGCTGCCTGAACGCCGGTCCGAAACGCCCCATTTACCGGTTAGGAATCGGATGCAACCGCCTTTGCTGCTGGTCGGACACGGAACCCGCGACGACAAGGGCGTGGCGGACTTCGAGGCGTTCGTCGAGCGCCTGGGCCGCCGCCTGCCCGACCGCGAGGTCGCCGGGGGCTTCATCGAGCTCTCGCCGCCCCCGCTCACCGACGCCGTCGGCGACCTGTACGCCAAGGGCCACCGCAGCATGGTGGCCCTGCCGCTGATGCTGGTGGCCGCCGGCCACGCCAAGGGCGACATCCCCGGTGCCCTGGCCCGTGAGAAGGAGCGCCACTCCGCTTTCGACTACACCTACGGCCGCCCGCTCGGCCCCCACCCCACGGTGCTGCGGCTGCTGGCCGAACGGCTGGGGGAGGTCCTCGACGGCGACGCGGGCGCAGCCGCCGGCGAGCGCCCGCGCACCGCGGTGCTGCTGGTGGGCCGCGGCTCGACCGACCCCGACGCCAACGCCGAGGTCTGCAAGGTGGCGCGGCTGCTGCAGGAGGGCCACGCGGCCGAGCACGGCGCCGACTTCGTCGAGCCCGCTTTCATCTCGCTGGCCTGGCCCAGCGTCCCCGAAGGGCTGGAGCGCATCCGGCGGCTGGGCGCGGAGCGGATCGTCGTGCTGCCCTACTTCCTGTTCTCCGGCATCCTGCCCGACCGCGTCGCCGACCAGACCCTGGAGTTCGCGGGCGAGCACCCGGAACTCGACGTCCGCTGCGGTCCGGTCATCGGCGACTGCGACGAGCTGGCCGACGTCATCGCCGAGCGCTACGACGAGGCCCGCGCCGGCGACATCCGCATGAACTGCGACACCTGCGTCTACCGCATCGCCATGCCCGGGTTCGAGGACAAGGTCGGCGCCGCCCAGACACCCCACCACCATCCCGACGACCCCGCGCACGGCCACGGACACGGCCACGGACACGGCCATGGCCACTGAGACGCCCGACCGCACCGCCGTCGGGGCGGGCGGACCGGATCTGCGCCACCACGGCGACGCCGAGACCGGTTCCGGCCTGCTCGACTTCGCCGTCAACGTGCGCGCGGACACACCGCCGCCGTGGCTGGCCGAGCGCATCGCGGCCTCGCTCGGCGACGTCGCCGCCTACCCCGACCCGGGTCCGGCGCGCGAGGCGGTGGCCCGCCGCCACGGCCGCGACCCGTCCGAGGTGCTGCTGACCGCGGGGGCCGCCGAAGCGTTCGTGCTTCTGGCGCGGGTGCTGCGGCCCCGCCGCGCCGTGGTGGTCCACCCCCAGTTCACCGAGCCCGAGGCGGCGCTGCGCGCGGCCGATCACCCGGTCGAGCGGGTGGTGCTGGAAGGGCCGCGATTCGAACTGGACCCGGCGGCGGTGCCGGCCGAGGCCGACCTCGTCATGGTGGGCAACCCCACCAATCCCACGTCGGTTCTGCACCCCGCAGCGGTTCTGGAGCGCCTGGCCCGGCCGGGCCGCGTCCTGGTGGTCGACGAAGCGTTCGCCGACTGCGTCCCCGGCGAGGCGGAGTCGCTGGCCGGCCGGGGCGACCTGCCCGGGCTGGTGGTGCTGCGCAGCCTCACCAAGACCTGGGGACTGGCCGGACTGCGCGCCGGCTACGCGCTCGCCGACGCCGCAACGGCCGACGCGCTGGCGCGGGCCCAGCCGCTGTGGTCGGTGTCCACGCCGGCGCTGGCGGCCACCGCCGCCTGCTGCGAACCGCGTGCGCTGGCCGAGGCCGACGCGTGGGCGGACCGGCTCACCGGCCGCCGCGCCGAGTTCGCCGCCGACCTGGCCGACTGCGGGGTGCACGTCACCCCCGGCGCCGCCGCCTCCTTCGTCCTGGTCCATGCCGCCGGCGGGGAGGCGCTGCGCCACCGGCTGCGCGATGCGGGGATCGCGGTGCGCCGCGGCGACACGTTCCCCGGGCTGGGGCCCGACTGGCTGCGCGTGGCGGTGCGGGATCGGGAGACGTCGCTCCGGTTGACGCGCACTCTGGCAGAGTTGCGATGAGGTCGCCGCGGGACGGCGGGAGCCGCCGCGGCGCTGTGAGGATGGCGATGCGTGTGTCCAGTGCAGACGACCGCCGGCGGACGGCTCCGCCGGCACGTCCCGGGGGGACGACATGACCGGTGACGAACGGCGCCGCGGCGCCGACGACGAGCCCGGGCCCGAGCCCGCGTCCGACGGACTGCTCGACGACCTGCCCGAAACCGGCCGCGGCACCGGGGCCGCATCGGCCCCGGAGTCGGGCCGGCCCTCCGGGCGGCAGCGCGCCAATCCCTTCCACGCATCGCCCGGGGGCCGCCGCGGCGGCCCCCGGGCTTCCGCGGATACGCCCAACGTGATCCCCTTCCGCGGGCACGAGGAGGACCGCGGGCGCGAGGAGGACCGTGATCAGGCCGCGGACCGTGATCGCGATCAGGACCGGGACGGGGCGCGGGAGCAGTCCGGTCCCGACGCCTCGGCCGCTACCGCCCCGGAGCTTCCCGGGGACCGGGACGCCTCCGGCGGGCCGGAGGCCCAAGCCGGGACCGGCGGCCACCGCGCCGCGGAAAGCGCCCGCGGGCACACGCCCCCCGCCGACCAGCAGCCCTCCGCGCCGGCCGAGCGCGGCGGCGAACGCGAGAGCCCCGCCGGTGCCGGCGCGTTCGAGAGCGCCCTCGCGAACGCCGCCGCCCAGAGCCCGCGCGCCCGGTCCCGGCAGGCACCGGCCCCCATGGCCCCCCAATACCCCCCGCCCTCCCGGTCCGCCGCGCCCGAACCCGCCGAACCCGGCGGGTCTGCGCCCGCCGGCGGCGCGGCGGCCGGCAGCCCGCCGGTTCCCGAAGCGCCCGCCGGACACGGCGGCGCCGCAACCGGACCACCGACCCCGAGCGAAGACGACGAACCTGTGAACGCACACGCCGCAGCCTCCTTCCCGGAGCAACCCGACGACCGCGCGGACCGGCCCGGCGAGCCCTCCGGGGCCCGCGCGCAGCGGCCTGCGCCCGAGCAGCCCCCGGCCGCCCCCGCGCACGAGCCCGCGTACGAACCCGCCCGCACGGAACCCGACGCCCACGCCTACAGCGACGCCGAGCGCGAGGCCGTCTACCGCGCCATCCGCGAACGCCGCGACGTGCGCATGGGCTTCCGCACCGACCCCGTGCCCGACGAGGTGCTGCGCCGCGTCCTCGACGCGGGCCACCGCGCCCCGTCGGTGGGCTATTCCCAGCCCTGGGACTTCATCGTCGTGCAGGACGAGGACGTGCGCGCCCGCGTCCAGAAGCTCGTCCACGCCCAGCGCGACGCCTACGCCCGGGCGCTACCCGGCGCTCGGGCCCGCGCGTTCTCCGGGCTCAAGGTCGAAGCCATCCTCGACACCCCCGTCAACGTCGTGGTCACCGTCGATCCCACCCGCGGGGGCCGCCACACCCTGGGCCGCCACTCCCAGCCCCAGACCGCCGCCTACTCCACCGCCCTGGCCGTGGAGAACATGTGGCTGGCCGCCCGCGCCGAGGGCCTGGGCGTGGGCTGGGTCAGCTTCTTCGAGGAGCGCGACCTGGCCGCGTCCCTGGACCTGCCGCCGCACCTGGAAGTCGTGGCCTACATGTGCATCGGCTACGTCGACGACTTCCCGCCCGAGCCCGAGCTCGCCCTGGGCGGCTGGGCGAAGGGGCGCCCGCTGCACTGGGCGGTGCACCGCGAGAACTACGGCCACCGCGGCCTGCCCGGTGAAGCCGCCACGAGTCTGTTGGAGGAGACCATCGCGGCCATCGGACCGTTGAACCAGCGCGCCCTCAAGGACGCGGAGGAGCGCCAGGCGGCCATGACCAAGCCGCCGGGATCCCTCGGCGTGCTGGAAGAGGTCTCGATCCGGATGTCGGGCCTGGTCGGCGAGTGCCCGCCGCCCGTCCCCGAGCCCGCTGCGGTGGCGATCTTCGCCGGCGACCACGGCGTGCACGCCCAGGGCGTCACCTCCTGGCCCCAGGAGGTGACCACGCAGATGGTGCACAACTTCCTCGACGGCGGCGCCGTGGTCAACGCCTTCGCCGAACAGGCCGGCGCCGAAGTCACCATCGTCGACGTGGGCGTGGCCGGCGACCTGCCCACGGTGCCGGGGCTGCTGCCGCGCAAGGTCGCCCCCGGAACCGCCGACTTCACCCGCGGGCCGGCGATGAGCCGCACCCAGGCGAGCTATGCCGTCGAAGCCGGAATCGAGGTCGCCCGCGACCTCGTCTCGGCCGGCAACCGCTGCCTGATCACCGGCGACATGGGCATCGCCAACACCACCCCGTCTTCGGCGCTGATCTCGGTTTTCACCGGCGCCGACCCCGCCGACGTCACCGGCCGCGGCACCGGAGCCGACGACGCCGAACTGGAGCACAAGATCGACGTGGTGCGGCGCGGATTGGCCGCCAACGAAACCGACCCGTCCGACCCGGTGGGGGTGCTGGCGGCCGTGGGCGGCCTGGAGCACGCCGCACTGAGCGGATTCATCCTCGGCGCCGCCGCGATGCGGGTGCCGGTCGTGCTCGACGGCGTCATCGCCGGCGCGGCCGCGCTCGCATCGGCCGCGATCGAGCCGCTGAGCCTCAACGCCTGCTTCGCCGGGCACCGCTCCACCGAGCCCGGCCACGCCGCGGTGCTGTCCCACATCGGGCTGCGTCCGCTGGTCGACCTGGAGATGCGCCTGGGCGAGGGTTCGGGAGCGCTGCTCGCCCTGCCGCTGCTGCAGGGCTCGGTTCGGGCGCTGCGCAACGTCGCCACGTTCGACTCCGCGGGAGTCTCCGAGCGCGGCTGAACCGCCCGCGCGTACTACAGTGAACAACGGAAACGGATGCGCCGGTCGCCCACGCGACCGCAGCGCGACCCCCGTCCGGCAGAGTGGCCGGCGGGGGCCGCTGCGTGCGGCCCGCGCCCCTCGGAGGGCGCGGGTACCGGAGAGCGCCCCGCGGGGCGTGCGACGGCGCGGATCTGGAGGGCAGCCTCGGTGACCTATCTTCTCGGCCTGCGCATGGACGGACGCGAGGCCCTGGTCGTGGGCGGGGGCCGGGTCGCGCAGCGGCGCGTTCCCGTCCTGCTGGAATCGGGAGCCCGCGTCACGCTCGTGGCGCCCGACGCCACCGCGACCCTGGAGGACCTCGCCGCCGCGGGACGCATCACGTGGCACCGCCGCGGCTTCGGCCCGGGCGACATCGCCGAGCAGCGGCTGGGCCGCTTCTGGCTGGTGCACGCCGCCACCGACTCCGCCGAGACCAACGCCGCGGTGGCCGGCGAAGCCGAGGCCGAGCGGGTGTGGTGCGTACGCGCCGACGACCGCCACGCCTCGTCGGCCTGGACCCCCGCCACGGGTAGTGCGGCCGGCGCCACCGTGGGCGTGGTCGCCGACGGCGATCCCCGCCGCGCCGCCGGGTTGCGCGACTCCGTCGTCGAGGGTCTGGCCGACGGGTCGCTCGACGCCCGGCGCGGACGCGAACGCCACAGCGGCGTCGCCCTGGTCGGCGGCGGACCCGGCGATCCCGGCCTCATCACGGTGCGCGGCCGCCAGCTGCTCGCCCAGGCCGACGTGGTCGTGGTCGACCGGTTGGCGCCCAACTCGCTGCTGGAGTCGCTGCCCGCCGACGTCGAGATCGTCGACGCCGCCAAGATCCCCTACGGGCGGTCGATGACCCAGGACGACATCAACAGCACCCTCGTCGAGCACGCCCGCGCGGGCCGGTTCGTCGTCCGCCTCAAGGGCGGTGACCCGTTCCTGTTCGGGCGCGGCGGCGAAGAGGCTCTGGCGTGCGCGCAGGCGGGCGTGGCCGTAACCGTCGTCCCCGGCATCACCAGCGCACTGTCGGCCCCTGCCACCGCCGGCATCCCCGTCACCCACCGCGGCGTGGCCCAGGACGTGCACGTGGTCTCGGGCCACGTTCCGCCCGGCGACCCGCGCTCCACCGTCGATTGGCCCGCGCTGGCCCGTGCAGGCGGTACCGTCGTGGCACTGATGGCCGTCGAGCGGATCGAGGCGATCGCCGCGGCCCTGATGGAGCACGGACGTCCGCCCGAGACCCCGGTGGCGCTCGTCCAGGAGGCCACCATGCCCACACAGCGCACCATCCGCACCACGCTCGCCGGCGTCGGCGGAACCGTGCGTGAGTCCGAAGTGCGCCCTCCGTCCGTGATCGTGATCGGAGAAGTGGTCGACGTGGCCGGTGAAATTGACATACTGCACATGGGGCGCGCTGAGTCGGGATCGGGCAGCGCCTCCGCCGATGCCGCCGCCGGCGATCCCCCCGAGGGGAATCGCATCTTGTGACATCGACGACCGATGAGGAGGGCGGAAGCACTATGTCCCGGCCGTCTGCGATGCCGGAAGCCACAGGTACGGGCCGACCTGCGGCCGAGGGGTCTGGTGCGCCCGAATCCGCCTCGGGGCGCCGTGAACGCGCCCCCGTCGATGCCGACGGGCGCAGCGCCACCAGGCACCGGGGCGACGACTCGTTCGAGGCCCGCTTCGAGAAGGTCCTGGAGAACCTGGGCGGGCGGATCCGCGCCACCGAGTTCGCCGAGGGACTGCCGGGCGCCACCGAAGGCGCCAGTGCGCGTTCGGACCTGCTGCACCAGCTCGACGACTACGTCCTGCCCCGGGTGCGCCGCCCCGACACCCCGCTGCTGATCGCTGTGGCCGGATCCACCGGGGCGGGCAAGTCCACCTTGGTCAACAGCCTGGTAGGCGAGCAGGTCACCACCACCGGGGTGCGCCGCCCCACCACCAACAGCCCCGTGCTGGCCTGCAACCCCGCCGACGGCGACTGGTTCAGCGAAGCGACGTTCCTGCCCACCCTGCCGCGCGTGCGCCAGCACGGCCTGGCCATGCCCGGCAAGGACGGCATGCTGGTGCTCGCGCCCAGCGAGGCCATGCCCCGCGGCGTCGCGCTGCTGGACACCCCCGACGTCGACTCCGCGGTCTCGGCCCACCACGAGTTCGCGTCGAAGTTCCTCGACGCCGCCGACCTGTGGGTGTTCGTCACCACCAGCAGGCGCTACGCCGACGCCCGCGTCTGGGAGTTCCTGCGGGTCGCCCGCGACCGCGGAACCTCGCTGGCGGCGGTGCTCTCGCGCGTGCCCGACCGCGGCCGCTCCCAGCTGGTCCAGCACTTCGGCGCGATGCTGGAAGCCAACGGCCTCGGCGACGCCATCCGGTTCGTCGTACCCGAGACCGACCAGATCTCGGGGGAGCGGTTCACCTCCAACGTCGCCGACCCCGTCCGCGACTACCTGGCCGACGTCGCCGGCGACCTCGTCCAGCGCGACCGGGTGTCGCTGCGCACCTTCATCGGGGTCATCGACAGCTTCCGCACCCGCGTTCCCGACCTCGCCAAACAGGTCGAGGTCCAGGTCGAGACGCGGCGGACGCTGGAGTCGGCCGTCAAGTCGGCCTACGAGGCCGCGGGAGCCGAGATCGACGACGCGCTGCGCGAGGGCGAGCTGATGCGGGGCAACCTGCTGGCGCGCTGGCAGGACATCGCCGCCAGCGGCGAACTGATGCGGATGATGCGCTCGCGCGGGCGGCGCAGACCCCGCGGCGACGACGACGAGGAATCGCGTGTGCGCGGGTTGGAGCACGCGGTGCGCGACAGCCTGGAGTCGCTGGTGATCGCCTCGGCCGAACGCGCCGTCGAGAAGGTCGCCGACGAGTGGGAGACCGTGCACGGCGGCGAGCCCGTCGTCGAGCGCGCCGGCGGGCGGCGGCTGCCCGAGGCGTTCGTGGAGCGTGCGGGGACGACGGTCGCCGAGTGGATGCAGCGGGTCGGCGAGATGGTCGCCGCCGACGGCGCCACCAAGCGCTCGGTGGCGCGGGTCATCAGCTCCGACAAGCGGGCCTTCACGCTCGTGCTGATCGTGGAGCTGCTCGGCTACGACGCCGCGGGAGCGGGCTCCGGAAACAGGTCCGGCCCTTCGCCGAACCGCCTGCTCAGAGGGGTGTTCGGGGCCGATTCATTGCGTAATATCAGTAACCGGGCACGTGACGATCTGCGTCGGCGGATCGGAACGCTGCTCTACGAGGAGCGCACCCGCTTCACCGAAACGCTGGCCGCCGTCAAACTGCCCGAAGAGGCCGACGCCGTCCAGCTCTACCAAGCGACGTACAACCTCGAGATTGCGCGATGACGACTCATTGGAACGCCGCTCACGCGGACGAGGATCCGGAGGCGGCGGGGAACCGGGAAGCAGGCCGCCCTGACAGCGGCGGCGCCTCGGATTCCGGCCACGATGCGCGCAGCGGTGACCGGCCGTGGAACGGCTACGTCGTCCCCGGAACCGACCGGATCAGGGCCGGCTGGGCACCTCCCGGCGACGACTCCTGGCCGGAGAGCCGCCCCGTGGGGCCGCCGGCCGCGGCCTATCCGGCGTTGCGCCGGGCCGTCGACCAGCAGTCGGGGGCCGCGGGGCCGGAGGACGGCGATCCCGACGAGGCCGGCGGCGCGTCGCAGGACGACGCCCCCACCGGGCCGATCCCCGAGGTCCGCCCGGAGCACGCGAACAGGCGCTACGCCGAGTCCGGCACCGAACCGCCGGCCGACCGGAGCGGCGCGGCCGCTCCGGGAACCGGCCCCGAGCGCGAGCCGCTGCCGAAGCGGCCGGTACGCCGGTCGGCCGACGAATCCGGCCCGCGCCGGGCCCGCCACGAGAAGGCCGACGACTCCGCTTCCGCCGGCGACCCCGGTTCCTCCTCCGACGCTGCCGACGCTTCCCAGCACGGCCGCCACTCGGCGGCACCCCCTGAGCCCGCCGCGCCCGCCGACGGCTCCGCCGATCCGTCCTCCGCATCCGCCGAGGGCGCCGGCCGGACCTCCGGAGAAGGCGACCCCGACGATCCCGACCGCCTGGCGGACTGGGTGGGCAGCCTCGCCGACCTCGACGAGACCAATATGATCGCCGGACGCCGCACCGGTCCGATGCCCGTGGTGGACCCGGTCGAGGGCGCCCCCGCCGGCTCCGCGGCCGCGGCCGGCCCCGATCCGGAGGGCGAGCGGTCGGAAGGCCCGACCGGCTCCGCAGCCGAACGGGCCGCGGGGACGTCCGCGGGCTCGGGCACGGCGACCTCCGCGGGGCCGGACGCCGGCGCCGCGCCGGCCCCCGCTCGGACCGACGCACCGGAGCCGCGGCCCGCAGCGCGCCCCGAGGCGCCCGGAGCCGACACCGGTTCCGACGACGAGTACCGCCCGTCCGCGGCCGGCGAGCCCTGGGAGCCGATGCCCGCGGTCACCCGCGAGGAGCTGATCACCCGCCTGGACGCGGTGTCGGCGCTGGTGGGCATCGGAGCCGACGATTTCTCCTCCGAGGTCGTGGACCAGGCCCAGAACCTGCTCGACCACGCCGGCGCCCGGCTGCGGCTCTCGGGCGAGCACACGGTGGTCGCCCTGGCCGGCGGCACCGGCAGCGGCAAGTCGTCGTTGTTCAACGCCCTGTGCGGCCTGGACTTCTCCCGCGTCGGTATCACCCGCCCCACCACCTCCGACACCCACGCCTGCGTGTGGGGCAACGAGGGCGCCGAAGGACTGCTCAGCTGGGTGGGCGTGCCGCGCCGCAACCGCCACTCCCGCACCAGCGAGCTCGACAAGAGCGACTCCGAGCTGTCGGGGCTGATCCTGCTCGACCTTCCCGACCACGACTCCGTGCGCTCCGAGCACACCGCCGAGGCCGACCGGCTCATCGGCTCCTGCGACCTGCTCGTGTGGGTGCTGGACCCGCAGAAGTACGCCGACGCCGCGGTGCACCACCGCTACTTCGCCGAGATGACCGGCCACGGCGCGGTCACCGTGGCCGTGCTCAACCAGGTCGACCGGGTCGCCCCCGACGAGCTGGAGGAGCTGCTGACCGACCTGCGCCGGCTGCTGGAGACCGAGTCGGGAGTCCACCCGCGGGTGGTGACCACGTCCACGGCCACCGGCCAGGGCATCGGCACACTGCGGTCGCTGCTGGCCGAGACCGTCACCGAGCGCCGAGCGCTGATCGACCGGCTGGTCGCCGACCTCGACCGCGTCGTCGCGGGCTTCGAGCGCTACCACGGCGACCCCGACGGGGTCGGCACCGTGGTTCCCGACCGGGTGCGTTCGGCGCTGGTGGAGGGCCTGGTGGAGGCCGGCGGGGCGGCCGGCGTCGCCGACACCGCCGAGAGCGCCTACCGGCAGCGCGGCGAGCGCCGCGTGGGGTGGCCGGTCGCCCGGTGGGCGAACCGGCTGCGCCGCGACCCCCTGAGCGCGGTCAGCGACGGCTTCGCCGGAGGCGCGGATACCGCGGCCCCGGTCGAGGCCTACGGCGCGGGTATCGACAAGGCCGCCGTCGACGTGGCCCGCCAGGTCGCGGGGTCCCTGCCGGCGCCGTGGCCGCGTCGGGTGCGCGCGGCCGCCCGCAGCGGTCTGGACGTGCTGCCCCGGGAGCTGAGCGAGGCGGTCGCGTCGTCGGTTCCCGCCGCTGAAGAGACCCCCACCTGGTGGCGTGTGGTGCACACGCTGCAGTACGTCCTGCTGGGGCTGGCGGGGGCCGGGATCGTCTGGTTCGGCACCGTGCTGGCCAGTTGGCTGGCCGGCGGACTGACCGGTGTGCCGGTCGTGGACGCCCCGATCTTCCTCGGATTCGCCGCGGCGATGGCGGTGGCCACGCCTGCGGCGGGCTGGCTGCTGGGCACCGGATCGTCGAACCTGATCGAGGTCTCGGCCGCGCAGAGGCGCGAGCTGGTCGAGCAGCGCAGCTCCCAGCGGGCCCGCGAACTGGCCGAGCAGCGGATTCTCGCCCCGGTCGAGCAGGAACTGGCCCACTACGTCGAGTCCTGCCGGGCTCTGGCGACGGCGCAGGGCCCGCGCGGCTGAGGCTGTGTGCAGGCGCAGGCGACGCTGTGCCTGCGCATTGGCGCCGCGGCGCCGATGCGCCGCGGCTGCGCCCGCCCCGGGCCCCTAGAGCACGCCGCCGCCCGGCCCCTCGATCTCCGCGGGCAACCGCCCATCCGCCCCCGCAATCTGCCGGTTCCGCTGAGGGCAGCACGATCAGCGATTAAAATATCACTGACTGTGATGCAAAGTGGGGGTCGGTGAACGGCACCGGATGCTGGAGGACGCGGACCTGCGGCCCTCGCGGCGGCGGTCGTCCGGTGCCGCCGCCGACGCCCTGTATGCGAGCGGGGGAGATCCACGTGGCGGTGGCCGAGCGGAGCGCGGTGGGCCGCATAGGACGGTGGCGGCGCCGATCCCCGTGGCCGCTGCTGTCCCAGCCGCGCGGCCTGATCGCGCTGATCGGCACGGTCGTGGGCGGCGCCTTCCTGTTGGCGGCCTGCGCCGCTTCCCGCACCCCGATCCGGCTCGCGGAGCTGGCCACCTTCGCCGCGCTGGTGGCGTGCGCGGGCCTGTGCGTCGAGGCGATGCGCCGATTGGGCAAACCCTCCGGGCTGACCCGCGACCTGCTCGGCGCCTGGTGGCTGCCCACCGTGCTGATGCTGCCGCCGCTGTACTCGCTGCTGATCCCGGTGCCGGTGTACCTGCTGCTGCAGTTCCGCATCAGGCGCGCCGTGGTGCACCGCCGGGTCTTCAACGCCGCCTCCGTCGGTGTCGCGGGTTTCGCCGCCTCGGTGCTGTTCCACGGCGTGGTGGCGGACGATTGGACCGGCGGGCTGTCGCTGCCGCTGGAGGCCACGGAGGCGGCGGTCTCGTCGGCGCAGGGCGCGCTGCTGGCGCTGGCCTGTGCCGCCGTCTTCACCGTGCTCAACAACCTCGCTGTGGCCGCCGCCATGGTATTGAGCGCCACCGGCCCCGCCTGGCGCAAGATGCTGCTCGACCGTGAAGCGCTCATCGTCGACAGCGTCGAGCTCTGCGCCGGCATCACCGCCGCCATCGTCACCGGTCTGTCGCCGCTGCTGCTGGCGGTGGTGCTTCCGCCGGTGCTGCTGCTCCAGCGCAGCCTGCTGTTCGAGCAGCTGCAGACCGCCGCCCGCACCGACCCCAAGACCGGTTTGCTCAACGCCGCCACCTGGGAGTCCGAGGCCGGCACCGAGATCGTGCAAGCCCGCCGCGCAGAACGGTCGGCCGCGGTGCTCATCGTCGACATCGACCACTTCAAGTCCGTCAACGACTCCTACGGCCACCTGTTCGGCGACCACGTGCTGCTGGGGGTGGCCACCACCCTCACCGGTCAGCTGCGCACCGGCGACGTCGTCGGGCGGTTCGGGGGCGAAGAGTTCGTGGTGCTGCTCCCGGGAGCGGACACGGCCGAGGCGTGCCGCATCGCCGAGCGGCTGCGGCTGCGGGTGGGGCGGATGGAGATGAAGGCCGACGGCGCGAAGGTGGAGATCACCGTCTCGCTGGGCCTGGCCGTGCTGAGTGTGCACGGCGACGACCTGGTGGGCCTGCTCGCCGCCGCCGACCTGGCCCTCTACCGCGCCAAGGGGGCCGGGCGCGACCGGGTGTGCCTGCCCGTGGCGGCGCGCCCGGCCATACCGGCCCAGCTCGTCGGGGAGACCGCCCCCGACCCGGGGGCGGTCTCCCCGACGGCCGGCCGCGTCGCGGCGCAGGACGGCGGCGATCCGGACTGAGCTGCCGCGCTCGGCGGATCGGGGGTCGCGGAGCGGCGGAAGGCGGCCCCGAGCCGCTTTCTCCACAGGAGTGGAACCGGCGTTGCCGCGACGATCGTCCGCAGGCGACCGTGAGTGTATGGAACAGAACGAAGAGTCGCACCGGGTCCCCGACCGGATCACCCTCGGCGGCCCCGCCGACATCGTCGCCGCCGTCCCCTACATCCTCGGCTACCACCCCTCCGACAGCCTCGTGGTGCTGGGGCTGCGCGACGACCCGCCGCGCCTGAACACCGCCTTCTGCCGCGAATCCGCCCCCGCGGACACCGACGCGGACCACACCGCCGCCGCCGAATCCATCGCCGAGACGCTGCGCGGCGACGAGTGCGCCGCCGCGCTGGTCGTCGGATACGGACCCGAATCCGACGTCGCCCCGCAGGTCCGGGCGGTGCGCGGCGCCGCCGATCGGGAGGGCGTCCCGGTCCGCGAGGCGCTGCGGGTGGCCGACGGCCGCTACTGGTCCTACGTGTGCGAATCGGCGGAATGCTGCCCGCCCGAGGGAGTCGGCTACGACCCCTCCGCCTCGACGGTGGCGGCCACGGCCGTGGCCAACGGGCTCAGCGCCTGGCCGAGCCTGTCCTCCCTGCGCGACCACCTCGCGCCCGTGGGCGGAACCCGCCGGGCACGCATGCGTGCTGCCACACGCACGGCCGAAGAGCGCGGCGCCGACCTGCTCGGCGACCGCCCTCCCCGCGGGCGCGACGCCTACGGCCCGCGGTTTCGCGCGGAAGGCGTACGCGCGGTACGCGAAGCCGTCGCAGCGGTGAACCGCGACGCGCCGCCCCAGGACCCCGGGCGCCTCGCCTGGCTGGGGGTGGTCCTGGGCTGCATCCGGGTGCGCGACGAAGCCTGGACCCTCATCGGCCGGGAGAGCGCCGAGGCGCACCAGCGGCTGTGGCGCGAGGTACTGCGCCATGTCGAGCCGGCCTACCGGCCCGCGCCCGGATCGCTCCTGGCGGTGTCGGCCTGGGCCCGGCAGGACGCCGCACTCGCCGACGCGGCCCTGGAACGCGTCTACGAGGTCGACCCCGACTACTCCATGGCGGTGCTGGTCCACCGCGCCCTGCGCGCAGGCGTCCCTTGGCAGGGCTACCCGCCGGAGAGCCTCCAAGCGGTGTGGCCGCTGGAGTCGCCGTGACGCCGGCCGCTGCCCGGGCGCCGAGGGCGTGCGTCACCGCAGCTGCCGAGGTAAGCGCGCCCCGCCTCCGGTTCGCGGCGTCGCCGGTCGCCGGTGACGGCCGCGGACCGCCGCATCTGCCGGTCTCAACACCGCACGCCACGCCCTAGGCTGGGAGCATGCCGGAGTTCATTTATAGCTTGCAAAACGTGCGCAAGGCGCACGGCGACAAGGTCGTGCTGGACGATGTCTCGGGGCAGTTCATCTACGGGGCGAAGATCGGCGTGGTCGGGCCCAACGGCGCGGGCAAGTCCTCGCTGCTGAAGCTCATGGCCGGCGTCGAGCAGGCTTCCAATGGCGAAGCCCGGCTGATGCCCGGATACAGCGTAGGTCTGCTCGCCCAGGAGCCCCACCTCGACCCCGACAGGACCGTCCTGGACAACGTCGAGGACGGGGTAGCCGAGACCAAGGCGATGCTCGCGAAGTTCAACGAGATCGCCGAGAAGATGGCCACGGACTACTCCGACGATCTGCTCGCCGAGATGGGCAGGCTCCAGGAGCAGCTGGACCACCGCAACGCCTGGGAGCTCGACAGCCAGCTCGCCCAGGCCATGGACGCGCTGCGGTGCCCGGCGCCCGAGACCGAGGTCAGCACCCTCTCGGGCGGTGAGAAGCGGCGCGTGGCGCTGTGCCGCCTGCTGCTGGAGCAGCCCGACCTGCTGCTGCTGGACGAGCCCACCAACCACCTCGACGCCGAAAGCGTCCAGTGGCTGGAGTCCTACCTGGAGAACTACGCCGGGACCGTCATCGCGATCACTCACGACCGCTACTTCCTGGACAACGTCGCGACCTGGATTCTGGAACTGGACCGCGGAAAGCTCTACCCCTACGAGGGCAACTACACCACCTACCTCGACACCAAGGCCGCCCGGCTCAAGGTCGAGGGGCAGAAGGACGCCAAGCGGCAGAAGCGCCTCTCCGACGAACTGGAGTGGGTGCGCTCCAACGCCAAGGCCCGCCAGACCAAGAGCCGCGCCCGCTTGCAGCGCTACGAGGAGATGGCCGCCGAGGCGGCCAACACCCGCAAACTGGACTTCGAGGAGATCCAGATCCCGCCCGGCCCGCGCCTGGGCAACAGCGTCGTCGACGTCAACGACCTCACCAAGGGCTTCGACGACCGGCTGCTGATCGAGAACCTGAACTTCTCCCTTCCGCCCAACGGCATCGTCGGCGTCATCGGCCCCAACGGCGTCGGCAAGACGACGCTGTTCAAGATGCTCGTCGGTGAGGAGGAGCCCGACTCCGGGTCGATCAAGGTCGGCGACACCGTCTCGATCTCCTACGTCGACCAGTCGCGCTCCCGCATCGACAAGGACAAGAACGTCTGGGAGGTCGTCTCCGACGGCGAGAGCTTCATCCAGGTCGGCAAGGTCGAAATCCCCAGCCGCGCTTATGTGGCCGCGTTCGGATTCAAGGGTTCCGACCAGCAGAAGCCGGCCGGGGTGCTCTCCGGCGGTGAACGCAACCGGGTCAATCTGGCGCTGACGCTCAAGCAGGGCGGAAATCTGCTGCTGCTGGACGAGCCCACGAACGACCTGGACGTCGACACTCTGGGCTCGCTGGAGAACGCGCTGCTGGACTTCCCCGGCTGCGCCGTGATCACCAGCCACGACCGCTGGTTCCTGGACCGGGTCGCCACCCACATCCTCGCTTGGGAGGGCGGTTCGGACTGGTACTGGTTCGAAGGCAACTTCGAGTCCTACGAGAAGAACAAGATCGAGCGGCTGGGCGCCGACGCCGCGCGCCCGCACGCGGTGACCCACCGCAAGCTCACCCGCCAGTAACGCCCGTTTCGGCGACCTCCGGCATCGGCGCCTCGCGGGTGGGGTACGCGGCAGCGTTCCGCACCCGCGAGGCCCGCCGCCTCCTCCGGCGGGGCCGGAGGAGGCGGAAGAGAGGACTCGCGTCGCCGATCGGCACCGCATAGGCTGGCCATCGACTATGACTTCCCCGCACGACGAATCCCAGACGTTCTACGACGCCGTAGGCGGCGAGGAGACCTTCACCCGTCTCGTCCGCCGCTTCTACCAGGGCGTGGCCGACGACCCGGTCCTGCGGCCGCTCTACCCCGAAGAGGACCTCGGGCCCGCCGAGGAGCGGCTGCGCCTGTTCCTCATGCAGTACTGGGGCGGTCCCCGCACCTACAGCGACCAGCGCGGCCATCCGCGGCTGCGCATGCGCCACGCCCCCTTCCGCGTGGGCTCGCGCGAACGCGACCACTGGCTGGGCCATATGCGCGCCGCCGTCGACGAGCTGGAGCTGCCGGAGGCGCTGGACCGCCAACTGTGGGGATACTTCGTCTACGCGGCCCAGAGCATGGTCAACACGCCCGACGAAGAGCCGGGAGGCGGCGAGACCCGGCTGGGCGTGCAGACTCCGCCGCAGCAGTAGTCGGCGCGGCGCAGCCTGCGGCTCAGCGGTTCCGACCGGCGGGGCCGACGAGGCCGACGGGGCCGAGGCGCGCGACAGGCGCCCCGGCTGCCCGGCTCGGCGGCCGCCCGGCGTCACCGCCGCGGCGCGCGGCTGCGGCACCGCCGAGGCGGCGCTGAAACCGCGCCGCGGGTCGGCACCGTCTATCGCGGGAGAGCGGCGGAAGCGACGCGTTGGCGTCCTTCGGATTGCCGCAATACCTGCACACCTCCTCGAGATCGGGCCGGGCGCACAGTCGGCAGTCCCACCACTCGCCGGCTCTGCCGGGAGTCGGCGCATCGAGTCCGTCGAACGTCTCCATCCCTGCCCTCGTCGTCCACGCGCTCGGGTTGCGCGGAGCAGCAGTCGGCTCGCATCCCCCGATCATGAATGGGTGAGTTCGTGCTGCGCCCGGTCCGCACTCCTGTCTCTCCGCTCCAGTCGGCCGAACCGCCGGGAAGCCGTCGTGCGATCGTTCCGGCAGTACACGCGGGCTGTCCGTGGGTTGCAGTGCCGGAACTCCTTTTTCCTGTGGCCGGGGGCGGGCCGCTGTGAACCGACTGGACGGACGAGTGCGCTTCTCGGTTACTCCTGA
Source organism: Streptomonospora salina (assembly GCF_014204715.1). NCBI lineage: Bacteria > Bacillati > Actinomycetota > Actinomycetes > Streptosporangiales > Nocardiopsidaceae > Streptomonospora > Streptomonospora salina. Next base: position 4,418,716 of record NZ_JACHLY010000001.1, read on the forward strand.
CGTGTACCGGATGAAATTGCGCCCGTGGGTAGGTTTCCTGCTCGTCGGAGGCATCATGATGATTTTGGCCTGGGTGGACGGGGAGCTTGTCACCGGTGTCGCTCTCTTTTGCTGTTTCCTTGCATTCGGGCTGGTCAGGACTTTGTGGTGGGTTCTTGTGTACAGTAATCACACGTTTTATATGGATAGTTACGAAGTGGTGCTGACCTATAGATCGAAAAGGCGGGTTATTTCTTTCGCGGATGTTTCGGGAATCCGCTATGTCGCCACGGGCCAACCGGACATGCACTACGGATTCGGTTCCATCGAGCTCGAGCTCAGAAACGGAAAGAAGGTGAAGCACAAAGCCGTCGTATTCAAGAAGGAGAGTCGCGAAAAGTCCGACGAACTGAACGAGGTCGCTCCGAATCTCGGCTTCCAGTATGACGGCGAGCTGTTCATCGGCGCCGGATTCTGGAGGAAACAGCCTGCGGCGTGGCCAGAGTCGGGCCGTGTGTTCGGTTCCATGCCGCCGGCGGATGTCAGCTGAGACGACGGCTGCCGTGGCGGTGCTGAAGGCGGCGGCGACCGCGTAGACCGCGTAGACCGCGTCGAGGTCGAGCCAGACGATCACCAGGCCCAAGACCACCGGGGTGAGTGTGTTGCTGGCGGCCTGGAGTGAGTTCTGGGCGGCCATCGCCCTGCCCGCCCACGGTATCCTGGCGGTCTCGGCGACGGCCGTGGACGTCAGCCCGTTGCGGCTCATCGTCAGCAGCAGGCAGGCCAGCAGCGGCGGACCGCACCCGGCGGCCCTAGACCTCCGGCAGCAGGAACCCGTTCAGATAGGCGCGCTCGGCCGCGTCGAGCCGGCGGACGGACTGGTCGGCGGTGTCGTAGCCGACCAGGACCGACACCGCCCGCGCGTAGACGCCGTCGTCGTCGCAGATCTCGTAGGCGATCCGGAAGCTGGCGTTGCGGACCTCGGTCACCCGGGTTTCCACCCGGATCGGGTCGTGGCGCATCAGGATCGGCTTGAGGTAGTCGACCTCGTGGCGGGCCACGACCAGACCGCCCAGCGTCCCGTGCCGGTCGGGACCGAAATCAGGGCGCAGGAAGGCGATGCGGGCGTCCTCGAGATAGGTCAGCATCCGCACGTTGTTGACGTGGTTGAGCGGGTCCAGGTCGGCGAAGCGCACGTGCGCGTGGAACACGTGCCGACGCGGCCCTCCGGAAGCGGTCTGCGACACGTCCGCCTGTGTAGCGGCCTGCACCACGACGATCCACCCTTCCGACAGCGACACGTCCGGGCATCCGCCCGCCTGATCACGGTATCGGCCGGCCACCGGGAGCACCGCCGACGGGGCGGCGCTCCCGGGAGTGCGGTCGATCACTCCGCAGCGGGATCCAGGCCCGTGTGGTGGGCCAGAAACGCCAGCTGGTCGGCGCTGAGGCCGATCGTGCGCGAGATCGCCCGGGAGCTGTGGCCCACCGCCGACTCCCGGCGCAGCAGCACGGGCCGCTCATCCGGACGGGCGCAGGTGGCATGCTGCAGGGCCGCGCACATCTTGCGGGCGTGCAGGGGGTCCACGCGGGTGTCGTTGTCGAACACGGAGAACAGGGTCGCCGGGTACGCTGTGCCGTCGACCACCCGGTGGTACGGGGAGTAGTCCAGCAGCCAGGCCAGTTCCTCCGGGACCTCGGCGCTGCCGAACTCGACGTTCCACATCGCACCCAGGCCGGAGCGCTCGTAGCGCACCATGTCCAGTAGCGGGGCCGAGCACACCGCCGCGGCGAACAGGTCGGGGCGCTGGGTGATCGCCGCGCCCACCAGCAGGCCGCCGTTGCTGCCGCCCATCACCGCCAGCCGGTCGGGGCGGGTGCGGCCGCTGCCGATCAAATGCTCGGCCGCCGCCGCGCAGTCGTCGAACACGTTCTGCTTGGCGCCGAGCATTCCGCCCCGGTGCCAGTCCTCGCCTTCCTCCAAGCCGCCGCGCAGGTTCGCCACCGCGTAGACGCCCCCGGCGCGCACCCAGCTCAGCGCCGTGGCCGAGTAGCCCGGAACCATGGAGATCCGGAACCCGCCGTAGCCGTACAGGACGGCCGGGCGCGGCCGCACCTCGCCGGCGGGGGAGACCACCAGCATGCGCACGGGCGTTCCGTCGCGCGAGGAGAAGACGACCTGTTCGGTGCGCACATCCGGTACCGGCGGCGAGCCCGGCGCCGAGGCCCACAGCGACACGGCGCCGGTGCGCGCGTCGTAGGCGTAGACCGTCGGCGGGGTGGCCGTGTCGCTGTAGCCGAACCAGGCCTCGTGCCCGCCCTCGGGCCGGACCGTGACGCCGCCGATCGAGCCCAGGCCGGGCAGCTCCACCGCTCCGCGCCGCTCGCCGGTCGCGCGTTCGTGCACGGTGATTTCGCTGATCGCGTGCCGCCGCCAGGACACCAGAAGCAGGTGCTCATCCAGTTGCGGACCGTCCAGAACAGCGAAGTCCGTCATCACCGCCTCGGGGTCGGAGTCCACCAGCGTCCGCCAGCGGTCGGTCCCGGGCGTGTCCGGATCGGTCACGCACAGCCGTCCGCGGGGCGCGTCGCGGTCGGTGAGGACGTAGAGCCGGCCGTCGCCGCCCACGGAGGGCAGCGCCTGGGCCGCGGGACCGTCCTGGACGGCGGTGAAGCGCGGCCGCTCCCACCCGTCCGCGGCGAGGTCGGCGATCCAGGCGCTGTTGCGGCCCGACGTCCCGGCGGCGGCGGTCAGTACCAGCCTCCGCCCGTCCCGGCTGACGGAGAGGCCGTAGTTCTCGGTCATGTCGCGGCCCTGGCCGAACACCAGCACGTCCCGATCGGTGGTGGTGCCGACCCGGTGCAGGTACACGCGGCGGTGGTACTGCTCCTCGTCCGCACCGACCGTGCCGGGCGGCAGGCGGCGCACGTAGTAGAACGCCTCGCCGCCGGGCAGCCAGGCCACCGGCGAGTAGCGGCACCGGTCGAGGGGCCCGTCCACGATCTCGCCGGTGCCGATGTCCATCACCCGCAGCAGCGACTCCTCGTCGCCCCCCGCCGACATCTGGTAGGCCAGCAGCCGCCCTTCGCGGTCGGGCTGCCACGAGTCGAGCGTGGTGGCGCCTCCGGGGTCCAGCGCGGTGGGATCGATCAGCGCGCGCTCGACGGCGGCGCCGCCGGGGCCGGGCTCGGCCGTGTACAGCACGCCGTGCTCCTGCTCGCCGGCGCGCCGCATGAACAGGCACCGTTCGCCCCGCCAACTGGGCGCGCCGACGAACCCCGCCCCCAGCAGCTCCCGCACGTCGGCGGCGAAGCGCGCCCGCCCGTCCCAGCGCTGCGCCTGCTCGCCGAACAGCGCGTCTTGGGCGGCGCTCCATTCTTCGGTCTGCGGGGAGCGGGCGTCTTCCAGCCAGCGGTAGGGATCGGCGACGCGACAGCCGTGCAGGTCGTCCTGGCAACCGGTGCGCTCGGCAGCGGGATAGTGGCGTTCAGGCATGGCCAGAACTCTATCGGCCGTATGCGGCGCGTCCCGGACACCGCCGGACGCCCGGGGATGATCATGGATTACCCGCTGGTTTTCGCCGCCCGCGCAGAATTAGGGTGGCGGCGGAGCGGTCTGACCACGCAAACTGAATGCGGGACGTTACTCGGCGGGAACCACCCACGGGAGGTCCGTGTGGCAACGCGAACACCACCGGTCGTACGACCGGTCGACAAGGAGGCCTCCTGGCTGGCCGACCGGCTGGCCGGGGACGAGACACGGCCGCTCGCGCTGACGGCCGAGGAGCCGCTGTGAGCAGCGCGCGCAGTACGGAGGGCGATACGATACACCGCCACGTGCTGCTGCTCAACGCGAGCTACGAGCCGCTGACGACCGTACCGCTGCGCCGGGCCGTCCTGCTCGTGCTGCGGGAGAAGGCCGAAGTGGTGCACGGCGACACCGGGGGCACCGCTCTGCACTCGGCCACCACGGCGCTTTCGGTGCCGTCGGTCATCCGGCTCCGACGCTACATCAGGGTGCCCTACCGGCGCCGGGTGCCCCTGACGCGCGTGGCTCTGATGAGGCGCGACAGCAGCCACTGCGCCTACTGCGGGAAGCGGGCCGAGACCATCGACCACGTGATCCCCCGCAGCCGCGGCGGTGCGCACGTCTGGGAGAACGTAGTGGCTTCCTGCAAAACGTGCAACCACCGCAAGGCCGACCGGCTGCTGGACGAACTCGGGTGGAAGCTCAACGTGACGCCCGCCGTCCCCCGCGGGCTGCACTGGCGGCTCATCAACGGTGAGAACCACGGAGACCCGCAGTGGGCGCCGTATATGGCACGGGCGGCGGCCTGACGCGTCCGCGGCCCCGGAAGATGTCCGGCGGCGGACCTGAAGGGTCCCGGCCGCCGCCGGGCATCTATCCTTGTGCGCATGCCACGCTATGAGTACCGCTGCCGCGAATGCGGAGAGACGTTCGAGCGGTCCCGCCCGATGGCGGAGTCCGCCGACCCCGCCGTGTGCGCCCGCGGGCACGGTGACACCGTCAAACTGCTGTCCACCGTCGCCGTGGGCGGCACGGCGGAGGCGCCCGCAGCTCCCGGCGGATGCTGCGGAGGCGCCTGCTGCGGCGGCTGACGCGGCCGCCGGGGCCGTTCAGCGTTCGATCTGGGTGACGTCGCGCGCCGCGCCGGTGGAGGCCGAGGTGGCCATCGCCGCGTAGGCCCGCAGCGCCTGGGTGACCGGCCGCTCGCGCTCGCGCGGGCGGAAGGTGCCCAGGTCGGCGAGCAGCTGCTCGCGCCGGGCGTCCAGTTCGTCGGTCGTGATGTCCAGTCCGAGCGCGCGGTTGGGGATGTCGATGACGACGGTGTCGCCGTCGCGCACCAGCGCGATGTCGCCGCCCTGGCCGGCCTCGGGGGAGGCGTGGCCGATGGACAGCCCCGAGGTTCCGCCGGAGAAGCGGCCGTCGGTGACCAGCGCGCACGCCTTGCCCAGGCCGCGGCCCTTGAGGAAGCTCGTCGGGTAGAGCATCTCCTGCATGCCCGGGCCGCCCTTGGGGCCCTCGTAGCGGATGACGACCACGTCGCCGGGCTCGATCCGCTTTTCGAGGATGCCGTCGACGGCGGCGTCCTGGCTCTCGAACACCTTCGCCGGCCCGGTGAAGGTGAGGAGTTCCTCATCGACGCCGGCGGTCTTGACGACGGCGCCGTCGGGGGCGAGGTTTCCGTAGAGCACCGCCAGTCCGCCGTCGGCGGTGTAGGCGTGGTCGACCTCGCGGATGCAGCCGGCTTCGCGGTCGGTGTCGAGGGTCTCCCAGCGGGTGTCCTGGGAGTAGGCCTTGGTGGTGCGTTTGCCGCCCGGAGCGGCGTAGAACAGGTCGCGGGCGTCGTCGCCGCAGGTGTCGACGGCGATGTCCCACTCCTGCAGGTAGGCGCCGAGGGTGGTGCCGTGGACGGTGGGAACCGAAGTGTCCAGCAGCCCGCCGCGGGCGAGTTCGCCCAGGATGGCGGGGATTCCGCCCGCCCGGTGCACGTCCTCGATGTGGTACTGCTCGGAGTTGGGTGCGACCTTGCACAGGCACGGAACCCGGCGGGAGAGCTCGTCGATGTCGGGCAGGCCGAACTTCACACCAGCTTCGGTGGCGGCCGCCAGCAGGTGCAGGATCGTGTTGGTGGAGCCGCCCATGGCGATGTCCAGGGCCATGGCGTTGGCGAAGGCCGCGGGCGAGGCGATCGACAGCGGCAGCACGGAGGAGTCGTCCTGCTCGTAGTAGCGGCGGGCGACCTCGACCACCTTGCGTCCGGCGTCCTCGTAGAGGCGCTTGCGGGCGACGTGGGTGGCCAGAACCGTGCCGTTGCCCGGCAGCGCCAGGCCCATGGCCTCGGTCAGGCAGTTCATCGAGTTGGCGGTGAACATGCCCGAGCACGAACCGCAGGTGGGGCAGGCCGACTCCTCCAGGGTGTCCAGTTCGGAGTCGGAGACGCTGTCGTCGGCGGAGGCGACCATCGCGTCGATCAGGTCCAGCTTGCGCTCGGTGACGGCGGTGCCGTTGACCACCGTGGCCTTGCCGGCCTCCATGGGGCCGCCGGAGACGAAGACCGTGGGCACGTTCAGCCGCATCGCGGCCAGCAGCATGCCCGGAGTGATCTTGTCGCAGTTGGAGATGCACACCAGGGCGTCGGCGCAGTGGGCGTTGACCATGTACTCCAGGGCGTCGGCGATCACCTCGCGGCTGGGCAGCGAGTAGAGCATGCCGCCGTGGCCCATGGCGATGCCGTCGTCGACCGCGATGCTGTTGAACTCGCGCGGCACTCCGCCTGCTTCGCGCACCGCGCCGGAGACGACGTCGGCGACCTCGCGGAGGTGGACGTGGCCCGGCACGAACTCGGTGAAGCTGTTGGCGATCGCGACGATCGGCTTGCCGAAGTCCTCGCGTTCCACACCGGTCGCGCGCATGAGGGCGCGCGCGCCGGCCATGTTCCTGCCGTGGGTGACGGTGCGTGAGCGCAGCGCGGGCATGGGGTGCTCCCATCGACGCCAGGGGCGTGGACGACATGTGTTCCCCACCGATGGTAGCCCCGCCACGAACTCTGTACGTCTCGGGTACGAAGATCGAGTGTCCGAATAATGAGACAGAGGGGGGTTCGCCCCCCTGTGCGCCCGGACCGGAGCGGGCGAACGCGCCGGAGCGGGCGGGCTCCGGCGCGTTCGCGGGGCGGGTGGAGGAGGCGGGCGGGGCGGCCGCCGGCGCCTCAGTAGCGCGCGGGCAGCACGGTGCGGGCGGCCTCGGTGATCTCCTCGATCTCGTCGTCGCTCAGCCGCTCGTTTCCGCTGCGCAGCCACTTGCGGACCTTGCTCCCCGCGATGAGGTCGACACCGCGCAGGTTGTGGCTGTCCCACGGCAGGGTCGGGCCGTAGACGGCGAGGGACGCGCGCACGCTGATATCGCGCCCGACGTGCTCGCTGATCAGCTTCTCGGCCGTGCGCGCCTCTTCGAGCGCCTCGTCGATACGCTCGTTCTTCGAGAACTTGCCGTGGTAGAGCTTCTCCAGTTTGTTGCGCACCGGGAGCCGCTTGTCCCAGGACTCGGAATCGATGGCGAAGGCGCCGCGCCGACCCACGATGAAGTGGTCGATCTGGCCGTTGCCGCCGGGGACGCCGCGGGCGTGCATCACCCGGTAGCCCAGTTTCCGCATCACCCGCAGTTGGGCCTCCGTGCGGCGCTGGGCCGCCGAGGGCCTGCGCCAGCGCGGGACTTCGGAGTGCCGGCGGGAGGAGCGGACGATGAGGACGATCAGGACCGCTGCGGTGAGCGTGGCGCCGATCCGCCAGTCGGCGGCGAGGAATCCGCCGGCGGCCCCGGCGGCGGCCGCGGCGGCGCCGCGCAGGAGCCATCGCCGGCCCGATGCCGACGTGAGTGCGCCGTAGGTCGTGCGGGCCGCGGAGCCGTCGCCGCGGGATCCGCCGGAACCGGTCGTGCGGGACGGGTCGAAGGGCGATCCGGAGCCGGTCTGCTGCGCGGCGCCGTTGACTGAGGTTGCCGAATCCACGCTGGAAAGAGTAGTTCGATCCATATGCGAGTCCTAGTACATCGAATCTCACACTTTACTTCCCCGTGCCGGGGGTGTTCTCACGTGTGCGCCGGGTTGCTCCGGGGCAAGACAGTCCTTTCCCCGGATCTCTAGAGAGGCACCGCGGTAAGCGTGCCCCGGGCGCGCGTTTCTCACACCGGCGGTTGCGGACTACGCTCTGCCGATATGGCCGAAATCCACGAGCTGACGGCGATCCAGCAGGCCGAAGCCGTCCGCCGCCGAGATCTCTCGCCGGTGGAGATCACCGACCACTACCTCGCGCGTATCGAGCGCCTCGACAGCCGCCTCGGTGCCTTCATTGCGGTCGCGGGCGAATTCGCGCGGGAGCAGGCCCGGAATGCGGAGAACACGGCGCTTTCCGACACGCCGGGAGAACCCCCGCCGCTGCTGGGCGTGCCCATACCGGTCAAGGACCTCGATCCGGTGGCGGGCCTGCCCTACACCGGCGGGTCGGCCGTCTACGCCGACCGGATCGCCGGCACCGACTCCGACGTGGTCGCGGAGCTGCGCGCGGCCGGGGCCGTGTTCACCGGCAAGACCAACACCCCCGAGTTCGGCTGCTCCTGCTACACCGAGAACGACGTCGCCCCCGCCGCCCGCACCCCCTGGGACCTCGCGCGCTCCGCCGGCGGGTCCAGCGGGGGCGCGGCGGCCGCGGTGGCGGCCGGCCTCGCTCCCGCGGCCCACGCCGGCGACGGCGGCGGCTCCATCCGGATACCGGCCTCCGCATGCGGGGTCTTCGGCCTCAAACCCACCCGCGGCCGGGTGACCCGGGGCCCGGTCAAGCCCGAGTTCACCGGGTTGGCCACCTCCGGCCCGATCGCGCGCACCGTCGCCGACGCCGCGCTGCTGCTGGACATCATCTCCGTCAACCGCCCCGGCGACTACTTCACCGCCCCGCCGCTGGCGGCCGGCGAGACCTTCCTCGGCCACGCTCTGCGCGAGCCCGGCCGGCTGCGCATCGCCCGGTTCAGTACGCCCCCCGTGCCCGGTGCGGAAGTCGACCCCGAGGTCGCCGCCGCCCACGAGGAGGCGGCCAAGCTGCTGGCCGAACTGGGACACGAGGTCGAAGAGATCGACACGCCCGTCGGCGCACCCGTACTGGAGGACTTCGAGCTGATCTGGGCGGCGATGGCGGCATCCGAGCCGGTGGAGGCCGCCGACGAGCACCTGCTGCGCCCGCTCACCCGCGCGCTGCGCGAGCGCGCGGCCGACTCCTCCATCGCCGCCTACATGGGCGCCGCCGCCCGCCTGCAGAACGCCGGACGCGAGGTTCTGCCGCGCGTGCTGGCCTACGACGCGGTCCTCAGCCCGACCGTCGCCCGGCTTCCGGTGCCGGTGGGCCACTTCGTCGGCGCCCCGGCCGACGAAGTCCGCCGGATGACGGAGTTCACCCCGTTCGCGTCCCTGGCCAACATCACCGGCCAGCCGTCGGTCACCGTCCCGCTGCACTGGAGCGCCGACGGGCTTCCGGCGGGCGTCATGCTCACCGGAAGGCCGGGCGGCGAACCTACTCTGCTCTCGCTGTCGGCGCAGTTGGAGGCGGCGCGGCCGTGGGCGGACCGGCGGCCGCCGGTGTGGTGGGAGTAGCGGCCGCGAGCCCCAGCGCGGCCGCCGCCGGCGCGGTCGCGGCGGCCGCCCCCGCGGCGCCCGCCGCGACCCCGCCCGTGTCGACGGGCCACCCCGTCACCGGCCCGGCGACCGCGGTCCCGCCGGTCAGCCCGCCGGCGACCGGCCCGGCGAGGCCGGCGAGGCCGTTGGAACCGGTCCACCCGGCGACCGGGAACGTGACCGCGATCGGCAGCCCGCCGACCTGTGCCCGCGCGCACAGCGACCAGAACAGCAGCGACCGCACGTCCGGGAGGGCGAAGAGCCGACGGCAGGGCGCGAACACTCGGGCGATACCGGCAAGCGATACCGCCGGAAAATCCACGACCTGCATCGGATTCATTTTTCCGGCGAACTTCGCATTCGTTGCCGAGGAATGCGACGCGGGCATGGCGGAGGCGCCACGAATCCGCGTTGTGCGGCATTATCGTTCTCTGTGAGTGATGCGGACCTGGCCAGGCTGGCCGAAGAATACGGCGTGGCTACGACCTACGCGGACTGGCGCGGCCGCGGCGCGCGGGTTCCCCCCGACACGCTGCGCCACGTCCTGGGGGCTCTCGGGGTCGACGCCTCCGCGCCCCGCGGAGCCCTGGAGGAGCACTGGGCACGCCAGGCCACCCGGCTGCTACCGCCGTGCGTGGTCACCCGCGCCGGCCGCACCCCGCAGCTGCCGCTGCCCGACCTCTCGCGCTGCTGGGTCGAGCAGGCCGGCGGCGGGTGGAGCGAACCGGGGCCGCACCTGCCGCTCGGGCGCCATACCCTGCACGTCGAGAACGGGGCCGTGCGCCAGCAGGCCCCGCTGCTGGTGGTGCCCGACCGCCTGACCACCCGGCCCGAACGGCGCGTCTGGGGCATGATGGCCCAGCTGTACTCGCTGCGTTCGCGCGCCTCCTGGGGCATGGGCGACCTGCGCGACCTCGCCGAACTCGCCGATTGGAGCGCCCGCGACCTGGGAGCCGACTTCACCCTGGTCAATCCCCTGCACGCGACCGAGCCGGCCGGACCGATCGAACCCTCGCCCTATTTCCCCGTCAGCCGCCGCTACGGCGGACCGCTCAACATCCGCATCGAGGACGTCCCCGAGTACGCCGCTCTCGAACCCGCCCAGCGCGAGTCCATCCAGCGCCTGGCCCGCCCGCTGCGCGAGCACGCCCGCACCGCCGACCTGCTCGACCGCGACGCCGTCTGGGAGGCCAAGCGCGCCGCGCTGACCACGCTGTTCCACGTGCAGCGCACTCCGGCGCGCGAAGCCGCGTTCCGATCCTTCCTCGCCCGTGAAGGCGCACCGCTGGTGGAATACGCCACCTGGTGCGCCCTGGCCGACGAGCACGGGTGCGACTACCGCACCTGGCCGGCCGAGTTGCGCGACGCCTCCGCCCACACGGTCGGCGCCGAGGCGCTCCGCCGCTGGCCGGGCGTGGAGTTCCACCGCTGGCTGCAATGGATCCTCGACGACCAGCTCGCCGCCGCCCAGGCCGGTGCGCGCGCGGCCGGCATGGAGATGGGGATCGTGCACGACCTGGCCGTCGGCGTGCAACCCGGCGGCGCCGACGCCTGGATGTACGCCGACGCCGTGGCGTCCGGCGTGAGCGTGGGAGCGCCGCCCGACGAGTTCAACCAGCGCGGACAGGACTGGGGCCAGCCGCCCTGGCACCCCGGCCGGCTGGCCGAGCGGGCCTACGGCCCCTTCCGCCAAGTCCTGGGCCAGGCGCTGCGCCACGCCGGCGGGCTGCGCATGGACCACATCATGGGCCTGTTCCGGTTGTGGTGGGTGCCCGACGGGGCGTCGCCCGACCAGGGGACCTACGTGCGCTACGACCACGAAGGCATGGTCGGCAGCCTGCTGCTGGCCGCCCACGAGTTCGGTGCCGCTGTGGTGGGCGAGGACCTGGGGACCGTCGAACCCTGGGTGCGCGACCACCTCAGCGAACGCGGAGTGCTGGGCACGTCGGTGCTGTGGTTCGAACGCCGGGACGACGGCAGCCCGCGCCGCCCCGAGGAGTGGCGGTCGGACTGCCTGGCGACCGTCGCCACCCACGACCTGCCGCCGGTCGCCTCCTACCTCTCCGCCGAGCACGTCGAGCTGCGCGAGCACCTGGGACTGCTCGACCGCCCGGCCGCCGAAGAACGCGTCGACGCCGAGGCGCAGGTCGCCGCATGGCGCGACCGCCTGGTGGACCTGGGCCTGCTCGCCCCGGACGTCGACCCGCTGTCCGACCCCGGATCGGTGGTCGCCGCCCTGCACGCCTACCTCGTGCGCACCCCCGCGCCCATGATCGGGATATCGCTGGCCGACGTGGTCGGCGACCGGCGGATGCAGAACCAGCCCGGCACCAGCGACGCTTACCCCAACTGGCGGATCCCGCTGACCACGGCCGAGGGGGAGCCGGTCCTCCTCGACGAGCTGATGGCCGACCCGCGCCTGGCGGAGTATGCGCGCCGGTCCCTGAAACCGCTCATCGAGCCGTCCTACCTGGAGTCCTGACCAGCGCACCCGGCCCCGCCGGCGGGTGCGGCGTCAGGCCCGGCCGGCCACCAGCGGGTATCCCTCCCGGGACCCGTCTGTGACGACGTCGAACAGCCGATCCGCCGCACCGGGCTCGGCATCGGGGTCGATGCCGTACCAGGCGGTGTCGTCGTGCACCAGCAGGCGCGAGCGGTCCGGCGAGGGCACGGCCTGCTCGGGTACGGAGGGGACCTCGAAGGTGCGGTCGTCGGAGTAGCCGCCGCCGTCGTCGTCGATCTCCAGGAAGTACACGTTTCCGACGCCGCCGACGCCGCCCTGCTGCGCGCTGAACCACAGCCGGCCGCCCTGGAACTCCGGCGCCGACCACCTCTCGCCCTCGGGCGGCACCAGTTCCGCGTCCTCGGTGTAGGCCGAACCGTCCGCGGACCGCTCGGCCACGTGCACCCCCGGTGTCTCGAAGGGCGCGTAGGCGAAGCGCTGCCAGTCCGCGGTGAACCGCCCGTGTACCGGGACGCGCATCGACACCGGGTCGCCGACGCATCCTCCGCCCGTGCGGATTCCGCACGTGCCGCCGCTTCGCGCTCCGCCCGGACGGCGACGGGGGCGCCGCCGGGCTTCGGCCCGGCGGCGCCCCCGTACGTCGCGGCTTCCCGGCTACCCGGTCACGTTCTCCTCGGCGGCACGGGCGTCGCAGCGCTGGGCCTCCAGCGCCCGCCGCACGCCCGCCTGGCCCTCGACGAGCAGGCGGCGCAGGGCCGGAGCCGGGGCGCTCTTGTCGATGTAGGCCTCGGTGCGGCGGACGGTCTCCTCTTCCACCAGGTGGCGGGGGTAGGCCATCTCCGCGAACGTCTGGGCGAACTCGCCGGTCCACTCCTCCCAGATGGAGTCCAGCAGCTCGAAGTAGCGGTCGACGTAGGGGCGGTACAGCTCCCGCTGGGAGGGTTCGGTGAACCCGGCCAGGGTGGCGCGGAATTCGGCGTTGGCCATCTCGCCGGAGCGGATCCGGTCCCAGGCCTGGGCCTTGGCTTCGGCCGTGGGGATCGCGGCGCGGCAGCCGGCGGCCTGGCGCTCGCCCGTGGCGGTGGGGTCGAGGTCCAGTTCGGCGGCGATCTCCTTCTCGCCCGCGCGGCCCGCGGCGACCAGGCGGCGCAGCAGCGTCCAGCGCAGGTCGGTGTCGATGGTCAGTCCCTCGACCGTGATCGCGCCGTCCAGCAGCCCCTGAAGCAGCGAAAGGTGCTGGCCGCCCACGGCCGCTTCGGCGAACCCGTTGGCGTAGGCCAGCTGCAGGTCGCCGCCCGGCTCGGCAGAGGTGAGCAGGTCGCGCAGCCGCCCGGCCAGCAGGTCGAACCCGCTGTCGCGCCAAGCGGGGTCGGTGTAGTGGTGCAGCGCGGTGACGGCCTGGCGCAGCAGCGACTGCACCACCATGACGTCGCCGATGCCGCTGAGCCCCGAGGCCACCAGCCGCACGTAGTCGCGGGCGGCCATTTCGGCGTCGCGGGTCATGTCCCAGGCGGCGCCGAAGCTCAGCGCGCGCGGCAGGGACTCGGCGATGTCCCCGGCGCCCTCGACGACGGTGCGCAGCGACCGGTCGTCCAGGCGGATCTTGGTGAAGGTGAGGTCGTCGTCGTTGACCAGCACCAGGTCGGGCCGGGTCGAGCCGACCAGTTCCGGAACCTCGGTGCGCTCGCCCGAGACGTCCAGCTCGACGCGTTCGCGGCGGACGACGCCCTGCTCCGTGCGGTCGTAGAGCCCGATCGCCAGCCGGTGGGACCGCAGCGTGGGGTGCTCCTCGGCGGCCTCCTGGCGCACGGCGAAGGAGGTGAAGGTCCCGTCGGGGCCGACCTCGAACTCGGGGCGCACGGTGTTGACGCCGGCGGTCTCCAACCACTCGCGCGACCACGCGGACAGGTCGCGCCCGGAGGCGTGCTCCAGGTGCCGCAGGAGGTCCGACAGCTCGGTGTTGCCCCAGGCGTGCTCGGCGAAGTAGGCGCGCACTCCGGCGAAGAAGGCGTCCTCGCCCACGTAGGCCACCAGCTGCTTGAGGACCGAGGCGCCCTTGGCGTAGGTGATGCCGTCGAAGTTGACCTCGACCGCCTGCATGTCGGCCATGTCGGCGGCGATGGGGTGGGTGGAGGGCAGCTGGTCCTGGCGCAGCGCCCACGCCTTCTCGACGTTGGCGAAGGTGGTCCAGGCCTCGGTCCACTTGGTGGCGTTGACCTGGCAGTAGACGCTCGCGAAGGTCGCGAACGACTCGTTCAGCCACAGGTCGTCCCACCAGCGCATGGTGACCAGGTCGCCGAACCACATGTGCGCCATCTCGTGCAGGATGGTCTCGGCGCGGCGCTCGTAGCGGGCGTCGGTGACCCGCGACCGGAAGACGTAGTCCTCCAGGAAGGTGACGGCGCCGGCGTTCTCCATCGCGCCGGCGTTGAACTCGGGAACGAAGAGCTGGTCGTACTTGCCGAAGGGGTAACGCAGCCCGAACAGCCCGTGGTAGAAGTCGAAGCCCTGCTTGGTGACCTCGAGGATCGCGTCGGCGTCGAGGTGCTCGGCCAGCGAGGCACGGCAGTACACCCCGAGCGGGATCCCGTCGTGCTCGTCGCGCACCACGTGGTACGGGCCGGCGATCAGCGCCGTGATGTAGGTCGAGACCGGGCCGGTGGCGGGGAAGTGCCAGCGCGCCTTGGGGCCGGCCGGGTCCTCGACGGCCTCGCCCGCGACGTCCGGGGCGCTGTTGGAGACCACCTCGAAACCGGCGGGGGCGAAGACGGTGAGTTCGAACGGGGCTTTGAGGTCGGGCTGGTCGAAGCACGCGTACATGCGTTGCGCGTCGGCCGTCTCGAACTGGGTGTAGAGGTAGGTGCCGCCGTCGACCGGGTCGACGAAGCGGTGCAGGCCTTCGCCGGTGCGCATGAACGCCGCCTCGGCCAGCACCCGCAGCTCGTTGCGGGCCTGCAGGCCGCGCAGGCGGATCCGGCCGCCGTCGAAGACCTCGGCCGGGTCGAGTTCGGTGCCGTTGAGCACCACGGAGGTGACGCTGGGCGCGGTGAGGTCGATGAACGTGTCGGCCCCGGGTTCGGCGCAGTCGAATCCGACCACCGTGCGGGACTCGAACGTCTGGTCACTGCCCGTGAGGTCGAGCTCCACGGTGTAGGAGGAGACGCTCAGGATGCGAGCCCGCTCCCGCGCCTCCTCGCGTGTCAGGTTGCCCGCCACGTCCGCTCCCTTCAGGCCGCCGTCATCGCCGGCCGGAATCGCTGGTCCCCCGTTGCGCTTTCGCTGTGTCGCGCCGCAGCGCCGGAATCGAGGGGGTGCAATGCTTGCCGCGTCCGATCCTGCCACGCACGGCGACGGAATGCGGAACCGGCGGCGAAGGTTGCAGCACATTGCCGGCGGCCTCCGGCGCGGGCGGCCCTCGCGGGGGGCGGCGGGCGGCGGAGGAGTCCGCCACGACGAGGTCGACGACGATGTTGCGAGGAGATTCCGGTGGCTGATGGCGAACAGCGGGCGAGCGGCGAAACGGTCCCCGTCGATTTCTGGTTCGACCCCCTGTGCCCGTGGGCGTGGCTGGCCTCGCGGTGGCTGCTGGAAGTCGAGCGGGTGCGCCCGGTGCGGCCGCGCTGGCACGTGATGAGCCTGAGCGTGCTCAACCAGGGGCGCGACCTGCCCGAGGAGTACCGCACCCTGATGCAGGAGGGCTGGGGGCCGGTGCGCATCTGTATCGCCGCCGAGCAGAAGTACGGCGGCGACGTGCTCGCCCCGCTCTACACCGCGCTGGGCACGCGCTTCCACCACGGCAAGGAGCCGCGGTCGGCCGAGACTTACCGCGCCGCGCTGGCTGACGCCGGGCTGCCCGAGGACCTGGCCGAGGCCGCCGACACCGACGCCTACGACGAGGCGCTGGTCCGCTCCCACCACGACGGCATGGACCGCGTCGGCTACGAGGTGGGTACCCCGGTCGTTTCCGTGGAGGGCGTGTCCTTCTTCGGCCCGGTCGTCACCCCCGCGCCCAAGGGCGAGGAGGCCGGGCGCCTGTGGGACGGCGTGCTGCTGGTGGCCGGCACCGACGGCTTCTTCGAACTCAAGCGCAGCCGCGACCGCAAACCCATCTTCGACACCGGCGAGTAGGGCGCACGAGCGCAGCCCCGCGGGTGCCCGGTTCTGAGGTCCGGGCACCCGGATCGCGCCGCCGCGGGAACCGGAAGCGCCGCGGCGGCGTCGACTCCGGCAGGAGCCGACGGCGAACGGACAGGAAGGCCTGGCGATGAGCGGACCCGACGACGAGCGCGTGGTGGACCTGGGCGAGGACGAACTGGACGTCCTTCCCGAAACGACCCGGGACGAGCGCGGGCCCGGATGGGGCGACGGTCCCGACGACAACACGGAGCGCCTGCTGGAGGAGCGGCCGCCGCACTGGTGAAAGCACCGATGCCGGAGTCGGCGCGGGCGGCGGGATACTAGAACGGTGTTCTGGGAAAGTGGATGCCATGCGATCCCTTTACCTGAACGGCGCCTGGACCCCTTCGGCCTCCAGCGGCGCCATCGACGTCATCAACCCGGCGACCGAGGAGGTCGTCGACGCGGTTCCGGACGGCGACGCGAGTGACGTCGACCGGGCCGTCGCGGCGGCCCGTGCGGCGTTTCCCGGCTGGTCGGCACTGCCCTACACCGAGCGGTGCGCGCACCTCGCGCGGGCCCTCGGACTGCTGCAGGAGCGCGCCGGCGCCGTCGCCGAGTCCATCGCCACCGACATGGGCGCCCCGCTGAAGTTCGCCCAGAAGGTGCAGACCGGCTTCCCGCTGCTGATGTTCTCCACCTTCCTGCAGTTGATCGAGTCCGACGGCGAGCGGCTGTTCACCGGCGAGAAGGCGGGCGACGGCGACTCCCTCATCGTGCGCGAGCCCTACGGCGTGGTCGGCGCGATCACGCCGTGGAACTACCCGCTGCACCAGATCGTGCTCAAGGCCGTCCCGGCGCTCGCCGCGGGCAACACCTTCGTCCTCAAGCCCACCGAGGTCGCGCCGGCGGCGGCCTACGCCCTCACCGAGGCGCTGCACGACGCGGGGCTGCCCGCGGGCGTGTTCAACCTCGTCTCGGGCACCGGCCCCGTCGTCGGCGAGGCCCTCGCCGCGCATACGCAGGTGGACATGGTCTCCTTCACCGGATCGGGCCGCGCCGGCGAGCGGGTCGCCGAGGTCGGAGCGGCCACCGTGAAGAAGGTCGCCCTGGAGCTGGGCGGCAAGTCGCCCAACGTCATCCTGCCCGACGCCGACCTGGAAACGGCGGTCACCAACGGTGTGGCCGACGTCATGCGCAACACCGGCCAGAGCTGCGACGCGCTGAGCCGGATGCTCGTGCCGCGCGAGCGCTACGACGAGGCGGTGCGCACGGCCGCCGAGGCCGCGCAGAAGTACGCGCCCGGCGACCCCTTCGCCGACGGCGTGCGGATGGGACCGCTCGTATCCGACGCCCAGCGCGCCCGCGTGCGCGCCTACATCGAAACCGGCGTCGCCGAGGGCGCCCGACTGGCCGCCGGCGGCCCCGAGGCGCCCGAAGGCGTCGAACAGGGCTACTTCGTGCGCCCGACCGTCTTCGCCGACGTCGACACCGGAATGCGCATCGCCCAGGAGGAGATCTTCGGGCCGGTCGTCGCGGTGATCGCCTACGACGACGAGGACGACGCCGTGCGCATCGCCAACGACTCCGAATACGGGCTCTCCGGCGCCGTGTGGTCGGCCGACCCCGACCGCGCGCTCGCGGTGGCGCGGCGGCTGCGCACCGGCCAGGTCAAGATCAACGGATCCGGCGTGGAGCCGCGCCTGCCCTTCGGCGGCTACAAGCGGTCGGGTGTGGGCCGCGAGTGGGGTCTGCACGGGATCGAGGAGTTCTGCGAGGTCAAGGGCATTCAGAGGTGACGGATCCCCCGTACGGGGCGGTGCCGGGTGTATGGCACGATCAACAGCGGTGCGGAAGCGCCCTGCAGGCGCTCCGCACCCTGTATCCGCTTACCCAGTACGAGGTGCGAATTGAGCAAGCAGACGGAGTCGAAGGCCGTTCCGGTACGCAAGGACATCGGAGCCATCGTCCTGGCCAATGTCATCGCCCTGGTGTCGCTGCTCGTGTTCGGCGCCATGGGGATGGGTATCGCCTCGGTCGCCACCGGTGAGTCGCTGTTCCAGGGGCTGTGAGTCGCCGGCGCGGTCGCCCCGATGTCCGCACGCCCGCTCCCGGCCTCCTGCGCCGGCGCGGGCGCCTTTCATAGGAAGCTAGAAGACGTGCGTGTATACCTCGGCAGTGACCATGCGGGATTCGAGCTGAAAGAGCACCTCGTCTCCTGGCTCACGAGGCAGGGCCACGAGGTGGTCGACGCCGGGCCGGCCGGCTACGACCCCGTCGACGACTACCCCCCGTTCGTGCTGCGCGCCGCCGAAGGCGTGGCCGCCGACACCGGATCCCTGGGTCTGGTCATCGGCGGCTCCGGCAACGGCGAGCAGATCGCGGCCAACAAGGTTCCCGGTGTGCGTGCGGCGCTGGCCTGGAGCGAGGAGACCGCGCGACTGGCCCGCCAGCACAACGACGCCAACGTCGTCGCGCTCGGCGCCCGGATGCACAGCGCGCACGAGGCCGAAGAGCTGCTCGGGGCGTTTTTGCAGACCCCCTTCAGCGGCGACGACCGCCACAGCCGGCGGATCGCCATGCTCGACGGCTACGAGCGCTCGGGCGAGCTGCCGCCCCTGCCCGACGGCGCCTGATCCGGTCCGCGGCGGCCGCGAAACGAGCGGCGGATCCGCGGCCCCGCCGGTGCCGCGGATCCGCCGGCCCCGAACGCCTGCGGACGGCGGTGTGCGCGTGCCCGCCGCCGGCGTTCCGCCGTGACGGCGATACGGACGGACGGGACCGGAACGCCCGCACACGCCGGATGACGCCCGAGCCCGTGCGCCTATGCGCTCCCGCCCCGGGCGGCCGGGCTAGAAGATGTCGGCGCAGTGGGGGCGGTCGGAGCGGCCCAGGGCGGTGTCGAGCCGCTGAACGGCTCCCGCCGTCGCCTCACCGACCATCCCGGACTCCAGGTAGCCGCTCAGCGGGGTGTCGCCCAGGAAGGCGGCTCCCAGGTGGGACACGTCCAGGCTGATGTCGGGCGCGTCCTCGGCGGGGGTGCATCGGGCGGCGTCGGTGTCGGCGCTCAGCCGCCACCGGCCCGCGTTCCAGGGACAGTGGCGGTCGCGCACCTCGATCACCGTGTCGACCGGCGCGGCGTAGCTGCGCCGCTCCAGCGCCCCCGGTACGTTCACCAGCCGCACCCACAGGTTGGCGTTGTGGTGCAGCCGGGTCCGGTACGAGTCGTCCAGCAGGTGCAGCAGCGGATCGTCCAGCGGCAGCATGTCGTGGGTCACGCGCAGTACCAGGTCGCGGGTCAGCACGTGCTCCCACAGCAGCGCGGCGGCCGCGGGCGCGGTCGCGTAGTGCTCCTGGACCTCCAGGCACCCCGCGGCGGCACCGTATTCGTTCCAGCGCTGGCGCGTGCGGTAGAGGATGTAGCCCAGCGGCCCCGCGTCGTCCTCGGCGACCGCGCACCGCAGGGGCCCCCGCCCGTCGCGCTCCGCGGGATCGTCGCGCAGCACCTTGTTCCACCATGCGGTGTCGCGCTGGAACTCGCCGACGCGCCGGGCGGCGGCGGCCCGGTGCACCTCCGCGAGCGCGCCGCGCGCCTCCTCGGCGCCGGTCAGCCGGAGCCGCAGCGCCGGATCGCGCGGCGCGTCGGTGCGCAGCGCGACCTCCCGGGTCGGAAGGTCCAGGTGGACCGCCCCGGCCGCGGGGCCGAAGCCGAAGCGGCCGTAGATCCCGCCTTCGGAGGCGAACAGCGCGGCGACGTCCTCCCCGCGGTCGCGGACGTCGGCGAGCTGCCGGCGCAGCATCGCGCTCAGCACGCCTCGGCGACGGTGCGTGGGCCACACCCCGACCCCGGTGATGCCGGCGACCGGGCGCGGACCGCCGGGCAGCGTCATCGTGAAGGAGTAGGCCGACGTGCAGCCCACCGGCCGCCCGCCGTCGAACACCGCCAGGCTGCGGTCGCGTTCGAGGGTCTCGCGCACCTGGTCCAGGCTGTGCGACGCGGCCAGCAGCGCCTCGCCGACGACCTCGCAGACAGCGGGCAGCTCGGATTCCTCGGGCATCCGGACGTCCCAGTGCGCGCCGGGACCCGGGTCCGCTTCGGGAACGGAGGATTCACGGGAGAAGGACATGCCCTTGTCCCTACCACCGCAGATCCCCCCGCGCGAGCGGTTTTTCCGCCACGTGCCGCGACCGGCCCGCGGCAGGTCTGCGCGGCGGTTCCGCGACTCGGCCCGGCGGATCCGCCCGGAAACCGGCCGCGACTCCCCTTGCCCCCGGCGGCGTCGCCGGCGCCGGCCCGTAGCGGAGCGTGCGGAGGTGTCCACGGGACCGGAGCGTCAGCTGGGACAATATCGGTCGGACTCATACCGGATCGGCGCGCGCCGTGATGGCGGGCACGGCGTGCCGGTGTCCGCGGCGCGCGCTACAGTGCGGGCACCATGAAGGCCAAGCCCACCGCACGATTCCTCCGCCATGCGCGGTCCCTGTGGCAGCGCGTGGTGGCGCTGCTCCGGCGCAAGGTGCTCTTCCGCTATCGCCTGGTGCTGATCACGCTCGTGCTCTTGGCGGTGGGTATCGGCGTGGGCGCCGTGTGGGGCCCGACCGTCTGGTTCCCGCCCAGCGCCATCATCGTGACGGTGGTCGCCGGCGGGCTGCTGCTCAAACGCAAGAGCCTGGCGTTCCTGCTGGCGGTGGACGCGGCGGTGCTGCTGTTCACCGCCTTCCGGCTGGACATCGGCCGCGTCGGCCCGGGACTGCTGGTCACCATCGGCGCCACCGCCGTCGTCGCGTACCTGCTCTCGGGCGTACGCGAACGCCTGGGCATGCAGGGGCTCAGCGGCGAGCGGATGCTCCTGGAGCTGCGCGACCGCCTGCGCGCCCAAGGCAAACTGCCCGATCTCCCGTCCGGCTGGGGCGGCACGGCGGTGCTGCGCCAGGCCGGCGGATCCTCCTTCGGCGGCGACTTCGTCGTCTCCATGCGCCAGGACCACCGCCTGGAGGTCGCCGTGGTCGACGTCTCCGGCAAGGGCGTCGACGCCGGCACCCGCGCGCTGCTGCTGTCCGGGGCGTTCAGCGGCCTGATCTCGGCGGTGCCCAGCGGCGAGTTCCTGTCGCACTGCAACGACCACCTCACCCGCACCGCACTGGGCGAGGGCTTCGTGACGGCGGTGCACCTGAGCCTGGATCTGGACAGCGGCGACTACCTGATCGCTTCGGCGGGCCACCCGCCCGCGGTGCAGTACGACTACGGCGCCGGACGGTGGTCCTCCACCGACGCCAAGGGCGTCGTTCTGGGCGTGATGCCGGAAATCCAGTACACGCCGGTCAAGGGCCGGCTGCGGCCGGGCGACGCCATCATGCTCTACACCGACGGGCTCATCGAGACCCCCGGCGAAGACCTCGACGCGGGCCTGGACCGCTTGCTCACCGCCGCCGACGGCGCGGCGCTGCAAGGGTTCGGCGCGGGCGCCCGGACCATCGTCGATTCGCTGAGCAAGGGCAAGAACGACGACACCGCGCTTGTGGTCATCTGGCGCGACTGAGCACCGCAGCCCGCCTCCGCGGCCGCGCGGCGTCCCCGGTGGCGCGCCTGTGGCGGTAGGGTCGTCGTGTTCCCCGGGCAGACGAGTGGTGCCTCGTTGCCGTGTCCAGAGGCCCCCGCCGCGCCCCAGCGGATTCTCGCGATCGTCAGGAGGGGGTGCTCAGCATGGCCGAAGACGACGCCGGCGCGGAGCTGCCCGAGCTGGTCGATGCCAACGACCTCACCGGCATCCGGTTGTGGCTGGCCGAGCACCAGCCCTACGAGATCGCCGACGAACTCGAACGCATGCCCAGCCACACCGCCCTGGTCCCGTTCCGGCTCCTGGACAAGGACCGCGAACTGGAGGTGTTCGAAGGGCTCGATCCGGTCCACCAGCAGGAGATCCTGGTCGGGCTGCGCGACTCGGTCTTCCACGAGCTCCTGGAGTCGATGGACCCCGACGACCGGGCGCGGCTGCTCGGGGAGGCACCCGCGAAGATCGCGACCCGCGCGCTGGCCGGGCTCAGCCCCGCTCAGCGCAAGATGACGGCGGCCCTGCTGGGCTATCCCGAGGGGTCGGTCGGGCGCTACATGACGCCCGAGACCGTCGTCCTGCACCGCGATCTGACGGTCGGCCGCGCGTTGGAGGTCGTACGGGCCAAAGGAGCCGACGCCGAGACCGTCTACACGCTGCCGGTGGTCGACGACGGCCGCCGCCTCGCCGGCACCGTGCAGTTGAGCGATCTGGTGGTCAGCGACGACGACAGCCTGGTCAAGGACATCGTCGACGTGCTCGTGCCCCGGGTCGGCGCCACCGAGCCCGCCGAGGAGTCGGCGCGGCTGATGCAGCAGGCCAACATGGTCGCGATGCCGGTGGTCGATTCCGAGGAGCGCTTCGTCGGGCTGCTGACCTTCGACGACGCGCTGGAGCTGATCGAGGCGGCCGACTCCGAGGACATCGCCCGCCAGTCCGGCGCCAGCCCGGTGGCCGGCCACTACGTCGCCGCCGGAGTCGTGCGTCTGGCTCGGGCACGCTCGGTATGGCTGCTGCTGCTCATCGTCGCGGCCACGCTGACCGTCAACGTGATGCAGGGCTTCGAGTCCACCCTGGAGGAGGTGACCGCGCTCGCGCTGTTCGTGCCGATGCTCACGGGCACCGGTGGCAACGTCGGCTCCCAGTCGGCCACGGCGATCGTGCGCGCCCTGGCGGTCGGCGAAGTGCGCCTGCGCGACCTGCCCAAGGTGGCCTGGAAGGAGTCGCGGGTGGGGCTCCTGCTGGGGCTGATGCTCGCCTGCATCGCCATGGTCATCGGCACGGCGCTGGTGGGCACGCTCATCGCCGTGGTCGTGGCGTCGTCGGTGATCGCGATCTGCACCTGGGCCGCCGTCATCGGCAGCACGATGCCGCTGCTGGCCCGCCGGGTGGGGGTCGACCCCGCGGTGGTTTCGGCCCCGCTGGTGTCGACGCTCGTCGACGCCACCGGGCTGCTGATCTATTTCACCATCGCGCGGCTGATCCTGGGCGTGTGAGGCGGGTGCGCGGCCGGGTGCGCACCCCCGCATCCGCCGGCGGATACGACGACGGCATCACCGCAGGTATAACGCCGGGTGCAACGGGTACCGCCGTCGACGACCGCGGAAAACCCGAGACGTGTCCGAACAGGGGGAGCGACATGTCCGAGGGAAGCGCATTCGACAAGATCAAGAGCAAGGTCGGCGAGCACAGCGGGAAGGTCGAAGAGGGAGTCGACAAGCTCAAGGACTTCGCCAAGGAGAAGACCGGCGGCAAGTACGACGACAAGATCGATCAGGCCGGCGACGCCGCGACCGACTTCGTCGCCGGCGAGGACGGCGGCGAGGAGGGCGGTTCCGGCACGTCCGACCAGCGCTGAGCGGGGCCGGCGACACGGCTCCGCGGCCCCGGAGCGGGAGCGCGGCCGCCGCGTCGTGTGCGCCCGGCCCGCGCCGGGTGCTCAGGCGGTTGTGCCGTCGGCCCGCGCGCTCCACCGGCCGCCGCGGCGCTCGATGGCGATGGGGTGGTCGAAGCAGGCGGTGACGGGCTTGCTCTGCAGCGTCCGGGCCGCCTCGCCTGCGGCGACGACCTGGCCGGCGCGCAGCAGCAGTGCGTGGGTGGTCGAAGCGGGAAGTTCCTCCAGGTGGTGGGTCACCAGCACGGTGGCCAACTCCGGATGCTCGCGGCGCAGCTCGTCGAGCGCCGTGAGCAGTCGCTCGCGGGCGGCGACGTCGAGCCCTGCGGCGGGCTCGTCGAGCAGCAGCAGCCGCGGGCGCGGCATCAGGGCGCGGGCGATCAGGAAGCGGCCGCGTTCGCCCTGGGACAGGGTCGGCCACGGGTCGTCGCGCAGTCGGTCGACGCCCATCATGGCCATCAGCCGCTCGGAGCGGGCCTGTTCCTCGGGCGACGGATGCCAGCGCGGCGGGACCTCCACGGTGCCGGTGGCGCCGGTCAGGACGACGGTGCGGCCGGGAAGCGCCGAGCGCGGATCGTGGCGCGGGTCGACATGTCCGATGCGGCGCCGCAGCTCGCGCAGGTCGGTCCGGCCGAGGCGGCCGCCGAGCACCTCGACGGTGCCGCGCGTGGGGTGCTGCTCGGCGCTGAGCAGGCTCAGCAGCGTGCTCTTGCCCGCGCCGTTGGGGCCGAGCAGTGCCCAGTGCTCTCCGGGACGCACGACCATGCTCGCCTGGTCGAGGAGCTTCTTACCGGAGCGGACGACGTCGACGGCGTCGGCGTTCAGGACGGGAGCGGTCGAAACGGTCACCGGTCCAGGTTAGCGGCGCGGCCGCGGTCGCGGACCGGGCAGGGGAGTGGCATGACGCCGGTCCGACCGGCCCGGATACCGTGGTGTTCATCGCCGTGTCCCCGTGAATCGGCCGGGCAGCGCGCAAGGGCGCCGCAGCCGGCCGTGGAGGAGCAGGAAACAGTTGACCCCGACCGGCCGCCCCTGCCGCCTGGTCGTATGCCGCGGCTGCTGCTGCGGCACGGCCGAGAAGCGGCCCGGCGTGGACCACGAGGGCCAGCTGGAGCGGCTCCGCAGCCTACGCGGCGGCGACGTCCCCGTGCACACCAGTACGTGTCTGGGGATCTGCTTCCAGGCCAACGTCGTGGTGGTGCAGCCCTCGTCCGCGGGGCGCGAACGGGGCGGACGCCCCGTCTGGCTCGGCGGCGTCACCGAGGACCGGCTGATCGACGATCTCGACGCCTGGATCCGCGACGGCGGTCCCGGCGCCGCCCCGATGCCCGAGTCCCTGGCCCGGCGCGTCACGTCCGAGGACGCCGAGAAGCCCGAGGACGAGAAGAGCAAGAAGGATAAGAAGAAAAAGAAGGACAAGAAGGACCAGGCGGGCGAGGAGTCCGAGCAGGACAAGAAGCCCGGGAAAGACAAGAAGGACCAGAAGTCCACGCACGACGGCAAGCAGAGCAAGCCGGGGAAGCACGGCAAGCCCGGAAAGCCGGGGAAGGCCGAGAAGGACGCGAAGGCGCAGAAGTACGGGAACGTGTGACATCGGCGCCGCCGGCGTCCGGCATGGGACGCGGACGCGACCGCCCGGCACCGCGCCCGGACCGCGATAGCGCGGGGGCGCCCGCATCGCCGCCCCCGCGCCCCGTCGCGTCGCCGGGCGTGCCGGCCGGCCCCGCCTGCGGGCGGGCGTCCGGTTCCCCGGATCGGCTACGTGGTCACTCGGCGGCCGGGGCCGTGGCCGGCTTCGGGCTATCCCCCGCGCCGCCGTCCTCGGCTCCCGTGCGCGCGCCGACCGTTGTCGCCAGCGGCTTCTCCCGGATGAAGAACGCCAGCACGAAGCCGGCCAGCACGATCGGCACACCGTAGAGGAAGATCGGCGGCAGCGCGTCGGCGAAGGCGTGCACGATGAACTGCTGGGCCTGGTCGGGCATGCGGTCCAGCATGTCCGGCGTCAGTGAGCTCAGCCCTGCCTCGCCGCCCCGGACCTGCAGCTGCTGCCCGGCGCCGGCGGGCAGTTCGGCCACCTCGCCGTTGAGCCGGTTGACGAAGATCGAGCCGAACACCGCGATGCCGAACGACGCACCGATCTGGCGGAAGTAGTTGGTGGCCGAGGTGGCCGTGCCCAGGTACCGCTGCGGTGCCGAATTCTGCACGATCAGCACCAGGTTCTGCATCACCATGCCTACGCCCAGGCCCAGCACCAGCATGGCCGCCGAGTTGTACAGGTAGGAGGTGTCGGCGTCCATCCGCGAGAGCAGCGTCAGGCCGCCCATGATGACCGCGGTTCCGACGATCGGCCAGATCTTGTAGCGCCCGGTCCGGCTGATGAGCCGGCCGGTGGTGATGGTGGCCGTGAGCATGCCCGCGACCATCGGGAGCATCCGCAGGCCCGACTCGGTGGCGCTGGCTCCGTTGACCATCTGCAGGAACGTCGGCAGGTAGGACACCGTGGAGAACATCGCGATGCCCACGGTGATGCCGACCAGCGAGGTCAGTACGAACTCGCGGTCCTTGAACAGGCCCAGCGGGATGATGGGCTCGGCGGCGTGGCGCTCGGCGAGGACGAACAGCGCGGCGGCGACGACGGCGCCGGCTCCCAGCCCGAGGATGACGCCGCTGGACCAGTCGTAGTCGGTGCCGCCCCAGCTGGTCACCAGCACCATGCACACGCTGGCCGTCGCCAGCAGCAGCGTGCCCGCGTAGTCCAGCTTGGGCCGCGGCCCCGACGGCCGGGGCAGCTGCAGCACGATGCTGGTGAGCAGCAGCGCCGCCGCGCCCAGGGGCAGGTTGATGTAGAAGATCCAACGCCAGGAGAGGTGGTCGGTGAAAAGCCCTCCCAGCAGCGGGCCCGCCACCGACGCCAGCCCGAACACACCGCCGATGAAGCCCATGTAGCGGCCGCGGTCGCGGGCGGAGACGACGTCGGCGATGATGGCCTGCGCGCTGATCATCAGCCCGCCGCCGCCGATGCCCTGCAGGGCGCGGAAGAGGATGAGCTGGGTCATGTCCTGGGCGATCCCGCACAGCACCGAGCCCAGCAGGAAGACGAGGATGGCGAACTGGAACACGACCTTGCGGCCGAAGATGTCGCCCGCTTTGCCGTAGATCGGCATGCCGACGGTCGCCGCCAGCATGTAGGCCGTGACCACCCAGGAGAGGTGCTCCAGCCCGTTGAGCTCGCCGACGATGGTCGGTAACGCCGTCGAGACGATGGTCTGGTCGAGGGCGCCGAGCAGCATCGTCAGCATCACCCCGGCGAAGACCCACAGCACCTTGCGCCGCGGCAGCGGTCCCCCCTCGTCCTCCTGGTCGGGCGGTGGATCCGGCGGCGGCTGCTTCCCCCGGGTCGATGTCATGGGCGGATACTCGCTTCCCCTGGTCGTGTGCCGCCGGTACCCCCGTCCGGAAACGGGAGGGGCCGGCGGCCCGATGCGTGTGCGCCGGCGCCGGTTCTAGGCGGCCGGGTGGAAGGTGCGCCGGAGCGCGTCGAAGGCTTGGTCGAACAGCATGCGGAGCTCGGCCGTGTCGTCGCGGGAGCCCGCGGAACCGTCGTCGCCGGAGTGGGTGTACAGGCGGCGCATGGAGAACCGCATGGCCGTGATCCCCAGCGACGCGACGATCTGGGGGCGGATGTCGTCGGGGTCCTCACCCAGGCGCTCGGCCACGCTGTCCCCGACGTAGCGCTCTATCCCGGCGAAGGTGGCCATGATCCGCGGCGTGAGCTGCGGTTCCTGCTGGACGAGCCGTTTGCGTTCGCGGATGTCGGCCAGCCGCTGGCTCGGGGCCTCGTCGTCGGAGCCGGGGCCGGCCAGCGGCGAGAGCAGGAACACTTTGAGGTCGTCCAGGAGGTCGCCGGTGGGTCCTTGGGCGACGAAGACCTCGCGGGCCTCCTGGTCGGGGCGCGGCGGCCCGTCGCCGACGATCGCCTCGTCCTTGCTCGAAAAGTAGTTGAAGAACGTGCGCTTGGATACGTCGGCCGCTGTGGTGATGTCGTCGACGGTCACGTTCTCCGATCCGTGCTCCACCGCCAGCCGGACGGCCGCCCGCTGCAGAGTGCGCCGAGTGGCCGCTTTCTTGCGCTCACGCAGACCCATCGGTCACCCCAGTGCATGTGTCGTGTCTGCCCCGTATGTCTCCATCAATGATTGCACTCGATGCAAAAATGCGCAAAGTGAATTTATGCGTGACGTGTATCTCTCCGGCCGCGGGGAGGGCCGGCACATAGGCCCCGGCGCTGCGCCGCCACCGGGAGCCCGACGCCCCCCGAGGACCGGTGGCGGCCGCCACCGGGTCCCCGGCGGCCTCGGGCGCTGAGACGCGGCCGGCACCGGCGCGAGCGTCACCGGCGCGAGGAGGCGGCGGGCGCCCCCGGGGCGTCCTTCTCCTGCGCGGCGAACTGCGTGCGGTACAGCGCCGTGTACAGACCGCCCTCGCGCAGCAGATCCTCGTGGGTGCCGCGCTCCAGGATGCGGCCGTCCTCCAGCACCAGGATCTGGTCGGCCTCGCGCACCGTCGCCAAGCGGTGCGCGATCACCAGCGACGTGCGCCCGGCCAGCGCCGTCTGCAGCGCCTCCTGCACCGCCGCCTCCGACTCCGAGTCCAGGTGTGCGGTCGCCTCGTCCAGCACCACGACCGCGGGCTCCTTCAGCAGCAGCCGCGCGATCGCCAGGCGCTGCTTCTCGCCGCCCGAAAGGCGGTACCCGCGGTCGCCGACCATCGTCTCCAGACCGTCGGGAAGGTCGGCCAGCAGATCCGACAGCTGGGCGGCCCGCAGAGCCTCCAGCAGTTCGTCGTCGCCGGCGCCGGGGCGGGCGTAGCGCAGGTTGTTGGCGACGGTGTCGTGGAACAGCTGCGGGTCCTGCGTGACCACGCCCACCGTGCCGCGCACCGACCGGTCGGTGGCGTCACGCAGGTCCACGCCGCCGATGCGCACCGCGCCCTGCAGCGGGTCGTACAGCCGCGAGACGAGGTGGGTCATCGTCGTCTTGCCCGCCCCCGAAGGGCCCACCAGGGCGACGAGCTGACCGGGCTCGGCGGTGAAGGACACGTCGCTGAGCACCTGGGTGTCGCCGGCGCTCTCGGCCTGGGGCGTCAGCTCCAGCGACGCCAGCGAGGACTCGTCGGCGGTGGGGTAGCGGAAGGAGACCCCGTCCATCTCCACCGACAGCGGCCCGTCGGGTACGTCTCGCGCGTCGGGCTTCTCCTGGATCATCGGCGTGAGGTCGAGCACCTCGAACACCCGGTCGAAGCTGACCAGCGCCGTCATGATCTCCACGTGCACGTTCGACAGCGCCGTGACGGGCGCGTACAACCGCGTGAGCAGTGTCGTCATGGCTACGAGCGTGCCGAGCTCGAACGCGCCGCCGATGACCAGGGTGCCGCCGACACCGTAGACGACCGCCGTGGCCAGCGAGGTGATCAACCCGATGAGGGTGAACAGCAGACCGCCGTAGACCGCCTGGGAGATCCCGACGTCGCGGACGCGGGCGGCCCGCTCGGAGAACTGATCGGCCTCCTCCTCGGGGCGGCCGTACAGCTTGACCAGCATCGCGCCGCCGACGTTGAACCGCTCGGTCATCAGCGAGCTCATCTCGGCGTTCAAGTCCATCCCGTCGCGGGAGATCCCGGCGACTTTGCGGCCGATGAACTTCGCCGGAAGCAGGAACAGCGGAACCAGCAGGAGCGCGATCAGCGTGATCTGCCACGACAGCAGCGCCATGGTCGTGACCACCGCCACCGTGCTGATCAGGTTGGACACGACCGACTGCAGGACCGACGTGATCGCCCGCTGGGCGCCCACGACGTCGGTGTTGAGCCGGCTGATCAGGGACCCGGTCTGAGTGCGGGTGAAAAACGCCAGCGGCATGCGCTGCACATGCCGGAAGACCTGTGTACGCAGCAGGTAGATGACGCCCTCGCCGATGCGTGAGGACAGCCAGCGGCTCGTCAGGCCCAGCGCCGCCTCGAACACCGCCAGCAGCGCCACCGCAGCGGCCAGACCGGCCACCAGATCGGGGGCGTCCTGGCCCACACCCCGATCGATGATGGCCTTGAGCAGCAGCGGGTTGGCCACCACGATGCCGGAGCTGACCGAGGTCGCCAGCACGAAGAACACGATCGAGCGCCAGTGCGGCTTCGCGTAGCCGACGATGCGCCCGAGCGTGCCACGAGGCAACCGGCTGCGTGCGGCGCTGCCGTCGTTGACCAGCGACCGGTAAATGGGGGGCCCGCCGGGCCCGCCGCCCATCATCATCGGCTACCCCGTTCCAATCCGTCCGAGTCGAACACGCCCGCGCTCCGGCCGGCGGGCGGGTTCGTACGGACGCGTCAACACCGCTGATACATGCCTGCTTCCCGCCTGCTCCGATCCGAAGCGGCGGCGCCGGGAGGCTACCGGGCCGGTGCCCGACGGGCTGGCAGCGGCCCGGGGGAGGGCGCCGCCGGGTCCGCCTCCGCCGGTCAGAGCGAGTTGGTCAGGCGGTCGAGCGCGGCGCTGGTCGAACGGCCCCGGGTCATGGGCATCTCCCATGCCTCGGCCCCCAGCGTGTGGGCGCCGCGCCGCTTGGCCTCGGTGTGCGGATCGCCGTCGGTGAAGGCCAGCGCCGCGATGCCCAGCGGCCGCAGCAGGTCGGCGTAGGCCGCCCAGCCGGTGACATCGCCGGGACCGGCGATGACGAACACGCCGTCGACGCAGCGCAGAGCGGCGAGCATCTCCGCGCGCTCGTCCTCGGGGTTGACGGGTCGGGTCGGGCCCTTCCACCCGCGCACGCGCTCGTCGGACTCGACACCCACCACTACGGGCAGGTCCGGACGCCGGTCGCGCACATCCGCGAGGAAGCGCACGTGGCCCACGTGCAGTACGTCGAAGGCGCCGGTGACCACGACGGGTGCGCTCGCGGATTCCGGCCGTACGAGCCAGCGCAGGGTCAGGTCCGACACCTGCAGCGGATCAGGATTGGTCATGGCTCACCTTCACAGCCGGCACACCTGCCTCGGTCGGCTACCCATCCGGCTCCGCCCGCACAGACACCATATCCGCGCGACGCGGCGCTCCGATCGACCGGCGGGGCCGCCTTCGGCCGCGGGCGAGGACACCGGGCCGTCCCGGCCGGAACCGTCGTCACTGGCGCAGCGGCGGTCGAGACCGCCGCCCCGGCTGCTTCTGCTCTCCGGTGTCGCCGGGTTCGTCGCGGTCGCGCCGCGCGAAGGGAATCGGGCGGTCAGTGCTTCGGCTCCGACGGCGGAGCCGAAGCCGGTGTAGTGGATCCGGCGGCCCCGCGGCCGCCGCGACGTGCCGGGGACGGATCCGCCGGCGTTCCTGCCGGGCTCGGCCGGGAGACCGAGCGGCATCAGTTCAGCCATTCGGCGTGCGGGGCCCCTCCGAGGAGATCCGCGAGTCGCCGGTAGCGTCGGCGTGCTCCCCGGACGCCGGTCAGGCACCTGATTGCGAACGCCAGGCACACGACGCAGCCGGCCCCGCCCATGGTCGCTCCCAGGTGCTCACCCTGGCCGATGAGGAAGTACGTTGCCACCCCCTCGAACATAGCGAGCGCAAGAACGCCCAGCCCCCACCCAGGGCCGAACGGCTCGGTGGGAATCAGCAGCAGGGAAGCGGCTTCGTTGGCCCGGGGGTCGCGGCTGGGCTTTCCCTCCTTCAGCGCCCGCCCCGCAGTGCGGATGACCGAGGTGTAGACAGGGCGCTCCACGCCGGCGCCCTGCCGCCACATGAAGACGGTGATGTAGGCGAAAGACCCGCACATGAGCGCGAGAGTCGCGGCACCTGCCGATGAATCCCAGAGTGCCTGCGCGGCCGATGCGTGCGCCGTCTTCTCGTCTGCTCCGTGACTCAGTACAGCGAGGGGCGCGAACACGAGGACAGCCACACCTGCGCTTGTCAGGAGCGGGTTGGCGCAGCAGAACAAGGCGAATCGCGCGCGGCGGAAGTGAGGGGACACAGGAACCTCCACCAGGCTGAGGGGATGAACCAACCGTAGCGGCGCGGTCGGCCGACCCTGCGCGTGCATCTCCCGCCGGGAAACCATCGAGGGGCGGAGTGGATACTCGGCAACCGCAGCGAGTGGTCACCACGGCCCCGGTCCGAGGTGCTCGATCGCGCTGGAGCCAGGCCGTGAGACAGGCAGAGTCGCGCGATCGAGTGCCTCGGGACCGAGAACGCCGGAAACCCGAGTGCGGACGCTCAGAGCCGACTGTGGCGCGTCGCAGACCGACCGCCGAGCGACGGCGCGTCCCGAAGCGGCTGGATCGGCGACAGCCGACAGCAACCGAAGTCTGCCCGGCGCCCGGGTGGGTGCTGGAGACCGGGCGGCAGCCCGCAGCTCCAGCACCCACCCGGAAGCCGGCCAAGACGGCGCGAAGCGCCGTCGCCTTGATCCCATACAGCCCAATTCGGCAAGATGTGGAGGGAGATATTCTAGGACCGGCGTGCTTTGCGGCTAGCAGCGTACTGCTCTCCCGAAAAATCGCCCGTAAAAAGATCCTCATTTAAAAACTGGAGAACCTCATTTTGAGTTTCTTTTGTTATGGAGAGCGATCCGTTAGGCATCAGTCGGTCAGGGTCGAGATCGTGAGCCAGCATCCTCTCTCTGAGCGACTCCGGTGTCATGCTTTCCAAATGCTGTTTGGCTAGGATGCTCGTGACTTTGCGGCGGAGAGTGCTATTAGATCGGATGCGCTCTGAAAAAGATTCAATATCAGAATCTGCAATGGGAACGAACGTGGCGAGTTTGGAAACCCATTCATCGGTTTTTGCGAGAACCACGTCCGTGTCTTTGAAAAGGCGTTCAAAATTAGCCTGATTGAACGTCCATACTTTTTCGCTTGTTATTACGACATCCCAGTATGAATCGAACTGAAATACGGGGCTCCGAACGCGCTTCAAGGAGTTTTCCAGGATTCCTACCAATTTTCCTGATAGCCTGATAGGGTTTCTGGCGCGCATGAAGATACTTCGATTCCTCGGATCGTTTCCGATTAGCAGAGCATAAAATGCAATATTCTTCTTTTCTACTTCTGTTGGGTTTGCATCGGAAAGAGAGGATCCTTTTCGTAGGATTTTCATCACTTCCGTGTCTTGAAGCTCTTCGTGATTCAATGTCAAGTACTTCGATTCGCCCTGTTCGTCATCGGGGTCATAAGCCTTGCCGGCTCCGGTGTCAATGATTTGAACACTCTTTTCGGCAGAGCGCCGCAATGCATCTTCGAAGTCGCTGCCAAATTGGATGGTGCGGCCGTGTACATGTTTCGGAGTGCGCCATGCAACGATGAGCGTAGCGTCACCCGAAGTATCAATCGTCATAGCTTAACTCGTTCTCAATGGATAGGTAGTATTTATGGTGACATTATTTAATTCGTTCTTTCAATAAGTATCTCGTTTCCAAACTTAGTCGCTCGTATCACGTCTCCCGCAGACACTGTCCGCCGAGTTACAAGATAGCAAGACATGCCATTGATGTCATCTATAGCTATCACGTGGTAGCCCATGAGGTACAGAAGGGGATTAATTTGCACTAGGCTGGAACGAAGGTGCACGGATGCTGCGACGAGGAGAAAAAGTGCATAAGCTAGTAAGTCCAGTGCGCTTGGTTCTGATACGACCACAAATGGTAGCAAGTATGCAGCGAGATATGTTCCAGCTTCGGAGCCTGCTGAACGGGCGGAGGCTATTTCAAACGGACTGGGGGAATTTCCGCTATTCAGAAAGAAAAGAATGATTAGTCCGAGAGTGCCGCTTATGGATAAGCATATGCATCCTAGGGAGATATAACTAGTCGATAGAATGGCGAAGCTATATTGCGGTTCGCTTGTGTGGAATCGAATCGCAAGGAGTGCAAACAGTGGGGCATAAGAAGAAAGGAAGAGTATGAGCCTGGCGACTACGGGCAAAGTGCATCTCCTCCGACTGTCGGGAACCTCATGGTACGACGAGGCAGTGACAGTCGGAGGTCTAGCAACGTTAGAGGTTGGACACTGAGTGACCGCAGGGAAGTTGCGTGTCGTGTCATCAGGTGATCGGTCGCTAGCGGGTGATTAAGCTTTTCTTGCTTCGATCTCCTGCAGTGCTCGGCTCCAGGGGAAGGAAGCGTGAGGTTCCGATCCGCTTCCCGGTTCGTGGGGAACGAAACCATCATCGCAAATAAGGACTGAAGCCCCTTCTTCTCGTAGCTTTTGGACGCTTTCTCGGAATGGTTTCCTTGAGGCATATGCCGTATTCACATACGGAAGTATGGTTGTCGGAACACCGAGTCCGATGCATTCGTTTGCAATGTCAAGTGCATAGGTATCAGCTATTCCGTTTGCGAGCTTATTAACGCTGTTGAAGCTGGCTGGGGCGATTATTATGGCATCCGCTCTTGGGCTGCGTGGTTGAGGAGAGGAACGGTGTTCGCTACGAACGGCGAGACCTGTCCGAGTCTCCAAGTCCGCGATGTCGAGGAACGAAAGTGCTTTCGGAGTAGAGACGACTTGAACCGTCCATTCGTGCTCTTGAGCAATGTCGATTAGGTTCCAGACATCTCCGGCGGGGCCGGCGGCGCAGACGATGATGTAGAGGACCTTCTTGTCGCTCATCGGGTGAGGCCAACTCTTTCCGCGAGGTCGGTGATGTTGCCGCGCAGGTGTCCGGTGGCGCGGGTGCCGATGTCGTTGATCAGGGTGTGAACGGAGGGGCGGGCGCTGAGTTCTTCGCTGGCCAGGTTCTCCGCCGTGACCAGTGCCTCGAATGCTCGATCGAGCTTGCCCCACTGGCTGTACGCGCGGGCCGCGTCTACGAACAAGGTGACCTTGCGTTCGGTCACGTCGATGTTGTCCAGGCGGATCCGCCGCGCGTGGTCGATGGCGCTTCCCGCGTCTCCCATCTCGACGGCGGTGTTCACACGGTGGAGGAGCACGTTGGTGGGGCCGAACGCCGTCCACTGGTAGTTGTGATCGCCGCCCAAGCGTCGGCCGGCCTCTTCCGCCTCGTCCAGAAGGGCGCGTGCCTGGCCGCGGTTCTCGCGTTTGGCCGCCGCGACGGCTCCGCTTAGCAGCAATGCGCCGTAGACCGAGACGGAATCCGCCGTCGGCTCCTCGGCCGTGGTGTCCACGCGTTCGGCCATCGTGGTCGCCAGTTCGGTCGCCGCGCCGTAATGGCGGTCGGTCATCAATGCTCGGGTGACGATTCGTGCGCTGGCTCCGAGGGTGGCCGGGTTCTCGCTGTTCTCGGCCGCCTGCATACTCCGGTCGGCCGCAAGCCAGGCCAACCCGCGTTCGTCGGACTTCAGCAGGACGCTGGCCGCCACGTGGTACGCCTCGGCCCTGAGCGAGTGCGCGGTGAGGAGACTGTCACCGTCGAACTGCCGTGTCGCCGCGTCCAGCCGGTTCAGCAGTGCCGGCAGTCGTCGGGCGACTTCGCCGTAGTGGCACGCCTGGTACCCGGCCTTGGCCGCGTGCACCGCCTTGGTGAGTGATGCGAGGTCGGGCGGGTGTGTCGGCTGGCCGGTCGCCGCTCCCGCATAGCGGGTGAGGGCGCTGGCGATGTCCTCCAGCCCGATCGCGGGGCCGGTGGCCGCCTCGAACAGGGCCGCCCCGGTCAGTCCGACGAATTCGCGACGCTTCACGCTCTCCTCCTGCTGCCCATCTGGTTCCACGCTAGGCGGGGGAACGAGCGGGGCAGCGGCGGCGGTGGCGCTGCGGTGCTGGGTGAGGATCGTCAGGTCCAGTGGAGCCAGGCCGAACAGCATGCGCGCGGAGTCGGGCATGTTGAGCCCGTCGGCGATGCGCTCGATCACGTCGAGCGCCGTGATCTGCTTGCGTCCGTTCAGGATCTCGCTGACACGGCCCTGAGCGATGCCCGTCGCCGCGGCAAGGCGAGTCTGACTCGCGCCTCCGTACCGCTGAGCCAAGCGCAGCAACCCGGCGATGTCGCGCTCCTGCAGCAGTCTCCGCGTGTCCTCCCGGCTCCATGCCCATGCGGGGATGTCGATCGGATCAAGTGCTCGTCCGGGCGGCATCGCGGCCTCTCGATCACTCGCGTGGCTCGGCCACGGTCATTATCCCCAGTTGGGATAGCCGGTGTGGATGGGTTTACGTGACCGCAACCGGAATCGTGACCGCCATGGACGCGAAAGCGGGGACAACGTGCCACTCCTGCCGGGGCCTTGGCTGGCGCTGGGTGCGCTTCCGCCGGTCGACCCGGCCCGATGACATCGGACAACCGCAGGACGGCCGCACCCGTGAAGCGTGCTGGCACTGCGGTGGGACCGGAGAGCGGGCCATCATGTCGCAGGAGGGGGCGGCGTGATGGCCTATCGCAACCTCGCCTATGAACTGGCCGTGCTGAACGGGCTTCGGGTCCGTTTGGAATGGCACGGTCTGGACGCCGTCCTCATCGAGAGTGTCACCGGGCTTCGGGTGAGCGTGCCCGGTGCCGATGAGGCCGTCTGGATCACCGCCGACAGCCGTGGCCGAGTACTCCTCTGGAACGGTGACTTCCTGCTCTCCTCGGCGTGGGCGTCCGCCGACGAGGCGCCGGAGATCGCGCGGGCCGCTCGCGCTTACCTCCCGTCCGAGAGGGCGCGGATTGATGGGTGACCTCGGGGCCGAGATCGGACGCATACGGGACCTGATTGAACAGGAGTTGCGGCGCGAGTTCCCCATGTGCGACTTCTGCCAGTTGCCTCGGGGCTGGTGGGCCGCGTGGCACGGGGAGCTGCGTGTGATGGCGCCCAACGCCAAGGCGCTGCGCCGGGAGCTGTCCGTCGTGCTGCGGCAGCACCACTGCCCAGGAGAAAACCGCCTATAGGGCTGTCAACTACAGATTCAGTTGTTAACCTGAGTTGATAGAGCACCTGAGAACTATGGGACGGTACCGGATGGCAGCCAACGGCGGCGAGCGCAAGTATGAGCGAGTGGCGCGGACGCTGCGCGAACGCATCACCTCCGGTACCTACCAACCGGGGGACTCGCTTCCCTCCGAGGGGCGATTGGCGAGCGAGTTCGGCGTCTCTCGTCCGACCGTGATCAGCGCTCTCGACCTGCTCCGCGAAGAGGGCCTGATCTTCACGCAGACGGGATCCGGCTCCTACGTCCGGGGCAAGACGCCCAGGGCAGCCGAAGAGCGCGCGCGTCCGGGGCTCGAACTCCTGGAAGGCGCCGAGGACGCGCAGGCGGCGGAGCTGCTGCAAGCCGGGATCGTCGTCGCCCCTGAGCACGTGGCGAACCTGCTGGAGCTGGAGCGGCCGGCCAAGGCGTTCCTGCGGCAGTACGTCCTTCAGGAGGAGGACGGCCCCAACGAGCTGGTCTCGGCCTGGTTCCCGCTTGACCTGGCCGCCGGTACCCGCTTCAGCTCCCCGGACCCCCTGGGATCCAGCATCCGCCGTCACCTGCTGGAGCGGAAGAAAGTCCGGATCGACCACGCGGTTGAGCGCATCATCGCGCGTCCCGCGTCGTCGGACGAGGCATCGGCGCTGTCCATTCAGACCGGCTCACCGGTGCTGAACGTCGTGGTCACGGGCCACGACGCTGATGGTCGCGCGCTCCAGCTCATCGACGCCGTTCTTCCTGGTGACCGCCACGAGCTGCGCGACGTGTATCCGCTCGACTGATCCTGTCAGAATCTTCGCTGATTCGGAGTTGACCTATCAGGTTGGCGCGACTACAGTCGCAGCATGACCTGATAGGTCAGATCTTGTTTCAATGTATGTCTGATAGTTCATGAGGTGGATGATGGCGATTCAGGGTGCGCTGCCGGTGGAGTTCGGGACGGTGTTCCCGCACGGCGCCTACGCGCTCGGAGTGGAAGCGATCACCGACTTCGAGACCAAGCGTCCGCAGATGGACAAGAACACGGGCCTGCCGCTGTGGGCGGTGGATGTGATCGACGCCGATCCGGAAGCCCGCGGCAAGGCCAAGAGCGTGAAGGTGAAGGTGGCCGCCGAGCACTGCCCGACCCTGCCCGACGAGGTGCCCGGCCTGCCCTTCCGGCCCGTCGAGTTCGAGCAGATGTCCGTCATGCCCTACGTCGACGACTCCGGCCGCCGCCCGCGCGTGGCCTATTCGCTGCGCGCGCGTGGGGTGAAGACGCCCGGCGGCGGTGGCTCGCGCAAGGCTCCCGCCGGTGCCGCCTCCGGTGCCGGTAGCTCCGGCGGCAAGGACGCGGGCTGAGAAGTCCGCTGAACGCAAGCGGGGCGGCCTGGTGCGCCAACACCTTCGGCCGCCCCTTCAACCCTCCTGCGAGACCTGCGAAATCTCTGGAAGAGGTGTCTCTTCAGTATGTCCGATCCGTCAACGCGGGTCAGCCCGCGCGAGATCGCCGAGTTTATGGACGCCCTGCGCGCCCACCGCAACGCCGCCTTCAACGGCTCCGGGCCACGTCCGGATGCGGCGCTGCTGGCGTGGAAGTCCAGCATCCTCGGCCGCATCGCCGACCAGACCGACGATGCCGAAACCCGCGCCGTGGCCGACGAGGCTCGCGCCGAACTGGCCGCACTCCGCGCCGACGACGAGAGCGGGGGTGGTCGGTGATGCTGGGACGCAAGAGCGCCGGAGCAACGCAGGTGCAACCGACCGCGCCGGTACCGGCGCAGACCATCCGCTTCTCGGCTCCGGTAGTCGAGACGCCGGGCATCGTCGTCGTGGCGGGCTTCCTCTGGCGCCTAGTGCGGCTCCTCGTTCTGCTGCCGCTCCGCTTCCCCGTGGCCGTCGCAACTGCGGGCGCCTCTGCGCTGCTGGCGTACCTCGTCGGCTGGCTGGGGCTGGCCGCGGCCTGGACGCTCGCCGACGTGGCTCTGTTGGTCTGGTGGCGCCGGTGGCCGAAGTCGTTCAAGACTCGCCTTGCGCGTCGGGCGCTGGCCGCCTGGCGGTGGCTGTGGGTCTACCGGCGCCACTGGCAACCCGTCCTCGTCGTCTCCGGCCTGGCCGAGTCCTACCTGGAACGGCAGTACCTTCCGCAGATCCGCGGGGTGACCTGCTCGGCGTGGGCCGACCGGGTGCGGGTGCGCCTGGTTGCCGGTACCGCCCCGGCCGACTTCGAGAACCGTGTGGCGGAGCTGGCGCACGGTTTCGGCGCTCCCTCTTGCCGTGTGGAGGTGCGCGGGCCGCGTGATGTGGTGTTGGAGTTCCCGCGCCGGGACACCCTCGCCGATCCGATCGAGGCGCTACCGGTGCCTGAGGATCCGGATCTGTCGGGGCTGCCGGTGGGCCGGTGCGAGGACGGCGAACCGTGGTATCTGCGGCTGCACGGCACGCACGTGCTCACGGTCGGGGTGACCGGCGCGGGCAAGGGTTCGGTGCTGTGGTCGGCCATCCGCGCCATGACTGCGGCCATCCACGCGGGCACGGTGCAGGTGTGGGCGATCGATCCCAAGCGGATGGAACTCTCCTTCGGACGCCCGCTGTTCGCCCGATACGCCGATGCGGCCGAAGACGCCGTGGACCTCCTGGAATCGGCGGTTGCGGCGATGCAGGAGCGCGCCGAGCGCTACGCGGGGCGCCAACGCGTGCACGTGCCCAGCACGCGGGATCCGTTCGTGGTGGTGGTGCTGGACGAGGTGGCGTTCCTGACCGCCTACCACCCTGAGCGCGACATCCGCCGGCGGGCGGAGAACGCGATAGCGACGCTGACCAGTCAGGGCCGGTCGGTCGGGTTCTGCGTGCTGGCCGCGCTGCAGGATCCGCGCAAGGAGGTGCTGAACCTGCGCAACCTCTTTCCCGACAAGGTGGCTCTGCGCCTGGACGAGGCGTCGCAGGTGGACATGGTGCTCGGGGAGGGCGCGCGCGATCGGGGCGCCAACGCCCACCTGCTCGATCCGGACCTTCCCGGTGTGGCGTTCGTGAAGCTGGAGGGCTCGCCGGTTCCGGTGCGGGTGCGGGCCGCGTTCGTTTCCGATGCCGACATCGACGCCATGGCCGCTGAACCGGCCGCTGCGGGGGTGGGCGACTGATGCCGACCCCGACCGGTAAGAGCACGCGGGCCGAGCGGCAAGCGCAACCGCTGGCGCGTGAGGTGGCCGAGCAGATCGCCGCCGACAAGGGTGTGTGTATCCGGCCCGTGTCGCTGCGCCGCACCGACATCACCACGGGCCGAACCGAGATCGTGGATGTGCCGTGCAACTCCACATTGGAATCTCGGTGCCCGGCGTGTGCCAAGCGCAAGCGCTCCATCCGACGCACGCAGTGTGAAGAGGGCTGGCACCTGGTCGAGGAACCGACCGTGACGCCGGAGGAGCCGTCCGATGTTCAGCGGGCGTGGGTGGAGCGCCGCGCCGTGGTCACCGCACAACGTGACGCGCTGGTGGAGGCAGGCGGGGCCAATCCGGACGAGGTGGCCGCACTGGATCAGGCCATCGCCGATTTGGACACCGAGATCACCGCGTCCGGCATGCGCGGGTCGGTGTCGCGGGGCTCCTCGTCGGCGACGTCTCGGCGGGTGCGCTCGACCAAGCGGCGCCAGGACGCGCCGGACCTGCCCAAGCGGCAGATGGCCAAGACCACCCTCGGCCGCACCTACGAGGATCCCGCGACCGGCAGGACCTTCCGGCCGTCGCTGTTCCTCACGCTGACCTGCGACACCTACGGGCGGGTGCGCTCCGACGGGACGCCGGTGGATCCCTCGACGTATGACTACCGGCGGGCGGCTCGGGATGCGCTGCACTTCTCCAAGTTGGTGGATCGCTTCGTGCAGAACCTGCGCCGCGTGGCCGGGTTCGATGTCCAGTACTTCGCGACCGTGGAGCCGCAGCGCCGGTTGGCGCCGCATCTGCACATGGCGACGAGGGGCACCATTCCGCGTGCGGAGCTGCGGCAGATCGCGGCGGCCACCTATCACCAGGTGTGGTGGCCTGCGGCCGACGAGGCGGTCTATGCGGGGGAGTCTCTGCC
Organism: Streptomonospora salina; assembly: GCF_014204715.1. Classification (NCBI taxonomy): domain Bacteria; kingdom Bacillati; phylum Actinomycetota; class Actinomycetes; order Streptosporangiales; family Nocardiopsidaceae; genus Streptomonospora; species Streptomonospora salina. The sequence continues at coordinate 4,458,832 of NZ_JACHLY010000001.1, forward strand.
GGTCTTCGACGAGGCGACCGGGAACTACGTGGATCCGGTCACGGGTGAGGTGCTGCCGACCTGGGGTGAGGCGCTGGACGCGCTCGATGCCGATCCGAACGCCGAACCGATGCACGTCGTCCGGTTCGGGCCGCAGGTCGACGCGAAGGGCGTGGTGGCCGGCACCGAGGACGCCGACCGGTGCGTGCGCTACCTGGCGAAGTACCTCACCAAGGACATCGCCGAATGCCACGCCGTGGAGACCGACGCGCAGGCGCGCCACGTAGAACGCCTCGTGGAAGCGCTGCGGTTCGAACCCTGCTCGCCGCGCTGCGCGAACTGGCTCCGCTATGGCGTGCAACCGGACGGGGCCAAGGCGGGGATGCGTCCTGGCTTCTGCCGCTCCAAAGCACACCGGCGCGAACACCTCGGCTACGCCGGGCGGCGGGTTCTGGTCTCGCGCAAGTGGTCGGGCAAGACCGTGGCCGATCACAAGGCGGACCGGCTGCGCTGGGTCCTCGACGCCTTGGGCGTGGATCCCGACGCCGACCCCGACGAGGGCCAGGGCGACAACGCCGCTCCCGCGCTCGCCTCGGTCTCCTCCGGCGATCACGCCTGGGAGCTGGCACGGCCGACCGATCCCGACGTCCCGCCCCGCGAACACCGCCTCCTGCGCGCGGTCGGCGAAGCGCTCAAACGCCGCGCCCAGCTCGACCACGCACGGGAAACCGATCTTTCGGCAACGGGGAAGGCGGCGTGATGGCCGGTAAGAGTTCTCGTCCCTCGGGTCGGCTGCTGACCGTGGCGCAGGCGGCCGAACGGCTCAACACCAGTGAGCGCTACCCGCGCCGCCTGATCGAGGAGCGGCGCATCACCTTCGTCAAGCTCGGCCGCCACGTCCGTATCCCGGAATCGGCGCTGGACGAGTTCATCGCGGCCGGAGTCGTGGAGCCGGTCAAGCTCGGACTGAGGAGGGCCGCGTAATGGCGGGCGGTAAGAAGCGATCTTTCGGCAACGTGCGCCAACTGGCGTCGGGGCGGTTCCAGGCACGCTACCGGGGGCCGGACGGCCGTCTCCGGAACGCGTCGATGACGTTCGCGACCAAGAAGGCGGCGGAGCGCTGGCTGACGCTCAAAGAGGCCGAGATCGTCCAGGGCGAGTGGTTCGACCCCGATGCCGGGTCGGTCCACTTCGCCGAGTACGCCGAGCAGTGGGTGGAGGAACGGGACCTGGCGCCGCGCTCGGCGGACCTCTACCGGAGTCTCCTCCGACTCCACCTGAACCCGACGTTCGGGGACATCCTGGTGAAGGACATCAAGGAGTCGCATGTCCGCGCGTGGCGGTCCTCGCGCCGCAAGTCCAAGGTGGGAAAGTCCACCGTGGCCAAGGCGTACCGGCTCCTGCGGGCCGTCATGAACACGGCCGTCCGGGACAAGCTGATCCGTGAGAACCCGTGCCAGCTTGAGGGCGCGGGCCAGGAGGAGAGTGAGGAGCGCCCGGCCCTGTCCGTGGCCGAGGTGTACAAGCTCGCCGACGCCGTTCCGCCGCGCTACCGGGCGCTCGTGCTCCTGGCCGCGTTCGGCAGTCTGCGATGGGGTGAGGCGGTCGGGCTCCGCCGGCGGTTCCTCGACCTCGACGCGCGCACGGTCACCGTGCGTGAGGTCGCCTACGAACTCGGGGGAGTGCGGTTCGGGCCGCCCAAGTCCAAGGCGAGCCGCCGCACGGTGCAGTTGCCCGGCCTGATCGCGGACGACCTCCGGGCGCACCTGGACGCCTTCGCCAACCCCGGACCGGACGGTCTGGTCTTCGTGGGGGAGCGGGGGAACCCTCTTCGGCGCGCGAACTTCTCGCAGTACTGGCAGCGGGCGCGGGCCTCCACGGGGCTGCCGGGCGTGCGCTTCCACGATCTTCGGCACGCGGGCAACACCTTCGCCGCCGAAGCGGGGGCCTCGCTGCGGGAACTCATGACCAGGATGGGCCACTCCAGTACGCGGGCGGCGCTGATCTACCTGCACGCACGCGACGACCGTGCCCGCGAGTTGGCGGACAGCCTCGGCGAGCGGGCCGCGCGCGAACTGGCCGCCTCCACCGAGTTCGAAGATCGGCCTGACGAGGATCCCGGCGAGACCGACGAGGACGGTCCGGGCTCCCCGACCTCCGACGGATCCGGCGGTCCCGGCCGCTGAGGGCCGATCACCGCTGTGGCACGTGTGTGGCACGGCGACCGCGCAAGCACTCTCTACGACCGAGGGCCAGGCCCGCCGGGTGTCCCGGCCGACCTGGCCCTTCGGCTTATGGAGCGGGCGACGGGAATCGAACCCGCATGGCCAGCTTGGAAGGCTGGAGTTCTACCATTGAACTACGCCCGCATGGCGTCAGCGCCCCGGAGTTTCCTCTAGACTCGTGAAGCCGACGGAGACCAGACTACAGTCTTCGCAGCGCGGGTTGTGCCAGTTTTTTCTCGGACGGCACCCGGCGCGAGGTTCACGGGGAGTAGCGCAGCTTGGTTAGCGCGCATGCTTTGGGAGCATGAGGCCGCGGGTTCGAATCCCGCCTCCCCGACGACAAGACTCGTGGCGCCGGGCGTGTGCCGTGTTCGCCGTGAGGGGCCCTCTGACTGCCCTAGACTTGGCACGATCAGCAGGAAAACGTCAAAGCCAGTCCCAGGCCCCGCAGCTCGGTGCCACCGCCTGCGCCGGCCTGCCGGTACGTCAGTCCGGTGGTCGGGGAGAGTGCGCCCTGCGTGCCGGGTCGTCCCGGAAAACTGCCGGAAATCTAGGAGTACCGCCCCGTGAAGACCGATGTCGAGGAGCTCAGCCCGACCCGGGTCAAGCTGACCGTCGAGGTTCCGTTCGAGGAACTTGAGCATGCCTTCGACGTGACCTACAAGTCGCTCGCCAAGCAGGTGCGCATCAAGGGCTTCCGCCCTGGGAAGGCGCCCGCTCGGCTGATCGATCGGCACGTCGGGCGCGGAGCGGTGATCAGCGAAGCGGTGAACCACGCCGTCCCGGAGCTGTACAACGAGGCCATCCAGAAGGAGGAGATCTTCGCGCTCGGCCAGCCCGACGTGGAGGTCACCAAGCTGGAGGACAACGAGGAGCTCGCCTTCACGGCCGAGGTCGACGTCCGGCCCAAGTTCGAGGTGCCCGACTACGAGGGCATGCAGGTCACGGCCGATGACGCCGAGGCCACCGAGGACCAGGTCGAGGAGCAGGTCGGCAACCTGCGCGAGCGGTTCTCCACCCTCGTCGGCGCCGGTCGGCCGGCCCAGCAGGGCGACCACGTCTCGATCGACCTCTCCGCCGCCGTCGACGGCGAGCAGCTGGAGGACGTGCAGACCAGCGGCCTCTCCTACGAGGTGGGAACCAACACCATCCTCGAAGGCCTCGACGACGCCATCGAGGGCCTGTCCGAAGGCGAGTCGACCACCTTCACCACGAACCTGGTGGGCGGCGAGCACGAGGGCCGCGAGGCCGATGTCACCGTCACGGTGCACAGCGTGAAGGTCAAGGAGCTGCCCGAGCTCGACGACGAGTTCGCGCAGATGGCCAGCGAGTTCGACACCATGGAGGAGCTGCGCGCCGACGTCCGCTCGCGCATGGCGCAGGTCCGCCGCATGCAGCAGCTCAACCAGGCGCGCGACCGCACCCTGGAGAAGCTCGTCGAGTCCGTCGACGCTCCGCTTCCCGACTCCGTGGTCGAGGAGGAGGTCGGCCGCCGTCGCCAGAGCCTGGAGCAGCAGCTCTCCCAGAGCGGGCTGACGAAGGAGTCCTACCTGGAGTCCCAGGGCCAGTCCGAGGAGGAGTTCGAGGAGGAGCTCAAGCAGGGCGCCACCTCGGCGGTCAAGGCCGGGTTCATCCTGGACCAGATCGCCATCGACGAGGAGCTCTCCGCCGGCAACGACGAGCTGACCCAGTACGTCGTGGAGCAGGCCCAGCAGATGGGCGTGTCGCCCGACCAGCTCGCCAACCACCTCGTCGAGTCGAACCAGATCCAGACGGCCTACACCGAGGTCGTGCGCGCCAAGGCGCTGGACCTGGTGATGGAGAAGGCCACCGTCACCGACGAGTCGGGCAACGTGGTCGAGAAGGAGAGCGCCGACGAGGCCGGTGGCGCCGAGGCCGCCGTCGACGCCGAGGCCGCCGCCGCGGAGGGGGCCGAGGAGCTGGAGGCCGAGGCCGACAGCCCCGAGGTCCGCGACTCCGCCGAGAGCGGTGCCGAGGCCGGGCGCTCGTAGCGGCCGCGCCGCTTTCATCCGTCCAGCGAGCCCCGCGCCGCGCCCGACCGGGCCGACGCGGGGCTCGTTCGCTCAATGCAACCGCAAGGCAGGCGCCGCGGTACCTGCGCTCAAAGCGAACAGGCCCGCCATACGTGCGAGTCGAGCCGCTGCGGGCGTTAGTGTCGCAGGCGTCGCAACCGTTTCGAGTCCGGAGCAGGTGACGAGAGTGCCGCCGACCTTCAATGAGTCCCAGGGAATCGACGCCCGTACGCCCGAGTCGCCTATTCCCTCGATGTACGAGCAGACGTCCCAGCGCCTGCTGCGCCAGCGCATCGTCTTCCTCGGCCAGCAGGTCGACGACGACATCGCCAATCGCATCGTGGGCGAGTTGCTGCTGCTGTCCGCCGAGGACCGCCAGCGCGACATCAACCTTTACATCAACTCGCCCGGCGGTTCGGTGACCGCCGGTATGGCCATCTACGACGTCATGCAGTACATCCCCAACGACGTCCGCACCGTGGGGATGGGGATGGCGGCGTCCATGGGCCAACTGCTGCTGTGCGCCGGCGCGCCCGGCAAGCGCTACTCGCTGCCGCACACGCGCGTCCTGATGCACCAGCCCTCCGGCGGAATCGGGGGCACCGCCTCCGACATCCGCATCCTGGCCGACCAGCTGCTGTACGTGAAGCGGATGTTCCTGGAGCGCGTCGCGCTGCACACCGGCCAGGCCAAGGAGCAGATCGAGAAGGACGCCGACCGGGACCGCTGGTTCACCGCCCAAGAGGCCAAGGACTACGGCTTCATCGACGAGGTGCTCGAAGGCACCCTCGACGTCGTCGGCGACTAGTCGCAGGCCGGGTGAACCGCGACCCAATCGTGTGGACCGCTGCACTGTGGAAGGCCAGAACATGACCGAGTACAACCCCAGCCCCTACGGCGGCGGCATGGCTCCGTCGAGCCCGCAGAGCCGCTACATCCTGCCGTCTTACGTCGAGCGCACGTCGTACGGTGTCAAGGAGATGAACCCCTACAACAAGCTCTTCGAAGAGCGGATCATCTTCGTAGGGGTGCAGATCGACGACGTCTCCGCCAACGACATCATGGCGCAGCTCATCACGCTTGAGCAGATCGACGCCGACCGCGACATCCAGATGTACATCAATTCCCCGGGCGGCTCGTTCACCGCGCTGATGGCCATCTACGACACGATGCAGTTCGTGCGCCCGGACATCCAGACGGTGTGCATCGGCCAGGCCGCCTCCGCGGCGGCCGTGCTGCTGGCCGGCGGCACCGAAGGCAAGCGCGGCTGCCTGCCCAACGCGCGCGTGCTGATCCACCAGCCCGCGGCCGAGGGCACGCACGGCCAGGCCAGCGACATCGAGATCCAGGCGAACGAGATCATGCGCATCCGTGAGCAGATGGAGATGACGCTGGCCAAGCACACCGGCCAGACGCAGGAGCAGGTCTCTCAGGACATCGAGCGCGACAAGATCCTCACCGCCGAAGGCGCCAAGGACTACGGGATCGTCGACTACGTCCTGCCGTACCGCAAGTCGTCCCAGAAGTAGGGGCCGGCCGGGCCGAGAGCGTCCGGGGCGGACCGGCCGCCACACGCCGCGGGAACACGGGTGTGGCGATGCCGGTCCGCCGCTTCGCTTAGTCTCGGGGGAACGACGCACAGATCGCCCCGCCCATCGTCCGCGCGAAGGGCATATCCTGCAGAAGCGGTAGCTTGCTCGAACAGAGGGCACGTCATCGCTTTCGCGGCGCCGCCGGGTGGCCGATGACGGGGTGGCCTACGTTTTAAGGAGTGGCTGGGTGGCACGCATCGGCGACGGTGGAGACCTGCTGAAGTGCTCGTTCTGCGGGAAGAGCCAGAAGCAGGTGAAAAAGCTCATTGCCGGCCCCGGCGTCTACATCTGCGACGAGTGCATCGATCTGTGCAACGAGATCATCGAGGAGGAGCTGGCCGACTCCCCCGAGGTGAAGTGGGACAGCCTGCCCAAGCCGCGGGAGATCTACGAGTTCCTCGACTCCTACGTCATCGGCCAGGAGCAGGCCAAGAAGGCGCTGTCGGTTGCGGTCTACAACCACTACAAGCGCGTGCAGTCCGAGGGGGACCGCCCGCGCGACGAGGACGTCGAGATCGCCAAGTCCAACATCCTGCTTCTGGGGCCCACCGGATCGGGTAAGACGCTGCTCGCCCAGACGCTGGCCAAGATCCTCAACGTCCCCTTCGCCATCGCCGACGCCACCGCGCTGACCGAAGCCGGCTACGTGGGCGAGGACGTCGAGAACATCCTGCTCAAGCTGATCCAGGCCGCGGACTACGACGTCAAGAAGGCCGAGACCGGCATCATCTACATCGACGAGGTCGACAAGGTCGCGCGCAAGAGCGAGAACCCGTCGATCACGCGCGACGTCTCCGGCGAAGGCGTGCAACAGGCCCTGCTGAAGATACTGGAGGGGACGACCGCCAGTGTGCCGCCCCAGGGCGGGCGCAAGCACCCCCACCAGGAATTCATCCAGATCGACACCACCAACGTGCTGTTCATCTGCGGCGGCGCGTTCGCCGGCCTGGAGAAGTTCGTCGAGTCCCGTGTCGGCAAGCAGGGGATGGGGTTCAACGCGGCGCTGCGTTCGTCGCCCACGACGGACGAGAACACCGCCGACCAGTTCACCGACGTCATGCCCGAGGATCTCCTCAAGTTCGGATTGATCCCGGAGTTCGTGGGCCGGCTCCCGGTCATCACCAGCGTGCACAACCTGGACCGCCAGGCGCTGATCCGCATCCTGACCGAGCCGCGCAACGCGCTGGTCAAGCAGTACGAGCGGCTCTTCGAGCTCGACAACGTCGAGCTGCAGTTCAGCGACGACGCGCTCGACGCCATCGCCGAGCAGGGCATCATCCGGGGCACGGGGGCGCGCGGACTGCGCGCCATCATCGAAGAGGTGCTGCTGTCGGTGATGTACGAGGTGCCCAGCCGCGAGGACGTCGGCCAGGTCATCATCACCCGCGAGGCGGTGCTGGAGCACGTGAATCCGACCATCGTGCCGCGTACCAACCGGGGGCCCGACCGCGAGGAGAAGAGCGCCTGAGCGGCGCCGTTCCGATGCACTGCGGCGGGCGGGTTCCCTGAGGGGAGCCCGCCCGCCGTTCGTCCGGGGCGGGGAGCGGGCGGTGCGGTGCGCGGCTCCGGCTCGCGGGCTCAGCCGTCGAGTACCTGGTCCATGCGGTCGATGTCGGCGGTCTGTTCGGCGACGACGTCGTCGGCCATCCGCAGAACCACCGGGTCCTCGCCTTCGAGCGCGGCCTCCTCGGCCATGGTGACGGCGCCTTCGTGGTGGGTGGTCATGAGGTCGACGAACATGGTGTCGAACTCGGCGCCCTCGGCCTGTTCCAGCGCGTCCAGCTCCTCGCGGTCGGCCATGCCGGCCATGTCGTCGTGGTCGACCTGGACCGGGCAGCCGCCCGCGCCGTCCTCGCCGCCGCCGTGGCCGCTCCCCGGGAAGCAGGCCCCGGAATCGGGGGCGTCCTCGCCGGAGCCGTAGACGTTGTCGTCCAGCCACGCCTCCATCGCCTCGATCTCGGGTTCCTGCGCGGATGCGATGCGGTCGGCGATCTTGCCCAGATCGGAGTCGGCCATACGGTCGTCGGCGAGGTCCGTCATGACCAGCGCCTGCTTGTGGTGCCCGATCATCGCCACGATGTACCGGATGTCGGCCTTGTTGTGCTCCAATCCTTCAGCGGCAGCGTCCAGCTGCTGCTGCGAGGCCGGCGACGCGGATTCGCCGGGTGCTCCCGGCGCGAGGACGGGCGGACCGTCGGCGGACTGCTCTGTGCCGGTGCAGGCGGTGAGCGCCGCCAGCGCTACGGCGGCTGCGGCCGCCGGGAACCGGTTCCGCACGGGGGCTCCTTCCACAGGGGGCGAGCGGCTGTCGGGGCGCCGCCACAACGCTTGTCTACTCATCGCGCGTGCGGGTTGTCCAGTGCCTGCGACGGTGCCCGCGGGGTCGCGCGGGTGTTCCGCAACCGGTTGAGTCGTCCCAGATGAGTCGTGTTGTCCCACGTCATTGGGGTTTTTCGGGATGAAGTTGGCGATGTGTGAAACCGAACCACGGATGTGACCGCGGAATGTTGAACTTCGGTTTCGTCCGCACGGTGGTCTGTACAACCCAAGTGGGGTGTAGGTAGCTTTCTCGTGATTCGGGATGCTTCGGATAAGGAGGCCACATGTCGACATCCCCCGGGCCTTCCCTGCGGCGGCGCGACCGGTTGAAGCGGATCGGCGCGATCACCGCCGGCGCCGCGGCGTCCGCTCTGGCGGCGACGGCGCTGGCGCCGGCCGCTCTGGCGGATACGGCAGACGACGTTTCGACCAGCGGAAACGTCGAACACATCGCCAACCTCGCCAAAGAGGGGCCGTTCGCGGACAGTTCCTCGTTCAATTCCGATCTGGCTTTCACCGGCGACTACGCCGTCGACGGCAACTACAGCGGATTCACGGTCTACGACATCTCCGATCCCCGATCGCCGCAGGCGGTCAGCCAGGTGCTGTGCGAGGGCGGCCAGGGCGACGTCTCGATCAGCGGCGACCTGCTCTACTACTCCGTGGACTATCCGCGGGAGAGCGACGAGTGCGGGGCGCCTGCCAGCACTCCGGCCGACGCCGACGCGTTCGAAGGCCTGCGGATCTTCGACATCTCCGACAAGGCGGAGCCGGCCTACGTCGGCGCGGTGCGCACCGACTGCGGTTCGCACACCAACACGCTGGTGCCGGGCGGGGACGGCACCGACTACGTCTACGTGTCCTCCTACGCGCCCTCGGACGCCTACCCGAACTGCCAGACGCCGCACGACAAGATCTCGGTGGTCGAGGTGCCCACGGACGCCCCGTCCTCGGCCGAAGTGGTCAACGAGCCGGTGCTGTTCCCCGACGGCGGCAACCCCGGCGGCACCGGGGAGCTGCGTCCCACCGAAGGCTGCCACGACATCACCGTGCTTCCCGGCAGGGACATGGCCGCGGGCGCCTGCATGGGCGACGGCGTGATGATGGACATCAGCGACCCCGTGAACCCGGTCGTCACCGAGACCGTCCGCGACGACAACTTCGCGTTCTGGCACTCGGCCACCTTCAGCAACACGGCCGGCTCGGTGATCTTCACCGACGAGCTCGGCGGCGGCGGCGCGGCCACCTGCAACGAGGAGGTCGGCCCCGAGCGCGGCGCCGACGCGGTCTACGCCCTCAAGGGCGGCAAGAAGAACCCGCGGCTGGAGTTCGCGAGCTACTTCAAGATCGACCGCCACCAGACCGACACCGAGAACTGCGTCGCCCACAACGGATCGCTGATCCCCGTCCAGGGCAAGGACTACTTCGTGCAGTCCTGGTACCAGGGCGGCGTCTCGGTCATCGACTTCAACGACCCCGAGAACCCGCGCGAGATCGGCTACTTCGACCGCGGCCCGCTGAGCGAGGACGAGCTGCAGCTGGGCGGCTCCTGGTCGGCGTACTACTACAACGGCCACGTCTACTCCTCCGACATCCAGCAGGGCTTGGACGTGCTGAAGCTGGACGACCCGCGCCTGGACAAGGCGGAGAAGGTCACCTACGACGAGTTCAACCCGCAGAGCCAGCCGCGCTACACCCCGGGCGCCTGAGGTTCCAGACGCGCAGTACCGCGGCCCGCCGTCCCGCACGGGGCGGCGGGCCGCCGCGCGCCGCGCGCTGGGCACCGGCACACCGGCGCGTGAGTAGGGTGGACCGTGTGTGTACCCCAGTCGAAGAGCAGGCGGCGCCGTGAGTGAGGCCGGAATTCCCGAGAAGTACACCCGGGCCGTGGCTGAGATCACCGCCCGCCGGGTCGAGACCGACATCGACCCGTCCACCGAGCGGATCGGCGCCCTGATGGACCTGCTGGGCGACCCCCAGCGCAGCTATCGGGTCATCCACATCACGGGTACCAACGGCAAGACGTCCACCGCCCGGATGGTCGACGCGCTGCTGCGCGAGCGGCATCTGCGCGTGGGGCGCTACACCAGCCCCCACCTGCAGACCATGCGCGAACGCGTCGTCCTCGACGGCGAACCGGTCTCCCAGGAGCGCTTCGTCGAGGCCTACGAGGACATCCGGCCCTACGTCGAGATGGTCGACGCCTCCCACGACGTCCCGATGTCGTTCTTCGAGGTGCTGACCGGACTCGCCTACGCCCTGTTCGCCGACGCCCCGGTCGACGTCGCCGTCGTCGAGGTGGGCATGGGCGGCACGTGGGACGCCACCAACGTGGTCGACGCCGACGTCGCCGTGGTGACCCCCATCGCCGTCGACCACACCGAGTTCCTGCCCGACACCGTCGAGGGGATCGCCGAGGAGAAGGCGGGCATCATCAAGCCCGACTCCGTCGCCGTGCTGGCGCAGCAGCCGCTGGACGCCGCCGAGGTGCTGATGCGCCACGTCTCCGAGACCGGCGCGCGCGTGGCCCGCGAAGGTCTGGAGTTCGGCGTGGCCCAGCGCGAGGTCGCCGTCGGCGGCCAGCAGTTCTCCCTCAAGGGCCTGCGCGGGGGCTACGAGAACGTCTTCCTTCCGGTGTTCGGTCCGCACCAGGCCGGCAACGCCGCCGTGGCCGTGGCCGCGGTCGAGGCCTTCGCCGGGCCGGGCGAGGGCGACGAGCGGCTCGATCCCGAGCTGGTCTCCGCGGCTTTGGCCGCAGTCGAGGCTCCGGGACGCATGGAGATCGTGCGCACCACCCCCACCGTGCTGCTCGACGCCGCGCACAACCCGGCCGGCATGTCCGCCGCGGCCGACGCCGTGCAGGAGGAGTTCAGCTTCGTCCGGCTGGTCGGGCTCGTGGCGGTCATGGCCGACAAGGACGTCGAGGGGATCCTCGAACCCTTGGAGCCCCTGGTCACCGAGATCGTGGTCACCCGCAACTCCGCGGAGCGCAGTCTCACGGCCCAGCAGCTCTACGACATCGCCGAGCCCGTCTTCGGCGCCGACCGGGTGTACGTGGCCGAGCGCCTCGACGACGCCATCGACACCGCCGTGGGGCTGGCCGAGTCCGACGGCGAGCCCGGCGGCTCCGGGGTGCTCATCACCGGTTCGGTCGTCACCGCAGGCGACGCCCGCCTGCTGATCAGGGGGGAGTGAGCCGGTGCGCAGGATGCTGGCGGTCGTGCTGCTCCTGGAGGCCATGGTCATCGGGTTGGCCGTGCCGGTGGCGATCCAGGTCGCCGGTATCGCCCCCGCGGTGGCCGGAGGCGTCTGGGGCGGTATGGCCGGGCTCGCGCTGCTCCTGGCGGCGCTGCAGCGCTTCCGCCCCGCCTACTACGCGGGCTGGGCGCTGCAGGCGGCGCTTCTGATCAGCGGATTCATGGTTCCGGGACTGGTGCTGCTGGGCGTGGTGTTCTTGGCGCTGTGGGTGGCAGCCGTGCTGCTGGGCCAGCGCACCGACGCCCGGGACGCGGCGGGTGCGGCGCCCGGCGGCTCCGGATCCGCCGGGCCGGAGTGACCCGGCCCCGGCCGTCGCGGGGGAACCGCAGGGGCCGGTGACGGCCGCTGCCGCTGCGGCCGCATCCGGCTGGTCGGCGCTGGTCGGAGCGGACAGAGCGGCCACAGCGCCTCGGCCGACGCGATATGGTGACCACGGCCAGGGGCGGCCGCATTTCGCCGTGCGTCGGGCGCAGCCCAGTGCCGCCCCGTCCCCATTCTGCTGTTCTCCAGCACCGACTGCCGAGGAGTGACCCACCGTGGAGCGGACCCTTGTTCTGATCAAGCCCGACGGCGTGCGGCGCAGCATCACCGGCGAGATCATCTCCCGGATCGAGCGCCGCGGCCTGCGGATCGTCGCGATGGACCAGCGCACGCTGGACACCGACACCGCCAAGACCCACTACGAGGAGCACCGCGAGCGGCCGTTCTTCGATTCGCTGGTCGAGTTCATCACCGGCGGCCCGCTGGTGGCCATGGTCGTCGAGGGCGAGCGCGCCGTCGAGGCCTTCCGTGCGCTGGCCGGCGCCACCGACCCCGTCTCCGCGGGCCCCGGAACCATCCGCGGCGACTTCGCCCTGGAGGTCCAGGAGAACATCGTGCACGGTTCGGACTCCTCCTACTCCGCCGAGCGCGAGATCGAGCTGTTCTTCCCCGACCTCGGCTGATCGGGCCTCCGGCCCTGGGCGGGCGACGTGCGGCCCGCCCCCCCGCGAAACGCTCCGGGCCGGTAACCGCTGCCGGCGGTCGCAGTAGCGGACCGTCCTCGGCAGCGGCAGGCGGGGCCGGGACCGGATCGCCGCCGGGGAGCGGACCGGCGCGCGGACTTGCGCGCCCGGTCGGCGTACCCGCGATACGCCGCGGCCGCGCCGGAGGGCATTCGCACGACGGACACGTCCGCCTCAGCACGGAGTACGGGGCCCGGGGACCGCGTCGGAGCTCCGGCGTCCGGCCCGGTCGGAAGTCCGGATCGAACCGATCCGTCCTCGATATGAGGCGGCGCCGACGGGTGGGATTCGCCGGGCCGGCGCCGCCCGGCCGCCCCGGCCTGCGAGGGTCGAGGCCGCTCTCCGGCCTGCGCGGCGCCGGTCCGCCGCTCCTGCGGACGGGTGCATGCCGCGCCCCGCGACAGCCGAGCGGCCTTCGCCGGTACCGGCTGCGGGTCCACGCGGACGCCGGCGCCGCGAAGAACAATCCCGGCGCCGCCGGGCGGAACGCCGCCGGGGACGACGTGCCGACCTCGCCGCCGGGCGGTCTGCGAAGCGGGAACCGGCGGGCCCCGCGAGGACGTACCGCACCGACCGGCCGTGGAGCCGGTCGCGATCCCCGGTTTCAGCCGCGGACGAGAAGCCGACCGACCACGCATCCTCAGCGGCGCCGGGCGTGTGCCCGGCGTTTTTTGGTGATTCGAGCACCTGATCCGTCCGGAGTGTTTGTGTAGTCGTACGACTTCGCACAGTTACGATACGGGTGTTGGATCCATATCCGTACTGGAACGAGTCCGTATTGACCGCCCCGTCGGGGCATACCCGATCGGTGCCGCTGAGGACGCTTCATGACCAATAACCTCGCCTTCTTGGGCCGCGATATGGCGGTCGACCTCGGGACAGCAAACACACTCGTCTACGTCCGCGGCCGCGGGATCGTGCTCAACGAACCCTCCGTGGTGGCCATGAACGCCTCCACGGGCAAGATCGTCGCGGTGGGTATCGAGGCCAAGCAGATGATCGGCCGCACACCCAGTAGCATCACCGCGGTGCGGCCCCTCAAGGACGGCGTCATCGCCGACTTCGAGATCACCGAGCGCATGCTGCGCTACTTCATCCAGAAGATCCACCGGCGGCGCCACTTCGCCAAACCCCGCATCATCGTCGCCGTGCCCAGCGGAATCACCTCCGTCGAGCACCGGGCGGTCAAGGAGGCCGGTTACCAGGCCGGCGCGCGGCGCGTCAACATCATCGAAGAGCCCATGGCCGCGGCCATCGGCGCCGGGCTGCCGGTCCACGAGCCCACCGGGAACATGGTCGTCGACGTCGGCGGGGGCACCACCGAGGTCGCGGTCATCGCGATGGGCGGAATCGTGACCTCCCAGTCCGTCCGGGTGGGCGGCGACGAGCTCGACCAGTCGATCATGGCCTTCGTCAAAAAGGAGTACTCCCTGATGATCGGGGAGCGCACCGCCGAGGAGATCAAGGTCGCCATCGGGTCGGCTTTTCCCGCGGGCGGCGAGGAGCTGCACGCCGAGATCCGCGGACGCGACCTCGTCAGCGGCCTGCCCAAGACCGTCGTGATGTCGGCGGCCGACGTCCGCCAGGCCATCGAGGAGCCGGTCACCGCCATCGTCGACGCGGTGCGCACCACGCTGGACAAGTGCCCGCCGGAACTCTCCGGCGACGTCATGGACCGCGGCGTCGCGGTGACCGGCGGCGGCGCGCTGCTGGACGGGCTCGACGGGCGGCTGCGCCACGAAACCGGCATGCCCATCCACGTGGCCGAGAACGCCCTGGACTCCGTCGCCGTGGGCTCGGGCACCTGCGTGGAGAACTACGAACGGCTCAGCCAGGTCCTCGTCCCCGAGCGGCGGCGCTGACATGGGGCCCGACGGTTCCCGGGCGCGGTTGGTCGTGGGAGTCCTCGCCGCCGTCTCGCTCGTACTCGTGGTGCTGGATTCCCGCGCGGGAGCCGACCCCGTCACCAGCGCCGCGCGTACGGTCGGCGACACCGCCTTCCGCCCGGTATCGGTCGGGGCGTCGGCCGTCGCCGCGCCCGTCGCCGGGGCCTACGAGACCCTGGCCGCGGCCCAGGGGTCCCGCGAGCGCATCGACGAACTCGAACACCGCAACGAGCGGCTGCAGGCACGGTTGCAGTCGCGCGATTACGACGAGGACCGGGCGGAGCGGCTCGACGAGCTGCTCCACCTGGCGGGCACGGGCGGCTACGAGATCGTCCCCGCTCAGGCGGTCACCCGGGTGACCGCCCGCGGGTTCTCCGACACCGTCACCCTCGACGTCGGGCGCGACGCCGGCGTCCGCGCGGACATGACCGTCGTCGACGGCCACGGCCTGGTCGGCAGGGTCGAGCAGGCCGGGCCCTCCACCGCCACCGTCGTGCTCATCACCGACCGTGCCTCGGCGGTCGGCGCGCGGCTGGAGGACTCCCAGGAGATCGGCGTGGCCGAAGGCGAAGCCGAGCGGACCGGGGACGGCACGCCGCTGCGGTTCGAGCTGATGAGCGCCGACGCGCGGATGAAGGAGGGCCAGCGCCTGGTCACCCTCGGTTCGCACGAGGACACGCCCTTCGTACCCGGTGTGCCCATCGGGACCGTCACCCGGGTCGAGGACACGCCGGGCCGCCTCTCCAGCACGGGCAAGGCCGAGCCCGCCGTCGACTTCGGCTCTCTGGACGTCGTGGGGGTCATCGTGGCCGGACCCGAGGATGACCCCCGCGACTCCCTCCTGCCCGACCCCTCCGAGGACGGGCACGACACCGACTCCGACCGGGAGGGCGGACGATGAAGGCGACGGTGTCGGCGCTGCTCGTGCTGGCCGCGGTACTCGTCCAGACGGCACTGGTCAACCGGCTTCCGCTGCCGTGGGGCGTCGCCCCCGACCTGGTGCTGCTCGTGGTCGTGGGCATCGCCCTGTGGTCGTCCCCGGCGGCCGGCGCGGTCACCGGGTTCGCCGCCGGGCTGGCCGTGGACGTGCTGCCGCCGGCCGACCACGAGATCGGCCGCACTGCTCTGCTGCTGTGCCTGGCCGGCTACACGCTGGCGCGGGTGCACGACTACGGCGCGCGCTCCGGGCTCGGCCCGTACGCGGCCGCCGCGGGCGCGGTACTGGGTGTGGGAGCGGGGTTCGTGGTCTTCGGCCTGATCCTGGGCGACCCCCGTGCCCAGCTCCCGGACGCACTGTGGACCCTGCTCGCGGGTGCCGCCATGACGCTCGTGGCCGCTCCCGCCGTGCTGGCCCCCACGGGGGCGCTGATGCGCCGGGTATGCGCTGACGCCTACTCCGACCTGCCCGCACCCGTGACCGGCGTGAAGGGATGGAGATGAGACCACTCCGCAGGCGGAGGCTGCTGAGCGGCCGGCGCCATCGGAGACGCGACGCGCCCGCCGCACCCGCGCGTGCGCGCGCTCCGCGGCGCGGCGTCGTCCTCGCGGTGCAGCTGGTGGTGCTGATGCTGTTCGCCGCCCTCACCGCGCGCATGTGGTACATGCAGGTTCCCCGGGCCGAGCACTACCAGGAGCTCGCACTCGCCAGCCACACCCAGAAGCTCATCGAGCCCGCGCTGCGCGGCCGCATCGTCGACGCCCGCGGCCGCCCTCTGGTGACCAACCGCACCGAGCTGACGGTCACCGCCGATTACCACGACCTGCTCGAACGCGGCGACGACGGCGCCGCCGTCCTGCGCAGGGTCGCCGACCTCATCGACCGGCCCTACGAGAAGCTGCGCGACCGCGTGCGCCTGTGCGGTCCCGAGAACGGGCGCCCCTGCTGGCAGGGATCGCCGTACCAGCCCATCCCGCTGGCCGACGACGTCGAACCCAGGGTCGCGCTGCAGATCATGGAGCGCCAGGAGGAGTTCCCCGGTATCTCCGCCCAGCAGATGGCGATGCGCGAGTACCCCAACGACGAACTCGCCGGGCAGATGCTGGGCTACCTCCAGCCCATCACCGAGGAGGAGTTCGAGGCCCGCGAAGACCTGCGCGCCGAGTTCAGCGGTGTCGACCGGGTCGGCCGCGGCGGCGTCGAGGCCGTCTACGACGAGCGGCTGCGCGGCGACTCGGGTGAGCACATCCTGGCGGTCTCCAGCCAGGGCGACGTCCGCGGCACGGTCTCCCGTACGTCGCCCGAGCCGGGCATGCACCTGGTCACCAGCATCGACGCCGACGTCCAGCAGGTCGCCGAGGACGCGCTGCGCGGCGCCGTGGACAAGGCGAGCAGCGCGGGCAAGCCCGTGGACTCCGGAGCCGCCGTGGTGCTGGACGTGCGCACGGGGCGCGTCGTCGCCATGGCCAGCCAGCCCGACTACAACCCCGAGGTGTGGAGCGGCGGCATCGACGCCGACACCTACGAGAAGCTGCTCAGCGAGGACTCCGGCCAACCGCTGGTTTCACGGGCGCTGCAGGGGCAGTTCCCGCCGGGCTCGACGTTCAAGCCCACCACCCTGGCCGCCGCGGCGAAGGACGGCGCGTCCCTGGACGGCTCCTACAGCTGCCCGGGCTCGATCGGGCTGGCCGGCCGGTCCTGGGACAACTTCGGGGGAGCGGGGTACGGCTCGATGGATCTGCACCGGTCCATCGTGGTCTCCTGCAACACCGTCTACTACCAGCTCGGCTACAACATGTGGCGCGAGCACCGCGGTGAGAAGGAGACCCGGGACCCGGTATCGGCGATGGCCCACGGATTCGGCTACGGCGAGCCCACCGGAATCGATCTCCCGCACGAGTCCGGCGGGCGCGTCCCCGACCTCCAGTGGAAGCGCCAATACTGGCTGGACACCCGCGAGACCAGCTGCGAGAGGGCGGAGAAGGGCTACCCCGAGGTGGCCGAGGAGGATCCGGGGCGCGCCCGCTACCTGAAGAGCCTCGCCGGTGAGCAGTGCCGCAGCGGCGGCCAGTGGCACGCAGGCGACGCGATCAACCGCGCCATCGGGCAGGGAGACATGCTGGTCACACCGCTGCAGCTGGCTCGGGCCTACGCCGCCATCGCCAACGGCGGCACCGTGTACGAGCCGCGGGTGGGCCGGGCGTTCCTTTCGCCCGACGGCGAGCGGGTCGAGGAGATCGAACCGGTCGAGGCCGGCGAGCTGCCCGTCGACGACCGCACCCTGAACTACATTCAGAAGGCGCTGACCCGGGTCCCCAAGGAGGGCACCGCGTCCGGGGCGTTCGGAGGATTCCCCCAGGACCGCGTGTCCGTGGCCGGAAAGACCGGAACCGCCACCGCCCAGGGACGCGAAGACTCGTCCTGGTTCGCCTCCTACGCCCCCACCGACGATCCGCAGTTCGCCGTGGTGGCGATGATCCCGGAGGCCGGAACCGGAGGCTCCGCCGCGGCGCCGCTGGTACGCGAGATCTACGAAGGCATCTACGGCTTCGCCGACAGCGGCGAGGCCGCGCTCGCCTCGGGCGCACCGGCCGCATCCCTGCCGAAGGTCCGCGAGGACGGCACCATCTCGTCGCCGGAGGAGCAGTGACCATGACCGCTGGCGGTAGACGATGACCACCGTTTCCGGCCCGCATCCGGGCCCGCCGAGCCTTGCCGACCGCGCAGGTCGGATGGTCGCCGCCGTGGCGCCGCGCCGTTTCGACTGGCCGATGCTGGCCGCCGTCGCCGCGCTGTCGGCGATCAGCTGCGTGCTGGTGTGGTCGGCCACCTACGACCCCGCCGACCCGGACGGCGCCCTGGGCTTCGTCCGGCGCCAAGCCCTCCATCTGGCCGTCGGCGCCGTGGCGCTCCTGGTGACGGCGGCGGTGGACTTCCGCGTCTCCCGGGCTTATGCGCCCGTCGTCTACCTCGCCGCCGTACTGGGGCTGGCCCTGGTGCTGACGCCGCTGGGCGAGACCATCAACGGTTCGCGCTCCTGGCTGGTGGTGGCCGGATTGCAGATGCAGCCCGGCGAGATCGCCAAGCTGGGCCTGGTGCTGGCCGCGGCGATGCTGCTGGGTGAACCCCGCGACGGCGAGTTCGCTCCGACCACCCGCGACGTCCTCTTCAGCCTCGCGGTTCTGGCGGCCCCGCTGGGGTTGATCCTCGCCCAACCCGACCTGGGCACCGCCATGGTGCTGACGGCGACCTACCTGGGCATGCTCGCGCTGTCGGGCGCGCCCGCGCGGTGGGTGGCCGGACTCGTCGGCTCGGGTGTGCTCGCCGCGTTCAGCGTCTGGTGGTTCGGCCTGCTCGAGGAGTACCAGCTGCAGCGCTTCACCACGTTCGTCGATCCGGGTTCGGACCCGCGCGGCGCCGGATACAACGCCAACCAGTCGATGATCGCGGTGGGCTCCGGCGGCCTCAACGGCACCGGACTGCTCGAAGGCGAGCACACCCGCGGCCGGTTCGTCCCCGAGCAGCACACCGACTTCATCTTCACCGTGGCGGGCGAGGAACTGGGATTCGTCGGCGGGATCGCCGTCATCGGGCTGCTCGCGTTCGTGCTGTGGCGGATCCTGCGCACGGCGGGCCGCAGCGGGGAGCCCTACGCCCGCCTGGTCTGCGTCGGCGCCGCGGCCTGGCTGGGTTTTCAGGGCCTGATCAACATCGGTATGACGCTGGGCGTGGCGCCGATCACCGGCATCCCGCTGCCGTTCGTGTCCTACGGCGGAACCGCGGCCGTGGCCAATCTCGCGCTGCTGGGACTGGTGCTCAACGTGCACGCTCGCGAGCACGGCGTCCACTGACCGGCCGCGCCGCCGGGCACGGGCACCGGACGACTGCAAGGCGGGCGCGTCGCGTGTGGCTAAGCTGGAGAGTTCCTAAGGATTCCGCGACAGCCGACGCAGGGGAACCACCATGCCCATCGAAAGCGTGTTTTCGCAGCTTGAAGCGTTGCTTCCGAGCGTGCAGAAACCGGTCCAGTACGTCGGGGGCGAACTCAACTCCGTCGTGGCCGACTGGGACGACGCCGAAGTCCGCTGGGCGCTGATGTACCCCGACTCCTACGAGGTGGGCGCCCCCAACCAGGGCGTGCAGATCCTCTACGAGGTCCTCAACGAACGCGAGGGCGTGCTGGCCGAACGGACCTACGCGGTCGGCTCCGACCTGGAGGCGCTGATGCGTGAGCACGGCCTGCCCCAGTTCACGGTCGACGCGCACCGGCCCGTGGGCGCGTTCGACGTTCTCGGTATCAGCTTCGCCAGTGAAATGGGCTATACCAACATGCTCACCGCACTGGACCTGGCGGGGATTCCGCTGGACTCGGCCGACCGCACCGACGACCACCCGGTCGTGTTCGCGGGCGGGCACTCCGCGTTCAACCCCGAGCCCATCGCCGACTTCCTCGACGCCGTCGTCCTGGGCGACGGCGAGGAGATCACGCTGGCCGTCACCGAGGTCGTGCGCGAGTGGAAACGCGAAGGCCGGCCCGGTGGGCGCGACGGTCTGCTGCTGCGGCTGGCCGAGGGCGGCGGCGTGTACGTGCCGCGCTTCTACGACGTCACCTACCTTCCCGACGGGCGCATCGAGGCCTACACCCCCAACCGCGCGGGCGTGCCCGGGACCGTGCACAAGCACACGGTCATGGACCTCGACACGTGGCCCTACCCCAAGAACCCGATCGTTCCGCTGGCGGAGTCGGTCCACGAGCGCTACAGCGTGGAGATCTTCCGGGGCTGCACCCGCGGTTGCCGCTTTTGCCAGGCCGGGATGATCACCCGCCCGGTACGCGAGCGCAGCAAGGAGACCGTCACCGAGATGGTCGACCAGGGCGTGCGGTCCTCGGGGTTCGAGGAGGTCGGGCTGCTCTCGCTGTCCAGCGCCGACCACACCGAGATCGGCGATATCGCCAAAGGACTGGCCGATCGCTACGAGGGCACCAACACCGGCCTGTCGCTGCCGTCCACGCGGGTGGACGCCTTCAACATCGACCTCGCCAACGAGCTGACCCGCAACGGGCGCCGCTCCGGGCTGACTTTCGCTCCCGAGGGCGGCAGCGAGCGGATGCGCCGGGTCATCAACAAGATGGTCGGCGAGCAGGACCTGATCCGCACCGTCACCGCGGCTTACGCCGCCGGGTGGCGGCAGGTGAAGCTGTACTTCATGTGCGGCCTGCCGACCGAGGGTGATGAGGACGTCCTGGCCATCGCCGATCTCGCCAAGGAGGTCATCCGCGCCGGCCGCGAGGCCAGTGGCCGCTCCGACATCCGGTGCACGGTGTCGATCGGCGGGTTCGTGCCCAAGCCGCAGACCCCGTTCCAGTGGGCGGGGCAGACCCCCTACGAGCTGGTCGACGCCCGGCTGCACAAGCTCAAGGCGGCGCTGCGCTCCGACCGCCGCTACGGCAAGGCGATCGGCCTGCGCTACCACGAAGGGCAGCCCTCCATGATCGAAGGGCTGCTTTCGCGCGGCGACCGGCGCGTCGGCCGTGTCGTCGAGGAGGTCTGGCGCGCCGGCGGCCGCTTCGACGGGTGGAGCGAGCACTTCTCCTACGAGCGCTGGGCCGAGGGCGCCGCGAAGGCGCTGGCCGGCGAACCGGTGGACATGGACTGGTATACGGTGCGCGAGCGCGGTGAAGACGAGGTGCTGCCGTGGGACCACCTGGACGCCGGACTGGACCGCGGCTGGCTGTGGCAGGACTGGCAGGACGCGCTGCACGGGGAGGAGTCGGTCGAGGTCGACGACTGCCGGTGGAACCCCTGCTACGACTGCGGCGTCTGCCCCACCATGGGCACCGAGATCCAGATCGGACCGAGCGCCCCGGGGCGCTCGCTGCCGCTCACGGTGGTCTGAAGGGGCCGGTGCGCGACGAGGGCGCCGGAGCCGCCCGCTTCCCCGGTGCCGGGGGAGTGAGGTATGGCCCGGCGCCCCGCTCGCGCCGGGCCATACACCGTGTAAGACGGACGGGTGGCGGTGCCGGTTTGCATCCGATCGCGATTTCTTCGAAGAAATTTCATAGCCCGGACTCTTCGCAGGTCACCACTGCCTCCTGAAAGGCGGGGGCGTGCGGCCGCCTCGCTAGAGAAGCCCGGTCGGCGCTTTTCAACCGGTCAGCGGGCGGGAACAGCACATACATGGGTGATCCAGTACGGAGTACTGCATCATCGGGTCATCCGCCCACCGGCCCGGTGCGGGCGGGCGGCGGCGCTGCATCCCGCTCCGGTGGCGCGTCCTCTTTGGAGCGCACCGTAGGCTGAAGTACGACGTGAATCTTTCAGGCGGGTGAGTCAGGGAGGAATCGACCCGCTCGCCGGGGAGTTACCGAGGAAAGGAGCTGAGCTGCCCCCCGCAACCGAGGGCATGACACCGCCCTCCACCGGACACCCCGGACCGAAGCTGCGAGTCCGCTACACCAAGCGCGGCAGGATGCGTTTCGCGAGCCATCGTGACATCGCCCGCGCCTTGGAGCGGGCGCTGCGCCGGGCCGGGGTCCCCGTCGCGTTCTCAGCGGGGTTCACGCCGCACCCGAAGCTCTCCTACGTCAACGCCGCCCCCACCGGGGTGGCCAGTGAGGCGGAGTACTTCGAGATCACGCTGGCCGAACCCGCTGCGCCCGACGAGGTCCGCGTCCGGCTCGACGACGCCATGCCCGACGGGTTCGACGTCGCCGAGGTGGTCGAGGCGGCACCGGGGTCCCTGGCCGATCGCCTCGAAGCATCGGAGTGGCGGGCGGAACTGCCCGGCGTCGGCCCCGACGACGCCGCGGAGGCGGTGGCCGCGTTCATCGCGGCCGATACCGTCGAAGTGGAGCGGTTCACCAAGAAGGGCCGCCGCACCTTCGACGCCCGAGCGGCCGTCCTCCACCTGGAGGTGGAAGGGCGCGCCACACGGGGTCGAGACGAGACATATGCCATAATCCGGATGGTTGTTCGGCATGCCACACCTGCCGTGCGACCGGACGACGTGGTGAACGGCCTTCGCCGCGTGGCCGACCTCGCGCGCCTGTCATCGCCTGTGATGACCCGGCTGGCGCAGGGGCCGCTCGGAGATGCGTCCGACACGATCGCCGATCCGCTCGCCGCGGATGCCCGGGCCGATCGGGGACGTGCGGCGGACACGCCGCAGCCGGACCCGCCCGCGCGGAGCGCGCCCGATGCGTGAACTCCATCGGGGACGCGGGCGAACCGAAACGACTTTCCTCCGGACAGCCCCCGAACGGCTGCCGGCGACGACATAGTGACGACACAGTCCGCGCGCGCAGCGGCCGAGGCCCACGCCGACGCCGCGCCGGGGACTTGACGGGAGACCGCCCGGATGCTCGACAACGAGCCCGACACCGGTGCCGAGGGCACCGAGGGCACAACTGAAACGACACAGACCTCCGAGTCCCAAGCGACGACGTTCGCGCCGCAGCAGGACACCGAGGTGAAGGTGAGTGGACCGGGGCGGCGCAGCGGAGTGCTGCGCTCGGCCGGCCCGCCGCCTGATCCCGAACCGGTGGCACCCCCGGAGGGGCCGCTGACCACCGTCGCGGGCCAGCCGTCGCTGGTCGGCGAGGACACGGCGTCCGGCTCGGAGCAAGCCGCGCCCGACGGCGGCGCCGAGGCCGGCGCCCCGGCCGGCGGGAGCGCGGAACCGGCGGCCGAGGAGCCCGCGCGCAAGCGGCGGACCCGCACTCGCGGATCCGCCTCCGGCGGAGGCTCGCGGACCGGCGCCGACACCGAATCCGCCTCCGGCCGGACCGCCCAACCGGCCGAGCCCGCCGACGCCGCGGGGACCGACCCCGCCGCGTCCTCCTCCGCCGCCGATTCCGGCGTCGCGCCGGAGGCCACCGGCGACGGCGCGGTCCAGTCGCCGATGGTGCTGTTCCAGCCCCCGGTCGCCCCGCCCGGGGAGACCGCTTCGCGTGCCCGCGGAAACGGTGCCGAGCCCGACTCCGCGGCGCGGAACGAGCAGGACGGACGGGACGACCGGGGCGATCCTGACGAGCCCGACGACGGCAGCGCGTCGGCCGAGCCGAGCGAGGCCGAGGACGGCGAGACCGAGGAGGAGCGCTCCTCGCGCCGCCGTCGGCGCCGCGGCGGGCGCGGGCGCGGCCGCACCCGCGCCGGTGAGGACGAGTCCGACGCCGACGCCGAGGACGAGAGCGGGGCGCAGCCGGAGGCCGGCGGGCGCACGGCGGACAGCGCTCCGGCACCGTCCGCCGGCGAGGACTCCGACGACGAGGACCAGACGTCGGGTACCCGCCGCCGGCGGCGCCGCCGGCGGCGCTCGGGCGGCGACAGCGAGGAGCCCTCGGCCCGGAGCCAGAACCGGAGCCAGAGCCAGAGCGAGGGGCAGGGCCAGTCCCAGGGCCAGTCCCAGGGCCAGGGCGAGGACGACCCGCCCAACACCGTCGTGCGGGTCCGCGAGCCCCGTAGCGGCGGCAAGGAGGCCCGCGACGAAGTCCAGGCGGTCAAGGGCTCCACCCGCTTGGAAGCCAAGAAGCAGCGCCGCCGCGAAGGCCGCGAGCAGGGCCGGCGGCGCGCGCCCGTCATCACCGAGTCGGAGTTCCTGGCCCGCCGCGAGTCGGTCCAGCGCGACCTGGTCATCCGCCGCAGCGGGGAGCGCACCCAGATCGCGGTCCTGGAGGACGACGTCCTCGTCGAGCACTACGTCGACCGCGCCACGCACAAGTCCTACGTCGGCAACGTCTACCTGGGACGGGTGCAGAACGTGCTGCCGTCGATGGAGGCCGCGTTCGTCGACATCGGCAAGGGCCGCAACGCCGTCCTCTACGCCGGCGAGGTCAATTGGGACGCGTCGGGCATGGAGGGCCAGCCCAAGCGCATCGAGTCGGTGCTCAAATCCGGCCAGTCGGTGCTGGTGCAGGTCACCAAGGACCCCATGGGCCACAAGGGTGCGCGGCTGACCAGCCAGATCAGCCTGCCCGGCCGCTACCTGGTCTACGTGCCCGACGGCTCGATGACCGGAATCAGCCGCAAGCTGCCCGACAAGGAGCGGGCGCGCCTCAAGCAGATCCTCAAGAAGGTCATGCCGGAGAACGCCGGCGTGATCGTGCGCACCGCCGCCGAGGGGGCCAGCGAAGAGGAGCTGGAGCGCGACATCAACCGGCTGGCCAAGCAGTGGGACTCCATCAAGCGGAAGTCCCGCTCGGCCAGCGCTCCGTCGCTGCTCAACAGCGAGCCCGACCTCACCGTGCGCGTGGTGCGCGACGTCTTCAACGAGGACTTCTCCAGTCTGGTGGTCGCCGGCGACGAGGCGTGGGACACCGTGAAGGACTACGTCGACTACGTGGCGCCGCACCTGGCCGAACGGCTCTCGCATTGGACCGACGAGCGCGACGTGTTCGCGGCCTACCGCATCGACGAGCAGATCGCCAAGGCGCTGGAGCGCAAGGTCTGGCTTCCCAGCGGCGGTTCCCTGATCGTCGACCGGACCGAAGCCATGACCGTCGTCGACGTCAACACCGGCAAATTCACCGGGCAGGGCGGCAACCTCGAAGAGACGGTCACCAAGAACAACCTGGAGGCCGCCGAGGAGATCGTCCGCCAGCTGCGGCTGCGCGACATCGGCGGCATCATCGTGATCGACTTCATCGACATGGTGCTGGAGAGCAACCGCGACCTGGTGCTGCGCCGGCTGCTGGAGTGCCTCTCGCGTGACCGCACCAAGCACCAGGTGGCCGAGGTCACGTCGCTGGGGCTGGTGCAGATGACCCGCAAGCGGGTGGGCCAGGGCCTGGTCGAAGCGTTCTCGCACAGCTGCGAGCACTGCTCCGGCCGCGGCGTGGTCGTCGACGCCGAACCCGCCGGCGCCAAGTCCGGCGGCGGAAGCGGCGGCAACGGGAACGGCAGCGGCGGCGGACGCAAGAAGAAGGGCAAGGACAAGGACAAGGACAAGTCCGAGCAGCAGGCGGCCGACGCCGCCGAGCCCGTGCCGGAGGCCGAACCCGCCCCCGCCGAGCTGGAGTCCGCCGCCGGAGCGGCCGGCGCGGCCGAGGCCGAGGAGGCCGTCGAGGAGCCGGCGCCCGCCAAGGGCAAGCGCTCCGGCGCGAAGAGCACGGCCAAGTCCGATTCCACCGCGAAGACCGGTACCAAGTCCACCGGCCGCAAGACCACGCGGAAGAAGGCCGACACCGCGGCGTCGGCCGAGGCCGCCGACGCGTCCGCCGCAGCGGACGGCGACGACGCTGGGGACGCGCCGGCGCCGGCGGCCGCCGAGGAGGCCGAGCGGCCCGCTAAGAGCGAGAAGGCCGGACGGCGCAAGCGCACCGGCGGCCGGCAGGACACCGCCTCCGGTTCCGAGCCGGCGGCCGAGCCTTCCGCCGACGACGAGTCGGAGGCCGGTACCGGCGAGCCGGCTGACGAAGACTCCGCCGAGCAGCGCCCGCGCAGGCGCCGCACCCGGCGGACCAAGACCGCGGCCGCCGCCGATTCGGCGGTGGCCGAGGCCACCTGAGGGAGTGGGCGGTACCGGGTCCGTCCCGGCCGCCGCCCGGGCCGGCCCGCATGCCGGGCCGGCCCGGGGCATCCCCCGCGCGGACCTGCGGGCGTGCCTCGCCCCTTCGCACCGGTGGTAACCTAGGAACCGGTGCGTCGGCGCGCCCCCATCGTTCGCGCGCCCGAGACCTACTTCTCGACCTTGCGCCGCCGTGAGTGAGCGCGCGGGTCGAAGGTCGATTTTGAGCGCATTCCGCCTCCGCCTCGGCGGGGGTCCGGTCCACACGAGCAGGAAGAGAGTTCCCCGGTGTACGCGATCGTGCGAGCGGGCGGCCGACAGGAGAAGGTGTCTGTCGACGACGTCTTGAACATCGACAGGGTCTCCGACGAGACCGGCGCCACTCTGAAGTGGGAGCCGCTGCTTGTCGTCGACGACGGCAAGGTCATCAGCGACTCCTCGGAGCTGGGCGGTTACTCCGTCACCGCCGAGGTCCTCGGCGAGACCAAGGGCCCCAAGATCAATATCGTGAAGTTCAAGAACAAGACCGGCTACAAGAAGCGCCTGGGCCACCGGCAGAAGTACACGCAGGTGCGCGTCACCGGTATCGCGTCGAACACGAACAAGTAGGGGAGGGGCGCGAGATGTCTCAGAAGAAGGGCGCATCCAACAGCAAGAACGGCCGCGATTCCAATTCGAAGCGGCTCGGCGTCAAGCGCTTCGGCGGCCAGTCCGTGCGGGCCGGCGAGATCCTCGTCCGCCAGCGCGGCACGCGCTTCCACCCCGGCGACAACGTCGGCATCGGCGGTGACGACACCCTGTTCGCGCTGGCAGCGGGCCAGGTGGAGTTCGGCAACCGCCGCGGCCGCAAGGCCGTGAACATCGTCCCCGCCCCGGTCCCCGCGGAATAGGTCCGGCGGCGCGGAAACACCACGCGTAAGGCGGGCCAGGCCATCTGGCCCGCCTTACGCGTGTGCGGACTCCGGTCGGCGCGCCCGCGCGGCACGTAGGCTGGTCAAGGGCAGGAAACAGCACGGGGAGGACACATGCCGGACTTCGTCGACGAAGCGGTCTTGCACGTCAAGGCCGGTGACGGCGGGCACGGCTGCGCCTCCGTGCACCGCGAGAAGTTCAAGCCGCTGGGCGGGCCCGACGGCGGCAACGGCGGCAGGGGCGGCGACGTCGTACTCGAGGTCGACCGCAACACCGCGACCCTGCTGGAGTACCGGCGCCGGCCGCACCGCCGCGCGCACAGCGGAACGGCCGGGCGGGGGGCGAACCGCTCGGGCGGCGACGGCGACGACATCGTGCTGCCCGTGCCCGAGGGGACCGTGGTGCTCGACGACACCGGCGAAGTGATCGCCGACCTGGTGGGCCACGGCACCCGCATGGTCATCGCCCGGGGAGGAAACGGGGGGCTGGGCAACGCCGCCCTGGCTTCGCCCAACCGCAAGGCTCCCGGGTTCGCGCTCAAGGGCGAAGCCGGCGACGCGCTGGATCTGCGCCTGGAGATCAAGACCATCGCCGACGTCGGTCTGGTCGGTTTCCCCAGCGGCGGCAAGTCGTCTCTGGTCGCTGCGCTCTCGGCCGCACGCCCCAAGATCGCCGATTACCCCTTCACCACGCTCGTTCCCAACCTCGGCGTCGTCGAGGCCGGAACGACCCAGTTCGTGGTGGCCGACGTCCCCGGCCTCATCCCGGGCGCGAGCGACGGCAAGGGTCTGGGACTGGCGTTCCTGCGCCACGTCGAGCGCTGCTCCATGCTCGTCCACGTACTCGACTGCGCGACCCTGGAACCCGGCCGGGACCCGGTCAGCGACCTCGACGCGCTCGAAGCCGAGCTGTCGGCCTACGGCGAGGCCGCCGGCGTCGACCTGTCCGACCGGCCGCGCATCGCCGTGCTGAACAAGATCGACGTGCCCGACGGGCGCGAACTCGCCGACATGGTCGCCCCGATGCTGCGCGAGCGCGGACTGCGGGTGATCGAGGTCTCCGCCGCCGCCCACGAGGGCCTGCGCGAGCTGTCGTTCGCCATGGCCGAGCAGGTCGAGGCGTCCCGCGCCGAGCGGCCCGAGCCCGAGCCGAGCCGGATCGTGCTGCGCCCGCGCGAGAAGAGCGAAACCCCGTTCGAAATCGTGCCGCTGGGTGACAACACCTTCCGGGTGCGCGGCAGTAAGCCCGCACGGTGGGTGCGCCAGACCGACTTCGCCAACGAGGAAGCCGTCGGCTACCTCTCCGACCGGCTCAACCGGATCGGCATCGAGGAGGCCCTCGCCGCGGCGGGCGCGGACGAAGGGGCCGAGGTCTACATCGGCGACGAGGAGGACTCCGTGGTCTTCGACTGGGACCCCACGATCCAAGCGGGGGAGACACCGATCGGCCCGCGCGGCACCGACTCCCGGCTGGGTTGAGGGCGCGGGCGCCGACGCGCCCGCCGCCCGTGTCGCGCGGGGTATGGGTGGCCCGGCCGCCGATACGACCGCTTCCCATGGAAAGTAGTGCGACGTGCGCAACGCACAGTCAGAACCGGAACCGTCCGAAGGGAACGGCGCGCTCCCCGAGCGCACCGAACTGACCGGGGCCCGCCGGGTCGTCGTCAAGGTCGGCTCCTCCTCGCTGACCGCGCCCGACGGCAGCATCGACACCGATCGCATCACCGAGCTGGCCGACGTGCTCGCCGACCGCCGCGCCGCGGGCATCGAGGTGGTGCTGGTCTCTTCGGGAGCCATGGCCGCCGGGGTCGCTCCGATGGCGCTGAGCGGGCGGCCCCGCGACCTCGCCACCCGGCAGGCCGCGGCCAGCGTCGGCCAAGGGCTGCTGATCGCCCACTACACCGCCGCGTTCGCCCGCCACGGGCTCACCGCCGCGCAGGTGCTGCTGACCGTCGAAGACATGATGCGCCGCGTCCAGCACCGCAACTCCCAGCGGACCCTGCGGCGCCTGCTCGACTTCGGCGCCGTGCCCATCGTCAACGAGAACGACACGGTTGCCACGCACGAGATCCGCTTCGGCGACAACGACCGGCTGGCCGCGCTTGTGGCCCACCTGATGCGCGCCGACGCTCTGGTCCTGCTCTCCGATGTCGACGCGCTCTACGACGGAGACCCGGCCCGGCCCGGCGCTCGCCGCATCGCCCGCATCAGCGACCCGGCCGACCTGGACGGCGTCGACATCGGGAGTGCGGGACGCCGCGGTGTGGGCACCGGCGGCATGGTCACCAAGGTGTCCTCGGCGCGCATCGCCACCGAGGCGGGGGTGCCCACGGTGCTCGCATCGGCCGCCGACGCGCGTGCGGCCCTGGCGGGCGGGAACGTGGGCACGGTGTTCGCCGCCCGCGCGCGACGCCGGCCCTCCACCCGCCAGTTGTGGCTGGCCCACGCCACCGAGGCCCGCGGCAGCGTCGTGCTGGATCCCGGCGCGGTGCGCGCGGTCGCGGAACGGCGCGCCTCGCTGCTGCCCGCGGGCGTGGTCAAGGTCGAAGGCGAGTTCTCGGCCGGTGATCCGGTGGACCTGCGCGACGAGGAGGGCGCCGCGATCGCCCGCGGCCTGGTCAACTACGACGCGGGCGAGATCCCCGACCTGATGGGGCGCTCCACCCGTTGGCTCGCGCGCGAGCTGGGCCCCGGATACGAGCGCGAGATCGTGCACCGCGACGACCTCGTGCTGCTGGGTGCGGCACGCGAACGCGCGCGGCGCGGCGGCGCGTAGGCGATGGCGGCAGGCGACCGCGGTCGGCGGGTTTCGGCGAGGCCGATTCAGGGTTCCGATTCCGCGCGTCGACGCAGACCTGGGCTGATCCGGCAGTATGGTGAACCGCCATGAGGTCCTCCACCCACGAGTTCGACACCGAGCTGCTCCACAACGGCCGCGTCGTCACGCTCGGCGCTGTGACCTACCGGGGCCGGACGGTGCTGCATCCGGGGCCCGACCGCTTCGCGCCGCTGCGGCGGTGGGCACAGGACGTCGCCGACCAGCTGGACGGGCCGGTGACGTGGCGGGCCAGCTCCGAGGGCGAGGTGGTCCGAGAGCAGACGGTGCACCCCGCCGCGCGCAACGCCGAGGGAGGGCCCGGTCCGGCATGCTGACGAGGTGCACCGGCGCTCGCGGCCCGCGGACGCCTCCGGTCCGGGCAGGGGCTATGCCGTCGACCGGCGGTTCACATCCTGCGAGCGCTCTCTGCTCCGCACTTTGAGCAGTGGAACTTCCGGTCCCCTCCTAAGACCCAGTCGTGTTCGCCACCGTTGGGACATGCCGACATCGACACCACCTAAGCTCTCGTCCGAGCGATCTGGCGCCGACACGGTATCGGCTGCGCAGCGCGGTTGTCCGGAAAACGGTCGAGCCCATGGGGCCGCAGGGGCCGGGTGCGGCCCCGCGGCGCCGTCCGCGCAGCCGCCGCGCCGATACGCTGAAAGAGCACATCCCGCCTCCCGACCACATGGAAGCGAACAGCACCATGAGTGATACCGAGCGCGACGTCCGCGCCTGCGCCGAGCGTTCCCGCGACGCCGCCGCCGACCTCGCGCCGCAGAGCCGGTCCGTGAAGGACGACGGGCTGCTGGCGATGGCCGACGCCCTGGTCACCGAGGCCGAATCCATCGTGGCCGCCAACCGCGAGGACGTCGAGCGCGCTCGTGCCGCGGGCGAGAGCGAGGCCGTGATCGACCGGCTCGCGCTGACCGCGGAGCGCGTGGGCGCCATCGCCGAATCCGTCCGCGACGTCGCCGAGCTGCCCGACCCGGTGGGCGAAGTCGTGCGCGGTTCGAGCCTGCCCAACGGGTTGGAGCTGCGGCAGGTGCGGGTGCCGCTGGGGGTCATCGGGATCATCTACGAGGGGCGGCCCAACGTCACCGCCGACGCCGCGGCGCTGTGCCTGAAGAGCGGCAACGCGGCCCTGCTGCGCGGCTCCTCCTCGGCCTACTCCTCCAACGCGCGTATTGTCGAGGTCCTGCGCGGTGCGCTGGACAAGGCCGGGTTGCCCGCCGACGCCGTCCAGCTGGTGCCGGGAAGCGGGCGGGACTCCGCCCAGGCGCTGATGCGCGCCCGCGGCCTGGTGGACGTGCTCATCCCGCGCGGCGGCGGTTCGCTGATCCGCACGGTCGTCGACGAATCCACGGTCCCGGTGATCGAGACCGGCGAAGGCAACTGCCACGTCTACATCGACGAGTCCGCCGACACCGACATGGCCGTGTCGATCGCGGTCAACGCCAAGACCCAGCGCTACTCGACCTGCAACACCGCCGAGACCCTGCTGGTGCACGCCGCCGCCGCCGACCGGTTCCTGCCGCGGGTGCTGCCCGCCCTGCGCGAACTGGGCGTGACCGTGCACGGCGACGACACGACCGTCGGCTACGACGACGCGGTGGTGCCGGCGGCCGAGTCCGACTGGGCGGCGGAGTACCTCTCCGCGGATCTGGCGGTGAAGGTGGTCGACTCCCTGGACGACGCCGTCGCCCACATCCGGCGCTACTCCACCAAGCACACCGAGGCCGTCGTCACCGACTCGCAGTCGGCGGCGCGCCGGTTCGTGTCGCTGGTCGACGCGGCCGCCGTGATGGTCAACGCCTCGACCCGCTTCACCGACGGCGGCGAGTTCGGTTTCGGCGCCGAGATCGGCATCTCCACCCAGAAGCTGCACGCCCGCGGCCCGATGGGCCTGCCCGAGATGACCTCGACCACCTACGTGGTCACCGGAGAGGGACACGTCCGCTGAAGCGGGCGGCGGCCCTGGCGGGTTCTCCGCGTTCGTGCCGGGAACCGTCGCCGGGGCCGGCGGCCGGGCGTCAGGAGGACGAGTTTCCGCTTCCGCCGTCGTCGCGCCGTCCAGCGCCCTTCCAGCGTTCGGCGACCGAGTCGAAGATGCGCCCGCCGGTGTTGGCCGCGCTGCCGGCGACGTCGCGCAGAGTGCCCATCAGCGGGTCCTCCGAGCGTTCCCAGGACTCGCGGTAGGAGTCGGCGGCCTTGCGCGCTTCGGCGCCCACGGAGGCGTCCTTGTCGGCGTCGCGGCGGGGGTAGTCGCCGTCGAGGATGCGCTGGTAGGAACCGTCGTCGATCCACCGGCTGAGCTCGGCCATGCGCATGACCGCGAACGGGTGGGTCTGGCCCATGAGGCTGAGCATCTTGATCAGGCTGTCGCGGGCGTCGCCGCCGCCCTCGTACTCGCGGGCCTGCTCCATGAAGGAGTCGGGGTTCATCTCGGCCAGCCGCGACCCCCCGGCGAGCTTCATCAGCGCGCGCTTGGCGGCGTCGGGGTCCTGGCCCGCGAGGAGCCCGGCGCGGTCGCAGGACAGCTCGGACTTGCGGTACCACTCTTCCAGGGCGGTGACGATCGCGCGGATGCCGATGTAGCCGAGCGGGATCCAGGCGACCCGAGCGGCCAGGCGGACGAGGGCGAGCAGCATGGTGCGGTAGACGGCGTGGCCGGAGAGGACGTGGCCGACTTCGTGGCCGACGACGAACCGCTGCTCCTCGGGGTCGAGCAGGTCGAACAGTCCGGTGGTCATCACTATGAACGGCTTGCTGCTGCCGATGGCCATGGCGTTGGGCCGCGGGTTCATCTGGATGTAGAGCTCGGGGACGTCGTCGAGGTCGAGGATGTAGGCGGCGTCGCGGACGTAGTTGTACACCTCGGGGAACTGCTGTTCGTTCACCCGCACGGCGCTGGACAGGAACATCAGGCGCAGGGCGCGTTCGTTGAACAGCCCCGACAGGCGCTTGAAGACCTCGTCGAAGCCCCGCAGGGATCGCAGCGCCACCAGTGCGCCGCGGTCGGCCGGGTGCTCGTATGCTCGGGAGCTTATGTTTTCGAGTCGTACGCGGGTGCGGTCTGGAGCGTTGGTGGCCATGTCGGCATGCTATGCCTCGCCGGTGCGCGATGCCACGATTCCGCGGGTCGAGATATGACGCGATTTTCGCGGATTCCGGGGCGGTACGTCCCGGCAGTCCTGCGCCGGTCGGTTAATCTCGGGATAGACCGGATGAAAAGGGGCCCGGCGCCGTGCGACTCCGGTTCGACGGCGGTCGGGCGACACGCAGGAAACGGAGTCGTACGTGCGCAACGATCCGGCGGGGGGCCTCTCCAGCGCGGAGCAGAAGCGACGGAACCCGCGCCGTGTGGGCATCATGGGCGGTACGTTCGACCCGATCCACCACGGGCACCTCGTGGCGGCCAGTGAGGTCGCCCACCTGTTCCACCTCGACGAAGTCGTCTTCGTCCCCGCGGGGCGGCCGTACCAGAAGGACCTCACCCAGGTGACCTCGGCCGAGGACCGCTATCTGATGACCGTCATCGCCACGGCCGAGAACCCGCAGTTCAGCGTGAACCGGATGGAGATCGACCGCGACGGCCCCACCTATACGATCGACACGCTGCGCGAGATGCGCCGGATCCACGGCACGGATGTGGAGCAGTTCTTCATCACCGGGGCAGACGCGCTGGGCGCTATCCTGAGCTGGCAGAACGTGGACGAGCTTTTCGAGCTCGCGCATTTCGTAGGCTGTAACCGCCCCGGACACCGGCTCACCGACCCCGGGCTTCCCGACGGGAAGGTCAGCCTGGTGGAGGTCCCCGCACTGGCGATCTCCTCCACGGAGTGCCGGGAGCGCGTCCGCAAGGGCGATCCCATCTGGTACCTCGTGCCCGACGGCATCGTCCGCTACATCAACAAGACCGGGCTCTACCTCGACGACCCGACTGCGGGGTAGCCACCTGAGGGAGGCAGCTGCTACATCGTGTCCGCTACCGACCGGGCCGTGGGGCTCGTAAACATCGCCGCTGAAGCGGCCGCCGACAAACTCGCGCAGGAGGTCGTGGCCTACGACGTCAGCGACCAGCTGGTGATCACCGACGCCTTCGTCCTGTGCTCGGCGCCCACCGACCGCCAGGTGCGCTCCATCGTGGACGAGGTCGAAGACCGCTTGCGCGACCGGGGCGGCGTCAAGCCGGTCCGCCGCGAAGGCGAGCGCGACGGGCGCTGGGTGCTGCTGGACTACGCGGAGATCGTCGTGCACATCCAGCAGGAGGAGGAACGCGGGCAGTACGGCCTGGAGCGGTTGTGGAAGGACTGCCCCCGAATCACGCTGCCCGAGGGTGCCCAGGGCCGCGAACGCGGGAGCGAGGACGCCGGCGGCGGCGCCGGCGCCGCCGACCCCGCGTGAGGACGAGGACGCCGCCGAGCGGCGCCTGCGCCTCCACCCGTCCCGGCAGCACGAAAGGGCGTCCGTGACCGACACCAAACGCGTCGTCTGCTGGCGCCACGGCCAGACCGCCTGGAATTCCGAGAAGCGGTTCCAGGGCCAGACCGACATCCCCCTCAACGAGCAGGGCCTGGCCCAGGCACGCCACGCGGCCGGACTGCTCGCGCGGCTGCGCCCCGACGCCGTCGTCTCCTCCGACCTGCGCCGCGCCGCGGTGACCGCCCAGACCCTGGGTGAGCAGACCGGTCTGGACGTGGCGTTGGACAAAGGGCTGCGCGAGCGCTTCGGCGGCCAGTGGGAGGGGCTGACCACCGCCGAGATCCGTGAGCGGTGGCCCGAGGAGGACGCCCGTCTGGATCCGCCCGGCGGCGAGGACATCGACGCCGTGGGGCAGCGTGTGTGCGACGCCGTCGAACGCGCCCTGGCGCTGGTGCCCGACGGCGGCCTGCTGGTGGCGGTGGGCCACGGTGCCGCGCTGCGCGCCGGGATCAACCGCATGCTGGATCTGCCCGCAGGCCGGCGCCAGGTGCTGGGGCCCCTGGGCAACTGCTCCTGGTCCCTGCTGGGCCCGCTGCGTACCGGCGGCTGGCGGCTGCTGGAACACAACGCCGCGAGCCTGCCGGAGAAGCGCACCCTCAGCGACGACCGCTGAGCCCGGCGCCCTCCCGTTTCGACGAGGGCGCCGGATTCCGTTAGAGTCGGTACCGCCGCCGCGGAAACGCGGGGGCGGACCAGGGGCTATGGCGCAGCTGGTAGCGCGCCTCCATGGCATGGAGGAGGTCTGGGGTTCGAATCCCCATAGCTCCACAACAACCGGCCGCCACGGCCGGAGAAGAGCGCCGGTGCATTCCCCGTTCTCCGCGGCGAGAGCGGGGAATTTCGCTGTCCGGCGCTTCGCGGAGCGGCCCCGGCCTCCTTCCGCGCAGCGGGAGCGCACGGGGCTCCGCATCCGCGCCGCCGGCGCCGGAACGGCCGCGACCGCCTCCTGCGCCGCACCGGCGGCCAGCCGCGGAGAGGCCGTGTCCGCGTGCGGCGCGCGCACCACCCCGTGCTCGCGCATGTCGGCAGCCCATCACAGCGCGTTCGACGCGAACTCCCACGGGCGCAGGATCGTCCACGCCGGTCCGCTGTTCTGCAGGAGGCGCTCCCCGGCCAGCGCGGCGCGCCGGTCGAGGGGCAGGCCGCCGATTCCGGCACGTGCGGAGCCGTTCGTCGTGTCGTCGTCGCCCATCCCGTCAGGCTAGCGGGATCGGCGCGTGCGGCGCCGTTCCGGCGGGGCGCCGCCGTTCACCGTGCGGGGGCGCCCGCAACGTCGCTGCCGCACCGCTCGCCCTCCTCCGGGATCCCGCGCACCGGGAGGCGGCCGTGCGGCATCCGGATCCCGTGTTTCGCGGCGGCCGCCGTTCCCGATCACGGCCGTCGCCCGGGGTTCCGAGCCGCTCCGCAGGCGGGGTGCCCCATGCCACTGCCGCACGATGGACCGATCCGCCCTCGGCAGGTGGTATAAATGTGGGGAAGCGGGGCTATGGCGCAGCTGGTAGCGCGCCTCCATGGCATGGAGGAGGTCTGGGGTTCGAATCCCCATAGCTCCACACCGGTGCAGGAGCACCGCGAACCGCGTGCAAGCGAGGCCGCATCCGTTCGGCGGATGCGGCCTCGCTTCGTGTGTACCGGGGCCCGATCTCCGCGACCGGATCAGGCGTGGGCCGCGCCGCCGATGGGGGAACGGAGCGCCTCGACCATGCGGTCGCGGAATCCGACCATCGACGGCGACGCGGCCCCGGAGTCGGCGCCGTGGTACATCCCGGACTCCGTATGCACCTCGCACGGCACGCCGGCCCCGTTCAGGCGCCGTCCGTAGTCGAGGTCCTCCTCGTAGAACAGGTCGATGTCGCCCACGCCGATCCATGCGGGAGGCAGCCCGCTCAGGTCCGTGCGGCGCGCCGGCACGGCGTAGGGCCGGTCCTCTTCGGAACCGGCCGGATGCCCGAGGTAGGCGGTCCAGGCGACGCGGTTGGAGCGCGGGGTCCACATGAAGCGGCCGCGGACGCCGTGGTCGTCGACCAGCGCCGTGCGGTCGTCGAGCATCGGGTACTGCAGCAGCTGGAAGCACACCCCGTGGCCGGAGTCGTAGGCGCGCTGGGCGAGGCTCGCCGCCAGGCCGCCGCCCGCGCTCTGCCCGCCGACGGCGATGCGCTGCGGGTCGACGTTCAGTGCCGCGGCGTTCTCCTGCAGCCACCGCAGCGCCGCTTGGCAGTCGTCCAGGTCGGCGGGGAACGGGTGCTCGGGTGCCAGGCGGTAGTCGACGCTGACGACGGGGACGCCCAGCTCTAGGGCGAAGCGGCTGCACAGGTCGTCGTCCATCCCGACGATGCCGCCGACGTGCCCGCCGCCGTGGATCCAGAGCAGGGCGCCGGTGGTGCCCGACCGGTGCGGGGTGTCGTAGACGCGGACGCCGGCCTCGTGGCCGCCGGGTGCGTGCACCCTCCGGCTCTGCGCGCCGACTCCGTCGGCGACGTCGGAGTCCAGCATCCCCGAGAGCGCGCGGAAGGGGCGGATCGCCGCCGGGTGCGCAATCCCGATCGGCATGTACAGGGACGGGCCGCGCAGTTGGGGTGCCACGGTCCGCAGGTCCGCGGTGCGCCGTGCGGCGTAGGCCGCGGCGCCCGCTGCGGCGAGCCCGGCGAGCCCGGTGGGCAGGAGGCGGCGTCGATGCTTGGACGGTCGGGGGGTGCGTCGTGCCACGGTTGCGGTCCTTCCGGCGGTGACGGTCGGGCGGTGCGGCCGGGACGGGCTTTCGGCAGGACGCTACCCCCGCCGCCCCGGCGCGGCACGCACGCGTGCCGGGCCGCAGCTCGGGCACGACCGGATCCCGATACACGTCGCGGGGCCGTCCGGTGTGCGGACGGCCCCGCCACGTGTATGGGGTCCGTGGCCGGTGCCGCCGGCCGGGCCGCTGTCAGGCGCGTTCGTCGTGCGCCGCCTGCGGCTGGGCGGAGGCGCCGGCATCCGCGTCGGTGACCGGATCGGGCGCGTTCTGGGCCTCCGGGGCGCCGCCCTCCGTTGCGGCCTTGCTGCGGACGAACAGCGCTGTGACCACCGCGAGGGCGCCGATGCACCCGGCCACCATGAACGCGGTGCGCAGGCCGGAGGCGTCGGGGGTGCCGGTGGCGCTGCCGAGCGCGGCGACGGTCACGAAGACGGCCGTGCCGAACGCGCCCGCCACCTGCTGCAGCGTGGTCAGGATGGCGCTGCCGTGGGAGTAGAGGTGGTCGGGCAGCGACCCCAGCGACTCCGTCATCAGCGGCGTCATCATCAGTCCGAGCCCCGTCATGAGCACGACGTGGATGGCGATCACCAGCACCAGCGGCGAATCCGGTCCCAGCGCGGTGAACAGCCACAGCGACGCCGCCATGGCCAGCGATCCGGGGATCACCAGGGGCCGGGCGCCGAAGCGGTCGAACAGCGCTCCGACGGGGCGGCCGAGCAGTCCGAGGACGAGTCCGCCGGGCAGCACGGCCAGTCCGCTGACGAACGTGCTGGTGTTCATGACGGTCTGCAGGTAGAGCGGAAGCAGGATCGAGGCGACGCCCAGCAGGCACATGAACAGCAGGCCGGCCAGGATCAGGGCGACGACGTAGTTCCGGTAGGTGAAGGGGCGCAGGTCCAGCAGCGCCCGATCGCGGCGCTGGAGGCGGAGCTGGCGGGTGACGAAGACGGCCAGTGCGGCTGCGCCGACGGCGAGCGCCAGCCAGGGCGGCACCGGGTGCTCGCCGCCGCCGGACTCGCCGATGGAGGACAGGCCGTAGAGCAGGCCGCCGAAGCCGACCGCGGACAGCAGCACCGAGAGGACGTCCAGCGGAACCGACCGGGTGCGGCTGTCCAGGCGCAGCCAGACGGCTCCGATGATCAGCGCGGCCACCGCCAGCGGGAGCACGAGCAGGAACATCCAGCGCCACCCCAGCCCGGACAGCACCGCCCCGCCGATGGTCGGCCCGATCGCGGGCGCGACGGCGATGACGATGGTGATCGTGCCCATCGTCGCGCCGCGCCGGTGCGGCGGCACCAGCCGCATCACCGAGGTCATCAGCAGCGGCACCATCACGGCGGTGCCGCAGGCTTGGACGATGCGTCCCACCAGCAGGGTCGCGAACCCGGGTGCGATCGCGCTGAGCAGTGTGCCCAGAGTGAACATGCTCAGCGAGGCCAGGAAGATCTGGCGCGGTGTGAACCGTTCGAGCAGGAAACCGGTGGTGGGGATGACCACGGCCATGGTGAGCAGGAATCCGCTGGTCAGCCACTGCACGGTCGTGGTGGAGACGTCGAGGGCGACCGTCAGGTCCCGCAGCGCCACGCTCAGGATGGTCTCGTTGAGGATCATCACGAACGCCGAGGTGACCAGAACGGCGATCAGCAGCCCGGCGCGCGGTTGCCGAGCCGCTTGCGCAGGCGGCTCGGGGGAGTCCCCGGACGCGGGTGCGGGGGTCTCGGTTTCGGTCATGGGCATACCTCACAAGCTGCCGGTCACGCGGGTTGGCTGGTGGCGCTGGAGCCGGGCGCGGGCGTCCGGCAGGCGGTCGGTGGCTCAGTCCGTGCTGTGCGCGATAGCGCCGACTCGCGCATCCGGGGCGGCCGGTCGAAAATGCAGGCGGGCCGGCGCGCGCGTCGGTCGGAGGATGCGTTTTCGGCCGGGTCCGCCGGGTTCCGGATGGCCGCCGCAGGAGAAACGGCACGGGGTTGCGCGGATCGGGCGTGCGGTGCCGTTCCGGTCGAGCACGATCGTCCCCCGCTTCCCCGCTTGCGGCAGCCCCGAACACGGCCGCCGGTTCGGCATCCGTCGGCCGCCTGCCGCGCTCCTTCGTTCTCGGCGCGCGCACGAAAGCACACGCAACCGCATAAGTCAGGCCGGCGGCCTGTTTACGCTAGCAGGCGTATAAATCAATTGCCTGATTCGTTCCCGGTGACGATCTGAGAGATGGGGCACACGGATCCGCGCGTTCGTGGGGCGGGCCCTCCGCTGCGCGTACGAGGCGGGCAGCCGGCACGGCCGGGCGCCTACGCTCGGAGCGTGACCGACATGCTCGACACCGACGACCTCACGACCGCGGTCGCCCGGATGCGCGCAACCCTGGGGCGGGGGCCGGTCGTGGCGCTGACCGGGGCGGGGATCTCGACGGACTCGGGGATCCCCGACTACCGGGGTCCGGATTCGCCGCCGCGCACCCCGATGACCTTCCAGCAGTTCGTCGGGGACGCGGCGTTCCGGCGCCACTACTGGGCCCGCAACCATGTGGGATGGCGCCACGTGCACCGCACCCGCCCCAACGACGGGCACCGCGCGCTGGCCGGATTGGAAGAGGCCGGGGTCGTCTCCGGCGTCATCACCCAGAACGTCGACACGCTGCACGAGATGGCCGGAAGCAGGCGCGTCGTCGACCTGCACGGCCGCTACGACCGGGTGACCTGCCTCTCGTGCGCGGCGGTGATCTCCCGCGATCGGTTGGCCGAGCGCCTCACCGCCCTGAACCCGGGCTTCACCGGCGGAGTGGACGATGTCGAGGTGGCACCCGACGCCGACGCGGTCCTGGCCTCCACCCGCGGCTTCACCGTCGCCGACTGCACCGGCTGCGGCGGGGTCCTCAAGCCCGACATCGTCTACTTCGGTGAGAACGTGCCGCGGCAGCGCGTGCTGGAAAGCTACCGGCTCGTCGACGACGCCGAGGCGCTGCTGGTCGCGGGCTCGTCGCTGACCGTCCTGTCGGGGCGCCGTTTCGCCAAGCGCGCGGCCGACCAGGGCAAACCCGTCGTGATCGTCAACCGCGGCCCCACCCGCTCCGACGCGATCGCCGCGGTCACCGTGGACGCGGGCTGCTCGCCGGCGCTGCGCGCGCTGGAGGCGGCCTACCAGCGCTGAGGGCCGCCTGCGGCGCCGTGGGCGCCCGCTCTTGACGCTCTGCAGTGTGAGCGCTCACACTGGCACCGAGCCACGACGGGTCCGCGATCCGGCGTGCCGCGGCCGAGCGCGCGCCGCGCCCGTCGGCAATCGGGCCCGGTCTTCGGGGACGCCGCATCCGCCCTGCGGTCGGCGGCACAAGGACCACCCCGGAAACCGCGGCCGCCGTC
Source organism: Streptomonospora salina (assembly GCF_014204715.1). Classification (NCBI taxonomy): domain Bacteria; kingdom Bacillati; phylum Actinomycetota; class Actinomycetes; order Streptosporangiales; family Nocardiopsidaceae; genus Streptomonospora; species Streptomonospora salina. The sequence goes on from NZ_JACHLY010000001.1 coordinate 4,498,869, forward strand.
CGTCCCCTCCCACTCGCGGGCGGCGGCCGCGGTCGACCCGGTGCCGGTGCCGCAGAGGGCCGCAGGAGCCCGCCCGCCCCGATGGGGCACACGGTCCGATGCACTCTCAGGATCCGATAGAGTGGACCCGCGCAAGCAAGGGGCTATGGCGCAGCTGGTAGCGCGCCTCCATGGCATGGAGGAGGTCTGGGGTTCGAATCCCCATAGCTCCACCGGATCGGCCCGCGCCGGTCGGCGGCAGAGCACCGTCGGCCGACGCGGGCCGCAGTTCTTTCCCGGGGGACTCCTCGAATCCCCGCAGCTCAGCGGTGCCCGGGCTGACGAACGAAGCCTTGCTTCGGGCCACCGCATCCGGACGAAGACACCGAGCGGGGACCGCGCAGGATCGGTCTGCGCGGTCCCCGCGGCCGGTCGCTCCGGCCGGCTACTTCGGCGTTTCGTCCACCTTGAGCATCACCTCACCCGGCGCCCACAGCGAAACGTCGCGGACGTAGTGGTCGCCGGGGACGTCCTCGGCCTTCTCGACGACGGTCGACCCCGCCTCGTCGCCCTCTGCCGGCGGCTGGGACGAAGCGTCGGCACCCGGGCTGGGCGACGGTGCGGCCCTCGTGCCCTCGGCGCCCTCGGGCTGCTCTCGGCGGACGCGGTACTCGGCGACCCGCTGATCGTGGTCGGCCAGCACGTCCTTCGCCTCGGCGACGGTCATACCGACGATGTCGACGCCCTCCAGCGCCTCGCCCGGCGCCGTCGGGGAGTTCGTGGTCCGGTACTTCTCGTCGTCCTTCGGCACGCGGCCGAAGGCCAGCTCGACCGTGTTCCCGTAGTCCTCGGGTATGCGCACCCCGACCGGGCAGACGCCGTTGGGCGTGCAGTTCTCGGGCGACTCGATCACCTCGACGTCGCGGTCGTCGGTCCCCTCGCCGCTCATGTTCTGGTCCATGTAGGTGAGCGTGCCGACCTGGGTCGGCGAGGCGGGGACGAGCTTGAGGTCCACGTCCAGGCCGTGCGCGGAGAACTCCTCGGCATAGCGCTCGGGGTCGGCTGCGGGGTCCTTGACCTCGGCGACGACGAGTCCGTCTTCGACGTCGATCTCCAGTGCCGCCGCCTCCTGCGGGGCCACGGGCCCGGGCGCCGACGTCGGCATCAGGGCCGTCGCGGCGACAGCCCCCGCGGCGAGTGCTGCCGCGGCGGGTACGGCGATCAGCAGTCGGCGGGTCGTGCGGTTCGGTGCCACAGTGGGTTCCTGTTCCTCTTCGACAATGCTGGCAAGCAGCTCGCGCGCGGCAGGCCGTGCCGGGTCGAGCTCCTCGGACGCGCCCACCCGCGGGCGCAGCTCGGCGATCAGTGGGTCCACCCGGTTGCGGTGCCTCATGAACTCGCTCCTTTCGTGACCGGCCGTTGCAATGGCCGCGGCCGCTCGGGCGCCGCAGCTCCGCCGATGTCCACGCCCGCCTTGCGCAGCGCGCGGGCGAAGCGTCCTCGCGCCCGGTGGAGGCGAACGCGGGCGGTTCCGCGGGTACAGCCCACGGCGACCGCGATCTCGGAAGGGCCGAGCCCTTCCCAGCCGGCGAGGGCCAGCACCTCCCTGTCGGCTTCCGCCAGGGTGCGAAAGACCGCCCCGATGTCGCGCAGACTCTGATCGGCGGTCTCCGGCCGGACGACGTGCACGCGGTTCAGCTCCGCGCGCAGCCGCTCCGTCAGAGCCGAGCGGCGCCGCGCTCCGCGGTGATGGTTGCCCAAGACCTTCCGGGCGACCCCGAAGATCCACGGCCGCGCGCCGCCGTCTGCGGGAACGTCGCCGAGGCGGTTCCACACCGCCACGAACACCTCCGCTACGAGGTCGGCCGCGGACTCGGGATCGTCGACCCGGCGGAGCAGGTAACCGAGCACATCGGAATAGCACTCGGTGTAGAGCGCTTCGAACCTGGCTTCGGGGCCAGTGGGGGGCGCAGGCGGCTCCGATGGGCCGTCAGGGCCGTCATAGGGCAACGTGCTCCCTTTCGCCGGGGTGATCGCGTCCATCGCTCCCCACATGTCCGGTTCGGTCGCCGCGTTACGGTCCGCGGCGGGACCGGTGGCAGATCCGTTCCGGGTGGCCGGTCCCGGCCGCACGGAACCTCGGGACGCACCCCGTTCGTCTCCACGGCGGTCCGGTCGGCGACGGCGCGGGCCGCCCGGAGGCCTCGGGCACGGCGCCCCCCCCGGTCCGGGCCGGAACCTCCCGGTGTCGAGCCGCTGAACCCTGGCGGCGACGGCTATGGGATACCGGGGAACGGAATGTACGTTCTAAGGAGCCCCTTTGTACGGCCCCGCGACCGGTCCGGCCCCCTCCTCCCTACCTCCCGCCCGGTACCCGCGGCCGATGACCAGCAGAGGACGACCGTGACCCCGGATCCCCCCATTCCCCGCCGCAGGCAGGCGGGTCGGCTCCTGATCGCCGGAGGCGCCGCGGCGGCCGCCGCGGCATTGGCGCTGACGGGCGGGCTGCCGGCGTCCGCCGGATCCGCCGCGTCCACCGGGCCCGCCGCGTCCGCCGCGCCGACGGAATCCGGGCAGGAGCACCCGACCGGGGCGAGCGCGCGCATCGCCTACGTCGACTCCTGCGGCCGGGGCGCGATCGGGCGGGTCGGCACCGGTGACGGGGCCGTCGGCGACACCGCCGCCGACTGGAGCGAGGACCCCTCCGGGGTGGCCGGGGACGTGCACTTCGCCGCCGAACCCGACAACGCCTACAGCTCCGTGATCTACGACGGCGGCAGGCTCACGGCCGCCGCCGGGGTCGCCGGAGTGCGCTTCACCCCCGACTGCCGCGCCGACGGTCCCGTCCCCTCCGCGCGGCCCCGGGTCACCGACGCCTTCGGCCGCGACTCCCTGCTGGAACTGGACTCCGCCTCCTCCACCGCGTGGTGGAGCGCCGCATCCGGCTCCGGCGCCCGGATCACCGTCCGCGGTTTGGAGATCCTCGGCCGGACCGCCGACGTCTCCGACGGCGACTACACCGGCACCTTCACCGCCGACTCCGGCGACGGGCAGGTCACCGTCTCCGTCACGGCCCGACGCCGCGTCGACGCGCCCGAAGAGGGCGGACCTCCCCCCGCCTCCGGCGGGCCGCCCCCGCCCGAACGCGCCGGGGCGTCGCTGTCCGTGCGATTCGAGGTCGCCCGGGTCGACGCCGACGGCGACCCGGTCAGCGAGTTCCACTACGGCGTCGAGTTCGCAGGTACGGCGGTCCGCATACCGGCCGGCGGTGTGCCCGAAACCCCGGGGCCGGGGGCCGCGACCGCCGCCCCCGATCCCGGCCCCACCGTCGCTTCGCCCGCCTCGCCCGCCTCACCCGGAGTCCCGGAGGAGACCGGGGACGCCCCCGAGGACCCGCCGCCCGCCGCCCGGTCCGACGACGCGGAGGACCCCGAACCGACGTCCCGGCCCGGCACCGCGGCGGGGGCCACACGGTCGGCCGAACCGCCGCCGGGAGCGCGGGGGGCGTCCGGAGATCCGGCGCCGCGGGAGTCCGCCACCGGGCCCACGGTGGCGGCGCCGACCGTCCCCGAGCACGCTCCGTCGGTGGACCCGGGGAGCGGCGGTACGAATCCGGCCGGCGGCCGGCTGCCGGTTGCGGGAAGCGCGCTGATCGGGCTGGTGGCGACCGGCCTCGCGGCCCTGGGAGGCGGCGGCACCGCGATCTACCTCGGCCGCGGCCGCAAGTCCGGTTTCGACGGCGACGACGTCGCCGGCTCCCGCGCGCCGCGTACCCCCGGCCGGGACCGGCCCTGACCGCGCATCCGCGACCGGGCGGGCGGCGTGCGGAGGCGGCCTGCCGCGGGTAGTGGGGGACCGGGCGGGTACACCGCACCCGCCGCGTCGACCGTCGAGGAGGCACGGGGATGTCGCTGACCATGGGCGGAGGGCCGTTCGCGCACGACGCGCCCGCCGCGGTGAACTACCGGATCGAGTCGCCGCACCACTCGCTGTTCATGCACGCCTTCCCCCGGCGGGTGCGCGCCGAGCTGGGCGGAGAGACGGTGCTCGACTCGCGGCGCGGGATGCTGCTGCACGAGACGTCGCTGCTGCCGCAGCTGTACGTGCCCACCGAGGACATCGCCGAACAGTTGCTGGCACCCAGCGACCGCACCACCCACTGCCCCTACAAGGGCGACGCGTCCTACCGGCACCTGCGGGTAGGCGACCGGGCGGCGGAGAACGCCGTGTGGTCCTACCCCGAACCCGCGCCCGAAGCCGGGTGGCTGGCCGGCTTCTCGGCGATGTACTGGAACGCGGCCGACGCCTGGTACGACGAGGACGAGCCCGTGCGCGGCCACCTGCGCGACCCCTACCACCGGGTCGACACCCGGCCCGCTTCGCTTCTCGTGCGGGTCGCGTGGGGCGACACGGTGATCGCGCGCTCGGCCCGGCCCGCGCTGCTCTCCGAGACCGGGCTGCCCAACCGTTACTATCTCCCGCCCGACGACGTGCGCCGCGAGCTACTGGTTCCCGGCCGTACCCGCACCATGTGCCCCTACAAAGGGCGGGCGACCTACTGGACCCTGCGCCTGCACGACCGTGAGATCGCCGACGTGGCCTGGTCCTACGACGACCCGCTCAAGGACGCGCGCGACGTGCGGGGCCACTTCTGCTTCCTGCACGAGGACCTCTCCGTCGTGGCGGAACGCGTCTGATCTCCGCAGCCGCAGCCGCAGCCCCAGCCGGTCGGCGGGCGCGCGGGCCCGGCGGCGGAGCCTGTGGATACGCCGCCCGGCACGTCCCCGGCGAGCGGTACTGTCGCACGCGTGGCTGAACTTCCCGATGTCGAAACCCTGCTCGCCGCCGCCGTCCGGTCCGTCGGCGGCACGCGCCGCGACGGCCAGGCCGCCATGGCCGAGGCGGTCACCACCGCCGTCGACACCGGCGAGCATCTCGTCGTGCAGGCGGGGACCGGTACCGGGAAGTCGCTGGCCTACCTGGTGCCGGCCCTGCGCTACGCCTTGGCTGAGGACACCACGGCCGTGGTCACCACGGCCACTCTGGCTCTGCAGCGCCAGCTGATCGAACGCGACCTGCCGCGGTTGTCGGCCGCGCTGGCTCCGCTGCTGCACCGCGAGCCCACCTTCGCCGTCCTCAAGGGCCGGCGCAACTACCTGTGCCGCCACCGCCTGAACGGCGCCGAGGCACCCGACGACGACACGGAGCTGTTCGACCCCCGGCAGCTGTCCTCCGTGGGACGCCAGGTCAAACGGCTGCACGAATGGGCCGAGGAGACCGTCACCGGCGACCGCGACGAGCTCGCGCCCGGCGTCAGCGACCTCGCCTGGCGGCAGGTGTCGGTCTCGGCCAACGAGTGCGTGGGCGCGTCGGTGTGCCCCTTCGGCCAGGAGTGCTTCTCCGAACAGGCTCGGGCCGAGGCCGGCGGCGCCGACATCGTCGTCACCAACCACGCCATGCTGGCCGTTTCGGCCATGCAGGGGTACCAGCTGCTTCCCGAGCACGGGGTCCTCGTGATCGACGAGGCCCACGAGCTCGTCGACCGGGTCACGTCGGTGGCCACGGGCGAGCTGGGGGAGCGGGCCGTGGCCACCGCCGCCAAGCGCGCCTCCCGGTTGGCGGAGGCCGACCTCACCGAGCGGCTCGGCGAGTCCGGCGACGGCCTGGCGCTGATGTTCGGCGAGGCCGACGCCGGCCGGCTCGACCAGCTCCCCGATTCCCTGGCGGGGGCCGTGGCCGCCGTCCGCGACGCCGCCCACGCCTGCCTGACCGCCGTCCGCAGCGGCTCCACCGAACAGGACCCCGACCTCGCCACCGGGCGCAAGCAGGCGCTGGCGGCGCTGGAAGACGTGCACGACACCGCGGTGCGGATCCTGGAGTCCTTCGAGCCGCCGCTGCGTGAGCGCACCGACGTCGTGTGGCTCGCGAAGGGGCCCAAGCAGTCCCCGACCCTGCAGGTGGCTCCGCTGGCCGTGAGCGGGCTGCTGCGCGAGAAGCTCTTCGGCGACCGCACCACGGTGGTGCTCACCTCGGCGACCCTGGCCCTGGGCGGAACCTTCGCTCCGCTGGCCGCCCAGTGGGGGCTGGGGCGCGAGTCCACGGATGCGGCGACGGCGGCCGCCGCGGACGGATCGAGCGGCCCGGACGCATCCGCCGATCCGGACGTATCCGCCGACGGCGGCGGCGCCGACCGGGCGGAGGACCCGGACCGCGCCGCCGGCGAGCCCCGCTGGCGCGGCCTGGACGTCGGATCGCCCTTCGACCACGCCCGCAGCGGCATCCTGTACGTCGCCCGGCACCTGCCCCCGCCGGGGCGCGACGGGCTCGACTCCCGCTATCTGGACGAGATCACCGGCCTGGTCGAGGCCTCCGGCGGCCGTGCGCTGGGCCTGTTCTCGTCGATGCGCGCCGCCGCGCAGGCCGCAGAGGAGCTGCGCGAGCGCGTGGACGTTCCCGTCCTGTGCCAGGGCGAGGACTCCACCGGCCGCCTCGTCGAGGAGTTCGCCGAGGACGAGTCCTCCTGCCTGTTCGGCACGCTGTCGCTGTGGCAGGGCGTCGACGTCCCCGGCCCCTCGCTGCAGCTGGTCATCGTCGACCGCGTCCCGTTCCCGCGCCCCGACGATCCGCTCGCCTCGGCCCGTCAGCGCGCCGTCGGCGCCCGGGGCGGCAACGGCTTCATGGCGGTGGCGGCCACGCACGCCGCGCTGCTGCTGGCGCAGGGCACCGGCCGGCTACTGCGTTCGGCACAGGACCGCGGTGTGGTGGCGGTGCTCGACCCGCGGCTGGCCACCGCGCGCTACAGCGGGTTCCTGCGTTCCTCGCTTCCGCCGTACTGGGGCACCGCCGACCCCGACGTCGCCCGGTCGGCGCTGCGCCGGCTCGCGCAGGCTCCGGCCGCGGACTGAACCGGAAGCGGGGGTCAGCGCCGCAGGCGGTAGCCGAACAGCCGGACGGCGTATCCCGGGGTGTCGTCGTCGGCCGGCTGGATGTACCACCGGTCGTCGTTGTCGCCGATCGCCAGTTCGTTCCACATCAGGTCGATCAGTTTGAGCCGCGCCACGACCGAAGAACCGGGGTCGAGCACGATCGCATAGGAGTGGTCGGCCAGCCGCTGGGTGACCATGCCCACGGGCTGGCCGTCCCAGATGGCGGGCACCGGTGCGTGGCCGATGTCGACGCCGCACAACCGGAGCTGCTCGACCTCCTCGTCCAGGGCTTCGGCGGCCATCGCCTGGTCGAGGTCGAGGGCCTCCTCCAGCTCGTCGCGCTCCTCGTCGTCGCGCAGGTAGGCGTGGTAGGTGCGGTGTCCGCAGGCGCGGCACAGTCGCCAGACGACGCACCGGGCGAGCCCGTAGGCCGACTGCGCCTCGCCGATCGCCCGATAGGCGCTGACCATCCGGCTCGTACCGCATTCACAGCACAAGGCGGTGAGATCCTGCTTCATCCTTAGTCCCCCTCCCATGGTGAGTATGCGATGCCGGACCCTGATTAGGGAACCCGGCCGCCCGAGGAACCGCGGCGATCCGCCGTCGCCACCAGCCCGAAAACCCGGCGGCTCCGGGTGTCCGGAAGGCGGGGAATCGGTGCGCGTCAGCGTGGCGCGGAGTCCTGGTCCGCGCTGTCGGCGCCGCTGCCGCCGCCGCGGCGGGTGAGCGAGGCGGGCGCGGCGGACCGCAGGCGGGCGAGCAGCCGCGCGAGTCCGGCGGCCCCGGCACCGCCGGCGGGGGCGGCGGGGACGGCGGCGCCGCTCTCCGCGGCGCCGTCCGCGGCCGGGGCGGCCTCCTGCTCGGATCCGTCGCCGGGCACTCCGGATACGTCGGCGGAGCCCCCCGGACCCAGGAGCGGATGCTCGGCGACCTGGTAGCGGCGGATGTAGACGCTCAAAAACGCCTGCAGACTGGCGCCGGCCGGCAGCGCCAGCAGCGCGCCCGGGACCCCCAGGACCGCGGCTCCGGCGAGGACCGCGCCGAAGGCCACAGCGGGGTGCATGTCCAGTGTCCGCGCGGTGATCCGCGGCTGGAGCAGGTAGTTCTCGAACTGCTGGTAGACCACGACGAAGACCAGCATCCACAGCGCCGGCCAGGCGCCCTGCATCAGCGCGACCAGCACCGGCACGGCCCCGCCGATGTAGGTGCCCACGGTCGGGATGAACTGGGAGAGGACACCCACCCACAGCGCCAGAGCGAACGCGTAATGGATGTCCAGAACGACCAGGGCCAGGTAGTGGGCGATCGTCGCGATCAGCGCCAGCAGCGCGCGGGAGTAGATGTAGCCGCCCGTCTTGCTGATGGCGATCTCCCAGGCGCGCAGCACCTCGCTCTGCGTCCGCGGCGGCAGCACCGAGCAGATCGTCCGCCGGAACCGGGGCCCGTCGGCGGTCAGATAGAAGGTGAACAGCGCGATCGTCAACCCGTTGAACAGCAGCGACAGCAGCGTCGTGCCGGCGCCCCAGGCGTTCTCGGCGAGGCTGGAGGCGTACTGGTCGACCAGCCCGGTGGCGTCGGTGATCTCGCTGAGCAGCGTGTTGGGGGAGAAGCTGGTGTTGAACGTGACGTTGACCCAGTTCAGCAGGCCGCGGCTCATCACGGGGACCTGGTCGATGAACTCCAGGACCTGGCCGATGAGCATCGACCCCAGGACCGAGAAGAACGCCCCCACCATCGTGACGACGCCCAGCATCACCGCGCCGGTGGCGGGACCGCGCGGCCAGCGGTGGCTGTGCAGCCAATTGACCGCCGGCTCCAGCGCCAGCGCGAGGAACAGCGACACCAGCAGGAGCACCAGCAGACCCCGAAGCTGCAGGAACAGCCACCCCGCGACCGCGAAGGCGACGACGGTCCAGGCGATCAGCATCAGCGCTCGCGGCAGCCACGGGGGCACGCCGTTCTTGCCAGCTGGATCCGGGGCCGTCATGAGCGCGGGTCGCCTTCCTGCCGCCGAGCGCAGGGCTCGGTTCACTGCTGCGCGGAGGAGCCGGGTGGACTGCGGCCGCGGGGCCGCGCCCGCCTCCACCGCCGGGGCCGGCGGCGGGGCGGCGCAGGCGGTGCCGTCCTGGTGCCTACTCGTCCATCGAGAGGCCGCGCTTGTTGCGCGCGGTCCAGTCGCGCATGCGCTGCGGATAGCCGACGACGTGAACGTCGTGGACCGGGGCCGCCAGGTTGCGGGCGACCCTGTGGATGACCTGGGGCGATCCGACGCGGCGGCGGATCCACTCGCCGTCGGTCGCCACGGCCACCGCCGTGGTGCCGGTGGCGAAGGTCTCGGGTTCGACGAAGAACTCCACGCCCACCTTGCTGCCGTGGAAATCCATCAGCGCGCGGATATCGGAGTCCTCGGCAGCACGGTCGAAACGGGCCTTGCTCTGGCGCCTCGCCTTGCGGAGCCCGAACCGGTCTTTCGTCTTGCGGAGCCCCAACCGGTCTCGCCATCCCATATGCCGTCTGCGCTCCCGTCGCTGCCGCCGCGTACCCGCGGCCTCGTCCATGTCGCTCCCCCGGTCCGCATTCGAGTCTATCCGCCGATACCGCCATCGGATTCGGGCGTTTTCCCCGCCCCCGGGTGATCGCGCTGCTACGTTCGGTTGCATCCCTCAGCGGTGTCGACGCGGCCGCGAGCGCCGCAGGGGCCCGGACCGGCACGGAGGAGATCAGAGGGGGTCTGCATCCATGGCGCTGTGGAGATGGCTGGGCGAGACCGCACGGGAGCTGCGGGCCGACGGCCAGGGGGAGCTGGCCGAAAGCCTGGTACGGCTCGCCCAGATGGCCGCCGAAGGCCAGGCCGACGCCGCGGACGACGCCCGGCCGGCGGCCGAGCGGGCGGCCCGGGCAGCCTCCGCGCCGAGCTGGGCCGCACCTCTGATGGGGCACTGGCCGCTGGCCGCGCGGGTCGGCGACCGCGCCGAAGGCCGGACCGCGCTGCCCGGGGCGCTGGCGCGCCTGCGCGCCTCCCACGCCGGCGGCGACGACGGTGCGGGCGGCGCCGCGGCCGGGTGCGCTCCGGCCGCCTGCTCCGCCGAACCCGTGCTGGCCTGCTACGCCAACATCGACGGCCCCGGCCACGTGGTCGACCGCGCCACGCTGGTGGCCGAGAGCCTCGGCCACACCCGGCCCGGCGAACCCGCCTGGGAGGCGCTGGTGCTGGCCCAGGCCGACATGCTCGTCGACGACGATCGCCCCGACGAGGCGATCCGCGAGCTCGACGCCCGCGCCGCCGCGGCCCGCGACGGCGGGCCGGGCGTCAGCCTGGACTACGCCTTCGGCTACGTGCGCGCCTTGCGCCACCTCGACCGCTACGACGAGGCGCTGTCGGCGCTGGAGCGGGTGGAGTCCGGGATGACCGCCGCCTGGCCGGGCGGGGCGGCCCGCGCGGCGGCACGCCGCCGCTTGGATATGGAACGCGCCCGGGTGCTGGCATGGCTGGCGCGCGCCGGCCGGTGCGACCGCGAGGAGGCCCGCGCGGCGCTGCCCGAGCGGCGCGAGGCCGACGCCCATCCGCGCCTGCGGACGGCCTGGGCGGAGGCGGCGGAGCACCTGGTCGCCGCGGGGGCACTGGACAACGACTGGCGGCTGGGCACCGCGCTGACCGCGTGGTCGCGCTACTTCGAGCGCGTCGGTTCCGACCGGCTGTGCCTGCGGGTGGGGCTGACCGCTGCGCGCTTGGGGGTGGCCCGCGGGGCCCGCTGGACGGCCGACACCGCGCTGAGGCGCAGCGAGCGCGCCCTGGAGCGGGTGCGGCGCGCCGACGAGGAGGCCGGCGACCTCGACGAAGTCCGCGCCGACGCCGCCCGCCGCGGCCCCCGGGAGATGCCCGTGCCCGCCGCCGAGGTGCTGGCGCTGCTGCGCGGGCAGTCGCCGGAGGAGGTCGATCCCGAGTACCAGGCCGATCTGGTGACGGCGGCGCTCCGGGAGCGCCCCGGCGACCCCGCGCTGCTCAACGCGCTGGGCCAAGTCGGGCGCACCCTGGGGCTCACCGACGCCGCGGCCGAACTGCACTGGCCGCGGGTGCGCTCGGCCCCCGGCGACCGGAAGGCCGCGCTGTCGCTGTTGGAGACGCTGCTGGCGGACGAGGACACCGCGGGCATGCGCACCCTGGTCCGCCATCTCACCGGCGCCGCGCTGGGCCCGGGAGGGACCGGGACCGCCCCCGGCGCCGCCGGCACGGCGGTGTCGCCCGCCGGAGCCCCCGTCGGCTGAGCACCCGCCCCTGGAGCGGGGCGCCCCGGCGCCGGTGACCGTGCGTCCTGAAGGCCGTCGGCGGGCAGGCGGACCGAACCGGCCGGTCAGCCCTGGAGGGCGCGGGCCAGGTCCTGCCCGGGTGCATACGCCAGGGCCTCCTCCGGCAGCGCGACGGGGCGGCCGCTGGCCAGGACGGTGACGGTACCCGTGGGCGCGAGGGCGGGAGCCGGAGCCGATCCGAGGCGGCGCAGGGTCTGGGCCGCCACCGCCTCGGCCGCGGTGTAGAGTTCGGCCCGGCCCGCCAGAGCGTCCGATACCGCCTTCTGGACCAGGTCGTAATGGGTGCAGCCGAGCACCACGGCAGCGGCATCCGGCGAGGTGCGCCCGGCTGCGTGGTCGACCGCCGCTTCCACGGCGCCCGGATCGGCCGACTCGATCGCCTCGGCCAGGCCCGGACACGGCACCGATTCGATCTCCACCCCCTGGCCGAACTCCTCGATGAGGCCCTGCTGGTAGTGGCTGCGGGAGGTGGCCACCGTCGCCCACACGGCGACCGGCCCTCCGCGCGCGGCGGCGGGCTTGATCGGCGGCACGGTGCCGACCACCGGGATCCGCGGTTCGAACGCGGCGCGCAGCGACGCCAGCCCGTGCACCGAGGCCGTGTTGCACGGCACCACGATCGCGTCGAGCGCGGCGTGCTCCCGGCCCGCGTCGGCGGCGTCCAGCGCCGCCCGGGCGCCGTCCAGCACCCGGCCTACGATCGCTTCCGGGGCGCGTGAACCCCAGGGCATGTGGTCGGGGTCCATGGAGAGCACCAGATCGGCGTCGGGCCGCGCCGCGCGCACGGCGGCGACGGTCGAGAGCATGCCGATCCCGGAATCGATGAAAGCGATGCGCACGTCGCCGATCCTACGCCGTGCCGCGTGCGCCCGGTGGCACGGAATCCGCGGCGCGGGGTGCGTCGCGGGCGTGCCGCCGACCGTCCGGCGGCCGGACCCGCGCCGCTTCGCGCGCGGGAGGTATCGGCGCGCTCGAATCCGGGAATCGCACAGGGAGGCGCCGGGGCCGGTTCCGGCCGGTCGGGGGCCGCGGCGGCGCCCCCGACCTGGGGCCGGAAGGTGGGTTGTACTGGTCACACGCCTGATCGGGCTACCGGCGGGTAAAAGGGGAATAGTGTGTTCCACGGCCTGCCGCAGGATCGGCAGCGCGGCACGACGGCAGCGGCGCGAACGTGCGCCGAGCGGGTTGAGAAGCGGGTGAGAGCGATTCGTCAGTCATCGCAGCGGGACTTCGCCGATCACGTCGAGGCCGTGCAGCGCCTTCGGCGCGACTACGCGCAGCTGCCCGTCGACGCCCCGGTCCGGCTGGCCAAGCCCACCTCCAACCTGTTCCGGTTCCGCGACTCCGCCGACACGCCCCGACTCGACGTTTCGGCGTTCAACCGGGTGCTGGCCGTCGATCCCGTCGAACGGGTCGCCGAGGTCGGCGGTATGACGACGTACGAGGACCTGGTGGCGGCGACTCTGCCGCACGGCCTCATGCCGACGGTGGTGCCGCAGCTGCGCACCATCACCCTCGGCGGCGCGGTCACCGGGCTGGGAATCGAGTCCTCCTCGTTCCGCAACGGCCTGCCGCACGAGGCGGTCGAGGAGATCGAGATCCTCACCGGATCCGGCGACGTCGTCACCGCCCGCCGCGACAACGAGCACAGCGAGCTGTTCTACGGATTCCCCAACTCCTACGGAACCCTGGGCTACAGCCTGCGCCTGCGCATCGAGCTGGAGCCGGTCAAGCCCTACGTCCACCTGCGCCACCTGCGGTTCGGCAGCGGCAAGGAGGCGATGGAGGCCCTCGAGCGGATCTGCTCCGATGCCGAATACCGGGGGGAGCGTGCCGACTTCGTCGACGGTGTCGCCTTCGGCCCCGGCGAGCTGTACCTCACCCTGGCCTCCTTCGTCGACAAGGCGCCCTGGACCAGCGACTACACCGGTTCCGACATCTACTACCGGTCCATTCCGCGCTACGCGGAGCCCGGCCCGGGCGACTACCTCACCGTCCACGACTACCTGTGGCGCTGGGACACCGACTGGTTCTGGTGCTCGGGCGCTTTCGGGCTGAACAACCCGACGGTGCGCCGGCTGTGGCCGCGGTCGCTGAAGCGCTCCGACGTCTACCGCAAGCTCGTGGCCTGGGACCGGCGCACCGACTTCAGCCGGCTGCTCGACCACTACCGCGGCCGCCCCCAGCAGGAGCCGGTGATCCAGGACGTCGAGGTCGGCGTCGAACGCGGTGCGGAGTTCCTCGACTTCTTCCATTCCGAGGTCGGCATGTCGCCGATCTGGATGTGCCCCCTGCGCCTGCGCGAGAACGTCGAGCCGGCCGCAGGGCGCGCACACGTGTGGCCGCTGTACCCGCTGGAGCGGGAGCGGCTCTATGTCAACTTCGGGTTCTGGGGAATGGTCCCCATGCAGCCCGGGCAGCGGCGGGCCCACCACAACCGGTCGGTCGAGGAGGAGGTCTCGCGGCTGGGCGGACACAAGTCGCTGTACTCGGACGCGTTCTATTCCGAGGACGAGTTCTGGCGGTTGTACAACGGCGAGGGCTACCTGAGGCTCAAGCACGCCTACGACCCCGACGAGCGGCTCCTGGACCTCTACGCCAAGTGCGTGGGCAACAAGTGAGGCGCCGGCCCACCGTGCGGTGTGGGCGGGCGCGGGTGAGAAGGGAAGAAGAATGCGGCTAGCGGAGATCTTCGAACGCGTCGTCGGCACGGGCGCACCTGTTCGCTTCCGCGCCTACGACGGCAGCACGGCCGGCGACCCCGACAGCGACACGACGATGGTCGTGCGCACCCCGGTGGCGCTGAACTACCTGGCGCAGTCGCCGGGGGCGATGGGGCTGACACGCGCCTACGTATCCGGGCACATCGACGTCGAGGGCGACATGTACACCGCCCTGGACCGGATGGCCGACCTCGCTTTCAACGACGGTCCGCGGCTCTCTCCGGCGGAGATGGCGCGCATCGCACGCGGTATCGGCTGGGTGAAGTTCGCCAACCGCGTGGCTCCCCCGCCGCAGGAGATGCGCCGCGGCAAGCTCTCGTGGCTGGGTACCCGCCACGCCAAGAGCCGCGACGCCGAGGTGATCCACCACCACTACGACGTGTCCAACGCCTTCTACGAGCTGGTGCTGGGCGAGTCGATGACCTACACCTGCGCCGTGTTCGGCAGCGAGGAGACCTCGCTGGAGCGGGCCCAGTTCGACAAGCACGACCTGGTGGCCCGCAAGCTCGGCCTGGAGGAGGGCATGCGGCTGCTCGACGTCGGATGCGGGTGGGGCGGCATGGTCATGCACGCCGCCCGCGAGTACGGGGTCAAGGCCCTGGGCGTGACCCTGTCCAAGGAGCAGGCGGAATGGGCGAGCAAGCACATCGCCCAGGAGGGCTTGTCGGACCTGGCCGAGGTCCGCCACATGGACTACCGGGACCTGCCCGACGGCATCTACGACCGGGTCAGCTCCATCGGCCTCACCGAGCACATCGGCAAGAAGAACCTGTCCGGCTACTTCGACGGGCTCTACGCCAAGCTCAAGCCGGGCGGCCGGCTGCTCAACCACTGCATCACCCGCCCCCGCAACGACCTGCCGGCGATGAAGCCCGGCGGCGTGATCAACCGCTACGTCTTCCCCGACGGCGAGTTGGAGGGGCCGGGCGAGATCCAGATGCGGATGAACGACGCCGGCTTCGAGGTCCGCCACCAGGAGAACCTGCGCGAGCACTACGCACTGACGCTGCGGCAGTGGGCGGCGAACCTGGACCGCAACTGGGACGAGGCCGTGCGCGAGGTCGGCGAGGGCACCGCCCGGGTGTGGCGGCTGTACATGAACGGCTGCATCCTCGGTTTCGAGCGCGACGTCGTCCAGCTGCACCAGATCCTGGGCGTCAAGCTCGACGGCACCGACGCGCACATGCCGCTGCGGCCGAGCTTCGCGTGACCGGGACCGGCCGGGCGGTGCGCGCACAGGCAGCGCACCGCCCGGCCGGCCGCGCGGCGGCGCGCGGGGACGGGCCAAGGCCCATCGACTGCGCCGCCGGGGGCATCATGGGGGTATGCCTGGCACAGACGACACGGACCCCACGAAGCAGCTCGCCATCACGCTGGTCGACGCCTATGTCCGCAAGGACCGCGACCTGCTGGACCGCACCGTGGCCGAGATCGGCGACAGCACCGACACGGCCATCTCCGAGCTCAAGGTTTTCGGCTCCTTCCTCTCCCGGCGGGTGCAGGAGACCGGTGTGGTCTGGAAGCCGGCCGACTCCCGCGAGGCCGTCGCCTCCACCGTGGCCGACATGCTCGCTCCCGAGGTGGAGTTCGCGGTGATCACGGCGTGGGAGGCCCACTCGGTCGGTGAGGAGGAAGCTGCCGAGCACTTCACCAACGGCGACCCCGCCGTCTATCTGCACATGCTGTCGGCGTTCGCGGCGGCCATCGGCCAGGCCGTCTACAAGCCCGCCGAGCTGATCTCGACCCTGCGCATCGCCACCGGCGGCGAGGAGTAGGGGCAGGGGGCCGGGATGGTCGCTTGAGGTCTCGCGCCGGGGGTGTCCCTGAGGACACTTTCGGCGCCGAAAGTGTCCTCAGGGACACCCCCGGCGAAGCCGCCGCGGTCACCGGTGGATGCGCGTGAGCCCGCGGTCGCCGAGGTCCGCGAAGAGTTGGACAGTACGCTGCCGACCGATCAGCCCAACATGGAGGAGGCGGCGTGACACGCATCGGAATCACCGGGCACTCCGACCTCTCGGCCGACAGCGTGCCGATGGTGGACCGCGCTCTGGCCGCTGCCTTGGCGCAATACGCCGGAGCCGACCTCGTGGGTGTGTCGTGCCTGGCTCGGGGCGCCGATCAGATCTTCGCCGAGGCGGTTTTGGAAGCTGGCGGGCGGTTGGAGGTCGTCCTGCCCTCGGTCGACTACCGGGAAGCCAAGGTCAAACCGGACAATCTCGACGCTTTCGACGGCCTGCTGATGCGTTCGGCGACAGTCCGCTACATGCCCTACCGCACCGCCGGCCGTGCCGCTTACGAAGACGCCAATGAGACGGTCCTCAGCGGTATCGATCGGCTGTTCGCCGTGTGGGACGGCAATCCCTCGGGCGGCCAAGGGGGAACGGGCGATGCTGTCGAGGCCGCACGCGGCCGGAGGGTGCCGGTCGAGGTGGTCTGGCCGGACGGCGCGCGGCGCGGGTGACCGCTGGAGAGATCCGGGTCGGTCCCGGGGATGCCCCGATCCCGACTGTTCGGCCGCATGCTCGGCGCGAGGGTGCCCCCGAACCGGCGGGTCGTGGCCGGTCGGACGGGTCCGGGAGTGGCTCACGGATCCTCCTTGACGGAGAATCTGCGGTCCGCGCTCACCGGTGCGGTCTGCGTCGGGGTGAAGGGAAGGCTGCCGGCGCGAAGGCTCCGCAGTGCACGGTCGGCCCACTCTTCGGGAACGCCTTCCAGGATCAGCCAAGCGCGGACCGTCGTGTAGTCGGCCGCGAACCGGGGCGGCTCGCCGGGCTCGTCCGAGCGGGGGCGCAGGCGCCCCGCGGTGAATTCCTCGCGGCAGCCGCCGGGGTCGCGCTCGACGGCGAGCGCGTCGTAGAGGACGATCGACGACGCGGCGCCGGCGGAACTGAAGCGGGCGATGATCATGCCGCCGCCCTCCGTACCGGTCCGAGCCCGGACACACGGGCGTCGAGCGGGAGAACGGGCAAGACGCCTCCGGACCGGCGCGTGGGCAGGTGGGAGGTCGCGTAGGTTTCGGCGATCCGGCGCGGTGCCGCGTGCAGCCCGCGCGCCGGTCGGGTGAGCCGGGCGAGCAGGGCGATCGGGGCCATCAATCCCAGTAGGATCGACATCGTTCTCAGCTCCTCGTTAGCTGGGGACCACGCCCCCGGACGTTGCTGCGTCGCGGGGGTCTTTCACGTCTCATGCTGCTTGAGTCCACTTGGCATTCCTAGTTAGTGAAGACTTTCTGCATCGATACGGTTTCGCCTGCATGTCCGTGCATAGAGTTGCTACATGAAAGCAAACGGTCTCAAGGAGAATCTGGCGAAACTGCGTGAACTGGCGGGATTGACGCAGAAGCAACTTGCGACGCGAGTCGGGGCGTCTGCATCTTCCGTGTCACGTTGGGAATCGGGGACAGTCGCACCCAAGCGTGGGGACGTCGAGCGGCTTGATGAGACGCTGAACGCCGGTGGGCAGCTCATGCGCGAGTGGGAGCGGGAGGCATCCGGGTCGCAGCTCCCGCCGTGGATGCGTGACACCGTACGGCTGGAGCAGGAGGCGACCTCGATCGACTATGTCTCTCCTGTACTCGTGCCCGGCCTCCTGCAGTCGCCGTCGTATTCGGCAATCGTGATCGCTGGTGCGCAGCCGATAACCGACCAGGGCACGATCGACCGTCTCGTCCGGCTTCGATGCAGGCGGTATGCAGAGCTGCGGAACTACAACAACCCCCGCGTCTCGGCGGTGTTCCCCCATACGGCGCTGACCGCTTTTCCTGAGTGTGTCCGCAAAGAACAGACGGGACAACTGGTGGAAATGTGCGAATCCGGACGACTTTCCGTGCACCTGGTCCCCGAGGGGGCGTTCCTATGGGGTGTCACTTCTCCCATGGCGCTCTATCGCCTCCGAGGTGGGGGAGTGACTGCATCGAGCGATCACATGTCCGGTAACTTCTTGCACGGCGGTGCGGACGACTGGGAGAGGCTCGGCGAGGTGGCGAAGCACGCCTTCGCCGCAGCCTTGCCGTCCGACCAGTCCCGGAAGCTTTTGGAGGATCTCACGTGAGCGACACGGCTTGGCACAAGAGCAGCTACAGCGATACGGGTGGTCACTGCGTCGAGGTCGCCGAGGGCGCCCAGGCCCTGGTGCGCGATACCGAGCATCGGGAGCACGGCCACCTCGTGTTCCCCGCGCAGGAGTGGCAGGCCTTCCTTGCAGGTATCGAGGACTTCTAGGTCGGTGATGGGGGGTACCGAGGGGCCTGCGGCTGGGGAGGCACCCCCGGGAACCGTGTGGGGCCGGTCGCCACCGAGGTTGCGGCGATGGGGCCGTGTGCGCTCGGCGGCAAGCCGGCTTGCTCGCGGGGCGAGCTGTGCCCCACTGCCGCAGCCTCTGGGGTGACCGCCTCCAGGCGTTCCCGGAGGGTTCCTCGGGAGCTCGTTCTTGACATAAACAGCTCTCGTGTAAAGAGTGTGGGTGACGTCTCCGGTAGATCCGCAAGGAGTGCACTCCTCTATGGCACAGTCGCCCCCCACCGCCGGCGCACCGCCCGACATCTCCGACATCGACCTGTCGGACAACGAGTTCTGGAAGCGGCCGCTGGAGGAGCGCCACGCCGCCTTCGCCCGACTGCGCAGCCACCCCCCGCAGTTCTTCGCCGAGCCCGACATGGGCCCGCTCCCTCCCGGCCCCGGCTACTATGCGCTGGTCACCCACGCCGACGTCGCCGAGGCCAGCCGCGAGCCCGGCGTATTCGCTTCCGAACCCAGCGCCATCTCCATCCCGGACATGCCCGCGGACTTCTCCGAGTACTTCGGCTCGCTGATCAACCTCGACGACCCGCGCCACGCCCGGCTGCGCCGCGTCGTCTCCCGCGGTTTCACCCCCCGCATGCTCGCCCGCCTGCAGGAGGACGTGGAGCGCCACGCCGCCGGCATCGCCGACGACCTCCGCACGACCGGCCCGTGCGACTTCGTCTCCCACGTGGCCGCCCGGCTGCCGCTGGTGGTCATCTGCGAGATGATGGGCATCCCCGAGGAACGGCACCGGGAAGTCCTGGAGAACTCCAACGTCGTGCTGGCCGGCAACGACCCGGACTACCTCGGCGACGACGCCGAAACCGCGATGACCCGCCTGCTGGAGGCCGGGGAGAACCTCTCCGGCCTGCTGGCGGAACTGGCCGCACAGCGCCGCGCCGAACCCACCCCCGACCTCACCTCCGCGCTCGTCAACGCCAACGTCGACGGCGAGTCGCTGACCGACCAGGAACTGGGCTCGTTCTTCATCCTGCTGGCCGTGGCCGGCAACGAGACCACGCGCAACGCCATCAGCCACGGCCTGCGGTTGCTCACCGAGAACCCCCGCCAGCGCGACCTGCTGTGGTCGGACTTCGACACCCACGCCCCCGGGGCCGTCGAGGAGATCGTCCGCCACGCCTCGCCGGTGATCTGGATGCGGCGCACCGTCACCCGCGATTACGAGATGAACGGGCGCACCTTCCGCGCGGGTGACAAGACGGTCCTCTACTACGCCTCGGCCAACCGCGACTCCTCCGTCTTCGACGACCCCGACACCTTCGACATCACCCGCAAACCCAACCCGCACCTGGGCTTCGGCGGCCCCGGACCGCATTTCTGCCTGGGCGCCCACCTCGCCCGGCGCGAAGTCACGGTGATGCTGCGCGAACTGCACCGGAGCGTGCCCACCGTCCGCGCCGCGGCCCCGCCGAAGCGGCTGGCGTCGAACTTCGTCAACGGGATCAAGTCGATGCCCTGCGAATTCTGAGAACGCACGGATGCGCCGCGCCGACCGTGCCCCCGCAACGGGCGCGATCGGGGACGCACCGTGGCAGCATGAGGCGTGCGCGCGCCGTCGGGCCACGCGGATGTGCGGGCGGCGGCGCGCCGGCGCCGCCGAACCGCACTGCGGCGGTTCCTTCACACCGGCCGTGATCGTGCGTATGTTCCCTACCGCCCGGGGGACCGCGAGTGGACGGGAGAACACCGATGGCACCGACCCGCACCCGACGACCGCGAGCCGCAGTCGCGGCGGGCGCCGCCCTGACCCTCCTCGCCGCCGCATGCGGCGGAGGAAGCGGCGACGGCGGCGCCATGCTCGACGTCTGGATCATGCAGGGCACCCACCCCGACGCCACCGCCTACTTCGACGGCATCGGCGAGCGTTTCCGCGAACAGACCGGCGCCGACGTCGACGTGGAATTCGTGCCCTGGGCCGACGCCCACGACAAGTTCACCACCGCCATCGCCGGAAACACCATGCCCGACGTCGCCGAGGTCGGCACCACCTGGACCCCGGAGTTCGCCGAAGCGGGCGCGCTGGCCGACCTCTCCGGCCGCGTCGGCTCGACCGACGCCTACGTGCCCGGACTCGTCGACGCCGGCGCACTCGACGGCGGCCTCTACGGGGTCCCGTGGTACGCCGGGGTGCGCTCGGTCGTCTACCGCACCGACGTGTTCGACGACCTGGGCATCGAACAGCCCACCACCTGGGAGGAGATGCGCGAGGCCGCCGTCGCCGTCTCCGGGGAGCGCGCGGACATGACGGCGTTCCCGGTCCCCGGCGACGCCGCCTACCAGGCGCTGCCCTTCGTGTGGGGCAACGGCGCCGACGTCGCCTCCTCGTCCGGAGGGCGCTGGGAATCGGGCCTGGACTCCGCCGCGGCGCGCGAAGGGCTCTCCTTCTACACCGGCCTCGCCCTCCGGGACGGCGTCTCCAGCGCCGGCGCCGGCA
This sequence comes from Streptomonospora salina, assembly GCF_014204715.1. Classification (NCBI taxonomy): domain Bacteria; kingdom Bacillati; phylum Actinomycetota; class Actinomycetes; order Streptosporangiales; family Nocardiopsidaceae; genus Streptomonospora; species Streptomonospora salina. Next base: position 4,519,540 of record NZ_JACHLY010000001.1, read on the forward strand.
CGTGGAAGGAGACCGACCTGCAGGACGCCTTCATCTCCGGCGACGTCGCCATGATGATCGCCGGCAGTTGGACGCCCGAGGCCATCGTGGAGGCCGCCCCCGACCTGGACGGCGACATCGGCGCTTTCCCCGTCCCCGGCCCCGACGGCGGCTACAGCCCCTCCTTCCTCGGGGGTTCGCACCTGGCCGTCTCCAACGCCGCCGACGACCCCGACCTGGCCTGGTCCTACGTCGAGACCCTGACCGCCGACGACAACGCCCGCCGCTGGTCGGAGGCCACCACCTACTTCCCCGGCAAGCAGGAGCAGTTGGAGCCCTACACCGCATCCGAGGACCCGCTTGTGCAGCCCTTCGCCGAGCAGATGAGCGAAGCCGGGCGCGGCCTGCCCGCCACCGCGAACTTCGGCAAGGTGCAGGGCGATATGGTGCTGGAAGCCATGCTGCAGGACATCCTCAACGAGGAGGCCACGGTGGACGAGGCCACCGCCCGCGCCGCGGGCGAGGTCGAAAGCATCCTCAACGAAGGCTCCTGAACGCGTGGCCGACCCCCGCACCGCCAGGCCGGCGGGCGCGCCGGCGGACCCGGGGCCCGCGCCGCGGGCCGGCGGCGCACGGACCGGCCCGCGCCGCCCCCGCCTCAGCGCCCGCACCCGGCGCCGCTGGCTGCCCTGGACCCTGCTCGCCCCCGCCCTGGCGGTCATCGCGACCCTGCTGCTGGCGCCGCTGGCGCGTGTGGTGTGGCTGTCGGTGCAGGACTACGGCCTCGACAACGTCGTATCGGGACGCAGCGACTACATCGGGCTGGACAATTACGCGGACCTGCTCACCGACCGCTACCTGTGGACCGTCGCGCTGCCCAACACCGCGGTCTTCGCCCTGGTCGCCGTGGCCGGAACGGTCGCCTTCGGCACCCTGGTCGCGCTGCTGCTCAACACCCTCGCCAGGCCCGCCCGCACCGCCGTGCTCGGCTGCATCCTCATCGCCTGGGCGATGCCCGCGGTCTCGGGCACCTACGTGTGGATCTGGATCTTCGACGTCGACGACGGTCCGGTGCGGCACGTCTTGCAGGCCGTCGGCGCTGTGGGGCCCGGCGGGTTCAACTGGTTCGCGGAGCGGTCGGCGTTCTACGCCATCGCCGCACTCAACGTCATCCACCACGGGTTCCCGTTCGTGGCGGTGACCGTGCTCGCCGGACTGCTGACCGTCCCGCGCGAGCTGAACGAGGCCGCGCTGCTGGACGGCGCCGGCGCCTGGCAGCGGTTCCGCCATGTCACCGTGCCCATCCTGCGCCCCGTCTTCGCCGTGGTCACCGTCCTCTCCACCATCTGGGACTTCAAGGTGTTCGCGCAGGTCTACCTGATGCCCGGCGGATCGGGCGGCAACCGCGACGTGCTCAACCTCGGGGTGTGGTCTTACGTGCGCTCGTTCGCCAACCAGTCCTACGGGCTGGGGTCGGCCGTCGCCGTCCTGCTCACCCTGATGCTGCTGGCCATCACCGTCGGCTACGTGCGCACGCTCTTCCGCGACGAGGAGCTGCGGTGAGCGCCGCCTGCCGCCGCGTTCCCCGCATCCGCCGCGCCCGCCGCGCCCGCCGGGCCCGCCGAGCGGCGCTGCGTGCGCTGGCGGTGGCCGGCGTGCTGGCCTTCACCCTGTTCCCCGCCTACTTCATGCTCGTCAGCGCGCTGTCGCAGGGACCGTCCTCGGGCGCCGACGCGCTGCTGCCCACCTCGATCACCCTGGACAACTTCCGCTTCGTGCTGGCCGAAGCCGGATTCCTGCGCTACCTGGCCAATTCGCTGGCCGTCGCCGGACTCACGGTCGCCGGAAGCGGCGTGCTGGCGCTGCTGGCCGCGGTCGCGGTGGCCCGGTTCCGGTTCCGGTTGCGCACCACCGTGCTCGTCATGGTGCTGATCGTGCAGATGGTGCCGCTGGAGGCACTGGTCATCCCGCTGTTCCTGCAGGTGCGCGACCTGCAGCTGCTCAACTCGCTGCTGGGCCTGGCCGCCGTCTACATCGCCCTGGCCCTGCCGTTCGCGGTGTGGATGCTGCGGGGATTCGCCGCCGCCGTGCCCGCCGAAGTCGAAGAGGCCGCCTACATCGACGGGTGCTCGTGGGGGCGGATGTTCTGGTCCGTGCTGCTGCCGCTGGTGGCCCCCGGACTGGTGGCCACCTCCGTCTTCTCCTTCATCACCGCCTGGAACGAATTCATCCTGGCGCTGACCTTCATGAACGATTCGGACCAGTACACCGTCGCCGTCGGGCTGCGCCAGTTCTTCGGCCAGTACACCACCGACTGGGGGTCGGTCATGGCCGCATCCACCGTGATCACCCTGCCCGTGATGGTGTTCTTCCTGCTCGTGCAGCGCGGCCTGGTCGCCGGACTCACCCGCGGGGCGGTCAGGTGACCGCAGCGCCCGCCGCGGCCCCGCCTTGACCGCCCGCTCCGGTTTCGCAAAGGTGGCGGTCGAGGACACCCGGGACGTGCCGCACGAAGGGGCGAGATGGACGCCGAGTCGACCGAGCACCCGATCGAACCCGAGGCCCCCTGGCCCCGAAGCCCCACCACCGTGCAGATCCGCTGCAACTCCTGCATGCAGCTGCGGTACTTCGCCGACCGCCACGCCGACCACCTCGGCGAATACAGTCCGGGACCGCACTGCAAAACCTGCGGCAAACCGATCGAGTTCCGCTGCGTGGTCTGCAGCGCCCAGTGGCGGCCGCTGTGACGGCCCCGCCGGGGGCCGCCGCAGCGGGCGGCGCCGCCCGCCGGCGGGGGAGCGGCACCGGCGCGCCGCCCCTGCCCACGGCGGCGGCCGGGCCGCACGCGTCGATCAGCGCAGCTCGCGCTTGAGGATCTTGCCGGTCGCCGTCATCGGCAGGCTCTCGCGGAATTCGATCAGCCGCGGATACTTGTAGGCGGCCAGCTGCTCCTTGGCCCACCCCGTGAGCTGCTCCTCGGTCAGCGACGAACCCTCTTCGCGGATGATGTAGGCCTTGATCTCCTCGCCGTGCGACTCGTGCTCGACGCCCACCACCGCGGCGAGACTGACGTCGGGGTGCGTCATCAGCACCTCTTCCAGTTCCCGCGGATAGACGTTGTAGCCGCCCCGGATGATCATGTCCTTGGAGCGGTCGACGATGAAGTAGAAGCCCTCGTCGTCGCGGCGCGCGATGTCGCCGGTGCGGAACCACCCCTCGTGGAACACCTGCGCGTTGGCGTCGGGGCGGCCGTGGTAGCCCTTCATCACGCAGTGGCCGCGCACCGCGATCTCCCCCGGGCCCTCGCCCTCGACCTCGTTGAACTCGCTGTCGACCAGCTTCATCTCGACGCCCCAGATGGGGCGGCCGATCGAACCTGCCTTGGACTTGACCTTGGGGTTGTTGAAGGAGACCACCGGCGAGGTCTCGGAGAGCCCGTAGCCCTCCAGCACCTCCATGCCGAACTGCTCCTTCATGTTGCGCTGCACCTCCCCGGGAAGCGCACTGCCGCCCGAGACCGCGGTGCCGAGGTTGGCGGTGATGGCGGCCATGTCGTGGTCGCCCTTGGCCCCCAGCAGGCCCCAGTACATGGTGGGCACGCCCGCGAAGACGGTCACGCCTTCCTTCTCCATCAGCGACAGCGCCTCGTCGGGCTCGAAGCGCGGCTGCAGCACGAGCGTGGCGTGCCGGTACAGGCCGCAGTTCAGCATCGTCGTCTGGCCGAAGATGTGGAACAGCGGCAGCACCGTCAGGTAGACGTCGTGGTCGGACCGCTCGAACAGCGAATCGGAGGCGACCGCGTTGAACAGCAGGTTCATGTGCGACAGCTCGGCGCCCTTCGGCGATCCGGTGGTGCCGCTGGTGTAGATGAGAACGGCGGTGTCGTCGGCCTCGGTCTGGACCGTGGAGAACGACCCGCTGGTGCCCGCCAGCGCCGACCACAGGGTCTCGGCGCCGTCGATCTCGGACTCCGTGGCGCCCGGCGTGCCCGGCAGGTCGATGTAGGTTTCGCAGGAGTCGGTGGCGTTGAAGGCGGCGAACGCCCGCTCGCCCAGCGGCATGTCCGGGGTTCCGGTGAAGGCGAACAGCGCCTTGGCCCCCGAGTCCTCCAGGTGGAAGGCGATCTCGCGGGAGGTCAGCAGCACGTTGAGCGGAACGACCACCGCTCCGGCTTTGAGCGCGCCGAAGTACACGAACGGGAAATAGGGCGTGTTCGGGCTGGCCAGGGCGACGCGGTCGCCGCGTTTCACGCCACGCGCGGTGAGCAGTTCGGCCACCTGGTTGGCGATCGTGTTCGCGGTGGCGTAGTCGACTCGCAGTTCACCGAACACCAGGCAGTCGCGCTCAGGGTTCGTCCGGGCGCCGTCTTCGAGTAGTGCGGCGAGGTTGAGCATCGCGCCTCCAGCTGTGCGACGTGGTTTCGGTCACCTTTCTACCGCACAGTAACCCGGTTTCCGCTGGTGGGGGTAGCGGATCCGGCGGGGGGTCTCAGCTCCCTTCGCGCATCAGCGTCACGCTCGCCTGCTGGGTCTGCGACTCGCTGATCCCGATCTCCGAAACCCGCCAGGACTCCCCGCCGGCCTCCAGGTGATCGCCCAGCGTGAGCGTGTGCTCGGCGGGCGGGCCCTCCGGAGGCAGCGCCGTGATCACCACGGTCGGCTCCGACCCGTCCTCGTAGCCGGTCAGCTCCAGCTCGACCGGGTCGTCGGTGTCCTCGGCCGCCACCGAGGCCGAGGCGCCTTCCAGCAGTTGGACGCGATCGTTGTCCACACCCAGAACGGGGGCGGAACTGCTCGGCGCGGGATCGGCCGCGCCTTCGGCACAGGCGGCGGCCCCCGCCAGTAGAGCACCCGCCGCAGCGGCGGCGAGCACGGTCCGGCGGGTACGTAGGGCGGCGTCGAACACGGTCATCTTCGGCGGGTCTCCACGGATTCGGGGGATGGCGGCGCGCACGGCACGCACCGGTGGGGCGGCGGCAGCGGGGTCGGCTCTGCGCAGTACAGGCGCGGCCGTCAGGGAAGGGAGGGACGGAAACGGGGAGGCCCTCCGCCCCCATTCTCCCATCGCCGCGGCGATCAGGGTGCCGCGGACCGTTCCCTCGGCGGCCTCCGCGGTTAGCAGGCCCCGACGAAGCGCAACCACGCCCCCCGAGGAGCCGCCATGTCCGTATGGATCTGGGCCGCCGCGATCCTGATCCTGGCGACCGCCGGTTTCGCGATCGGGTGCCTGGTGCAGTGGTCCGCCCAACCGCGCGCCTGCTTCCGGGGCGGCCTCGCCGACCCTCGGCGCCGCCGCTTCCCCCGGCACCAGCGCGGACGCCGCGCGGCCCGCGCCCACGCCCCCCGAGACACTCCCGACGACGCCCCCGCCGACGAACCCGCAGACGGCAGCACCCGCAGGAGCCGCGACCGCTAGGACATGTCCGTCGCTCCCCGACAACCGGCCTCCGCCACCGCGAACGAACAGGAGCGCTCCGCCAGCCGTTCGGTACGGGGCCGGCCGGGAGGCCGCCGCGGTAGGCGCGGGGCCGACACCGGCGCGCAGCCGGGCGCACGCCGCGCCCGGGACGGGACCCGCCACCCCGGGCCCCGCGCTGCCGTCGGGCCGCAGACCGCGCCGGTCGGGGCGCGGATGCGGCCTGCGGCGTCCGGGACCGCCCCGAACCGCGCTAACCTTGGGGCACGGACCCGGCTGGCAGCCCGCCGCGGTGGCGCCGACCCCCGAGGGCATGCGGCGACGACGCCGCACCCCCAGCCGCCACCTGCCCTCAAGTGCGACCGGTTAGAGGACGATCCAGCGATGACAGCGGTAGACGGAGACCAGGCGACGAGCGACTCCTACGACGCCCGCGCACTCCAGGAGAAGTGGCAGGCGCGATGGGCGGCGGAGAACCCCTTCGCGGCCAGCGAGGACCCGGCCGACACCCGTCCGCGCCGCTTCGTGGTCGACATGTTCGCCTATCCCTCCGGCGACCTCCACATGGGCCACGCCGAAGCCTTCGCCATCGGCGACGTCATCGCGCGCTACCGGTTCCAGCTCGGCGAGAACGTCCTGCACCCCATCGGCTGGGACTCCTTCGGCCTTCCCGCGGAGAACGCCGCCATCAAGAACGGCACCCACCCCGCCGAATGGACCTACGCCAACATCGAGACCCAGGCGGAGTCCTTCAAGCGCTACGGGATCTCGGTTGACTGGTCGCGCCGACTGCACACCAGCGACCCCGAGTACTACCGCTGGAACCAGTGGATGTTCCTGCGGTTCTTCGAACGCGGCCTCGCCTACCGCAAGGAGGGCCTGGTCAACTGGTGCCCCCAGGACCAGACGGTGCTCGCCAACGAGCAGGTCGTACAGGGGCGCTGCGAACGGTGCGGAACCGAGGTCGTGCGCCGCAGCCTGAACCAGTGGTACTTCCGCATCACCGACTACGCCGAGCGGCTCCTGCAGGACATGGACCAGCTGGAGAACGGCAACTGGCCCGACGACGTGCTGTCCATGCAGCGCAACTGGATCGGCCGCTCCACCGGCGCCGACGTCGCCTTCACGATCGAAGGCCGCGACGCACCCGTCACCGTCTTCACCACCCGCCCCGACACCCTCTACGGCGCCACCTTCTTCGTCGTCGCCGCCGACGCCGAACTCGCCGACGAGCTGTGCACGCCGGAACACCGGGCCGACTTCGACGCCTACAAGGAGCGGGTCGCCCGCCTCAGCGACATCGAGCGCCAGTCGACCGAGCGCGAGAAGACCGGCGTGTTCCTCGGCCGCTACGCGATCAACCCCGTCAACGGCGAGCGCATCCCCGTCTGGGCCGCCGACTACGTCCTGGCCGAGTACGGCCACGGCGCCATCATGGCCGTACCCGCCCACGACCAGCGCGACCTCGACTTCGCCCTCGAATTCGGCCTGCCCGTGCGCGAAGTCGTCGAGACCGGCGAAGGCGACCCCGCCGAGACCGGGACGGCCACACCCGGCGAAGGCCGACTGATGAACTCCGGACCGCTGGACGGCCTGCCCAAGGGCGAAGCGATCGACCGCATCATCGAGGTCCTCCACGAGCGCGGCACCGGCACCGCCTCCGTCAACTACCGCCTGCGCGACTGGCTGCTGTCGCGCCAGCGGTTCTGGGGCACGCCGATCCCGATCATCCACTGCCCCGCCTGCGGCGAAGTCCCCGTCCCCGACGACCAGCTGCCGATGAAGCTGCCCGACGACCTCAAGGGCGCCGACCTGGCGCCCAAGGGCGTCTCCCCGCTGGCCGCGGCCGCCGACTGGGTCAACGCCGAATGCCCCGCGTGCGGCGGTCCCGCCGAACGCGACACCGACACGATGGACACCTTCGTCGACTCCTCCTGGTACTACCTGCGCTACTGCTCCCCGCACGTCGACGACGCCCCCTTCGACGTCGACAAGGTTGCCTACTGGGGCGCCGTCGACCAGTACATCGGCGGCAAGGAGCACGCCACGCTGCACCTGCTCTACGCCCGCTTCTTCGTGAAGGTCCTCTACGACATGGGCCTGATCGGCTTCGACGAGCCCTTCCGCCGCCTGCTGAACCAGGGCCAGGTCGTCAACGGCGGCAGGGCCATGTCGAAGTCGCTGGGCAACGGCGTCGACCTCGGTGAGGAGATCGAGAAGTACGGCGTCGACGCCGTCCGGCTGACCATGCTCTTCGCCGGTCCGCCCGAGGACGACATCGACTGGGCCGACGTGTCGCCGGCCGCCTCCCTGAAGTTCCTGAACCGCGCCTTCCGGGTCATGGTCGAGGCCGGTGCCGCCACCGAACCCGGAACCGACCCCGCCGACGGCGACGTGGCGCTGCGCAAGGCCACCCACCAGGCGCTGGACAAGATCTCCGCCGCCGTCGAGTCGCACCGGTTCAACGTCGCCGTCGCGCGCCTGATGGAGCTGGTCACCGCCGCCCGCAAGGCGGTCGACTCCGGCCCCGGCGCGCAGGACCCCGCCGTGCGGGAGGCCGCCGAAGCCATCGCGGTCACCCTGTCGCTGTTCGCACCCTACGCCGCCGAAGAGGGCTGGGAACGCCTCGGCCGCACCGGATCGGTCGCCATCGGCAACTGGCGCACCCCCGTCCCGGAACTGCTGACGCAGGAAGCGGTCACGTGTGTCGTCCAGGTCTCCAGCAAGGTCCGTGACAAGCTGCAGGTCGCTCCCGACATCGGGGACGACGAGCTGGAGCGCCTGGCGCTCGCCTCGGAGAAGGTGCAGAGCTTCATCGGCGGCAAGGAGGTCCGCAGGGTCGTGGTCAAGGCGCCGAAGCTGGTCAACGTCGTGGTGGCCTGAGCCATGAACCGGATCGGGAGCGCCTCGGGCATTCCCGGCGCCGACCGGGCTGGCTCGCCGCGGCGGGTGTGGATCGCCGCGGCAGCAGGAGCGGTCCTGCTCGTCGCCGCAGGGGTCACCGCCGGCCTGCTGTGGGGGCGCGGTGCGCCGGCCGTCCGCGCCGACGAGGCCGACACCTACGCCGCCGCCCCCGCCTGTTCGGCGTTGCCCCGCGAGGACGTCCGCGAACTCGTACCCGAGGCCGCGCTCGAAACCAGTGAACACGGCCCGGTGGACGACGCCGACAGCTCCACCTGCGTGTGGACCTCCGTCGGTACCGACGGCCCGCCGCGCTCGCTCCACGTCGACTTCACCGCCCATTTCACCGACAAGGCCGGCGACGTCAGCGGAGCCCGCGCCGCCGACCGACGGCTGGAGCAGCTGGCCCCCATCGGCGGCCTCGAAGGCGCCGCCCCCCTCCCCGAGCTGGGTGAGGGAGCGCTGGCGTGGCCGGGTACCTCCGACGGCACCTCGGCCGAAGTCGTCTTCCGCCGCGACAACATGCTCATCCAGGTGTTCTACGGCGGCGACGCCGACGGGGGCGGCGGAATGGACTACGACGAAGCCCGCGGCAGCGCCGTCGGCGTCGCCGAACAGGTGGCCGCCTCGCTCTAGGCGCACCGGCGCCCGCGGCCCGAATGCGGCACCGCAGGCGGTGCCCGCCGGGATCCGGGTAGTAGCGTGGCCGACCGCGCTTTCCGCGCCGGGGTGCGCACCGGCGCCGAGTACCACCAGGACAGGGAGACACCCATGCCCCAGCACCGTTCGGACGGTCCCGGCCCGGGGCCGGACGAATCGCCCGGGGGATCCGACGCCGGGCCGCCGGGGGAGAACGCGGACGGGCACGAGGCACCGAGGGAGCGGCCGTCGGCGCCGTTCGACGTCGGAGGGGCGCGGCGGCCCGTGCCGCTCGACGCCATGCCGCCCGACCCCGTCCCCGCGAAACCGGCGAACAACCGCGGATGCGCGGTCGCAGCCGTCACCGCGGCCGCGGTCGTGATGCTGCTCGTGGTCGGCGCGGGGGCGTGGGCGATCGTGGCGCTCGCAGCGCCGGACGGCGACTACGAGGCGGCCCCCGACTGCTCGGTGGCCCCGGACGAGGTCCTGGACGGCCTCGTACCCGCGCGCGAGACGGAGCTGAACCAGCGGATCGAGGATTTCGACCCCGAGCGCCGCGACGGCTACGAATGCCGCTGGGCCACCTCGCAGACTGCCGCCCAGGTGCCCGCCGCCGCCCGCTTGGTCCTCGTCCGCCACGCCGGCGCCGACGGCACCCCGGGGACGGAGGCCGCCTCCGCCGCGCTGCGCGCGGCGGTGGAGGGCAAGGACGCCGACAGCGTCGCCGGCATCGGCGACGAGGCCGAAGCCTGGAACGAGACGGTGCGCGGCTTCGACTGGGGCTGTGTAGCGGTGCGGATGTCGAACCTGTACGCCATGTCCTGCCACACCGCCGCCGTCGACTACCAGGCCGGCTCCTCCGTCCCCGACGACGTGGCGCTGTCCAACGCCGAGTCGCTGGCCCGTTCCGTCACCGAGGAGATCGGGTCGGGCGGCTGAAGCCGAGCCTCGGAGAGCCGGGCCCGCGGCCGGTTCCCGGCTCCCGCACGGCGGGCGCCTCCGGGGGAGTTCTCCGGAGGACGCGTCACAGGTCGGCCTGCGACTCCAGGAACCGGTCCAGAGCGGGTTGCACGTCGGGGGAGAAGCGGCGGTCGGCGTCGAGGACCGCGGCGCCGGGCGCGTCGCTGTACATTCGGAACACGTGGTCGGCGCCGTCGAGGTCGACGCGCCGGGCGCCGGGCAGGCCGGTCATGAGGCGGTCGACGGCGGCGGCGGTGATCTGGGAGTCCTCCGTGCCGCGCAGCACCAGTGCGGCGGTCTGCGGAGGCAGGTCGCGGGCCAGTTCCACCGGGTCCATGGTGTCGATCCTGCGCAGGAACGGTACGAACTCGGGGGCCAGGATCCGGTTCACCTCCGATGCCAGGTGCAGCCCGTCCAGGTCCTCGCCGTCGCGGATCCGGGCGATGCCGTAGCGCAGGTCGGACAGGGTCTCCTCGGCCCGCCCGAAGTCCATGGATCCGGCGGCCTCGGCCTGGCGGACCTGCTCGGTGATCTGCCGGTCGACGGTGTCGAGGTAGCGCCGGCCGGGCGGGGCGGCGAGGACGAGCGCCCGGGGCGGATGCGCGTCGACGATCGTGTGTGCGTTCAGCGCGAACAGCGCCCCTTCGCTGTGGCCCACCACCATCAGCCGGGACGGGTCGACCTCGGGCCGGTCGGCGAGGTGGGCGTAGGCGTCGGCGAACTCCTCGGCGAAGACGTCGTAGCCGACCGTCGCGTCGTCGTCGCGTGCGGCCATGCCCGTCTTGCCGCTGCCGAGTTTGTCGTAGCGCAGTGACGCCACCCCGGAGTCGGCCAGTACGCGCGCGAAGTTCTCGTTGGTTCCCGCGTCGGGCCGGGCCGGGTTGTCGCCGTCGCGGTCGGTGGGGCCGCTTCCGGAGACGATCAGCGCGGCGGGCAGGTCCGTGCCGCCGCCGGGCGGCAGCGCGAAGGTGCCGTGGAGGGTGTCGGGTCCGCTCTCGAATGTCACAGGGAGCTGCTGCGGGCGGACGCCCGGCGGTTCGGGGGCGGTCCCGGAGCCGCCGGATCCGTCGCCGGGGGCGCAGCCGGCGGCGAGCAGGACTGTCAGGAGCACGGACGGGGCGGTGGCGCGAAGGGCGGCGCGGACGGGCATGGTCCCACCGTAGTGGCCGGGTCCGCCCCGGGCTGTGGCCGGCGCGGTCGGCGGCGGCCGCGCCGGGGACCTTCGTGCCCGCGGGACCGGGACGCCTCGGCCCGTACACGCTGTGCTGCCGAACCGGTGGCGGCACCGGCCTTTGGTCCCTGGCGCTTCTGCCGCGTTGTGGTCTAGCGCGCCGCGTGTCCAGGCGGCGAAGCGCCGCCGGACGGATCGGGAGCGGGATAACCGTTGAATTCCGAAAACGTGTCGGGCCCGTGATCAGTAAGCCGGATCACGGGCCCGTGCCGAAGCGATTCGAATTCGTTACCGGACGCCGCCGGTGCCTCACACGCGTCGCAGAACGGTGACGACCTTGCCGAGAATGGTGGCGTCGTCACCGAGAATCGGCGTGTAGTCGTCGTTGCGCGGCAGCAGCCACACATGGCCGTCGTCGCGTTTGAAGGTCTTGACCGTGGCCTCGTCGTCCAGCAGTGCAGCGACGATGTCGCCGTTGTCGGCGTCGGGCTGCTGGCGGACGACGACCAGGTCGCCGTCGGTGATGGCGGCATCGACCATCGAGTCGCCGACCACGTTCAGCATGAACAGCCGGCCCTCGCCCACGAGCTGCTTGGGGAGGGTGAGCACGTCCTCGATGGACTCCTCGGCCAGGATCGGGCCGCCGGCGGCGATGCGTCCGACGACCGGAACCGCCGTGGCCCGGGATTCGTCGGCCTCGGGGGTCTCCTCCAAGTGGTCCCACGAGCGGACCGGAGCCTGTCCCGGAATGCGGATTTCGACCGCGCGTGGGCGGTTCTGATCGCGATAGAGATAGCCTTTGCGTTGCAACACCTTCAATTGGTGCGCCACACTGGACGGGCTCGATAGCCCCACCGCGTCGCCGATCTCCCGGATCGACGGTGGATACCCGCGCTGCCGCACGTAACGGTGGATGCAGTTCAACACGCTCTGCTGGCGGGCGGTAAGCTTCGGTGCTCCCTCGGCGCCGTCAGCGGAGTCCTGCGGATCCGCGGGTGGAGCGGCAGTGGACCGGAGTGCGGTGACGGACCCCCCGCCCGCGTGAGGTTCCTGGGTTCCGTGGTTCTCCTCCGGCACGGCCGGCCTCCTCGGGGGTCGGTTGTTCTGGATGCGGCTATCGGTGCAGGCGTCAGGCGGATCCCCCCGACACGTGGGACCGGCCCGTCGATCGATCTTCGCCAGCGGTAGCGCGCGTGCGACCACGTCGAGTGGCAGCGCCGATACCGCAGCGAAACATGTCCAACGCTACTGCGTGCACACGGCAATATCAAACAAACGTTCGAGATGGTGCTGAAAATTTCGCGCGGATGCGGTAGGAATCGAACGTTAGTTCTAATGGACTGGCGTACGAAGGTGAGGGCTGTGTGGCCATGACTCTGTCTGCGTCTCGATCCGCCGCTGCATTCGAATCCCCCGTGGACTGGCCGGACGCACCGGCTCCCGACTCTGCCGCCCGGCCCGGCCGCCGCGGCCGCCGCTCCCGGCTGTGGGTGGTGCCGGCCCAGGCGCCGCCGCCGGCCGACGAGTCCGCCCGCCTCGGCGGAGCGGCAGCGGCCGACACGATCCCGGGCGCGCACAACGGTGCGCTGTTCGACTGGGAGCGGCAGCTTCCGGAGTGGAGCTGCGCCGAATCCGCGGCCGAAGCCGCGGCCGTACCCGCCCAGCCGGCTCCGGACCGCTCCCGGCGACGGCCGGTGCATCCGGACCCCGAGCCCGCCCGGGCGTCCCGCGCCCCGGCCACGGCGCTGGCCGCCGCCGTTCGGGTCTGGAGCGACCGCCTCACCCGCCGCGGGCGCATCGTCGTGGGCACCGCCGCCTCGGTGCTGGCCACCGCCGCGCTGGTGGCGCTGGCCACGGCCGCCGCCACCGCCGGCGCCGCCGCATCCGGCGCGGCCCCCGAATCCGCTCTGCGCGAGGAACCCCCCTCCACCGTCGTCGTCCGCGACGGCGACACGCTCTGGGACATCGCCGAGCGCGTGCGACCCGGCGACGACCCCCGCAGCACCGTGCACAGGATCGTGCGGGTGAACGGTCTCGGCGAGTCCGAGCTCGAACCGGGCCAGGAGCTGGAGATGCCGGACTTCTGACCGGACCCGTACCGGGACCGCCGGCGAACCGGTCGCGCCGGGACAGCCCTGTCGGCCGCCGGCCGAATTCGGGCGCCGCTGTACCGGCGCCGCGGCAGCTGCGCCGGTGCCGCCCTGGAGATATCCCACCGCGCTCTCCACAGCGGCGGTGACGGGTCCCGATGCGCCGTACACGCGCCCCGCGGCCCCGGCCGGGCTCCGGCGTGTACGCGCCCGAGCGGGCGGCGCGGGCGAGTAAGGTACCGACCGGTCGCCGCCGCGTCCGGTGCCGGGAATCCGCCCGGTGCGCCGCCGGTGTGCGCGTCCGCCCCCTTCCCGCCGCCGGCGCGGCCTCTCCGGGCCGGCCCCGCCGCCCCGGAGAGGCCCCGGGCGACCGGATTCCGTGTTCGCGGTCGGCCGTGCTCGGGATGTGGGTCTGGGCACAGGAGTCCGGTCCGGCGGGCGGGAACGCAGGCGGCACGCCCGGCCGCTGCGCGTTTCGCGGGGCCGGTGACCTGCACGGCTTTCCCGCAGCCCGCATAAGGGGCTTGCGTAGTGGGTACGCCGGTCGTAAGTTGACCACAACATCTAGTGCTTGCCTTGGAACACGCAGCCTAGAAATTGTGCTTTAGTGGGTACCTGATCTCCCGTCGCCCCCGCACCGCGGGCGGTTCCGACGGGGGCGGCCACCTCCGCCGTGACGGCGCATCCCGCACATCCGCGGGCGGCGCCGTGCGCTCGCGGACGCCGTGGCCGGAACGAGCCGAACCGATCACGGGGGAGGGACGCCGGCATGCACTGCCCGTTCTGCCGTCACCCGGACACCCGGGTGATCGACAGCCGGTCCACCGAAGACGGTTCGGCCATCCGGCGCCGGAGGTCCTGCCCGCAGTGCGAGCGCCGATTCACCACGCAGGAGACGGTCCTGCTGATGGTGTGCAAGCGCTCGGGCGTGACCGAGCCGTTCTCCCGCACCAAGATCGTCGCCGGGGTGCGACGCGCCTGCCAGGGGCGGCCGGTCACCGAGGACGCGCTGGCGCAGCTGGGCCAGCAGGTCGAGGAGGAGATCCGGTCCCGGGGTGCGGCCGAGGTCCCCGCCCACGAGATCGGGCTGGCGATACTGGGCCCGCTGCGCGAGCTGGACGAGGTGACCTACCTGCACTTCGCCTCGGTCTACCGCGGATTCGAGTCGCTGGCCGACTTCGAGACCGAGATCGCCGAACTGCGGGCGGGGCGGGAGCGCCACGGAGCGCCGTCGGCGCAACCGGAGCAGCCGGCCGAGGCCGACACCGAAGACTGAGAAGACGAGGACCGGGCCGCCGCGGGCGGCCCGGCGAGCACGACGCACCGCATCCAACCGGGTGGAGCGGTGCCTGATCCGGGTACGCGACGAGGAGCAGGGGGAGCGACATGACGGAGACCGCTAGCGGGGCGGCTCGCAAAGGCAAAGACCGGCGCAAGGGGCTGAAGATGGAGCGCATCTTCACGCAGCCGGGCGTCCACCCCTATGACGCGGTCGAGTGGGAGCGCCGGGACGTCGTCATGACCAATTGGCGCGACGGCACGGTCAACTTCGAGCAGCGCGGCGTGGAGTTCCCCGCCGGCTGGACGATGAACGCCACCCAGATCGTCGCCAGCAAGTACTTCCGGGGCGCGATGGGCACCCCCGAGCGCGAGTGGAGCCTCAAACAGCTCGTCGACCGGGTCGCCGGCACCTATACCGGCACCGGAGTGGCCGAGGGCTACTTCGCCTCCGACGAAGACGCCGAGATCTTCGACCACGAGCTCAAGCACGCCCTGATCAACCAGTACTTCAGCTTCAACTCCCCGGTGTGGTTCAACGTCGGCACCTCCTCCAGCCAGCAGGTCTCCGCGTGTTTCATCCTCTCCGTGGACGACACCATGGAGTCGATCCTGGACTGGTACAAGGAAGAGGGGATCATCTTCAAGGGCGGCTCCGGCGCGGGGGTCAACCTCTCGCGGATCCGCTCCAGCAGCGAGCTGCTGACCTCCGGCGGCACCGCCTCCGGTCCGGTTTCGTTCATGCGCGGAGCCGACGCCTCGGCCGGCACCATCAAGTCCGGCGGCGCCACCCGCCGTGCCGCCAAGATGGTCGTGCTCGACGTCGACCACCCCGACATCCGGGAGTTCGTCGAGACCAAGTCGCGTGAGGAGCGCAAGATCCGCGCTCTGCGCGACGCCGGGTTCGACGTCGACCTGGGCGGCGACGACATGTTCAGCGTTCAATACCAGAACGCCAACAACTCCGTCCGGGTGTCCGACGCCTTCATGCGCGCCGTGGACTCCGGCTCCGACTTCGGCCTGACCTCGCGCACCACCGGCGAGGCCGTGGTCACCGTCGACGCCAGGGAGCTGTTCAACGGGATGGCCCGGGCCGCCTGGGAATGCGCCGACCCCGGGGTGCAGTACGACGACACCATCAACGACTGGCACACGACGCCCGAAAGCGGACGTATCAGTGCGAGTAACCCGTGCTCGGAGTACGTCCACCTCGACAACTCCTCCTGCAACCTGGCGTCGATCAACCTGCTGAAGTTCCTCGACGAGAACGACACCTTCGACGTCGACAACTTCGTGAAGCTGACCGAGCTGGTCATCACCGCGATGGACATCTCCATCAGCTTCGCCGACTTCCCCACCGAGAAGATCGGCGAGACCACGCGGGCCTTCCGCCAGTTGGGCATCGGATACGCCAACCTCGGCGCGCTGCTCATGGCCACCGGCCACGCCTACGACTCCGACGGCGGCCGCGCCGTCGCGGGGGCCATCACCTCGCTCATGACCGGCACCGCCTACAAGCGCAGCGCCGAGATGGCCGGCGTGGTCGGCCCGTACGAGGGCTACGCCAAGAACGCCCAAGCCCACAAGCGGGTCGTCCGCAAGCACGCCGCCGCCAACGACGACCTGCGCACCGTCGGAGAGATGGACCGCACCATCTCCTCCGCGGCGACTTCGGCCTGGCAGCAGTGCCTCAAGATCGGAGAGAAGAACGGCTGGCGGAACGCCCAGGCGAGCCTTCTCGCGCCTACCGGAACGATCGGATTCATGCTCGATTGCGACACAACAGGCATCGAGCCCGATTTCTCCCTTGTCAAGTACAAGAAACTGGTCGGCGGCGGGTCGATGCAGATCGTCAACCAGGCGATTCCGCGGGCGCTGCGCAACCTCGGCTACCAGGAGGAGCAGGTCGAGGCGATCGTCGAGTACATCTCCGAGAACGGCCACGTCATCGACGCGCCCGGCCTGCGCCCCGAGCACTACGAGGTCTTCGACTGCGCCATGGGCAAGCGCTACATCAAGCCCATGGGCCACGTGGAGATGATGGGGGCGGTGCAGCCGTTCCTGTCCGGCGCGATCTCCAAGACGGTGAACGTGCCCGAGGAAGCCACCGTCGAGGACTTCGAGCACATCTACTTCCAGGGCTGGAAGCTGGGGCTCAAGGCGCTGGCGGTCTACCGCGACAACTGCAAGGTCGGCCAGCCGCTGTCGACCTCCTCGACCGAGACCGAAAAGGAGACCGAGCCCGCGCCGGAGGTCGTCGAGGTCAACCGGCCGGTGCGGCGGCGCCTGCCCAAGAAGCGCCCGAGCCAGACCGTGTCCTTCTCGGTCGGCGGGGCCGAGGGCTACATCACCGCGGGCTCCTACCCCGACGACGGCCTCGGCGAGGTCTTCATGAAGCTCGGCAAGCAGGGCTCCACGCTCGCCGGCGTCATGGACGCGTTCTCCATCGCCATCTCGATCGCGCTGCAGTACGGGGTCCCGCTGGAGACCTACGTCGACAAGTTCACCAACATGCGCTTCGACCCGGCGGGGATGACCGACGATCCCGACATCCGCATGGCCCAGTCGGTGATCGACTACATCTTCCGCCGCCTGGCGCTGGACCACCTGCCCTATGACGAGCGCGCCGCTCTGGGCGTGCTCTCGGCCGAAGAGCGCCGCGCCCAGGCCAAGGGCGAAGACCCGGCCCAGGTCGCGGCCGAGGTGGAGTCCTACGCCCAGTCGGCTCCGCTGACGCCGGCCGAGCGCGCCGCCGAAGAGGAGGAGCGCACCGGCGGCGGGGAGCCGGGTGAGCAGCGCTCGACCACCGAACTGGTCGAGCGCAGCCAGGGCTTCGTCGCCGACGCGCCGCTGTGCGTCACCTGCGGCACGAAGATGCGGCCGTCGGGCAGCTGCTACGCCTGCGAGGGCTGCGGCTCCACCAGCGGCTGCAGCTGAAACGAGGCGGAGCCGCATCCGATGCAGCGTCCGCTCTAGCGGAGTGACCGCGTAATAGCAGTTCAGAAGGGGGATCCGGCCGCAGCCGGATCCCCCTTCGCCATGGTTCCCCAAGCGCTTGCGGCCCTCCGCGCCCCTTGCAGCATTGAGGCCGTAGATGCGACGGCGGGGCCCGTGCCGGTTCTGCCGCGGCCGCGCGGGACGCGGGTCTGCCGCCCTCACCTGGGTTCCTTGCGTATCGGGTGCCGACCTCCCTAGGCTCGGGCGTCACCCAACGGAAAGGATTCTTTACCGAATACAGGCGGCGCGTGCCGGACCGGGCGCCGCCGGGGAACCGCGGGCGGCTGCGCATGCTCTCCCCGCATGCGCAGAGTGAACAGGCGCAAGCGCTCGGTTCCGCCGCCCGGACAGCTCAAGGAAGGGAACCTGTGATGTTCGATCGACGTTCGTTCCTGCGCACGACCGGAGGAGCCGCCCTGGCCGCCCCACTGCTCGGCGCGGCCGCCTGCAGCCCCTCCGCCGTCGGCTCCCGGCTCGCCGCCGACGGGAAGGCCGCTTCGGCCGGGGCGCTTCCGGTGTCGTTCAGAAACGACAGCGGCTACCCCGACAGCGCCGTGCGGCTCTACATCGTCGGCACCGACACCTCCACCGGCGAGCAGGGGCGGGTCCGCCCCGACGGAACCTTCGCGCCGGTGCGGCTGTCCGACAACACCGACGACGGCTACACCGACTACGCCATCCCGCTGACCGAAGCGGGCGGGCTGACGCTGCCCTTCATGTCCGGGCGCATCTACCTCGCGCTGGAAGGCGAGCTCGCCTTCAAAGTCGTCGAGGACGGCAACGGCGACGCCGCTCTGCAGTACCCGGCCGGGTGGGTGGAGTCCGACGACAGCTTCGACGTCCTGCACGACACCGTGGAGTTCACCCACGACGCGACCGGCATGTACTGCAACACCTCGATGGTGGACTCGTTCTGCGTCCCCCTGGCCATCGCGCTCAGCGGCGAGCGCGAGCAGTCGACCGGCCGGCTCAAGCCCGGCGGGCGCGACACGGTCTTCGACGCGATGCTCGCCGACCCCGACTACTCCCCGCTCGTGGTCGGCGACCGCCGCCGGGTGATCGCGCCCGGCCACGGCATCGACTCCGGGCGCTTCTCCGCCGACTACTACGCGTCCTACATCGACCGCGTGTGGTCCCGCTACAGCGGCACCGACCTGCGCGTCACCACCAACGCGGGCACCTTCACCGGCCGGGTCGACGGGGCGGGGCGGCTGGCCTTCGACGGCGGGGTGGCCCCGATCGAGAAGCCCTCCACCCGCGACGTGTTCTTCTGCGACGGAGCGCTGACGGCCCCCAACGACGGCATCACCGGGCCGGTCGCAGCGATCCTCGGCGCGGCGTTCAACCGCTCGACCCTGCTGGACACCGCCGAGCACCCGGTGGCCGAGGCGTCGGCTTTCTACAACGCCGACGTCACCAACAAGTACGCCGGGGTGTTCCACGAGGCCACCGAGGACGGCCGCGCCTACGGGTTCGCGTTCGACGACGTCTCGGGCTTCGCCTCCTACATCCAGGACCACGCCCCGGACTCCTTCGAGGTCAGCCTGACCCCGTTCTGACCCCCCGCCCGGCGCTTCTGCGGCAGGACCCGCCCCGGCGGCCGAGAGAGCGCTCTCTGGGTCGCCGGGGGCCGCGCGGCGGGATTGGCGACCGTGGCCGGCGGGTAACCCGTGGTCACCTGTCTCGCACGAAGGTGGCCGCCATGCTGATCGCTGAGATTCTGCGCAACAAGGGGTCGGGCGTCGTGGCCGTGGCCCCCGGGGATTCGGTGGCCGGGCTGCTGACCCTGCTGGCCCGCCACAACATCGGTGCCGTGGTGGTGATGGACGGCGGCAGGGTCGCCGGCGTCGCCTCCGAGCGCGACATCGTCCGCGCGCTGGACCGGCGCGGGCCCGCGCTGCTGGAGGAGCCGGTCTCCGGGATCATGACCGCCGGCGTCGTCACCTGCACGACCGAGGACACCGACGACACACTCACCGTTCTGATGACCGAGAACCGCATCCGGCACGTGCCCGTACTGGCCGGCGATTCGCCCGTGGGGATCGTCAGTATCGGCGATGTGGTCAAGGCCCGCATCAGCCGGCTGGAGCACGAACGCCGCCAACTGGAGGCCTACATCACCCAAGGCTGACACGCCCCTCCGGGGCGGGACGGGATCGGGCCCCGGAGCCCGCCCCGGAGGGACGCTCGCCGCCGCACGCGGTGGCCGCACCGGCGCGCGAGCGGACGGCGTATCAGGGGCGGCGGCGCCGATCGGCGACCAGGTGGGCGGCGGCGCCGGTCGCGGCGGTCACCGTCAGGACCGCGGGCCATGCGCCCAGCTTCTTCGCCATCGGGTGCGACAGGCCGAAGGCCCCGGTGTAGACCGTCGACAGCGCGGCCGCCGCGGGCAGTCCGGCGCTGCGCCGCCAGCTGGCGAAGGCCGCCGCGCCGCAGGCGGCCAGGACCGCGCCGCCCAGTTGGCGGTTGCCCGTCGTGCGCGCGACGCTATACCCGCCGATCAGGCCGGCGGTGGTCAGCAGGCTGCTGGGTACCGAAGCCATTCTCTCTCCCTCGTCTGGCGGACTCCGCGGGCCGGCCGCTCGACCGGACCGTACGTTCCGGTGCCGACGCTACTCCTGTGCCGCCCGGCTCCGGCGCCGGGCGGCGGGCGGTGTCGCGTCCGCGGGCCGGGCGCAAACCGGACACCCCAGGAGGGTTCGGCTTCGGGCAATCGTCGATCTTGTAGCTACGGAGACTGAAACCGGTTTCCCGTATCGGTAGCTACAAGATCGGCGGGGCGGGGTACGGGAGACGGGGCGGACCGGGCATCCGGAGCACGCCGGCCGATGCCCGTCCCGCTAGTAGGCGGCGGTGAACCGAGCGCGGCGGTGCTCCGGGTGCTCGGCCTCGTCCAGCAGCACCACCGCCAGGTCGGCAGCGGAGATCCGCGAGTTCCCGGCGGCGTCGACGACGAGCTCGTCGCGGCCCAGTCGGTATCGGCCGGTCCGCTCGCCCGTGTCCAGCAGGGACGGGGGGCTCAGGTAGGTCCAGTCGGCGCGGGTGTCCCGGCGGCAGACGGCGAGCTGGTCGGCGCAGGCACGCGCGATCGGGCGCAGTTCCGCAGGGAAACCGGGCGCGTCGGCGACGGTCCTGCCGCCGGAACCGGGGACGGTGAGGGTGGCCGCGCCGCCCACCAGCAGCAGCCGGGTGCCCGCGCGGGCGGTCGCGGTCAGTAGGGATCGGGCGGTGGTGACGAGCTCGGGTTCGCGGTCGGTTGCGGGCCGGGTGGCACTGATCACCAGGTCGCTGCGGCGGCACAGCGCTTCTGTCGCGGCGGTGTCGGCGGCGTCGGCGCGGGTGGCGCGAATGGGCAGTCCGGCGGCGCGCGCGGGGTCGCGGACGGCCGCAGTGACCTCGTGGCCGCGGTCCAGCGCTTCGGTGACGGTGTGCGCGCCGACGCTTCCGGCCGCTCCGAAGACGGTGATGCGCATGATGTCGGGCCTTTCGATCGGATGTGGAACAGGTGAGGCGCGTGCAGCGGATTCCGGGGGCGGGGGGCTATGCGGCGGTGGGGTCGGGGGAGCGGCGACCGGCCCGGGCGGCGGAGCGTTCGAGTGCCCACAGGAGGAAGGCCGCGGTGGCCAGCATGCAGCCGAGGACGCTGACGCCGGTCCACCCGGCCGCGGCCCATACGACCGAGGCCAGTGCCGATCCCGTCGCCCCGCCGACGAAGAACGCGGTCATGAAGGCGGAGTTCACGCGGTTGCGGATCTCGGGCCGGAGCGCGTAGACGACGTTCTGGCTGCTGTTGAGTACGGATTGCTGGGCGATGTTGAGGGCGAGCGTGCCGCCGAGCAGCCAGGCCGGGGACTCCCCGCCCGCTCCGATCGCGATCCAGGACAGCGCCAGCACGGCGGTGCCGGCTCCGGACACCGTCTGGACCAGACCGCGGTCGGCGAGTCGGCCCGCGAACGGGGTCGCCAGGGCGCCGGCGACGCCGACCAGCCCGAAGAGCCCGATGGCCGATTCCGACCACCCGTAACCCGGGCCGGCGAGCAGGAAGACGACTGCGGTCCACAGGGCGTTGAACGACGCGAGCGACAGGGCGCCGATTCCGGCGCGCCAGCGCAGGAGCGGCTCGCGGCCGAACAGCGCCAGGGTCGACGCCAGCAGCGCGGGGTAGCCGGGGCCGGCTCGGGTGTGCAGTCGGGGTAGTCGCCGCCAGAGGAGGAGAGCCACGGCCAACACCAGCGCCGCATCGATCCAGTAGACGGTGCGCCAGCCGCCCAGTTCGGCCAGCGCGCCCGAGATCGCGCGCGCCAGCAGTCCGCCCAGCAGCAGCCCGGTCATGACAGTTCCCACGACCCGGCCCCGGTGTTCGGGACGGGCCAGTGCGACCGCGAAGGGAACGAGGACTTGGGCTGCGACGGAGGCCAGGGCTGTCAGCAGCGTTCCCGCGAGCAGGACCGCTCCGTTCGGTGCGGCTCCGGTGGCCAGCATGCAAGCGGCCGTGGCGGTGAGGAGTCCGATCGCCAGCCTGCGGCGTTCGAACAGATCGCCCAGCGGGAGGATCAGGATCAGGCCGAGCGCGTAGCCGACTTGGGCGGCGGTGACCACGAGCCCGGCGGTGACGGTGCTCAGCTGCAGTTCGCCGGCGATGAGGTCGAGCAACGGCTGGGCGACGTAGTTTCCCGCCACCGCGAGTCCGGTGGCAGCCGATATGAGCAGCAGCAGTCCGGTGCTGACGGTGGGTCCGGTGTGCGGGGAGGGCGGATCGGCCGCCGGTGTGCGCCGTGGGCGCAAGAGCGCATGTGCCATGCCTTCACCGTCGCTGCTCGCTATTCATGAGTCCAACACATGTTTGTCATCCGATCGATCGTGCTTCACGATTGATCTATGGAGCTGCAGCAGATGCGTTATGTCGTGGCCGTCGCCGAAACCGGGAACTTCACTCGTGCCGCCGAGCGCTGCCTGGTCGTGCAGTCGGCCCTGAGCCATCAGATCGCCCGGCTGGAACGGGAGCTGGGTGCCCGGCTGTTCGACCGGACGAGCCGCCGCGTGCGCCTCAGCGCCGCAGGCGAGGTGTTCCTGCCCGCCGCACGCCAGGCCCTGGACGCGGCCGAGCGGGCGCGCGCCGAGGTCGCCTCTGCCGCGGGCGAGGTCCGCGGCCGCCTGGCAGTCGGCGCTATCCCCACGGTGGCGGCGGTGGATCTGCCCGGTCTCCTCCGCGACTACCGGGAACGCCACCCGCGGGTGCGGGTGAGTCTGCGGGTGGCCGGAAGCGCCGGGCTGATCGAGCAGGTCAGGCAGGGCGCGCTGGACTCGGCGTTCGTCGGGCTGAGCAGTGGCAGCCGACCGGAAGGGGTGCGCAGCCGCGAGCTCGCCCGCGGTCACCACGTGGCGGTGGCCGCCCCCGGGCACTGGCTGGACGGGCGTACCGAAGTGGAGTTGCGCGATCTGGCCGATGAGACGTTCGTGGACTTCACTGCGGGCGGTGCGGGCCGCGCCCAGTCCGACGAGGCGTTCGCCGCGGCGGGTGTCGCTCGGGAGGTGGCCTTCGAGGCGACGGCCGTCGACCTCATCGCACGCCTGGTGCGCCAGGGGCTCGGGATCAGCCTGCTGCCCGCCGCGTTCGTGCCCGAGGTACCGGGCGTGTGCACGGTGCCCATCCGCGACGCCCCTACACGGGTGGAGTACCTGGTGTGGAGCCGTGTCCGGCCGGCGCCGCCCGCCGCCGCCCTGCTGGAGGCGCTCGGGGCGGCGTCGGAGAGCGGCGGGGAGTAGGGGAGCGGGGCACGAGGGGTCGGCGGAGAGCTTCCGGCGCGTCCACAGCGGCAGTATCCGGACACCCGAATCCGGGCACGGATAGCGGAGGTTTATCGCCTTGCCACCGCCGAAACCCCTGCGATGTGGGACGATGCCCGAACTCTCAGCCGGAGCCGCGGAACCCCAGAGGTGATTCCCACGTCGAATCCGCAGTTCCGCAACTACAAGGAGTCGATACCTATGTCCTTCGCGCAGACTGTGCGCGGAGCCGCCTCATCGGTCGCTGAAGGCGGCGATCCCCGCGAGGCGGTATCCGACGCGCTCGGCGAGGCGTCCGAGGGGTTCGGCCTCGATCCGGGCGATTTCCTGGCCGCCCGCGAGCAGGGCGCCTCGGTCGGAACCCGCATCGAGCAGCAGAGCACGTCCATCAACAACGCCGGCGAGGCGCTGAACCAGAGCACCTTCGAGCGCGGTTCCAGCGGCCCGGTGCACGTCATCTGCCCGATGGCGATTCCGCGCGGGCGCACCTTCACCACCATGCTGCCGGTGATCCTGCTGCTGGTGGTCGGAGTCATCGGCCAGGTCGCCACCGCCCCGCTCTCGATCGCCACCGGCGTGCTGCTCAACCCGTTCTTCGGGGTGCACTACTGGGTGGTGCTGGCGCTGTTCGCCGCGTTCATGTGGTGGCGCCAGGGCATGGTGATGGTTCCCGACGGCTGCGCCGCGCTGATCACCCGCTTCGGCAAGCTGGAGCAGGTCGTGGGGCCGGGCCGCGTCACGCTGCTCAACCCGTGGAAGCGGGTCTCCTACATCGTCAACACCACCCGCGAGTACCCGTTCAACGCGCCGATCCGCGAGGCGCCCACCAAGAGCGGAGTGCAGGCCTCCATCGATCTGTTCGTGCAGTTCAAGATCGAAGACCCCGAGCAGTTCATCTTCGTGCTGGGCGCGGTCCAGGGGTTCCAGGAGAAACTGAACAACGCCGTCAGCGAAGTCACCCGCAGCCTGATCTACGACCAGCAGGCCTCGGACATCTACGACATGGTGGGCGAGAACACCGCGCGGCTGCTGGAGCAGCTCAACCAGCAGTTCCTGCCCGCGGTGCGGCTGACCAACGCCAACATCACCCACGCGGAGCCCTCCAGCAAGGAGTACCGCATGGATCTGGCCGCACCCGAGATGGTGCGGGTGGCCAAGGAGGCCTACACCTACGAGTACGAACTCCAGCTGCGCAAGGAGCAGAACGAGGGCGACCTCAACAAGGAGCTCGCGTCGCTGAACGAGACCCTCTCGGCGATCCAGGCCGACATCGCCCAGTACCAGGCGCAGATGGACACGGCCTTGGAGCGTGAGACCAACCGGGCGCGCGCCCAGGCCCGGCAGCGCTTCGTCGAAGCCGAGAGCACCGCCAACGCCAACGCCGCGCTGCTGGAGGCCCAGGCCCTGGACATCCGCGCCGTCAGCGCCGCCGAGGCGCCCGAGATCCTCAACTACCGCTACCAGCAGCACCTGCTGGACAAGCTGGAGAGCGTCGCCGACAGCCTGCCGCAGGTGCTGCACGTGGGCGCCGGCGACGAGAGCGGCGTCGACTTCCTGCGAGTGGCCCAGGGCATCCTGGGCGAGGCCGAGGCCTCGCTGTTCTCCGAGGAGGACATGTCCGCCATCCGCGCCCGCCTCACCGAGATCTCCGAGCGCATCTCCGAGCGCGAAGACGAGATCAGCCGCGTGCTGGCCGACGACGAGGGGGACACCGTCGAGCCCCCGCCGCCCGACGACGTCCCCAACGCCGACAAGATCGAGCAGATCCGCCAGTCGGTCAGCGACGACAGCATCGACGAGCGCATCAGCTCGGTCGCGGGCGATGAGGAGCAGGAGCAGGAGCAGCGGGACCCCGCACAGCAGCCCCCGCACACCGGTCCCGCGCCGGATGCGGGCGGCCGCACCGCGCCCGGCTCCCCGCCCGCGCCGCCGCGGTCCCAGCAGCCCGGCACCGATGAGGGAGGCACCCGATGAGCCAGCAGCAACCCGAGCCGGGTACCGGCGGCTCCAGCATCAAGGAGGCACTGGCCTCCTGGAACGACATCGCGCGCCTGCTGCGCGGCGGAGACCAGGGCGCACTCGTGCCCGTGGTGATTCCGCGCGACGGCCGCGGCCTGAAGTGGACCCTGCTCGTGTGGCTGGCCCTCTACCTGCTGCTGACCGCGCTGCTGATCGCGGTGGTCGGCGGGTTCCTGCTGTCGTGGGCGGCGATCCCGGCGTTCGCCCTGGCGCTGGGTTCGCTCATGCTGGGCCTGCTGTGGTGGTGGCGCTCGTCGATCGTGGAGATCGAGCAGGGCACCGTCGGGGTCCTGACCAAGTACGGCCAGGTCGTGGGCCAGCTCGACCCGGGCCGGCACTACCTGTGGCACCCCTGGTCGCGGGTGGACTTCGTCGTCGACATCTCCACCGAGATCCCCTACACCGCACCCGTGCTGGCCTGCCCCACGCACGAGAACGTGCCGCTGAAGTCGATCGAGTTCTTCCTGAAGTTCCGCATCACCGACGCGGTCGCCTTCGTGCGCGGCATCGGCGCCAGCAACTTCGACCTGGTGCTGTCCAACGCCGTGCAGGACGCCATCCGCCAGCGCAGCCGCCAGGTGCTCACCGAAAGCGCCTACGATCTGCGCGGCTCGGATGTCGCCGACATGCAGGAGCTGCTCAACCGCCAGCTCAGCCGCTACGGCGTGCGCATCATGGGCTGCAACATCCCCGACGTGCAGCTGCCGAGCCAGTACCAGCAGCACTTGGCCACGCGCGAGCGCGTCGCCAAGGAGATGGTGGCCTACGAGCAGGAGTGGGAACTGACCCGCAAGCGGCGCATCGACACGCTGCTCATGGACATCGAGCGGTCCAAGAAGACCCGCGACGCGAAGATCGTCGAGGTCAACGCGGCGCTGAACAAGGCCCGCAAGGACGTCGCGCAGATGCTGGAGGAGCAGGAGACCGAAGCCCAGCGGGTGCGCTTCGAGATCGAGACGCGCGGCAGGTCGGACCTGGTGGCGGCGGAGAACGAGGCCAAGGCCCAGCGCCGCCTGGCGACCTCCTACCGCGACAACCGCGCGGTGCTGCAGTACGAGCTGGCTCGGCGCCGCCTGGACGTGGGCGCCACGCTGGCCGCGCACGCGCCGCAGCCGGTGGTGGTGCGCACCGACGGCCAGAGCGGCGACTCCTCGGCGCTGTCGACGCTGATGATGGCCCGGATGCTGCCCGACCTGGGCGGCGGAAACCGGGGCGGCGCCCGGCGGCCGGTGGGCTCCGACGACTCCGACGAGGCCGCCGATGCGGCCTCCGGCGCCTTTCAGCAGGTGCAGGGGTCGATGGCCGCCGCAGCCGAGCGGGGCCAGCGCAACCAGAGCGAAGGCGGGGACCGCGACCGCTGAGAACGCGAGCGCGGCGCGGGGGAGGCGGTTCGCCGCCTCCCCCGCGGCCGCCCCGGGCCGGTTTCCCCGTGGCGCGGAACCGCCCCCGTAGACCGGGTCCCGCGCCGCGCCGACCCGGGCCCGCCTCAGGCGGCGTGGGCCAGATCGCCGTAGCCGCAGTCGATGTCGACGCCGTGGCGCGCCGCGATCTCCACGAGATCTTCGAGCTCGCCCGCCTGCAGCAGGCACAGGTCCTCGTCGCCCCGCTCGCGTGCCTTCTGCAGCGCGCTCACGGCGTCGTAGATGCGCAGATGCAGCGCTGTCATGAACTCGTTCATGGCGCTCTCCCGTCCCTGAGGAGAATCCCTGTCGCGTCCCTGTCTATCGGCCGCCGATAAAGGGAGGGTGAGACCGAGGCAGGCAAACCCCAAAACCCGGGGGTGAGGAGAGCCACGGCCCGCGCGGGGAACCCGGCGGGCGGGTGCGCGCCGGTGGAAACGCCCCGCGGACGGCGGTGCCGACCGCGGGACCGGCACCCGGCCTCAGTGCTCGGTCCAGGAGTACCAGGGGCCGCTGATGTGCTCGTAGACCGTGCCGCCGTGCCCCTTCACGAACACGTCGGTGGGCAGCGGCTCGCTGCTGTGCGCCACCCCGGAGGGGTTGAGCAGTCCCGCGCCGCGCACCGTGAAGCGTGTGACGCCGTCGCTCGTCACCGAGACCGACGACAGCGGATACAGCCCCGCCCAGGTGTCCGTGGGGGCGGTGGTGGCGGGCCGCGCGGTGTCGCCCACGGCCCGCAAAGCCGCGGTGGAGGTGTCCAGGCGCGCTTGGAGGGGGACGTCGGTGACCGACAGCACGATCGCGGCGGCGGCGATCAGCGGCGCCGTGGTCCAGCGCAGCCAGTAGCGCGCGATCATCGGCCGGGCGATGCTCACCGCGATGCCCAACCGCAGAGCGCCCATGGCGGCCAGCACCGCGCCGCCGCCCATGCCGATGACGAAGGCGGCCAGGTGCCCGCCGGGGACGCTGTCCTCGAAGAGCAGCACCAGCGCCACGAGCGTGCAGGCGGGGATGTAGAGCCGGCCCGGAGGGCGGGAAGCCCAGGACGCGAGCCGTTGGCGAGGAGTCGGCGGATGAGCGATCTCGATGAGCTTCGCGACCGAGCCCTCTTCGGCGGCGGACATGCGTGGATCTTCCCCTTCGGTCCGTGACACGGCTCGACCGGAGGGCCGGGTTCGAAGGCCTCCGGCGACACCGGGTCAGCTGCGGGAGGGCCGCGTGAAGCGGCCCCTGTATCCAGGATAGGGGAGCGGCGGAGCTTCCTCAGGCCGTCGCCCGATTCGCGGCCCCTGCATTCCGGTTCCGGTCCCGCCCCGCCGGTGGAACCGCCGCCTGCGGCGGCGCGCCAGCAGCGCGTCGACCGAGAGCCGTCCCGGAAGCAGCGCCCCCAGCAGGCACACGGCGGCCAGCGCGATCAGCCACGGAACCGGCGGTTCCGCCGCCGTCAGCACGGCCGGCGCCGTCAGCACGGCCGGCGCCGCCTCACGGCCGGCCGCCGCTGCGAGGACCGGTGCCGACGCGCTCAGCAGGACCGCCGCGGCCAGCGCCGCCCCCGCCGGCCGCGCCGCCAGCCCGGCGGCGAACGCGGCGGCGCACGCCAGCACCGTGCCGGCCGCGAGGTCGGTGCGGGGCCCGCCGCCCAGTGCCTCCCATGCCCGGGAGGCGGCGATCCAGGCCGCCGCCAGTCGTCCGGCCAGCGCGGCGGCGTCCAGTACCGCCGCCCGCAGCGCGCTGCGGCCGCGGCGCACCCACGATCCCGCGCCGCCCGGCGGATCCGGGCCCGGGGCCGTCGGCCCGTCCCGCTCCGCGTGCTCGGCGCCGATCCGCGGCGGCGCCGCACCCTGTGGTCCGCTCAGCCCCATGCGTCCTTCCTCGGCCGACTCGCAGTAACGCGGAAACTACCGACGGCGACAGGGTGGTGCGGTGTGTAACACGCGGCGGTCCCCCGAAAACCCCTGCGGCATCCGGCCGCAACGGTGTGGTGGCGGCGGGTGAACCTCTAGGCTTGGCCGCGTGGCTGAGACCTCTCCGACCCCCGCAGCCCCGGGCGCCGCGACCGCGGCCGCCGACGGAGGCGACCCCGGACCGACGTACGAGCTCGAACGCGAGCTGCAGGCCGGCGGCGCCGCCCGCGTAGCCGGAGTCGACGAGGTCGGCCGCGGCGCATGGGCCGGACCGGTCGTGGTCTGCGCCGCGGTGGCCGACGGCACCGAGCCGCCCGACGGCCTCACCGACTCCAAGAAGCTCACCCCGCAGCGGCGCACGGCCATGGCCGGATTGCTGCGGGAGTGGGTGCACGACCACGCGATCGGCAGCGCCGACCCCGCCGAGATCGACGAGCTGGGCATGACGCGGGCGCTGCGCTTGGCCGCCACCCGCGCGCTGGACGGGCTCTCCCGCCCGCCCGACACCGTCATCCTCGACGGCAAGCACGACTACCTGGGCGCCCCCTGGCCGGTCCGCACCCGAATCCAGGCCGACCTGTCCAGCGTGGCCGTGGCCGCGGCCTCGGTCCTGGCCAAAGTGCACCGCGACTCCGGTATGGCCGCGCTGCACCCCCGATTCCCCGACTACGGCTTCGCCACCGGTGTCGGTTACCCCTCGCCCGCGCACCGTGCGGCCCTGGCCGAGCACGGACCGACCCCCTACCACCGGATGACCTGGTCCTATCTGGACGCCCTGCCCAAGTGGCGGCATCTGCGCAAACCGCGCCCGGACCCCGACGGCCAGATACCGCTGCTGTAGCCGTCCGGGGCGCCACGCCGCATCCTGCCGGGCACGGCCGCCGGGGCGAGAACGCGGTCCGCGACAGCGCTTCACCAGGGACCCGCCAAGCAAGGAAGGGATACGGATGCCGCGCGACGAACGCTCCCGCACCTCGGAGCCGCCACACCGCGCCTCCGCCCTGACCCGCGTGCGCGCCGCCTACTACGGCTACCCGCTGCGTACCCGCCTGATCACCGGGCTGGCGGTCGTCACCGCCTTGGCCGCGGCGGCGGTGCTGACGAGCCTGCCGGTGCTGACCACCGTCGCCGCCGCCACGGCGGTCCTGCTGGTCTGGGCGGCACTGATGCGCTCCGGCGACGCTGTGGCCACCGCGCTGATCAGTATCGTCTGGGTCGTTCTGGCCTACGCCCTGTTCCTCATCCCTGTCAGCGTGGCCGACGCCGGGGTGCTGCTGCTCCTGCCGCTGCTGCCGCTGCTGGTTTCGCTGGCGGCCACCCGCATCACCGCCTTCCCGGTCTGGCACACCACCCTGGTGGCACTGCTCGTGGCGCTGATCACCGGGATGGGGACGGCGCTGGCGGGGATGCTCGCCGGGGCGGCCCCGGGTGCCCTCGGCGTGCTGTGCGCCTTCGGGGGAGCGGGGCTGGCGCTGCTGTGGCGGTGGATGGCCGCCTACCGGTTGCGCCGGACCATGGCCGACCTGGGCGCGCCCCCGCCCGACCGCGCGGGCGGCATGCGCGGCGCCGCGCCGCCGCCCGCGGCCGACACCCGCAAACGCCAGCGCGCCGCCGAGGGCGGGCGCAGCCGCGCGAGCCAGGACACCGGCGACGACGCGCCCCCCGTGCCGGTCGACGAGGCGCTGGCCGAGCTGGAGGGCATGATCGGGCTGGACCCGGTCAAGCAGCAGGTACGCGCCATCGCGGCCTCCATCGAGGCGGCCCGGTTGCGCGCCGACGCCGGCTATGCGGTCGAGCCGCCGCTGCGCCACCTCGTTTTCTCCGGGCCGCCCGGAACCGGCAAGACCAGTGTCGCCCGGACGCTGGCCACCGTCTTCCACTCCTTCGGGCTGCTTCCCACGCCCCGGGTGGTGGAGGCCCAGCGCGCCGACCTGGTCGGGGAGTACCTGGGGGCCACGGCCATCAAGACCGACGAGCTCGTCGACCGGGCGCTGGGCGGGGTGCTGTTCGTCGACGAGGCCTACGCGCTGGTCAACGACGGCGACGGCCAGCCCGACCGGTTCGGCAACGAAGCGGTGCAGACGCTGCTCAAGCGCGCCGAAGACGACCGCGACCGCGTGGTGATCATCCTGGCCGGCTACGAAGCCGAGATGGACCGCTTCCTGGCCTCCAACACCGGACTGGCCTCGCGGTTCGCCACCCGCATCACCTTCCCCAGCTACAGCGCCGACGAGTTGCAGCGCATCTGCGAGTTCCTGTTCGAGCAGCGCGGCGACCTGCTCGACGACGCGGCCCGCCCCGCCCTGCGGCGCAGCTTCGACCGGGTCGTGCAGCGCGGCGCCATCGACGACCTGGGCAACGGGCGGTTCGCGCGCTCGCTGGTGGAGAAGGCCGCCGAGGCGCGCGACGTGCGGGTGGTGACCACCGGGCAGCAGGACCACCCGCCCGAGGGCGAGGAACTCGTGACCGTGTGCGCCCCCGACATCGCCACCGCCTTCGACGGCCTCACCGAACGGCTCGCGGGCTTGGGCGACGCGCCCGACATCGACGAGGCGCTGGCCGAGCTGGACGCCATGATCGGGCTGGATCCCGTCAAGGACCAGGTGCGCTCGCTGGTGGCCCAGCTGCAGATGGCCAAACTGCGCGAGGAGCAAGGGCTCCGCAACCACCCGCCGATGCGCCACTTCGTCTTCTCCGGGCCGCCCGGGACCGGTAAGACCTCGGTCGCCCGCATCCTGGGCCGGATCTTCGCCGCGCTGGGGCTGCTCAACCGCGCCGACGTGGTCGAAGCCCAGCGCGCCGACCTGGTGGGCGAGCACCTGGGGGCCACCGCCATCAAGACCGGCAAGCTGGTCGACCGGGCGCTGGGCGGGGTGCTGTTCGTCGACGAGGCCTACGCGCTGCACAACCCCGGATACAGCGGGGGAGACGCCTTCGGCGCGGAGGCGGTGCAGACCCTGCTCAAGCGCGCCGAGGACGACCGCGACCGGCTGGTGATCGTCCTGGCCGGCTACCCCGCGGAAATGGACCGGTTCCTGACCAGCAACGCCGGGCTGTCGTCGCGCTTCAACGTCCGGGTCGCCTTCCCCAGCTACACCGCCGACGAGCTGACCGAGATCGCCGACTCGGTGGCCCGGGACACCGGCGACACCTTCGACGATTCCGCCCGCGAGGACCTGAGGCGCATCTTCGGTTACGTGTCGGAGTCGGAGTGGCTCGACGAACTCGGCAACGGCCGCTTCGCGCGGTCTCTGTTCGAGAAGGCGTGCTCCCACCGCGACGTGCGGGTGGCCCGCGAGCTGGGCGACAGTGCCACCGCCGCCGAACTCACCCGGATCACCAGAGCCGACGTGCGCCAGGCCTACGCCGAGGTCACCCAGGGCTGAACGCGGCCGCGCGGCCCGGTGGCCGGCCGCGGCAGCACGGCGCCGCGCGACCGGCCCCTGCTGCTAGTGTCCGCCCCATGAGTGGACCGAACGCCCCCGTCAGCCAGGCCGTGATCCTCGCGGGAGGACAGGCGACCCGGTTGCGCCCCTACACCGACACGCGCCCCAAGGCCATGGTCGAGGTGGCCGACCGGCCCATCATCGATTACCAGCTGGAATGGCTCGTCGACTACGGGGTCGAACACGTCGTGGTCTCGTGCGGGTACAAGGCCGAGGTGCTGCGTGAGCACTTGGAGGGCCGCTCCCACGGCGTGGAGACCACGCTGCTGGTGGAGGACGAGCCGCTGGGCCGCGGCGGCGCGCTGCGGTACGCGGCCTCGGGGCTGCGGGCGCCCGACGAGCCCTACTACGCGCTCAACGGCGACGTGCTGACCTGGTTCCCCCTGGACGAGTTCAGCGCCTTCCACCGCGGCAAGGGCGGCGCGGCCACCCTGGCGCTGGCGCAGTACCAGACCAGCTGGGGCATCGTCGACGTCACCGGCGACGGCGCGATCGAGGGCTTCACGCAGAGCCCGATGCTGCCGTTCTGGATCAACGCCGGCGTCTACCTCTTCGAACGGGCCGCCACCGAGCTGCTGCCGGTCACGGGCGACCACGAGTCCACCACCTTCCCCGATCTGGCCGCCGAGGGCCGGCTCTTCGGCTACCGGATCGACGGGTTCTGGCGCGGTGTGGACACCGTCAAGGACGTCAAGGAGGCCGGCGAGGAGATCCCGGCGCTGCGCGCGAGCCGGACGGTCGGCTGAGGCCGCCCGGAGAGCGGGGGCGCCGGCGCGTCCGGGTACCGCGGCGGCCACGGCAGGCAGAGAGCGGCGAGCGCGGCGTGTACGGCGACGACTCGGAGAAGCTCGTGCTGCGGCCGGACGTCCACAGGCGGGCGGGGCGCCTGGGCCGCGGGGCTGCGGTCGGGGCCGCCGCTGCGCGCCGCCGGGAGCGCCGGGATTCCGGCGGCTACGGGGGGTGCGGTTTCGGCCCGCTCCGCCCGGTATCGTCGCGCTCGTGACGAATCAAGCCGCACCCCCGCTGGCGACCGCCCCCAACTTCCGTGACATCGGCGGGTGCACCACCCGCTCCGGCGCCCGTGTCCGCACCGGGGTCGCCTTCCGCTCCGACGCTCTGGACCGGCTCGATCCGGCGGAGACGGCAACTCTGACCGAGCTGGGCGTCGGGCGGATCATCGACCTGCGCACCGCCTTCGAGCGCGGGAACAAGCCCGACGTGCTGCCCGAAGGCGCCGAGTACACCGTGCTGGACGTGCAGGGCGACCACTCCACCGGCGCCGACCTCGTGCAGGTGCTGACCGACCCGGGCCGCGCCGAGGCCGTCTTCGGCGACGGCGGTGCCACCCGCTTCATGCACGACGTGAACCGGATCCTGGTCTCCGCGGCCGACGCCCGCGCCGGCTACGCGGAGACGGTGCGCCGCATCGCCGCCGGGCCCGGCGCGACGGTGGTCCACTGCAGCGCCGGCAAGGATCGGACCGGGTGGGCGGCGGCACTGGTGCTGGGCATCCTGGACGTGCCGCGCGAGACGATCGTCGCCGACTACCTCGCCAGCAACGACCGGTTGGCGCGGCTGCACGCGGCCATGCGCGCCGCCTGCGAGAGTTCCGGGGTCGACCACGCCCTCGTCCGGCCCATGCTGGAGTGCCGCCGCGCCTACCTGGACGAGGCCTACGGCGAAGTGGAGCGGGTCTACGGCTCCTTCGAGGGCTATGTCCGCGACGGGCTGGGGCTGGACCGGGCGACGACCGACGCCCTGCGCGCGCGGATGCTGGAACCGTAGCGGCCACGGCGGGCGGAAGCGCGCCGGGCCCCGTTCCGGGGCGGGCGCCGTTCCGGTCGTGCAGGGCGGGAACGGTGCCCGCGGTGCCGGTGCGGGCCGGTCAGAGCGCGTCCAGGCGGGCGGCGACGTCCTCGCCCGGTTCGGCGTCTTCGACGACCTCCATCAGCATGCGCAGGACGACCGGGCGCTCGTAGCCGTGGTCGAGCAGGCGCTCGGCCGCGCTCCACAGCTGCGGCGGGTCGCCTTCCCACAGCCGCTCGGCCAGCCGCTCGTGGGCGTCGAGCGCCTCTTCGGTGGCGGCGGGGTCGGCGGCCGACCCCGCCGGAGCGCCGGTGGAGTGCTTGCCCTTGTGCTCGACGGGGGAGTCGTACTCGCCGAAGTGGTCCAGCCGCAGCAGTGCGCGCCGGCCGGCGCGCGTGGAGGGGGCGAACTCCTCTCCGGATTCGGCGAGGAGATCACTGGTCAGCAGCGGGAAGGCGAACATCCGGCGCGGCAGCGCCGACAGGTCGCCGTCGGGCAGCAAGCGCCGCAGGACTTCGGGCGGCAGGCCGAAGGAGGCCGACACGTCCGGGTAGGAGGTCGTGAAGGCGGAGGTGGCTTCCCACAGGGCGTCGAGCGTGGCGTTGACCGCGACCTCGGGCAGGCCGTGGCGCGGCCCCGCCCAGCGGATCCACGCGGCCAGCACGTGCGGCATGGCTTCGCCTTCTTCGGGCAGCAGGATGACCCGCCGCGGAAGCCAGCGCAGCAGGAACGCCTCGATCTTGCGAGGACTGACCCGCAGCGGGCGGTCGGCGTCGACGTCGCAGCCGAAGGCGATGATGTGGTCGACGCAGCGGCTCGCGGCGCCGGAGTCGGAGAGTTCGGCGGCGGCGTCGGAGGCGAGGAAGCGCGCGGCCAGCGTCGCGCGCCGGTCGCGGCTGTAGGTGGAGCGGACCTGGTTGCGGGGGCGGCGCGGCAGCGCACGGACGCGGGAGCGGATCAGGGCGTGGTGGGCGGCCGGCGATCCGTCGGTGACGCCGGGGCCGACCGCGTCGGCGGCGACGGCCCGGTCGGTCTGTTCGACCGCGTCCTCCAGCAGCAGGCGGGCGTGCTCGGGCCGGATCTGGGAGAACGTCGCCAGCGGGTCGCCGTCCTCGGCCTGGGAGCGGCAGCTCTCCAGGAGCCGGTCGACCTTGGCGGTGACCCAGGCGTCGCGCAGGACGCTGCCGCTGTTGTGGTCGACGACGGCGATCAGCGCGTGCTCGCCGGTGTGCTCGCCGGGCTCGGCGCCGTCGTAGCGGAAGGTGCAGATGATGTCGGCGGTGTCGCCGAAGCGGGTGCCGTAGACGTAGGTGGCGACGGGGCGGACGTGTCCGAGCAGGTCGGCCCAGGCCGGGCGGGCCACGCCGCGTTCGATGAGCGTCGCGGATCCCTTTTCGGCCAGTTCGCGCTGGTGCACGGTGGTGCCCAGAACGGAGATTCCGGTGAGCAGCGCCAAACCGGCGGCCGATCCCGAGGCCTGCGCATGGGCGACCAGGCCGTCGCCCAGCAGGCGCTCGACGTCCAGGCCCGGAACGCGGGTGCCCCACCACGAGCCCAGCATCTCGCTGACGCCGATCTCGGCGTCGAGGGGCTCGCGGGTGGCGAGCAGCGTGCGCGCGGCGCGCAGCATCTCGGCGAACACGGCCTCGGGCATGGAGCCCGGGTCCGGCTGGTCGGAAGGGGGAGGTACGGACACCCCACCGAGCCTAGGGCACCTGGGGCAGCGGCCCGGGCGGGAGCGCGCGGCGGGACGGCGGTGGCATGTGCGGCTCCTCCCGGGATGCCGGATTCGGTGGGGTTCGGCGGCGCGGCGGGAGCCGGCCCCGCCCCGCTGGTGCGAGCGGGACGGGGCCGATGCGGGTGGAGCCCGGGGCGGTCAGGACAGGCGGTCGTGGCCGTGGGTCCGCGGAGGCACGATGAGCCCGGAGGGCGGGGCGGACTTGACCATGGCCTGCAGGTGTTC
The DNA here is from genome assembly GCF_014204715.1 of Streptomonospora salina. Taxonomy (NCBI): domain Bacteria; kingdom Bacillati; phylum Actinomycetota; class Actinomycetes; order Streptosporangiales; family Nocardiopsidaceae; genus Streptomonospora; species Streptomonospora salina. The sequence goes on from NZ_JACHLY010000001.1 coordinate 4,555,295, forward strand.
GCGCGCTACGCGTTCCACGAGGCCGGGGGTGGCCGTATAACCGAGGTGCTCGGCGCATTTCCAGGTGTCGTTGACACAGCGTTCGACGCATCGGTGGGACAGACCGGCGAACTCGTCTTGGAGTCGACCGGCGATACATTGCAGATCGCCCACTGGATACGTTTGCAGCATCCTCGCTCACGCCCCCCTAGCTGGTTCGGCCCTTAGTCGGCGGCCACGAATCCATTTCACTTCGTTGTGCCGGGGTGTCAACCCCCGCAACGGGCGGCGTTAACGAGGTTTTGCGTGCCGCTGGGCCGACCCGGCCGCCGCGGCCGGGACGCGGTCCACGCGGGGCGCCCGGCCGCGCTACGTGGTGTTAGCGGTCCTGTTCCGGACAGAGTTCATCGACATGGTCGGCGTGGTATTCGATCCGCTGTCCTGCGCAAACCGAGTCGAGCATGAAATGGGGTGTCCGAAATACCGGGTGCGTGCCCCGTAGGGCCGCGACGACGTATCATTTACCCTCCGCTGCTGCGGCCGCCGGATTCGCGTCGTCCCGTCTCAGCGGGTGTATGCGATTGTGGCCTATGCTGATGCGGTGGCGTCGTCGGCCCGGCCGTGCGCGCAGGCCGTACGGCGGGAATCGCACGCCGTCGGCGCGTCATGGACGATAGGGAGTGATCGGCGGCGCGGCCACCGGTGAGTCGCAGGCAAGCGGCTTCCACCCCCCGGGTGCCCGGCCCGCGTCGGTTAAGCTTCTGGCTTCTCGCCCAGGCGAGTCCCCTCGAACGGGGGAAAGGACCCCGGAGGTGTCATTGTTGAGCACCGAGACGTCCGTTCCGCCCCCTCGCATGTCCGGACTGGACCCCGTCGACGCCGCCCTGCTGGAAACCCTGTTGAGGGAGGCCCCGATCGGGTTCGCCTTCTTCGACGAATCGGGCCGCTACCAGCGGGTGAACCGCGCTCTGGCCGCGATCTACGGCGTCGACGAGTCCCGCTGCCACGGCCGCACGCCCTCCGACGTCCTCGTCTCCGAGGACGCCGCCGCCCACGAGGCCGCGCTCGCGGCGGTGCTGGCGGGCGAGGACCGTGTCGGCAGCGAACGCCCCCTCTTCGGCGGAGAGCCCGGCGGCACGGACGATCGCGACGACACCGGCGAGCGCCGCCGCTGGTCGATGGAGTGGTACCCCGCCCGCAGCGACGCGGGCGTCCACGGCGCGGTGCTGATCGCCGTCGACCTGTCCGACCGCTACCGGGCCGAGGTGGCGCTGGGGCGCACCGAGGAGCGCTACCGCTCCCTGCTGACCGCCACGAACCAGGTCGTGTGGACGGCCGACGCCGACGGGGAGGTGCGCGAGGACTGCCCGGAGTGGCGCACCGTCACCGGCCAGACCGCCGAGCAGTACCTGAGCAGCGGCTGGCTCGACGCCGCCCACCCCGACGACCGCGAGCAGGTCGAGCGGGCCTGGAACGACGCCGTCGCCGACCGGGCCACCTTCGACGCGATCTTCCGGGTGCGCACGCAGTCGGGCGACTTCCGCTACTACCGCTCGCGGGCCGTGCCCATCATGCGCGGCGACTCGCTGATGGAGTGGGTGGGCGCGCACAGCGACATCACCACCCAGCACGAAGCCGACGACATGCGTCAGCGCCTCACACAGCAGCTGGGCGAGGCGGCTCTGCGCACCGTGCGGCTGCAGAAGGCCACCTCCGACCTCGCCGAGGCGCTGACCGTGGGCGAGGTCGTCCAGGCCATGGGGGAGATCGGCCAGTCGGCCGTGGACGCCGACTCCACCACTCTGGCCGAGCTCGACAGCGACGACATGCGGTTGCACCTGCTCGGCGACGACCCCGGCCACCGCGGCGCCTCCCGCGCAGGCACGGCGGGTCCGGCCACCATGGAGTACGCGGTCCGCGAGTGCCGCCCCTTCATCGCGGGCGACCCCGCCGAGATGCGTGCGCTGTTGGAAGCCGAGGACGAACCCGGGGTGCCGGAGTTTCTGCGCACCACCGAGGAGCGCGCGTGGGTGGCGCTGCCGCTGCTGAGCGCCGGCCGGCCCATCGGTGCGCTGCGCTTCACCTTCTCCGCCTCCCGTGACGTCTCCGACGAGGAGAAGGTGTTCCTGGAGGCGCTGGCCGGCCAGTGCGCGCTCGCCCTGGAACGCGCCAAGCTCTTCGAGCGCGAGCACCGCACGGCCGAGGCGCTGCAGACCAGCCTCCTGCCCGAGGACCTGCCCAAGGTCAAGGGGATCCGGATGCAGGCCTTCTACCGGTCGGGCACCCAGCACGTGCAGGTCGGCGGGGACTGGTACGACGCGTTCCCGCTCCCCGACGGCCGGGTGGCCGGCGTCCTGGGCGACGTCATGGGCAAGGGCATCAAGGCGGCCACCGGGATGAGCCGGGTGCGCAACGCGCTACGGGCGCTGGCGTTCAGCATGCCCGAACCCGCCGACGTGCTCACCGGCCTCGACCGGATGTTCGACGCTACCGAGGGCGTCGACCAGGTGACGACGCTCGTCTACTTCGTGCTCGACCCGGAGACCGGCCAGGTCGACTTGAGCAACGCCGGGCACCTGCCGCCGCTGGTGGTCACCGAGAACGCCGGGCCCTGGCTGCTGGAGACCGACCCCGACACCCCGCTGGGCATCAGCTCCGAGCGCGGCCACCACAAGTTTTTCGTCCAACCCGGTAACACTGTGGTGCTCTATTCCGATGGACTTGTTGAGAACCGAAAGCGTGCAGTCGCCTCCGGTCTCGACGAGCTGGTCACCGTAGCGTCCCAAGCGCGGCCGGAGGTGGTGGGCGATCCACAGCACATGCTCCAGTACCTTGTTGAGGGCATGCTCGCGGGGTATGAGCAGGACGATGACGTCACGCTGCTCGCCGTGCACCTACCGGTGATGGACAGCGCACCGGAGTAGGAACCGTACGAAGAAGTCCGACACTTTGCCTAAGGTGGAGGAGCCATCAGACCCGCTACGGCGGGGGGTGGGTTCGAGGACCCGACGGTGGGGTTGGGCCCGTGCACAGGACGGGAAAATCCTACTGGGCGGATGTGCCCAAACGCTAGAGAGGGCGCATACGCTGAAAGAAGTCGGTATCCCCGTCGGCCAGACGGGGGTGATCCCGGGCAAGAGCGAGGAGAGGGCCGGGCTCTCCCCTCGCGGCTCATAGGGCCGCCGGGTCCAGCAATCTCGCCACACGTCCGTTCGAGAGGTGTTTGTGTCACCTGCCAGTTCGACCCGCTCAAAGCAGCCGGACTCGCTGCACGAGCCAGTCATCCAGCAGTTGATCGAGCGTGGGCGGTCCCAGGGGTACCTTGAGCCCGAGGACGTGCGCCGTGCCTTCGAAGAGGCCGACATTCCGATGTCGCAGGCCCAGGCAGTGCTTCGCAGCCTGACCAAAGAGGGTGTGACCCTGGTCGTGGGCGCTGAGGAGTCCGCTCCGTCGCGCCGCAAATCCGGTGCGAAGCGCAAGCGCGATACCGCCGCCAAGAAGCCCGAGGAGCCCGCTCCCAAGGCCAAGCGCGCGGCAGCCGCCCAGGAGCAGACCGACACTGTCACCGCGGTCGTCGACTCCGCTTCGCCGGCTGCTACGGCCACTGCGCCGAAGAAGCGCGCCGCTGCGGCCCCTGCTCCGGTCACCGAGGCCGAGCAGCCGGAGCCGCAGCCGGAGCAGGACGAGGAGGCCGCGGCGAGCGAGGAGCCGGCTGCCAAGCCCGCCCGCAAGAGTTCCGCCAAGTCGACGGCCAAGTCCGCTGCGGGCACCAAGAAGACCGCCAAGTCCAAGGCCAAGGCCGAGACCGCCGAGACCGCCGAGGCCGGAACCGGGGCCGCCGAGGGCGCGGACTCCTCCGCCGCGGATGAGGCTCCGGCGGACGACTCCGCCCAGGCCGACCGGAAGGACGGCCAGGACGAGGACTCCGCGCTGGAGGTCGCCGAGGACCAGAACCAGGACTTGGAGCTGGAGGCGACCGACGACGACCTTGAGGAGACCGGCGCCGAGCTGGAGCTCGTCGAGGATCCCGACGACGGTCTCGCGCCCGCCGAAGGGCCGGTCGCCGGCTCGGGGGTCAAGCCCGAGTCCGTCGGCATCCCGGAGAAGGCCGCCGCCAACACCTCCGAGGACGAGGCCTTCGTCCTCTACCAGGATGACGACGACGCTCCCGCTGCCCAGGTCGTGGCCGCCGGCGCCACCGCCGACCCGGTCAAGGACTACCTCAAGCAGATAGGGAATGTGGCGCTGCTCAACGCGGAGCAGGAGGTCGAGCTCGCCAAGCGGATCGAGGCCGGCCTGTTCGCCGAGGAGAAGCTCGCCGAAGAGAGCGGGACGGTCTCCACGGACTTCCGCGACGAACTGGAGTGGATCGCCGACGACGGCGGCCGGGCCAAGAAGCACCTGCTTGAGGCCAACCTCCGCCTGGTCGTTTCGCTGGCCAAGCGCTACACCGGCCGCGGAATGCTGTTCCTGGACCTGATCCAGGAGGGCAATCTCGGCCTGATCCGCGCGGTCGAGAAGTTCGACTACACCAAGGGCTTCAAGTTCTCGACCTACGCCACCTGGTGGATCCGGCAGGCGATCACCCGGGCCATGGCCGACCAGGCCCGCACCATCCGCATCCCGGTGCACATGGTCGAGGTCATCAACAAGCTGGCGCGGGTGCAGCGGCAGATGCTGCAGGACCTGGGCCGCGAGCCCACGCCCGAGGAGCTCGCCAAGGAACTCGACATGACGCCCGAGAAGGTCGTCGAGGTTCAGAAGTACGGTCGTGAGCCGATCTCGCTGCACACCCCGCTGGGCGAGGACGGCGACTCCGAGTTCGGCGACCTCATCGAGGACTCCGAGGCGATCCAGCCGGGCGAAGCGGTCAGCTTCACCCTGCTGCAGGAGCAGCTGCACTCGGTGCTCGACACGCTCTCCGAGCGCGAGGCCGGCGTGGTCTCGATGCGCTTCGGCCTCACCGACGGCCAGCCCAAGACCCTCGACGAGATCGGGAAGGTCTACGGTGTGACGCGCGAGCGCATACGGCAGATAGAGAGCAAGACCATGTCGAAGCTGCGCCACCCGTCGCGGTCCCAGGTGCTGCGCGACTACCTGGACTGAGGTGTACGCCGGCACGCCCCGGCTCCTGTTGCCGGCGACTTCCCGGCGCGGAGGAACACGCGGCTGCCGGAACGCACACCGGATCCCCGAGACCGGTGCGCGGCGGTCGGCGGTGCGCGGCGCATAGCGGTCCCGGTCGTCAGGCCGGGCGGGCCCTGTCGCGTGTGCCGGGGAGCGGCGTAGTGGAGTGCGGTCCATGGTCCGTGCTTCGCAAGGTGCGTGCTGTCCGCCGATGCGGGCCTCCCAGCGGCCGTTCGGCGTCGAGGGGTCGTGCTGGCGTGTCGGGAGGAACGTGTTTCGGCGAGGGACGTACCGACCGGGTGGTCGGCCGGGCCGGTCCCCCCTGACCAGGGGACCGGCCCGCTACGCGTCCGCGAAGCCGAACCGCGTCCCGGTCCCCGTCTCCGTGGCGACTTCCCCGGGGCCGGAACGGTCATGCACGCATGCCTACGACTTCCTCATCCGACACCCGCCATCATGCCGGGTGTCGTGTATGGCCGAGATAAAGCGCCGATACCGGTTCGTTATGCGGTGGTCGGGGAGCCGTGCCGCGAGTGCCGGAGCGGGGGCGGCGCGGCTCAGCCGCGTTCGATGACGTCCAGGGTCCACGGGCGGTCGCGGCGCGCGGGCTCGTGGAGTTCGCCGGTGTAGCCGGCGGTGTTCAGCGCATCGGCGACGTCGGAGGGGGTGTGCGGTCGCGCTCCCTCGGCGAGCAGGCTGTGCGCGATCGCGCCGCGGACGGCCTTGGCCATATGGCTGACGACGCTGCGCTCGGCGCCTGCGCCGGTCCCGGTCTCGCGCAGCACCCGTACCGCCACGGTGCGCTCGGCCGTCGCACCCCCGGGCCGCCACGCCGCCGCATAGACCGACGAGCGGCAGTCGACGACCACGCGGCCTTCGGCGCGTTTGTCCAGCAGCTCGCCCAGCCGTTCGCGCCAGAACGCGCCGAGCGGACCGATACCGGGTAGGCGCACGCCCATCGACAGGCGGTAGGGCGGTACGCGGTCGCCCGGAGCGAGTACGCCCCACAGTCCGGAGAAGACCAGTACCGATTCCGCGGTCCGGCCGGCCGCCGCCGAGGCGAGCAGGCCCGGCAGGTCCAAGCGGTCGTAGAGCACACCGGTGTAGAGGTCGGCGGCGCGCAGCGTCGGCGCACGGTCGAGCGCCCGATTGCGCCGGACGGCCTCTCCCTGGGCCGCCGACAACCCCAGCACCTCGCGGGCGGCTTCCTCGGGTCCGCTGCACAGCTCCTGCAGCCGGGCCTGGACCTCGTCCCGCGCCGGGGCGGCCTCCGGCAGGGCCAGTCCTGCGGGCTCGACCGGCGGGCCGTCGCCGTGCACGGCTTTGCCCTCGGACGGCGGCAGCAGGATCAGCATAGGGGCTCTTCTGGGGTTGGCGGACGGGGAGCGGGCAGCGGCGGCCGGCCCGGCCCTCAAGGATACGATGCCGATGCAGCCCGTGCGGTCGCTTCCCGAACGTGGGTCCGCTTTGCGCACAGAACGGGGATCCGCTTCCTCCGCCGATCCGGGCGGGACGTTCCGGGAGCGCGACCGGAGGATCGTCGGAAGGGGGCGCGTGCGTTCGGGTGCGTGGTGGGCGCGCAGAGTGGCGGCGGATTGGCCCGCCGCCGAGGTCGAGGTGTGTTCCGGATGGCGGCTGGCCTGGAGCGAGGGGGTGACGCGGCGGGCGAATTCGGCGGTGCGCCTGGAGGCCGCGGCGCCCGTCGAGGCCGTCGAGGAGTACTACCGCGAGCGCGGGGCGGAGCCCTGCGTCCAGATCTGGCCGGGCGACGAGGAGCTCGACGCGCGCCTGGCGCTGCGGGGCTACGACGCACAAGGACACACCCAGGCGATGGTGCGCGACCTGGGCGAGCACCCGCCCGGCGCGGACGGCGCCGGCGCCGCGGTCGCACCCCGGCCCCACGGTGCGTGGCGGGCGCTGTGGTCCGACGCCGGGCAGCCCGCGGAGCGTGTCCCGGCGCTGCACCGCATCCTCGACCGGGCGCCGGCGGTCGGCTACGGACTCCACCACACGGGCGGCGCGCGCGGATGCGTGGTGGTGGACGGGGCGTGGGCGGGGGTCTACGCGATGGTCACGCGGCCCTCCGAGCGCGGGCGCGGACGCGCCCGCGCGGTGCTGGAGGCGCTGCTGGGCTGGGCCCGCGCCCAGGGGGCCGCACACTCCTACCTGCTGGTGGAGCAGGGAAACGCGGCGGCCGTGCGCGTCTACGAGCGGGCGGGTTTCGCCGCTGAGTGCGCCTATCATTACCGGGTGGACTCCGGCGCCCGTCGCGGCGGTGCGCCCGCATCCCGCTCCGCGGCCGCGGCAGTCGGCCGGTCCGGTCAGGAGGGGGCGTAGGCCGTCACCGGAGAGCCGGTGTCACCGGCCCCTGAAACGAGTTCGGCGGCGGCCTTCGGGGAAGGCCGCCGCCGCACGTCTGTCGGTGATGAACTAACGCTCCTCTTCGGCGGAGGAGGCCGGCTCCGTCAATCGGCTGGTTTCGTCCTGGATCTCCGACGCGATCTTGCGGATCGACGCGTCGTGTTCACGCATGTGATGCGCGCAGAACAGCAGTTCGCCACCGGAGTTGAGAACCACTCGGACGTACGCCTGCGCACCACAACGGTCGCAACGGTCTGCAGCCGTCAGCGGCTGGGTGGGGGCAAGGGTTCCAGTCACTTCGCCTTCCTCAATACTCGGCGTTAGTCACTCCGCACAACATCTAACCGGACCAAGAGCTTCCCAACCAGCCCCTTTGTACGCCGTCAGCGGAATCGCCCCGTCCGGACCCCCGGTGGAGGCGCGATCCGGGGCGTCGGCCCCGCTTGCAGGACGGCAAGCGTCCTCGCATGATGGTCGATGGTGATGGGCATCACTCTACTCGCGGACTACCCCGGCTTTTCCGAATCGGGGGCAGAACCCGCTCCGCCCCGTTCTCCCGGGCCTGCGAGGCGCCCCACCGGTGCCGTCGCCGGCGCACCGGCGACGGCACGCGCGCCCCACCGGGGGCGCCCGTGCGGCCCGGGCGAGGCGCCGGAGCCCCTGTATCGCCGGTGAGGCGGCGGGGTCAGCGGAATCCGAGGTGGTAATCTCGCGCCTGGTGTGCTCGTGATGAACAGGCGACCGTCCCGCTGCGGCCGGGTGAACCGCACGCCGCCGGCGCGCCTCGCCCGCGATGGAGCGGATCCGCCCGGCGCATCCCGCGGCCCTGCGGCCGTCCCCGCCACCGGGGACCGACCGCCCGGTGCGGGCGACGGCGCCGCGCGCCTGTCACACCGATGCGTCAAGCTAGCGGAAACGCATCTGCCCCCTGTCCACCAACGTCCAGCGCACGGCAGCGCCCCGCATGCGCCGGCCCTGTTCCGTCCACCGCAGGAGAGCCCCACGTGACCGCCCTAACCGCAGCCGTCGACGAGCCCGAAGACTACTCCGCGCGGCATCTTTCGGTCCTGGAAGGGCTGGAGGCGGTCCGCAAGCGCCCCGGCATGTACATCGGGTCCACGGACAGCCGCGGCCTGACCCACTGCATGTGGGAGGTCATCGACAATTCCGTCGACGAGGCCTTGGGCGGGTACTGCACGCGCATCGACGTCGTGCTCTACGGAGACGGCTCCGTCGAGGTCCGCGACAACGGCCGCGGCATCCCCGTCGACGTCGAGCCCCGCTCGGGCCTGTCGGGCGTCGAGCTGGTCATGACCAAACTGCACGCCGGCGGCAAGTTCGGCTCGGGCTCCTACAACGCCTCCGGCGGCCTGCACGGCGTCGGCGCCTCCGTCGTCAACGCCCTCTCGGGCCGGCTGGACGTCGAAGTCGACCGGGACGGCCACACGCACGCGATCGGTTTCCGCCGGGGCATCCCCGGCCGCTTCGACGGTGACGGGCCCGATGCCGCCTTCACCCCCGGATCCGGCCTCGACCAGGTCCGCCGCGTCTCCGAAAAGGCCACCGGAACGCGCATCCGCTTCTGGCCCGACCGCCAGATCTTCCTCAAGGACGCCGACGTCGCCCGCGAGTCCCTGCTGGACCGGGCCCGCCAGACCGCGTTCCTCATCCCGGGCCTGGCCATCGCGGTGCGCGACGAGCGCTTCCCCGAAGAGGGCGTCTACGAGGAGGAGTTCCGCTACGACGGCGGGATCGGGGAGTTCTGCACCTACCTCGCCCCCGACGAGGCCGTGAACGACGTCGTGCGTATCCAGGGGTCGGGGCAGTTCACCGAGACCGTCCCCGTGCTCGACGACCAGGGCCACATGACCCCCACCGACGTCGACCGCCGTCTGGAAGTCGACATCGCCCTGCGCTGGGGTACCGGCTACGAGAGCACCACGCGCTCCTTCGTCAACGTGATCGCCACGCCCAAGGGCGGAACGCACATCACCGGCTTCGAGCGTGCCCTGGTGCGGGTGGTCAACGATCAGCTGCGCGCCAGCAAACTGCTCAAGGACAAGGACGACCCGGTCACCAAGGAGGACGTCCTCGAAGGACTGACCGCCGTCGTCACCGTGCGGCTGCCCGAGCCGCAGTTCGAGGGCCAGACCAAGGAGATCCTGGGCACTTCGGCGGCGTCGCGCATCGTCTCCCAGATCGTGGGCAAGGACCTGCGCGCCTTCCTGGCCTCCACTCGCCGCGGCGAGAAGCAGCAGGCCCGCGCCGTGCTCGACAAGGCGGTCAACGCCGCCAAGGCGCGTATAGCGGCCCGCCAGCAGCGCGAGACCCAGCGCCGCAAGAACGCGCTGGAGAGCTCCGCGCTGCCGGCCAAGCTGGTCGACTGCCGCAACGAAGGGCTGGACCGCAGCGAGCTGTTCATCGTCGAGGGCGATTCCGCGCTGGGTACGGCCAAGCTCGCGCGCGACTCGGAGTTCCAAGCGCTGCTGCCGATCCGCGGCAAGATCCTCAACGTGCAGAAGTCCTCGGTCTCGGACATGCTCAAAAACGCCGAGTGCGCCTCGATGCTGCAGGTCATCGGTGCCGGTTCGGGGCGCACTTTCGACCTCGACGCCGCCCGCTACGGCCGCGTCATCATCATGGCCGATGCCGACGTCGACGGCGCGCACATCCGCTGCCTGCTGCTGACGCTGTTCTACCGCTACATGCGTCCGATGCTGGAGGCGGGCCGGGTCTACGCGGCGGTGCCGCCGCTGCACCGCGTCGAGCTGACCAACGTGCGCAAGAAGCGGGGCGCCAAGCCCGAGGACCGCTACATCTACACCTACACCGACGCCGAGCTGCAGCGGCGGCTGCTGGAGCTGGAGAAGAAGGGGTTGACCTGGAAGGAGCCGGTGCAGCGGTACAAGGGTCTGGGCGAGATGGACGCCGATCAGCTCGCGGAGACCACCATGGACCCCAGCCACCGCACGCTGCGCCGCATCCGCGTCGAGCACGCCGAGGAGGCCGCGTCGGTGTTCGACCTTCTGATGGGCAACCAGGTCGCACCGCGGCGGGAGTTCATCTCCCAGGGCGCCCAGGACCTCGACACCAGCCGCATCGACCTGTGAGAGCCGGGACCCGGCGTCTACTCCTCCCGCGGTTCCGTACGCCTGCGGGAGAACAGGTGTTTCAGCGGCTTGTGGAAGGCGAGCAGACCGCCTCCGAGCGCGGCGGAGGCGGCCGAGACGACCGACGCCCACCCCTGCATCCAGTCGGGCGCCGACGGGGAGCCCGCGGGCTCGTTCTGCTGGACGGGGCTCGGTCCGGGAGACGGGTGCGATCCGCTCGACCCGTATACGTAAACGACCGCTCCGTCGCAGGTGACCACGGCGACCGGCGCTTCCTCGATCGCGAGGTCGCCCGGTTCCGGACGGAGAGTGCGGAAACCGTCGGCCTTGGCCTCGGGAGTCGGCGAAGCGCACGCCGAAGGCGACGGCGAAGGCGTGGCAGAGCCCGGGCTCGCAGACGCGGAGAGCCCGGGACTGGACGGGGCGCCTTGGCCGTCCTGGTCAGGGGAGCTCCACCCGAAGGAGGAGAGTTCCGGGACCACGGTGACGAACAGCCCGATGATCCCCGTGATCAGCAGGACCGCGCCCACCGCGGGGACGACCCCCCGGCGGTCAGGGGTATCGCGTCGGTCGGGTCCACGGTCCCCGGACGGATCCATACCCCTCGCCTTCGCCTCGTACGGGGCCGGCCCGGCGGTCCCGGAGGCCGACCGGGTCCAGCATGCCGGACGTATGCGGCCGGGAGAACCCCGTAGGGAGAACGCTCCGTCAGGACGGGCGGGCGGGGCGTCAGGCGGGCGGTTGCCACTGCCCGGTGGACAGGAAGCCCTCCACCGCCGCGGTGTAGGGGGCCGGGTCCAGGCCGCGCTCGGCCAGCCACGTGTCGTCGTAGTAGCTGTGGCGGTAGCGTTCGCCGCCGTCGCAGATGAGGGTGACGACGCTGCCGCGCCGGCCTTCGCGCAGCATCCGGTCGATCAGGTGCCACACGCCCCACATGTTGGTTCCGGTCGAGCCGCCCGCGCTCAGCCCCGTCACCGCGTTGAGGTGGCGCATCGCGGCGACGCTGGCGGCGTCGGGCACGGGCGTCATCAGGTCGATGACCGAGGGGACGAAGCTGGGCTCCATCCGGGGCCTGCCGATCCCCTCGATGCGCGAGGGCATGCCGGTCGCGTAGTCCGGAGCTCCGGTGACCCAGCCGGGAAAGAACGCCGAGTTCTCCGGGTCGACGACCGCCAGGCGGGTGTGGTGCCTGCGGTAGCGTACGTAGCGCCCGATCGTGGCCGAGGTTCCGCCGGTCCCGGCGCCCACGACGATCCATTCCGGCACCGGGTGGCGCTCCATGGCCAACTGCTCGAAGATCGACTCGGCGATGTTGTTGTTGCCGCGCCAGTCCGTGGCCCGCTCGGCGTAGGTGAACTGGTCCATGTAGTGGCCGCCGCACTCCGCGGCCAGCCGCTCGGCTTCGGAGTACATCTCGGAGGGCACGTCGACGTAGTGGCACCGGCCGCCGTAGCGCTCGATGAGGGCGATCTTCTCCGGGCTGGTGGTGCGCGGCACGACGGTGACGAAGTCGAGCCCGACGAGCCGGGCGAAGTAGGCCTCGGACACGGCGGTGGAGCCCGAGCTGGCCTCCACGATCGTGGTGTGCTCGTCGATCCAGCCGTTGGCCAGGGCGTAGAGGAACAGCGACCGCGCCAAGCGGTGCTTGAGGCTGCCGGTGGGGTGGACCGACTCGTCCTTGAGGTAGAGGTCGATGCCCCATTCCGGCGGCAGCGGGAAGACGTGCAGATGGGTGTCGGCGGAGCGGTTGGCGTCGGCGACGACCCTGCGGATCGCCTCGTCCACCCAGGCGCGGGTGTGGGCCGAGGAGCGCTCCACGCAGGGGTCGGCGCCGTCGTCCGGTGCTGTCATGCGCCGACCTTATCGCTGCCGGGACCGTGAGCGGGCCGAGGGGATCCCGCGGACGGAGAGCCCCTCGGCGCGCGGGAGCGGTGCGTGCACCGCTTGCGGCGGGTGCCGGTGTCAGTCCAGTGAGCCGCCGGACATGGCGGCGTGCATCCGCCGGTAGGGGGCGGCCTCCTCCATGCGGCTCTGGCGCTCCAGCGAGCGTGCGAGAGCGATATGGGCCCAGCTGTCGCACGGATCGAGGTCGATGATGCGCCGGAACGTCAGCTCGGCCTTGGCCAGTTGTGCGGAGTGGAAGTAGGAACGGCCCAGCAGCTCCAGGACGGAGCGGCCGGCGGGGTCGTCGTCGGCGATGGGCTCCAGGATGCGGGCGGCCTCGATGTAGTCGCCCAGGTCGAAGTACATCTGGCCGCGGCTGAACGTCTCGTAGGTCCTGTCCTGCACCGGGCACTCCCTTCGTCGGGTTGGCACAACCCCGAAGCGGAATGCCCTATTCCCGGCGGGCCGGGGGCCTACGCGTCGACGGGTTCGACGCGGCCGGTGTCGACGTCGTAGACGGCGCCGACCACCGGCAGGCCCTGCGGCAGCATCGGGTGGTGGCGGATGCGCTCCAGGTCGTGGCGCAGAGCGCCGACCTGGTCGTCGTCGGTGCGGAACTCCAGGCTCCGGGTGTCGACCCCGTGTTCGCGTTCGATGAGGTCGTGCACCTCGGCGTCGCCGGATACCGACGCCATCTTGCACCGGGTGTGCGGCATGATCAGGACGCGGTCGACCTCCAGCAGGTAGACGGCCAGCACCAGCGTGCGCAGGGTGTCGTCGGTGACCCGGGCGCCGGCGTTGCGCAGGATCTTGGCGTCGCCGGGTTCCAGACCCAGGGCCTGCAACGGCTCGATCCGCGAGTCCATGCAGGTGAGCATGGCCAGACCGCGTGCGGCGACCGGAGCCAGGCCGCCCAGCCGGAAGTCGGCGGCGTATTCGGCGTTGGCGGCGAAGAGGTCATCGAAGGCGCTGTTCACAGAGGCTCCTGGAAAGTCGGGCGGTCCGGATCCTGCCGGTGCGGCGCGTGCGCACACGCCGCGCTCGGCGGATCCGGGACCGGGAACGTCGATGGTCGGTGGCGCCTCCGGTGCGCGCGCCGCGCACCGGAGGCCGGTTTCCGTCGGTGGCGCTTACCCCCCCGTACCGGGGTCGGTGGCCGCGGCCAGACCGGTGTCGGTGCGGCCGGTGCCGACGACGTCGATGGGCCGCGGCAGCGGTTCGCCGGAGCCGTCGCGGCGCTCGTCGAGGTCGGGCAGCCGGATCGGGCCCCCGTCGGACCGGCTCGCCCGCGCCGGGGTCCGGCCGATCCACGCCAGAACGAGCTGGTCTTCGCCCTTGAGGAAGCGCTGGCAGCGTACGCCGCCGGTGGCGCGCCCCTTGCTCGGGAACGCCTCGAACGGGGTGACCTTGGCCGAGCCGCCGCCGGTGTCGGGCAGTTCCTCGGTGCCTCCGGCGACCGTGAGCACCACGGTGTCCTCGGGCACCGGAACGGAGCTGAACCACAGCGCCCGACCGTCGTCGGGCAGCCGCACGCCGGCCACACCGGCGGCGGGCCGGCCCTGCGGGCGGACGGCCTCGGCGGGGAAGCGCAGCAGCTGCGCCTCGGCGGTGACGAAGACGAGGTCCTCCTCGCCGGTGGCCAGTTGCGCGGCGCCGATGACCCGGTCGCCGTCGCGCAGGCCGATGATCTCGAAGTCGTCCTTGTTGGGTGGCGATTCCGACGTCACCCGTTTGACCACGCCCTGGGCGGTGCCTACGGCGATCCCGGGGCCGTCGTCGTCCAGGGCCGCCACCGAAACGACGCTCTCGCCGTCCTCCAGCTGGACGAACTCCGCGACGGCCAGCCCGTGGGCCTGCGGCGGTGACTCGGAGGCGTCGTCGGGCAGTTCGGGCAACTCCACCACCGGCACCCGGATGGCCCGCCCCAGGTCGGTGATCAGCCCGATGTCGCCGCGTGAGGTGGCCGGTACCGAGGCCGCGACGGCGTCGTGGCGGGTGCGCAGCCCGTCGTGGACCGGCGGGACGTGCGGTCCGGAGCTGCGGCCCAGCAGGCCGGTGGAGCTGAGCAGGACATGGCAGGGCCGGTCGGCCATCTCCAGCGGGATCGAGGCGCTGCGGGTCTCGCCCGAGCTCTCCTGCAGCACGGTGCGCCGCGGCGTGACGTAGTCCTTCGCGACTTCGCCCAGCTCCTTGGACACCAGCCGGCGCAGCTTGGAGTCGGACTCCAGGACGGCGGTCAACTCTTCGATGTCCGTGCGCAGCTGGTCGCGCTCGTTCTCCAGCTCCAGCCGGTCGTACTTGGTCAACCGGCGCAGCGGGGTGTCGAGGATGTAGCGCGCCTGGGTTTCGGACAGCTCGAAGGTGGTCATCAGCCGCTGGCGGGCCTGGGCGGTGTCCTCGGAGTCGCGGATCAGCGCGATGACCTCGTCGATGTTGAGCAGCGCGACCAGTAGGCCCGCGACGAGGTGCAGCCGCTCCTCGCGCTTGGAGCGGCGGTGCTCGCAGCGGCGCCGGACCACGTCGAGGCGGTGGTCGACGAACACCTGCAGCAGGTCGCGCAGCCCCATCGTCTTCGGCTGGCCCTCGACCAGGGCCACGTTGTTGACGCCGAAGCTCTCCTCCATCGGCGTCAGGCGGTAGAGCTCCTCCAGCACGGCTTCGGGGTTGAAGCCGTTCTTGAGCTCGATGACCAGGCGCAGGCCCTGGTTGCGGTCGGTCAGGTCCTTCAGGTCGCTGATGCCTTGGAGCTTCTTGTTCTGCACCAGCTCCTTGATGCGGCCGACGACCTTCTCCGGGCCGACGTTGTAGGGCAGCTCGGTGACCACGAGGCCGGTGCGGCGCGGCGAGACCTTCTCGATGCTGACCGTGGCGCGTGTGCGGAACGTGCCGCGCCCGGTGCGGTAGGCGTCGCGGACGCCGTCGAGCCCGATGACGGTGCCGCCCGTGGGCAGGTCGGGCCCGGGGACGTACTCCATCAGGTCGTCGAGCGAGGCGTCGGGGTGCGCGATCAAGTGGCGCGCCGCCGTGATGACTTCGCCGAGGTTGTGCGGAACCATGTTGGTGGCCATGCCGACGGCGATGCCGGAAGCCCCGTTGACCAGCAGGTTGGGGAACGCGGCGGGCAGGACCTCGGGCTCGTTCTCCTGGCCGTCGTAGTTGGGCTGGAAGTCGACCACGTTCTCGTCCAGCGACGACACCAGCAGCTGCGCGGCCCGGCCCAGGCGGGACTCGGTGTAGCGCATGGCCGCCGGCGCGTCGTCGCCGCCCAGCGAGCCGAAGTTGCCGTGCCCGTCCACGAGCGGAACCCGCATCGAGAAGGGCTGGCTCATCCGCACCATGGCGTCGTAGATGGCGCTGTCGCCGTGCGGGTGCAGCTTGCCCATCACCTCGCCGACCACGCGGGCGCACTTGACGTGGGCGCGGTCGGGCCGCAGCCCCATTTCGTTCATCTGGTAGAGGATGCGCCGCTGGACCGGCTTCATTCCGTCGCGGGCGTCCGGCAGCGCCCGCTGGTAGATCACCGAATAGGCGTATTCGAGGAAGCTGCCGCGCATCTCCTCGGACACGTCGATGTCGATGATCTTCTCAGCGAGGTCCTCGGGAGGTGGTGGAGAGGTTGTACGGGCCATGCCGGTAATTCTGGCCCGCCACGCCGACCATCGCGAACCGGGGCGCCCGCATCCGGCCCGCCGTGCCGCGTTAGGATTCCGTCAAAATAGCGGTAATTTGGGGCGCCTGCGGGTTCCGGAGCCGGACCTGTCGCCACGATGCCCACGGTGCGTGACAGGGGAGTGCGGTCGCGGGTGAGATGAGTCACGCCTGGACGGGGGTGGTGTGTGGCGGCGGACCGGACCGGCGCGCGGCCGTGCGGGCGGGCCGGAGTGCGCTACGCAGTGTGCGCATCCGGTCGGAGCGATGGGAGGCGGCGAATGTTACACCCGTTCCGGGGGCAGTCAAGGGGGCAGCGGCCGCGGCCGGCGCGTGTGGCGCATCGCGCGTCGCCGCCGCAACCCGGACCTGCCGCGTCCACGGCGGGCCCCGCGGTGTCCGCAGTCCCGCGTGTCCTGCACACCGCTCACACGATCGCCACCGTGCGCGCCCTGGAGAAGCCGCCCGGCCGCCGCCCGACGCCGCCGGTCCGCCGGCCCGACCGACCATGAGCGACGCACCCATGCTGCTGCCTGCCATTCTCGCGCTGCACGCCGCCGCTGCGCTGCTGCTGCCGCCGCTCGCCGACCGCTTCGGCGCCCGGATCTTCTTGATCGCCGGGCTGCCGCCGGCGGCAGCGGCGGTGTGGGCGCTGGCCAACGCCCCCGGGATCCTCGCCGGCACCCCGGTGACAGCGGGCGTCGCCTGGGTGCCCGCCCTGGAGATCGGCCTGGACTTCCGCGTCGACGCCCTCTCGCTGGCTATGGTGCTGCTGGTCAGCGGGGTGGGTGCGATCATCTTCGGCTACTGCGCCGCCTACTTCGGCGCCGACGAGCGCGGCCTGGGCCGGCTGGCCGCGGTCATGGTGCTGTTCGCCGGGTCCATGCTCGGCGTGGTCACCACCGACAACCTCTTCGCGCTGTACGTCTTCTGGGAGCTGACCTCGGTCACCTCCTTCCTGCTGGTCGGCCACGACGACCGCAAGGAGCAGGCGCGACGGGCCGCCACCCAGGCTCTGGTCACCACCACCGGCACCGGCCTGATGATGCTCGTCGGGTTCATCATGCTCGGCCACGCGGCCGGCGACTACAGCCTCTCGGGTCTGGTGGCCGACCCGCCGGAGGGCGGGCCGTGGCTGACCGGGGCCCTGGTGCTGGTGCTGGTGGGCGCTTTCGCCAAGTCCGCGCAGGTGCCGCTGCACTACTGGCTGCCGGGCGCGATGGTCGCCCCCACCCCCGTCAGCGCCTACCTGCACGCGGCCGCCATGGTCAAAGGCGGCGTCTACCTCATCGCGCGGCTGGCCCCGGGCTTCGCCGAAGCCCAGGTGTGGCAGGTCCTCGTGCTGGGGGTGGGACTGGCCACCATGATCGTGGGCGGGTGGCGCGCGCTGCGCCAGGACGACCTGAAGCTGCTGCTGGCCTACGGCACCGTCAGCCAGCTGGGGTTTCTGACCCTGCTCGGCGGTGCCGGAACCCAGGTGGCCGCCACAGCCATGATCGGCACCCTCATCGCCCACGGCCTGTTCAAGTCGGTGCTGTTTTTGACCGTGGGCGTGATCGACCACCAGACGGGTTCGCGCAGCATCAGCCGGCTCAGCGGCCTCGGGCGGCGCATGCCCGTCCTGGCGGGGGCCGCAGCGCTGGCCGCGGCCTCGATGGCCGGGTTGCCGCCGCTGATCGGATTCGCCGCGAAGGAAGCGGCCCTGGAAGCGTTCGTGCCGGGCGCGGCGCCCGCACCTCCGCCTGTGGCGGCCGGGGCACTGCTGGCCGGGGTCGCGGCGGGCTCCATCCTCACCTTCGCCTACAGTGCGCGGTTCCTCTGGGGCGCCTTCGCCGACAAGTCGACGATCGCCGGCAGCCGGGCGCAGGCACCCGCGCCGCTTTTCGCCGCCGCCCCCGTCGTTCTGGCGGCTGCGAGCCTCGTCCTGGGGATCGCGCCCTCCCTCGTCGACCACCTCGCCCAGGGCTACGCCCACGGGCTGCCGACCGGGCACAAGCCCTACCACCTGGCGCTGTGGCACGGCCTGACGCCGACGCTGCTGCTGACCGCGCTCGTGGTGGCCGCCGGCGCGGCGATGTTCCTCAACCGCCGGGCCGTGGGCCGGCTGCAGAACGCGATGCCGCGCTGGCCCGACGCCGAGTACGGCTACCACATGTTCCTGCACGGGGTCTACGCCGTCGCGCTGAGCGTCACCCGGCGCTCCCAGAGCGGATCCCTGCCGGTGTACCTGGGCATCATCCTCGCGACGATCCTGGTACTGCCGGGTGTGCGGCTGGTGGCCGGACTGGCCACCGGCGGCATCGCCGTGCCCGGACCCGAAGCGGGTCTGCGCGCCTGGGACAGTCCGCTGGAGCTTCTGGTGGCGGCGGTCATCATCGTCACGGCCGTCGCCACGGTGCGCGAGCACCGGCGCTTCCCGTCGCTGATCCTGCTGAGCGCGGTCGGGTTCGGCACCGCCGGGCTGTTCGTGCTGCACGGCGCGCCCGACCTCGCTCTCACCCTGGTCCTGGTCGAGACGCTGACCACGATCATCCTGGTCTTCGTGCTGCGGCGGCTGCCCGGGACGTTCAGCGTGCGGCCCGACGGGTGGGGCAAGCGGCTCACCGTGCTGCTGTGCACGGCGGCGGGCACCTTCGTCGCTCTGGCGCTGTGGTTGATGACCGCCGCGCGGCCCGGAGAACCCGCCTCCACCGGCTACGCCGAACGCGCCGGCGAGGCCGGCGGCACCAACCTGGTGAACATGATCCTCGCCGACTTCCGCGCCCTGGACACCTTGGGCGAGGTCGTCGTGCTGGCCACCGCGGCGGTGGCGGTGTCCTCGCTGGTGCTGCTGAACCGGCGCGACCGGGTCGTCGACGAGTCCGGGACCGAGCCGGCGGCCGAGCCCGCGGTCGCCGGCGGCCCCGGCGAGGACCCCGAACGGCCCGGTACCGGGGCGCTCGCGCTGCCGGTGCACCCCGCGGGCGCGGAGGCGGCGGGTGCAGAGCCCGCCGAGCGCGACCCCCGGCGGGACCCCGGACCGGAGGCGGAGGAGCCGGACGCGGACGGACTTCAGGAGGAGGGGCCGGCCGGCGGCCGGCGCGGCGACGGCGAGCAGGACGAGGGGAGCGGCGATGAGCGGTGACGATCCGGCGGGCCGCGCGGAGCCCAGCCCGGGGCGCGGCGAAGGCGAATGGGGGCGCGCCGACCGGAGCGGAGCACCACCGGAGGGCTGGGAGGCGCCCCGCGAGCGGTGGCTGAGCACCGCGGTGCGGCCGGCGTTCGGCCCCCGCTCGGTGCTGTTGGAGGTCACCGCCCGGTTGCTGACCCCGGCCATCCTCGTGTTCGCGGTGTTCCTCCTGGTCTCCGGCCATGACCGCCCCGGCGGCGGGTTCGCCGGCGGCCTGGTGGCGAGCATGGCGTATGTGCTGCGCTACATCGCCGGCGGCCGCCACGAGCTCGCGGCCGGGATGCCGATGCGGCCCAACGTGCTGCTCGCGCTGGGCCTGCTGCTGGCCTGCGGCACCGCCGCCGCCCCGGTCCTGGCCGGCCGTCCGATGCTGGAGGTGCACAGCTACACCGCCTACCACCTGCCCGTCTTCGGCGAGGTCAAGTTCGCCAGCTACCTGCTCTTCGAATCGGGGGTGTTCCTCATCGTCGTCGGTCTGGTCCTCTCCGTCGTCGCCGCCCTGGGCGCTCGGATGGAGGCCGAGGAAGAAGAGCTCCGCGGCCGCGCCGGACGCGGCGACGCGGACTCCGCGAAGGGAGGACGAACGTGAGCGCTCCCGGACTCGTCCTCATCGTCGCGGTCGCCGTCCTCTACTCCACCGGCTTCTACCTGCTGCTTCAGCGGTCCCTGATGCGCGTCGTCTTCGGCATCGTGCTGCTGGGGCACGCCGCCAACCTCGCGCTGATGCTCACCGACCGGGCGATCACCCTGCCGCCGCTGCTGTCGGAGAAGGACGGACCCATCTCCGACCCGCTTCCGCAGGCCATGGCGCTGACCGCCATCGTCATCACCTTCGGTGTGACCACGTTCCTGCTGGCGCTGGCCTATCGGGTGTGGTTGGGCGACGACAACGACGAGGTTCCCGCCGACCTGGAGGACCGCCGCATCGGACGGCTCTCGGAGCCGGAGGACTCATCGTGAACGCGCTACTGGCCGTGCCGATTCTCGTGCCGCTGCTGGGTGCGGCGCCGTCGCTGCTGATGCGCCGCACCCCGCGGCTGCAGCAGGGTGTCGCCGTCGCAGCGCTGGCCGCGGTGGTCGTGGACGCGGCGCTGCTGCTGCGCGCCACCGCAGACGGCACCGTGGTCATCAGCCAGGCCGGCGGTTGGGAGGCGCCGCTGGGTATCACCATCATCGCCGACCCGCTCTCGGCGCTGATGCTGGCGGTGTCGGCGGTCGTGCTGGTGGTGGTGCAGCTCTTCGCCATCGGCCAGGACGTCGCCGGCCTCAGCCGCGCCATGCCGCAGGTGTTCCACCCCATCTACCTGGTGCTGACCGCCGGGGTGTGCCTGAGCTTCCTGGCCGGCGACCTGTTCAGCCTGTTCGTCGGCTTCGAGGTGATGCTGACGGCCAGCTATGCGCTGATCACCCAGGCGCCCACACGGGCCCGGGTGCGCGCCAGCATGATCTACACCGTGGTCAGCCTGACCTCCTCGATCCTGTTCCTGACCGGTATCGCACTGGTCTACGGGCTGACCGGCACCGTCAACCTCGCCGACATCGCCGTGAAGCTGGGCGGCGCCCCCGAAGAGCTGCGCATGGTGCTGGCGCTGCTGTTCCTGGTCGTCTTCGGCATCAAAGCCGCGCTGGTGCCCATGCACTTCTGGCTGCCCGACAGCTACCCCGTGGCCATCACCCGGATCTCGGCCATCTTCGCCGCCCTGCTCACCAAGGTCGCGGTCTATGCCATCATCCGCAGCCAGACGCTGCTGTTCGGGCGCGACGACATCTCCTCCGTGCTGCTGTGCGTGGCGATCGCGACCATGCTCGTGGGGATCTTCGGCGCCCTGGTGCAGGACGACGTCAACCGGTTGATGTCCTTCGCGCTGGTCAGCCACATCGGCTTCATGATCTTCGGACTGGGCCTGAACTCGGTGGCGGGCCTGGCGGGCGCCATCATCTACCTGGTGCACCACATCGTCGTCCAGGCCAACCTGTTCCTGGTCAACGGTCTGATCCGGCAGTACGCGGGGCACAGTTCGCTGCGGGCCATGCGCGGCCTCAACACCGTCTCGCCGGTCCTGTCCGTCTACTTCTTCATTCCGGCGATGAGTCTGGCCGGGCTGCCGCCGATGTCGGGCTTCGTCGCCAAGGCCGCCCTGTTCCAGGCGGGGGTGGGCGTCGGCGGCTGGCTCGTCTACGCCGCCGTCGCGGCCGGGGCGGCCACCAGCCTGCTGACCGTCATGGCGGTCTTCCGGGTGTGGGTGCGGGGCTTCTGGGGGACGCCGATGCCCGACATGGTCGAGGCCCGCGAGCGCCTCAAGCGCGGCGCCCACTTGGGCGGCCTGCGGTTCATGGCGGCGATGACCGGCGTGATGGTCGCGGTCGGGCTGGTGGTGGCCGCCGCGGCGGGCCCGCTGTCGGAGGTCGCCTTCACCGCAGCGCACGACCTGATGAACGGCAGCTCCTATATCGAAGCCGTGCTCGGAGAGGGGGCGGCCCGATGAGCGCACAGCCGGACGCCGGCGCCGAACCGGCGCGCCCTTTCCGCCGGCGGGTGCTCGGCCGGTTGGCCATGGCGGTGTGGCTGACCCTCATGTGGGTGGTCCTCTGGGGCGATGTGAGCCTGGGCACGGTCATAGCCGGGGCCGGTGTCGCAGTGGGCTGCTACGGGGCCGCACGGCTCCCGCACCTGCCGGTGCGGCTGCATTTCCGCCCGGCCCACGTCCTGCTGCTGTTCGGCCACATCGCCGTGGAGATGGTCGTCTCCAGTGTGCGGGTGGCCTTCCACGCGCTGTGGCGGCCCGCACGGATGCGCGGCGCCATCGTCGCGGTGCCCATGCGCACCGACGCCGACCTGCTGCTGGTGATGGTCACCGCCGGGCTTTCGCTGATCACCGGCAGCCTGGTGATCGAACTCAACCGCGACGAGGGGGTGCTCTACGTCCACGGCACGCCCGTCGCCACGGAGCGCTCGGTGCGCCTTCTGCGCCGCCAGGTGCGGCGCACCGAAGAGCGGTTCGTGCGCGCGTTCGGCACCCAGGACGACATCGACGAGTTCGAGCGGGAGGAGCGGGAGCTGCGCCGGGCCGACGAGGAGAACTCCGAGGAGGAGACCCGATGAACCTGCTGGACTACGCCTATACGGCGACCTTCGTGCTGCTGGGGTCGGCGGTGCTGCTGACCCTGTACCGGCTGGTGCGCGGGCCGTCGGTGATGGACCGGCTCGTGTGCCTGAACGCCGTGTCGGTACTGCTGGTCACCTTCATCGCGGTCGAGGTGGCGCTGCGCGGCGACATCGCCTACATCGGCCTGGTGATCACCTTCGCGCTGCTGGGGTTCATCGGATCGCTGACCGGGGCCCGCTTCGCCGAGAGGAGGGCCCATGACCGCGGGTGACATCGCCACCGCCGTCCTGCTGCCCCTGGGTGCGGCCTTCGCCTTCACCGGAACCGTCGGGCTGGTGCGCTTCCCCACGCTGCTGGGACGGGTGCACGCCGCCACCAAGCCCGACACCGTCGGGCTGGTGCTCGTTCTGGCGGGGGCGGCCTTCCAGCTGCCGGACCCGCGCGCCGCGGCCTGGCTGGGGCTGGCGGCGCTGTTCCAGTTCCTGACCGCCCCGGTGCTGGCCCAGACGTTCGGGCGCGTGGCCTACAGCCGCGGAGAGATCAGCACCGGGCACTTGGTCACCGACGAGCTCGCGGACGCGGTCGAGCTCTCGCGGGAGGGGGACGACGGCGGGAGCCGCGACTGAGGGCGCCCCTCCGCCTTTCCCGCGGTCCTGAGGCCGTCCTGTGGACGACGGCCGCGGTATCGGGGCCGGACTCTGATAACAAGGGGCCATGGTGACCCCTGCGCCCTTCGGGGCGGAACACGCACCCCCGTCCTCCTCCGAGCCCACCGCGGCGGCAGCGGGCCCCGGCGACGAGGCCGCGCTGCGGCAGGCCGCCGAGGAGCGGCTGCGCGCATTGGCCGGCGAGTCCGCGCAGTTGCGTGAGGACCAGTGGAGCGCCGTGCGCGCTCTGGTGGCCGAGCGCCGCCGCGCCCTGGTCGTCCAGCGCACCGGGTGGGGCAAGTCGGCGGTGTACTTCGTCGCCACGGCACTGCTGCGCGCCGCCGGGGCGGGCCCCACGGTCATCGTCTCCCCGCTGCTGGCGCTCATGCGCAACCAGATCGCCGCCGCCGAACGGGCCGGCATCCGCGCCCGCACGATCAACAGCGCCAACCTGGACGACTGGGACGCGATCTACGCCGAGATCACCGCCGGACAGGTCGACGTTCTCCTGGTCAGTCCCGAACGGCTGAACAACCCCGACTTCCGCGACCGGGCCCTGCCCGAGCTCGCCGCGGGCGCCGGCCTGCTCGTCGTCGACGAGGCCCACTGCATTTCCGACTGGGGCCACGACTTCCGGCCCGACTACCGCCGCATCCGCACGCTGCTGCGCGGGCTCGGGTCCGACACCCCGGTGCTGGCCACCACCGCCACCGCCAACGGACGCGTCACCCGCGACGTCGCCGAGCAGCTGGAGACCGGCGACGGCGCCGCCACCCTGGTTCTGCGCGGCGGACTGGACCGGGCCAGCCTGCGCCTGTCGGTGGTCGAACTGGCCGACACTCCCGCGCGCTGGAGCTGGCTGGCCCGGCGCCTGGACGAGCTGCCCGGGTCCGGCATCGTCTACGCCCTCACCGTCGCCGCCGCCAACGACACCGCCGCCTTCCTGGCCGAACGCGGCTACGACGTGTGCGCCTACACCGGCCAGACCGATCCCGACGAGCGCCGCCGCGCCGAGGACGACCTGCTGGCCAACCGCACCAAGGCGCTGGTGGCCACCAGCGCACTGGGCATGGGGTTCGACAAGTCCGACCTGGGCTTCGTCGTGCACTTGGGGGCCCCGCAATCGCCGATCTCCTACTACCAGCAGGTCGGCCGGGCCGGGCGCGGGCTGGAGCGCGCCGAGGCCGTGCTCCTGCCCGGCCGGGAGGATCGCGAGATCTGGTCGTATTTCGCTTCGATGGCGTTTCCCGCGGAAGAGACCGTGCGCCACGCGCTGGACGTGCTGGCCGAAGCGGGCGAGCCGCTGTCCCTGCCGCGCCTGGAGACCCGGGTGGACCTCGGGCGCAGTCGGCTGGAGCAGATGCTGAAGGTGCTCGACGTCGACGGAGCGGTGCGGCGAGTGCGCGGCGGCTGGGTGGCCACCGGCGAGCCCTGGGCCTACGACACCGAGCGCTACGCCGCCGTCGCGGCGGCCCGCGAGCACGAGCAGCAGGCGATGCTCGACTACATCGCCACCGGCTCCTGCCGCATGGAGTTCCTGCGGAGCCAGCTCGACGATCCCGGGGCCGAGCCCTGCGGACGGTGCGACAACTGCGCCGGGGCGCCGCCGGCCGCATCGGTCGACGACGGCGACCGCGAGGCCGCCGCCCGCCACCTGGACCGCCCCGGTGTCGCGGTGGCGCCCCGCAAGCAGTGGCCCTCGGGTATGGCCGCACTGGGGATCGACCTCTCCGGCAAGATCGATCCCGACGATCGGGCGGAACAGGGCCGTGCGCTGGCCCGGCTCACCGATATCGGCTGGGGCGCCGAGCTGCGGCGGCTGCTCAACCCCGAGTCCCCCGACGAGCCGGTGGGCGAGCGCGCGTTCCAGGGGCTCGTCGGCGTCCTCGCCGACTGGTCCTGGAACCGCCGCCCGGCGGGTGTGGTCGCCCTGCCTTCGCGCACCCGGCCCCGCCTGATCGCCGACCTGGCCCGGCGCCTGTGCGAGACGGGCCGGCTGGAGCCGGTGGGTGCCCTCGCCTACACCGACCCCGAGGACGGGCCGGGACCGCGCCGCCACAACAGCGCCCAGCGCTTGGCCCAGGTCCACCGCGCACTCGCGGTTCCGCCCCCGGTCGCCGCGGGGGTGGAAGCACTGGGCGGCCCGGTGCTGCTGGTCGACGATCAGACCGATACCGGCTGGACCGTTGCGGTGGCCGCCCGGCTGCTGAAGCGGGCCGGCGCACAGGAGGTCCTGCCGCTGGTTCTGGCGGCGAAGAGCTGACCGGCTCCGGAGCCCGATGCGCGCGGTGTGCCGGGCACGCCGCCTTCGGCGCGGGGCTCAGTCGCCCAGGTCGGGGCGGGCTCCCGGCTGGTGCAGCGCCCGGGCGGCGAGGTTCTGGGAGCGGTTCAGGGCGTCTTTGGGGTGCTTGCCGCCCAGCCAGGGCGGCAGGAACCCCGCGATGAACGCGTCGCCGGCGCCGATCGATCCGGGGGAGGGCTCGACGGGCTCGGCCGGCACCCTCTCGGGGGCGTCACCGTTCTTGGAAGCCCAGAGCGCGCCCTCGTCGCCCAGCTTGAGCACCACGTCGGGGAACCAGGCCGTGAGCACCTTGGCGGCGGCCTCGGGGTCCTCCCTGCCGGTCAGGACCTTGGCCTGGCGCGTGTTGGCGAACAGCAGCCGCGCGCCGTCGGTCCAGTCCAGGAAGTTCTCCGCACCCGCGCGCTCCAGCGGAGCGTGCGAGCCGCCGTCCACCGAGATCGACATTCCGGACTCGCGGGCCATGCGCAGGGCCATGCGGCCGGCGCGGCGGGAGTCGGGGTTGATCAGGGTGAAGCCGGAGACGTGCAGGTGGCCGTCCGGGCCGAACACGTCGCGGGGAAGGTCCTCGGGCTGCAAGCGGGCGTTGGCGCCGGGGTCGCTGAGCATCGTGCGGTCGCCCTTGTGGGTGATCATGACGACGCAGGTACCGGTCGGGCGTTCGGGGTCCATGACCAGGCGGGAGTCGATCCCGTAGCCCATGAGCTCCATTTCGCGGGTGCGACCGGTGATGTCGGATCCGCGGCGGCCCACGAAGATGGTGTCGGCCCCCTCCATGGCCAGCCACGCGGCCACGTTGGCACCCGAGCCCCCGCCGTAGGTCTGTACGGACGACGGGGTGTCGCTCCCGCGCGCGAGAGGGTAGAACGCCCGTGCGACGCTGTCGGTCATGAGATCGCCGATCACGACCACTCGTGCCATTGCCTTGCCCACCACCTTGCGGCCCCGATATGGGGGACTATGCGCGACCATGCCCGAAGAGCCTGTGTGCTGATAGACGTTAACAGGTTAGAGGGAGACGTCGGGTAACGAAGTGGCAGAGCTGCGTGATATCGGGCTTGGTGCCCGAAACCGCGCTCGCGCGCCCCGCCCGCGATGCGGAAACGGCGCGGGCGGCGTGATGTGTGCCACGCCCGCCGACGATTCGAATAGGCTCAAACCGTGCAGTCATACCCGAACCACTGGGAAGCCGACGTCGTCCTCACCGACGGCGGTACCGCCCACCTGCGCCCCATCACCACCGACGACGGCGAGCTCCTGCGCGCGTTCCACGAGCGCCTCTCGCCCGAGACCGTCTACTACCGCTTCTTCGCGCCCTACCCCAAGCTCTCCACGCGCGACGTGGAACGCTTCACCAACGTCGACTACGAGAACCGGGTGGCGCTCATCGCCACCATCTCCGACGTCATGGTGGCGGTGGTGCGCTACGACAAAGTCGGCCCCGACGAGGCCGAGGTCGCCTTCGTCGTCGAAGACTCCCACCAGGGCCGCGGGCTGGCGTCGGTACTGCTGGAGCACATCGCCGCCGCTGCCATGGAGCGCGGGCTGAGCCGGTTCATCGCCGACGTGCTGCCGGAGAACCGGCGGATGATCAACGTCTTCCGCGAGGCCGGCTACACCGCTCAGCAGTCCTTCGACGAAGGCGTCATCCGCCTCACCCTGGACCTCGAACCCACGCTCGACGCCGAAGAGGTCATGCGCGCCCGCGAGCAGCGCGCGGAGTCGCGCTCGATCGCACGCCTGCTCTTCCCCGACTCGGTCGCGGTGATCGGCGCCAGCCGCACCTCCCACACCATCGGCCAGTCGGCGCTGCGCAACCTGCTGGCCGGCGACTTCCAGGGCCCGGTCTATCCCGTGCACCCCACCGCCAAGGCCGTGGCGGGCGTGCGCGCCTACGCCAGCATCCTCGACGTTCCCGACGACGTCGACCTGGCGGTGGTGGCCGTGCGCGCCGACATGGTCGTCGACGTCGTCGAGGAGTGCGCGCAGAAGGGCGTCCACGGGCTGGTGGTCGTCAGCTCCGGCTTCGGCGAGACCGGGACCCAAGGGCGCGAACGCCAGGACGAGCTCGTCCGTACGGCGCGCGCCGCCGGCATGCGGGTGATCGGCCCCAACTGCCTGGGCATCGCCAACACCGACCCCGCGATCTCGCTCAACGCCACCCTGGCCCCCTACGTTCCCCCGCGCGGACCCATCGGCTTCTTCTCCCAGTCGGGAGCGCTGGGCCGGGCCATCCTGCAGCGCGTGGCCGAGCGCGGCATGGGGCTGTCGACGTTCGTCTCGGCCGGCAACCGCGCCGACGTCTCGGGCAACGACCTCGTGCAGTACTGGCAGGAGGATTCGGCCACCAAGGTCGTGCTGCAGTACCTGGAGTCGTTGGGCAACCCCCGCAAGTTCACCCGCCTGGCCCGCCGCCTGGCCAAGGAGAAGCCGGTGGTGGCGGTGCGCAGCGGCGGCTCCGCGGGCGTGCCCACCGGCCACGCGGCCGGCGCGCTCTCGCTCCCCGACTACGCGGTGACCTCCCTGTTCGAGCAGGCCGGGGTCGTGCGCGTGGACGACATCACCCAGATGTTCGACGTCGCGCAGCTCTTCGCCTACCAGCCGCTGCCGGCCGGACCGCGGATGGGCATCGTGGGCAACTCCGACTCGCTGGGCCTGCTCGCCAAGGACGCCTCCGTGCGCCAGGGCCTCAAACCCCGCGATCCCCGGGCGCTGGGACCGACCGCCACCGCCGAGGATTTCGACCGGGCGCTGGCCGAACTGCTCGCCGACGACTCCGTCGACTCCGTGGTCGTGGTGTTCATCCCCGCCCTGACCCCCATCTCCGACGACGTCGCCGAAGTCATGCGCGCCCGGGCCGCCACCGCGGACAAGCCCATCGTCACGACCTACCTCGGCTACCAGGGGCTGCCTTCCGAACTGCGCCGGATCGGCGACAACGGCGAGACCGCCGCCGGATCGATCCCCTCCTATCCCGCCCCCGAAGACGCGGTGCGGGCCCTGGCCCAGGCCACCCGCTACGCGCTCTGGCGCGAGCGCGAAAGCGGCCGCCACCCGGAGCTCGCCGACATCGACGGCGCGCGGGCGCGGTCCGTCATCGACGAGGCCCGGGACCGGGGCGCCCAGGACGAGGACGCGGGCAAGCCCGTCTGGTTCACCAGCGAACCCGTGCTCGACGACGAGTCGGCCGCCGACCGCGAGACCGCCTACGCGCTGCTGTCCTGCTACGGAGTCGACGCCGTGCCCTTCATCCCGGTCTCCGGCGCCGACGAGGCGGTGCAGGCGGCCGAGCGGCTGGGGTATCCGGTGGTGGTCAAGGCCAACGCCCTCGACCTGCGGCTGCGGGCCGGCGGCACCGGCATCCGCGCCGACCTGCACACGGCCACCGACGTGCGCGGCGCTTTCGTCGCGATGGAGGAGCGGCTGGGGCCCGACGCGAAGCTCGTGGTGCAGTCCATGGTCGTTCCGGGGGTGCCGACGGTCATCCGGGCGGGCGAGAATCCCTCGTTCGGCTCGGTGGTGGGGTTCGGACTGGCGGATGTGACGGCGGAACTGCTCGACGACCGCGCCTTCCGGCTCGCCCCCCTCACCGACACCGACGCCTCCGACCTGGTGCACGCCGTCCGCGCGGCCCCGCTGCTGTTCGGCCTGCCCGCCGGGGCGACCAGCCTGGCCGAGCAACCCAACATCGAGGCCCTGGAGGAGACCCTGGTGCGGGTGTCGCGGCTCGTGGACGCCTTCCCCGAGGTCGCCCATATCGAGCTCGACCCGGTGATCGTCAACTCCTCGGGCGCCCACGTGCTCGGATCGCGGGTGTGGCTGCGGGAATCGCCCGACCGCCGCATGGACTCCGGGCCGCGGCGCCTGCGCAACGTGACCTTCTAGCCCGCCGGGGCCGGCCCGACCCGCCTGTTCGGCCCGGTCGGGTCCGGCTCGGCGGCTATCGGGTATCGGGCGGCGCGGTCCGCCGCTCCGCGGCGCGCGTCCGCCGCCCCGCCGGGGCGGCCGACACGCGCGTCCCGATCCGCCCACCGTGTGCGGCCGCGATAGCGGCGGCCACGCGGGGCGGACGCTCAGGCCGGGTCGGGCTGAGGCTCGGGATCCGGCGGCAGCGGTCCGGGGCCCGGCTCGGGGCCGGGGTCGGGCGGTAGCGGCCCCGGGTCCGGGTCCGGCAACGGTGGACCGCCGGGATCCGGGGGCGCCGGTACTGGAGGCACGGTTGCGTACATGCCCCGGGTGCTACCCGCCGGCGCCGCGTGTTCCACGTCCGCGCGGGATCGTTCGGATCCGGCGTCGGGATCGGGCGCCGGCATGTGCGATCGGTCGCCAGAAGAAGGCAGGATGGAAGCATGAGGAAAACGCGTGCCGTGTCCACCGACTGGCGCTTGGAGATCGAGCGCAGCGGCTACTATCCGGCCCTGGTGATCGACGCCGTCGCCACAGCCCTCGGCGAGGAGGAGGCCGAGGCTTTCGTCGTCCACCACGAGGCCACCTTCGACCCTGCTCTGGAGATGCGGCGGCACATCACCGTCCTGCTTCTGACTCCCACGCGGCTGCTCGTGTGCCACACCGACGAGCACCCGCCCGCCGAATCGGGGGGCCGCCCGCACGCATCCACCACCACCGACGCCATCCGGCTCGGCAACATCCAGTCGGTGGCGCTGACCCGCGTCGTCTCCGACCCCGCCAACTACGTGCCCGGGACCGCGCCCAGCGAGGCCGTCCTCAGCATCGCCGTGGGGGTGAGCCCCGGCGCGATCGCCAACATCGACCTTGAGCCCGCCTCGTGCAACGACGACTCCTGCGAACTCGACCACGGCTACACCGGCGCCGTCACCGCGGAGCCGCTGACCGTGCGGGTCAGCCAGACCGCTGACGGCACCGACTCCGTGTCCAACCTGATCCACTTCACCGACGTGCTGTGCGAGGCCACCGGAACCTGAGCCGCCGGGCAGGAGCGGCGGCGGACGCCGGGGCGGCCGACGGCGCCCCACGCGGCGCGGGCGCGCCGGGGAACCGGGGGAGGGCGGCGGTCCGGCCCTCGGCAGACGCTCGACGCCAACGCAGACACACGGAAGGAACCCGCTCGTGCCCGCCGACACCGACGACCTCACCGCCCCCCGCTACGGCGCCTCGCTGGCTTCGCTGACCACCTCGGTCCTGGCGTCCCTGGGCGTCGCCGGAGAGGCCGACGCGCTGGGACTGCCGCCGGTGCGGCGCGCCTGCGTGCTGCTCGTCGACGGCATGGGTTGGGAAGCGCTGCGTGCCAACCGCAGGCATGCGCCGTTCCTGGCCGGGCTGCTGGAGACCGGATCGCCCATCTCCGCCGGCTGCCCCACCACCACCGCGACCAGTCTGACGACCGTGGGCACCGGCCGTCCGCCCGGCCGGCACGGCGTCGTGGGCTACCAGGTCGCCGTACCCGGTACCGAGCGCGTGCTGAACCAGCTGCGGTGGGGCGCCCCCGACATCGTGCCGGAGAACTGGCAGCCGCACACCACCGCCTACGAGCGTGCCGAGCGCGCCGGTGTCCGCACCGCCTACATCGCCGCCGGCGCCTACCGCGGCAGCGGACTGAGCCGCGCCAGCGCGCGCGGCGGCCGCTACGTCGGAGCCGACAGCATCACCGACCTCGCCGTACGCGCCGGCGAGGCGCTGGAAGGCGACGACCGCGTGTACGCCTTCGTCTACCACTCCGACCTCGACTCCCTCGGCCACGTCCACGGCGTCGACTCGCCCCACTGGCGGACGCATCTGGGCTACGTCGACCGCCTCGCCGAGCGGATCGCCGACTCCCTGCCGCCCGACGCCGCCCTGTACATCACCGCCGATCACGGCATGGTCGACACCGCGCCCGGCACCCGTATCGACATCGAGTCCGAGCCCGCCTTCAACGCGGGCGTGCGCCTGCGTGCGGGCGAGCCGCGCGCCCGCCACATCTACACCCGCGACGGCGCCGCCGCCGACGTCGCCGCTGCCTGGCGCGAGCTCCTGGACGACCGCGCGCTGGTCCTCACTCGCGCCGAAGCGTCGGACCGGGGTCTGTTCGGCGACGTCGAGGACGCCGTGCGGCCCCGCATCGGCGACGTCCTCGTCCTGGCACGCGCCAACACCGTCCTGGTCGCCCCCGAGGCCGAACGCACCGTCAGCGGACTGATCGGCCACCACGGCTCGCTCACCGCCGACGAGCTGCGGGTGCCTCTGTTGCGGGTCGGCACCGTGGCCTAAGGTGTCCCCGTGAACTCCCCGGACCCCGCTCCCGACTTCGAACTGCTCGACCAGGACGGCACCGCCCGCACCCTCGCCGGGCTACTGGCCGAGGGCGGCCCCGTCGTCCTGTTCTTCTACCCGGCCGCCATGACACCGGGCTGCACCGCCGAGAGCTGCCGCTTCCGCGACCTCGCCGCCGAGTTCGCCGACGTGGGCGCCCAGCGTGTGGGGATCAGCGCCGACGCGGTCGACACCCAGCGCGCCTTCGCCGACAAGAACGGATTCGACTACCCGCTCCTGGCCGACCCCGACGGCGCCGTCGCCCGCAGCTACGGCGTCCGCCGCGGCGGTCCGCTGGGTTCGCTGGCGCCGACTCGCCGCGCCACGTTCGTGATCGACACCGACCGGCGGATCCGGCACACGGTCGCCAGTGAGCTGCGCATGCAGGCCCACGCCGACGGTGCCCTGCGCGCCCTGCGGGAACTGCGCGCAGCCGGAGAGCGGGACGGGCGCGGCGAGTGAGCCGCGCGGCGCACCTGCCGGTGCGGGCCCGCCGGGCCCGCTCGGGCCCGACCCCGGCGCGCGTCGGGCGACCACACGGCACAACGGAAGGGGCCGCCGGGACATGGCCGAGCACGACGAGTCGGTGACGGGCGCGGCGCGGGCGACCGGCCCGCTGGTGCGCAGCGCCACCGAGCGCGGCGTAACCGAGATCACGCTGGACTCACCGGCCAACCGCAACGCGCTGTCGGCGCGGCTGCGCGCCGAGCTGGCCGCCGAGCTCGCCGCCGCGATGGACGACGGCGCCGTACGGGCGGTGGTGCTCACCGGCGCGGGACCGGCCTTCTGCGCCGGCGCCGACCTCGCGGAGGTCGCGGCCGAGCGCGCCGGACAGCCGCCGCCGGTCCCCGCTCCCGGCATGCCCGAACTGTTCTCCGCGATCATGGATGCGCCCAAACCCGTGGTCGCCAAGCTCAACGGCCCGGCCCGCGCCGGCGGTATCGGCCTGGTGGCGGCCGCCGACATCGCCGTGGCTCCCGACGACGCCACGTTCGCCTTCACCGAGGTGCGCATCGGCGTCGTCCCGGCGATCATCTCGGTGCCGGTCGCCGCCCGGATGCACGACCGACAGCTCGCGCGCTACTTCCTGACCGGGGAGCAGTTCAGTGCCGCGGCGGCGGCCGAGGCCGGACTGGTGACGACCGCCGTGGCGCGCGACGAGCTGGATCCGCAGACCGAAGCGGTCCTGGACGGCTTCCGCGCAGCCGCCCCCCGGGCGCTGAGCGCGACCAAGGACCTGCTCGGGCGCGCCGCGGCGGTGCCGCCGCAGGAGCGCGCCGCGGAGATCGCCCGCATGGGCGAGCTGTCCGCAAAGCATTTCGCAAGCGAGGACGCTGCCGAAGGCCGTGCCGCGTTCCGGGAGAAGAGATCCCCGAGTTGGGTGCTGTAATGGACGACGTGACTTACTCAGGAGATACGCGGGTCGGCGGACCCGCCGACGTACGTGAACTGTCCGAGCTCACCATCAGCAAGCTGGCCGTCGGGCCGATGGACAACAACGTCTACCTGCTGCGGTGCCGCCGCACCGGCGAGGCCGTGCTGATCGACGCGGCCGCCGAGGCCGACCGGATCCTGGAGCTCATCGGGCAGGACGGTCTGGCCCGTACCGTCACCACCCACCGCCACCCCGACCACTGGGGTGCGCTGGCCGAAGTGGTCGGGACCACGGGAGCGCGCACCGTCGCGCATCCGGACGACGCCGACGAGCTTCCGGTGTCGGTCGACGAGCCCGTCGAGGACGGTTCCCGCGTGCCCGTGGGGGAGTGCGAACTCCAGGTGATCCACCTGCGCGGCCACACACCCGGGTCGATCGCGCTGCGCTACGACGAGCCCGGCGGCCGCACGCACCTGTTCACCGGCGACAGCCTCTTCCCCGGCGGCGTCGGAAAGACGGGCTCGGCGGCGGAGTTCCGGTCCCTGATCACCGATGTGGAGGAGCGCGTGTTCGGCGTCCTCGGCGACGACACCTGGGTCTACCCCGGCCACGGGAAGGACACCGCGCTCGGCACGGAGCGCCCCAACCTCGGGGAGTGGCACGCCCGCGGCTGGTGAGCGCCCGGCGGCGTCAAGGAAGGTCCGACTCCTCGGCGTCCGCGGGTTCGTCCTCCCGGCGGACGGCGCTCTCCTCGGCGCTGTAAGCCTCGTGGTCGGCCCCCGGGTCGCGGGCGATCAAGGTGTCCTCGTGGTGCTCGCGGACACCCTCGTCCGTCGCGACGACGCGGACCCCGCCGGGCTCCTGCTCGGGGGCCGGCGGCGGGAACTCGTCGGCGGTGCGGGCGGTGCTGCCCACGGCGCCGGGGACGTCGGGCCGGTCACGCGCGAGCGCCTCGTCCAAGGGCTCTCCGGACTCCTCGAACGGTCTACCCGACTCCTTCTCGGTGCCGGCCGCCCCGGACTCACCCGTGCCCTCGGGCACGCGGCCCGGCAGCGACTGGTCCTCGGTGCTGTCCTCCTGCGCCGGCAGCCCCGCTTCCTCCCAGTCGGCGGCGGTGTCGTTGACCGGGTCCTCCGGGTTCCGGCCCTCCGGGCGGTTCTCACTCATGTCCGCCCGCTATCCCGGTCCCGGGGCGCGTAACCGCCCGCCGACCCGGGCCCCGGCAGTGGCCGACGGCCGGCTCGGCGGAGCACGCGCGCCCGCGCCGCTTTCAGAGCGGTTTTCAGAACCGGTTTCAGAACGGCGAGGTGCGGTCGGGCAGGGGGCGCCGGCCGACGAAACCGAGGTCGGTGCGGTGGTACCAGCCGAGTTCGGATTCGCCCTCAAGCCAGCACAACCGCACCGATACCCCGTCGAGCAGAGCGGGGAAGTCGATGAGCAGCGGCGCGATGCCCTTGACCTCGATTCCGGTGTCGGCGAACCAGCTCTGCAGCTCCATCAGCCGGGCCTCGGCGGCCTTCAGTTCGGCACGCCCGCCCAGCGCCGAATCACCGCCGCGCAGATCGGCGGCGAGTTCGGCGAGGTCGGCGCGCAGGGTGACCAGTTCGTCCGCCGTGCGGTGGACGTCGGGCATGAGTTCGCGGGCCTCGGCGAGGGTGAAAACGTGCGGTTCGCTGCTGCGGCCCTCGGCGAACGGGTCGGCGGGAGGCGGTGCGGCGTCGTCGTCCATACCCGAACGCTAGACCATTCCCGGGTTCCGGCGCCGGGGCGGGCGCGGCCGCGCCCGCCCCGGCCGCTTCATCCGGTGCCGTAGCAGACGAAGCCGGCCCCGGCGAGGTGGTCGGCGACGGCGCGGGCGGGCGCGGTCCCTGCGCGCAGCGCCCGGTGGAACCCCAGCATGGCGGATCCGACGGTCCGGTCGCTGACCGGAAGCACGCCGGCGACCACGACCCGGCCGCCCATCGCGAGCAGCGACGCGGCCATTCCCAGGGGAGCCCCCGACGACGCCGGCATCGCGCCGCCCACCCAGCACGACGACAGCACGGTCACCCGCGGTGCGCGGGAGAGGCGTTCGATGTCGTAGGCGAACAGCGGCCCGTCCTCCATCCGCACCGCCGCGAGCATCGGAGTCTGCGCCGACGCCGAACCGTGCGCGGCCAGGTGGGCGACGCCTGCGCCCGCCGCCGCCCGCAGCACCTGCTCGACGCGGGCCTCTGCGCCGCGCAGTACCGCGGCGCCCGGGTACACCGACGCGAGCGCCCCCACCTCGCCGGCGGCGCCCTGGGGAGCGCCACCGGCGGCCAGCACCACCCGCCCGGGCCCGGTCGGCGGGTCCGCGTCGGCGCCGCCGCCTGCCAGCCAGGCCCGGCCCGAGGGCGCCACGCTGACCTCGCGGCCGCGCAGACTCGGCAGCAGGCCCCACGGCAGCGCCTGTACCGGGGGAGACGGGGCGATCACCAGGGGCCGGTCGCCGACCGTTTCGGAGACCGGACCGATCAGCAGGCGATCGACGCGGCGGGCCGCCGCCGCGACGCCGTCGGGAGCAGACGTCTCTTCGTCTCCCGACAGCACCCGCGTGCGGGCGGCGTAGGACAGTTTCGCCACGGCGTCCTCGACGGCGGGCGCGGACGGAAGCGGGTGCAGGCGCGTGCGGCCGTCGACGACGGTGATCGCGGTGTCCGTGCCGTGCACGCGGACATAGCGGACGAAGGCGCGGCCGGCCAGGTTCCGGGACAGCGCCGCGGCCGCCGGCGGTTCGTGCCGGGACGGTGCGCCGCCGCTCTCGGCGGTCATGCAGTCGGCGTGCCACTGGGCCGTGCTCAGGGTTTCGGCGAGCGCGGGGAGTTCGCGCCGGGCGGCGGCGTCTCCGCGGTGCGCGCGGGCGTGCAGGGCGCGGCACCGGTCCAGCAGGTCCAGCCACGGGCCGTTGCGGCACGGACCCGCGGGCAGCGCCGGTGCTGAGGCGAACTCGGTCCAGTCCAGCGCCGCCGGCGCATCGCCCGCGCGCAGTGCGGCGCGTGCGCCCGCCGCGGCGACCTCGCGCCGGTGGGCGCGGGCGTGGACGATCAGTTCCAGGTGGCGGGCCGGCCGGTGCCCGCCGGGCGGGTCCACCAGCCGGCCGCGGGGGGACCGGTGGTCGCCGGCGGCGATGACGCGCAGCGCCGCGGCTTCGGGGCCCGACGGAAGCATCGCCGACACCGGCCCCAGCGGAGCGCTGTGGACGCAGTGCGCCAGGGCCGTGGCGGCTTCGGCGGTGTCGGCGCAGCCGGAGCCGGCGCCTGCGGGCGGCGGGCAGCGGTGCGTGTCGTCGCGGCGCGGGTTCGGCGGCGCCGCGCCCGGCCCGGGGCCGGCGCCCCCGTTCGCCGGTCCCCGGCGGGTCGAAGGCCGGGTGAACCGCGGCGGGGCCGAGCGCTGCGCGGGCACGGCGCTGTGGCGGGCGGACCATTCGATCAGGCGGGCGAGTTCGGCCCAGAGGGAGTCGTCGCTGAAGCCGCGTCGCAGCCGGCGGGCGAGGCCGCGTGCGGCGCGGGTGTCCCCGCGCGCCAGCAGGACTTTGGCCTGCAGCAGTCCCGCCGTCGCCGCCTCCGTGGTCGCCCGGCCGCCGCCGTACCGCCCCGAGGCGGCGCCCAGTTCGCCCAGTCCGCCCAGCATCCGCGCGGCCTCGCGGTGCATACCCGCCGCCAGGAGCGCGTCGGCGTGGTCCATGCGCACCAGCGGCAGCCGCTGCGCCGGGACGAGGCGCTCGGCCTCGCCGAAGCAGGCGACCGCGCGGGCCGGGTCGCCGGTGCGCACCGCGAGGCAGCCGAGGTTCTGCAGCGCGACTCCGCGCAGCGCGGTCTGCCCGCTGTCGGAGGCGCGGCTGAGCGCGCCTTCGAGGTCGGCGGCGGATTCGGCGAGGCTGCCCGCGTACATCAGCGCCAGGCCGCGGTTGCTCAGCACTCCCGGCAGCAGGCTGCGGTCCGTGTCGCCGTCGAGGGCGTCCAGTGCCGCGTCGAACCCGGCGACGGCCGTGTCGAAGCGGCCGTGCTGGGCCGCCGCCAGGCCGTGGTGGGTCAGCAGCATCGCGCGCGCCGAGGCGGTGTCGGCGCTCAGGCGGGCGAGGGTGCGCGCCGCGTATCCGCCGCTTCCGCGCAGGGCGAGCAGGCCCAGCCGGGAGGCGCGGGCCTGGGCCGCGTGCTCGGGGTCGCCCGCCCGCGCCGCGACGGCCGCCGATTGGCGCAGCAGGCGTTCGGCGCCGGCGGGGTCGCCCAGTTCGCGGCGGGCCGCGCCCAGGGTCCGCAGGGCGATCGACCGGGTGGTGGGGGTGCAGTCGTCGCCGAGGACCTGTTCGGCCCGGCGCCGGGCCAGATCGGGGTCGCGCGCGACCAGAGTGATGGGATCGAGGGTGCCGTCGGTCCGCCCAGGGGTCATGGGGCAGTGCCTTTCGCCGCCGGTGCGAGGGGGTCAGTGGAGCGGGGCTGAGCGCACGGCCGGCGCCCGCCGTTTCCGCATACGCAACGTGACCGACGGTACCGACCCGGTTGCGTATCCGTGTAGGGCGAAGGCCCGCCCTGTCCGGATCCCCCCGGTACGTGCCCCGGCAGTGTCCGCATCAACCGGGCATACCGCCCCCTGGCGGCCTGCCCGCAACAGCGGCCGGGGACCGCCCCAATCCCGCGTGCCCGGACCGCGGCCCCGGTGCCGGACACGTTCGGGAATCCGGCCGGGCACGGTGGGCGGACGGGGTGCCGGCGCGTCGGTCGCCTCCCCGGATGCCGGGGACGCGGACGGAGCTGCGGGCCTCGCCGGAGACCGCGGGGCGGGCGTCGCTGGGACGCGGGGCCCGTGACGGACGGGCCGGGCACCGGAAGCCGTTCAGAGGGTGAGCCAGGGGGTGGCGACCGGGCGCTCGGCGGCGGAGCCGTGGAGGACGAGGCTGATCGGGCCGGTGGGTATGGCGGCGGCGACGAATGAGCCGCCGTCGTCGACGGCGGACCAGGCGCTGCCCCGGGCCGTGCGTATCTCGACCTGCGTCGGGCCCGCCGGGTCGATGCGCCCGACCAGGGTGCGCAGGTCGTCGTCGGCGGTGACTTCCACGCCCACGGAGGTGTCGGCGGTATCGAAACGCAGGTAGCGCGGCGCGTCGGCGAGGGCGCCGGAGTCGCGGACGCCGGCGGCCGGAGTGTCGGCGGAGTCGGTGCGCAGCTCGGTCATCAC
Organism: Streptomonospora salina; assembly: GCF_014204715.1. Taxonomy (NCBI): domain Bacteria; kingdom Bacillati; phylum Actinomycetota; class Actinomycetes; order Streptosporangiales; family Nocardiopsidaceae; genus Streptomonospora; species Streptomonospora salina. Next base: position 4,593,467 of record NZ_JACHLY010000001.1, read on the forward strand.
CGCGTCGTCGCGGCGTGCGGCGTAGGCGGCTCGGGCCGCCGCGCGGACCGCGCCGCTGACGGGACCGCCGGGGCCGTGCTCGGCGTGCAGTTCGGCGACGAGGCGGTCGAGGTCGGGCTCGCCGGCGTCCTCGCCCTGCGAAAGCGGGGGCGCCCCCTCGGGCGCCGGGTCGCTGCCGGTCATGAGGGTGCCTTCCTGGGTCATCGCCTGCCCGGGCCCGCCGGTCGGGCCCGGTCCCGTTCCCGGCCGTCGCCCGGGTCAGTGCGGGCGCTCCCCTCCTCCGCGCCGCCGTCGCCGCGGGGAGCGCCGGCCCCGTAGCCCTGCTCGGTGAGCAGGCGCTGCAGCCGGCGGCGGACGCGGCGGCGCACGGCCGGGACCTCGGCCTGCCGCAGTCCCGCGAACTCGGCGACGTCGGGGGCGGGCGAGCGCGGGGCGTGCAGCTCCAGGACGGCCACCGTCCGATCGGGTTCCGCCAGCGCGGCGATCGCGCGGCGCACCAGCGAGTCGCGTTCGGCCGCCACGGTGATCTCCTCGGGGCTGCGGCGGTCGACCGCGTGGAGCCACTCGGGTTCGGCGGGCGGGGCGCGCCGGGCCAGTCGGCGGATTCTGCCGCACTCGCGCTGGGTGGCGGTCGCCAGCCACGGGCCGACGCGGTCCGGCGTCCGGAGCCGGGAGAGGTGCTCGGCCAGATTGGACCATACGGTCTGCTCGGCGTCCTGCGCGTCGTGCGGCGACAGGCCGTAGCTGCGTACGACGGCGTGCACCCGCACGGCGAACCTGTCGATCAGCGCCTCCCACGCCGTCTCGTCGTCGCTCAGGGCCCGTTTCACCAGCTCGCCCGTCGAGGCCTCGGCGTAGGACTGGTCAGCCACTCGCACCCCCCAGTAGACTCGCACCTCCCGCCTCGCGCGCAGGGCAACAATAGCCGCTCGTCTGAGGGGAAGCGGGGGGAACGCCGGATCCGGCCGTGGCGGACCTGGTGCCGATGGGGCCGATGGGGCACAATGGGCGCAGGAAAATCCAGGGACGGACAGCTCCTCTTCGGGTACGAGGGCGTCGGGGAAGCGCACTCGTTCGTATCAGGAGGTTCGGTGTCCGCACGTGGCGTCTTGTACGTCCACTCCGCGCCTGCGGCGCTGTGCCCACACGTCGAGTGGGCGGTCGCGGGTGTGGTTGGCGTGCCTGTGAAACTCGAATGGAGCTCCCAGCCGGCGGCTCCCGGAACTCATCGCGCCGAACTGAACTGGCAGGGGGCCCCGGGCACCTCCGGTGCCCTCGCTTCGGCACTCAACGGTTGGCAGAAGCTGCGCTACGAAGTCACCGAGGAAGCCACTCCCGGTTGCGACGGCGTCCGCTACAGCTACACCCCCACTCTGGGGATCTTCACCGCCGTCACCAGCGCCGCGGGCGAGGTGACGGTGTCGGAGTCGCGGCTGCGCAACGCCGTCGAACGCGCCCAAGCCCATGAGGGCGTCGACCTCGGGGCCGAACTCGACCGGCTCACCGGGCGGATCTGGGACGAGGAGCTCGAACCCTTCCGCTATGCGGGCGACGGCGCACCGGTGCGCTGGCTGCACGCCGCGGGCTGACGGGAGCCGGGAGCGCCCTCCCGGCGGAGGAGGCCCGGGAACCGCCGGGAGTGCGCACGGCGGGAGCCGCGAAGCACGGTGCCCGGTGGAGGCCGTCGTCAGTCTCCGTCGTGATTGCGGTCGCTCGGCGGCCCGGCGATGGCCCCGGCCAGGGTGAACAGGAACATGAACCCGATGGGGATCATCGGCCAGAACAGCACCGGCTCGGCGGCGATGATGCTGGTCACGCCCCAGATTCCGATCAGTACCACGGACACGGAGGCCAGACCGCGCCAGGGCTCCAGGCGCTCCCGCCATTCCGGGCTGACACGCTTGCCGCGGCCGCCGGCCTCCTCCGCCGGCTCGGGGACCGCCGGCGGCTCCGGCAAGTCGCGGGTCAGCGGCGACAGCTCACCGACGGTCGTGGCCCCGATGGCCCTGTTCAAGCGGTCCTGGTACTCGTCGAATCCGAGCCGGCCTTCCCGCAGGGCGACGGCCAGACGCTCGGCGCACGCGTCGCGGTCGGCGTCTCCGGCCCGCATCTGCTCCGGAGGCAACTCCCGGTCATCCATACTCGTCGATCCCTCCAGCCGGAGCGGTGACGCTCATGTGCGCGACCCGGAACTCTCGTCGGGCCAGATGGCTGCGGCGACCAGGATCGCGGCCCAGATCCCCAGCGGCACCAGCGGCCAGTACGGCAGCAGATCACCGTGCATGGCGCTGGTGACGCCCCAGACACCGGTCATGATGACGGCGCCGCCGAGCCACCATCGCCATTCGTCTACCCAGTCCTTCCACGGAGATACCAGGGCGGAGCGGGCGGAGCCGGAGGCCGCGGGTTCGGAGTCCTCGTGTTCGGCCGGAGGCGGAGGCTCCGGCAAGTCCGCGTACAGCGCCCGCAGCTGCCCCACGACCACGGCGCCCATCGCCTCGTCCAGGCGGCGTTCGTATTCGGCGAGGTCGAGACGGCCTTCCGAGAGCGCGGTGGCGAGGCGCTCGGCGCAGGCGTCGCGGTCGGCATCCGAAGCGCGCATCCGGCGTTCCGAGACGCGTTCGTCGTCCAACGCCCACCCCCTGCCGCACGAATGATGGGAATTTCACGATACGCGGCGCGCGGTCAGGAGGAAAGCGGTCGAATGCGGCGCCGCCGACAGCCGCCGGGCGCCTGCCGCCGGCGGGGCGCCGGTCGTCAGCGCCGGCAGCCGCCGCTCGTGGCGATCACCATCGCCCAGATGCCGAGCGGAATCACCGGCCAGAATCCCTGCACGGCGCCCGACGCGATGCTGGAGACCAACCACACGGCCGTCATCACGGCTGCGCCGCCCATCCAGGCGTGCCACGTGCCGGTACGCTCCCGCAGCGACGGCGGCGCGTTCTCCTCGCCGGTACGGGCGAGATCGACGGGGTCGGCACCGGACGGTACGGGATCGGGGGACGCGGGATCGGGGATGTCGGTGGTCAGCGGCGCGAGCTCGCCCAGCGTGCGGGCGCCCATCGCCGAGTCCAGCCGGGACTGGTGCTCGGCCAGGTCCAGGCGCCCGTCCGAGAGGGCGTCGGAAAGCCGGCGCGCGACGGCGTCGCGGTCGGCGTCCGAGGCGCGGAGCTCATCGCGCGGTGTGAGATCGGGGCTCAACTGTCACGCCTCCTCGTGCCGGTTCTCTTGACAGGTTAGACGCGCGGACCGGCGTGTGGGATCCCCCGCCGGTGCGGATTCTCGCTACGACCGAAGTAGTACTCACGCGGCGGCGCCGCCGCCTGGAACCGCGGGCGCACCGCCCCGCCCGCGGTTCCAGGCGGCGACGGCGCCGCAGGCCGCCGCGTCGGCGGCGCCGATCACGCCGATCCCCTCGAAGGGGCCGGTGAAGCCGAACCGGCTGCCGTCCAGACGCAGCAGCCCGCCCCCCGCTTCCTCCAGCACGAGTCCCGGCGCCGCCACATCCCAGTCGCGTACCGCGACGTCCTTGACGAACAGGTGCGCGGAGCCGTCGGCGATGCGGCACAGCTTCAGCGCGATACTGCCCGATTCCAGGTAGCCGCTGCAGCCGAAGTGCGTGTAGGCGGCCCGGGCGATGCCGCGCGGCTCGGGGGTGTTGTCGGTGAGGACCCCCGCGCCGGCCCCCGGTCCCGGATCGCGATCGGCGATCCGCAGGCCGGCGCCGTCGGCCGCCGCCCCTTGGCCGCGCACGGCCGTGTAGCAGCGGTCGGACTCGGGGGCGTAGACCGCCGCGACCACGGGCCGGCGGTGCTCGATCAGCGCCGCCTGGGTGACGTAGCCGGGGAAGCCGTGCACGTAGCTGGCCGTGCCGTCGAGCGGGTCGATCAGCCAGTAGCGGCCGGGCCGCCCGCCGCCGAGCCCCGCGGGATCCTCCTCGCTGAGCACGGGTGCTCCCGGATCGACCCGGGCCAGCCGCGCACACAGCTCCTCGTGGGCCATGGCGTCGGCGCGCGCTTTGAACTGGTCGCCTTCCCACGCGCCGGAGACGGCCGCGGAGCCGGCGCGCCAGCCGCGCAGCAGCGCCCCGACGTCGCGGACCGCCCGCTCGGCCCCGGCCGCCAGCGCGTCGGCCCCGCTCGGACCGGCGCTCACGGCCCCACCCCCAGGGCCGGCTCCGCCGGCGAGGCCGCGGCCGGGTCGAGGCCCGCCCCGGCGAAGTCCGCTTCGTCGACGAACTCGTCGGCCCACCGGCGTACCAGGACCACTCCCTCGCGCCAGTCGTCGGCCAGCTGCGGCCCGCCGGCGGTGGCCTGGCGCAGCAGGCCGCCGACTTCGTCGACCCCGGCGGCCCGGGTCAGCGCGGCCGTGGAGGAGAAGCGCGGGTTGATCTCGAAGATGCGCGGTTCGCCCGCGGCGTCCAGGGCCAGCTGTACGTTGAACGGCCCGTCCGCGCGCAGCTCCCGCTGCACGGCGCGGCACACGTCGGCGATGCGCTCGTGGCGGCGCGTCACCGCGTACTTGGTGACACCGCGCTTGAGCACGACCTGCTTGGGCACGACCGCCTGTACCCCGCCGTCGCGCCAGGCCACCACCGAAACGGTGAACTCGGTACCGGTGACCGCCTCCTGGGCGATGAGGGCGTCGGCGGGCCCCTCGGTCCCGGCCAGCAGCGCCCCCAGCCGGTCGGCCGAGCCCAGCCGCACCACGCCGCGGCTCCCGCGCCCCGAGCGGGGCTTGACGACGAGGGGGTCCGCCGGCGGGCCGGTCCATTCGGCCGCCTTCCGGGTACGCGGAACCGGCAGCCCCGCGTCGGCCAGGCGCCGCATCAGCGCGTACTTGTCCAGGCAGGTCGCCACGAACTCCGGGTGGGGCAGCAGGACCGCGATGCCGTCCTCGGCCAGCCGCGCGACCGTGCCCAGCTCCTCGTCGACCAGCGGAACCAGGGCGGCTGCGCCCTCGCGCAGGCAGATGCCGCGGATCGCGGGAAGGTAGGCCCCGCTCGTTCCCGGCGGGACGAGGTGGCACCGGTCGGCCAGGTACAGGCCGGGTGCGGCGGGATCGACGTCGGTGGCCACCACGCGGTAGCCCTGTCGCTGGAGATTCCGGATGGTGTCGGGGGTCTGGGGTGCGCCTGCGGTGGTGACGACGACGGTGGTCGGGCCGGAACCTTCTACAGCGGACACCGATGGACCTTTCGGTAGGAGCCGGGCTGGGCGGACGGTCGGCTCGGGGCCGCGAGGGCGCGGTGCAGCGGGGCCGCCGCGCACCGTCCCCGGCGGGGCGGCGCCCCCGGTCCGGATCATCCGTCCATCGAGCTTAGACCGCCCGAGCCCGTCCGGCCCGCTGATGACCGCTTCCGGTTCCCGCGACAACCGGAAGCGGGGGGTGAAGCGTAGGGGAGGCGTGTCCGGCCGGGGCGCACACCCCGGGCCTGCACGGGCTTCGCGCGTGCGGCGGCCGCCCGGCGGGTGCCGCGTCAGCCGGCCGCCGCGGTCCGGCCCGGCGTGTCGATCAGGCCGTGCTCGGCCAGGAAGGACACCAGCCCGTCGTCCCCGGTGTAGTGGTGGGTCGTGAGTCCCAGGCGCTTGGCCGCGAGCACGTTCTCCTCGCGGTCGTCGACGAAGGCGGTGCGCCCGGCGGCGGTGCCCATCTCGCCCAGCACGTGCTCGTAGATCGCCGGGTCGGGTTTGCACACGCCCAGCTCGGCGCTGAAGTACAGCGCGTCGAATCCCGCCATCACCGGCGCTGTGCGCAGTGCGCCGGCGATGTCCGTCGGCGCGTTGGACAGCAGCGCCGTGCGCACTCCGCGCCGCCCCAGCGTCCCCAGTACGCGCGCGGTGCCCTCGCGGACGTGCAGCCACGAGCCGACGTCCAGCGCCCACAGCCCGTGGAGCGTGGCGGTGTCCCACTCGGCGCCCGCGCGTGCGGCGACCCGGGTCCAGTACTCCGCCGCGGTGATCCCGCCGTCGTAGGCGCGGCGCTCCTGCCAGTAGGCCGACCACAGGTCGTCGGCCGGCACTCCGGCCAGCCGCTCCATCCTCCTCCGGTCCTCCTGCGGCGGGTTCAGGGAGAGGACGTCGCCGTAGTCGAAGACGACCACGTCGATGCCGTCGGGGTCCATGCCCGTGTACACCTCGCTTATGTCGGGGATCGTGCCGTCGCACCGCCGTCGGATCCGCCCGGGCCCTGCGGGCGGTGCCCCGGGGGCGGCCCCAGCGACTCGCGGGGCGCCCCCGCGAGCCTGCGGGGCCGCGGCGGTCAGGCGATCTCGTAGACGGGTGCGACGATCGCGCGCCCGATCGAGTGGAAGAACAGGTTGAAGCCCAGGAACGCCGGCGACGCGGTCTCGTCGATGCCCAGCGACTCCACGTCCACCGCGTGCACGGCGAACATGTAGCGGTGCGGGCCGTGCCCCGCGGGAGGCGCCGCACCGATGTAGCGCCGCGCGCCGGCGTCGGTACGCAGTGTCAGGGCGCCTGCGGGCAGGCCCGATCCGGATTCGTCGCCGGCCCCGGAGGCCAGCTCGGTGGTGCCCGCGGGGATGTCGCACACCGCCCAGTGCCAGAAACCGCTGGCCGTGGGCGCGTCGGGATCGAAGCAGGTGACCGCGAAGCTGCGGGTGCCCTCGGGGAAACCGCTCCAGGACAGGTGCGGCGAAACGTCCCCGCCTCCGGCTCCCATGATGCCGCTGACCTGGGGCGTGGGCAGGGTCGCGCCGTCGGCGACGTCGTCGCTGGCCACGCTGAACGACGGAACGGAAGGCAGGAATTCGTAGGGAGAAGGCGGCTGTGCCACGTCGGACCTCCTGAGTGGTCGGGTGTCTCGGTCGGGGCGGGTCCGCCCCGTGCCCCTGCTACCAGCGGCCCCCAACACCTATCGCGTGTGCCGCGTCTGCGCTAACGCGTGTCGACGTGTTGGAACGCTTCGGCCAGTCGGCCTCCGTCCAGGCCGGCGCCGGTCGCCTGCTCGGCGAGCCCGCCCCGCAGGGCCTCGGCCAGCTGCTCGATGTCGCCGATCTGGCTGGCGTGGCAGGACAGCGCGGCCAGCTTGCGGTCGAAGACGTCGGTGACGTCGCTGAAGCGGTCCGGCGCGGGCCCGCGGACCAGCCACACCTCGGGAGCCTTCCACGGCTCCAGGCCTTCCTCGGCCAGCAGTTCGGGGTGGGCGTGGGGGTTGCGGGCGTCGGGGTAGACCGCGTTGATCCCGGCCTCGCCCGTGGCCAGGTGATCGGGGTGGCTGGGCGCGATCCGCTTCCAGTCGCGCTCGGGGCTGGGGACGACGACGCGCTGGGGGCGGACCCGGCGGACGACCCGGGCGATGTCGCGGCGCAGATCCAGGGTGGGCAGCACCCGGCCGTCGGAGTAGCCCAGGAAGCGGACGTCGTGCACGCCTACGGCCGCGGCGGCGCTGCGCTGCTCGTCGCGGCGCAGCGCGGCCGTCTCGGCGGCGCCGAGCGCCCGGTCGTCGCCGCCCGCCTCGCCGTCGGTCACCATCAGGTAGGTCACCTCGACCCCCGCGTCGGTCCACAGCGCGACGGTTCCGGCGCAGCCGAAGTCGACGTCGTCGGGGTGGGCCATCACGACGAGCGCGCGGTCGATCCCCTCGGTGTGCGCGGTGCGGCCGCCGGCCCGGTTCCCGTTCGGCATGGGCGCCTTCCTCCTTCGCCTATCGCGGGACCGCTCCCGTCGGCGGTCCCGCACTCGACAGCGTCGCACCCGCCCCGCGGATTCCGCCGCGGCGGCCGGTCCCGAGCGTCGAGCGTCGCCCGGTCCGAGCGCCGCACACGGCCCGGGGTCACGGTTTGCGCGCGATCCCGCACAACTGGGAGACGTCGCGGTCGGCGTAGAGTGTCCCCTCGGCAGGGCGCCACCGGGACGCCGGCACCACGCCCGGTTCGAGCAGCTCCAAGCCCTCGAGCAGCGCGGTCACCTCCGCGCGGCTGCGCGCCCGCATCTCCGCCGGATTCGCCGAATTCCAGATCCGCAGCAGTTCGGCCATGCCCTCGGGGTCGTAGTCGCTCGTGGGGTGGCCGATCACCAGGTAGCTGCCCGAGGGCAGCGCACCCATCAGCCGGTCCACGATCGCGCGGGCCTCGTCGTCGCCGCCGACGTAGTTGAGGATGCCCAGCATCATCAGCGCGACGGGCCGGTCGAAGTCCAGCGTCCGCGCGGCCCCGTCCAGGACGGTGCCGGGGTCGTGGACGTCGGCGCTGATGTAGTCGGTAGCGCCTTCGGGCGAGCCCACCAGCAGCGCCTCGGCGTGCACCAGTACCAGCGGGTCGTTGTCGGCGTAGACGACCCTGCTCTCGGGGCCAGGCGCTGGGCGACCTCGTGGGTGTTGTCGGCGGTGGGCAGGCCGGTGCCCAGGTCCAGGAACTGCCGGACGCCGGCGTCGGAGACCAGGTGGGTCACGACCCGGTGCAGGAACTCCCGGTCGGCGCGGGCGCTGACGATCACGCCGGGCATCATCGTGTGCAGCTGTTCGCCCATCTCGCGGTCGGCGGCGTAGTTGTCCTTGCCGCCCAGCCAGTAGTTCCACACGCGCGCCGAATGCGGAACAGACGTGTCGAGCCGGGGCCGGTCGGCAGAAGACGCGCTGCCGCCGACGGTCGGGGGGTCGGGGGTGTGGCTCATGGATGCGCTTCCTAACGGGATGTGCCGGGCATCCTGGACCTTCCGCCCCCGATGTCGGATCAGGGGACGATCACGGCACGCCCCTTGACGAGTCCGGCTTCCATCCGCTCGTAGACCTCGGGGCCGCTCTCGATGCCGTAGCGTTCCACGTGGACGTCGAGCGCGCCTTCGCGAGCCAGGTCGATCAGCTCGATCAGCTCGGACCTGCTGCCCCAGTAGGTGATGCCGGTCCGCGAACCGAACGGCACCGACTCGAACCCCACCTCGACGGTGCCGCCGCCGATACCGACGAGCGTGAGGTCGCCGTCCCGGCCGACCATGCTCCGGGCCAGTGAGGTGGTGGCCGCTGCGCCGACGAAGTCGAACACGGCCTCGGCGCCGAGGCCGCGGGTGAGGTCCTCCACCGCCTCCAGTGCGGATCCGTCGGAGGGCAGCGCGTGCTGGGCGCCGCTTCGGCGCGCCAGTTCCCGGCTCTCCTCGCGCACGTCCAGCGCCACCACCGTCGCCGCGCTGAGCCGGCGCAGCAGCTGCACCGCGATGTGGCCGAGCCCGCCGACGCCGATCACCACGGCGACACTGCCGGCGACGAGCCGGTCCAGCGACCGCTTGATCGCGTGGTACGGCGTCAGTCCGGCGTCGGTCAGCGGCACCGTCCGCACCGGGTCGAGGTCGCCGATGGGCACGACGTGGCGCTCGGAGTCGACCAGCACGTACTCGGCCAGCGCCCCCGGTGCGCCCAGACCCGGCGGGAAGACGCCCAACCCGGCCGCGTGCGGGCAGTAGTTCTCCCGGCCCCGGGCGCACATCCGGCACACGCCGCAGCCCCACGGCCCGTAGACCACGACCGGCTCGCCCACCGGGATCCGCGAGACGCCCGCGCCCACGGCCTCGACACGGCCGGCGGCTTCGTGGCCCAGCGTCATCGGCAGTTCGTAGGGGAACCCCTCGGCCGGCCAGCCCATCACGGCGAGGTCGGAGTGGCACACCCCCGCCGCGGTCACCTTCAGCAGCAGCTGACCGGGACCGGGCTCGGGGACGTCGACGTCGACCACACGGGGCTTGTCACCCACGCTCATGTACTGGACCGCGCGCACAGCCGGCTCCCTTCATCGGTATTCGTCGGCGTCGCCGCAGGCGGGCGGGCCTGCGGTCATCATCGGGCGGCAGGTGCGCAACGGTCACGCCGCAACGCCGACGCCCGGCCCGGCCCGCCCCCGGTCGGGCCGGGACCGGACCGGGCGCCGAAGGCCGCGCCTCCGCGGCGTCGGGGCAGGTGCACGGTACGGTTGGATGCCTGGAACGCCCCGCCCCGCGCCCCGGTCGCCGTCCGGAGTCGGGAAGTGCCGGGGAGACTCTCCGGACTGGAGACAGCACGATGCCGCGTAAGCGCTCCATGGTGGCCACCGTGCTCCTGCGCACGCTGCTGGGCTTCCTGGGTGCCCAGCTCCTCGTGGTCCTCGGCCTCACCGCCGTCAACCAGTGGCGCAAGCGGGTCCGGCCGCTGCGCGCGGACTTTCCGCGCACCCCTCCCGAGACGCTGCCGGTGGGCGCCAGCGACGTCACCGTCTACACCTACGGCGAGGACCTCTACCAGGCCATGCTCGACGCCGTCCGGGGCGCTCGCCGCCGGATCATGTTCGAGTCCTTCATCATCAAGAACGACGCGACCGGGCGCCGGTTCAAGCGGGAGCTGATCGCCGCGGCCGAGCGCGGCGTCGACGTCTACGTCGTCTACGACTCCTTCGCCAACCTCGTCGTGCCGAGCATGTTCTTCCGGTTCCCGCCCGGGGTGCACGTCCTGGCCTATCCGCTGCTGCGGCCGGGCCTGCTGCTGCTGGACATCAGCAAGGGCGGGCGCGACCACCGCAAGATCCTCACCGTCGACGGCGAGGTCGGCTTCGTCGGCGGCTACAACGTCGGTTCGGTCTATGCCACCCAGTGGCGCGACACGCACCTGCGGGTGTCCGGGCCGTCGGTGTGGGAGCTGGACAACGCGTTCCGCGACTTCTGGAACATGCTCCGCGGCGAGGACCAGCCGGTCATCCCCGACACCGGGACCCCGGAGTGGTCGCCGGCCCTGCGTGCCCACCGCAACGTCCCCGAGCAGCTGATCTACCCGATCCGCGGGATGTACCTGGAGGCCATCGACCGGGCGCGCGAGCACCTCTACATCACCCAGGCCTACTTCATCCCCGACAACGAGATCCTCAGGGCCCTGATCGACGCGGCCCGGCGCGGTGTGGACGTGCGCCTGCTGGTGCCGGAGAACTCCAACCACGTCGTCGCCGACTGGCTCTCCCGCGGCTTCTACGGCGAGCTGCTGCGCGGCGGCGTGAAGCTGTACCTGTACCAGCACGCGATGGTGCACGCCAAGACCGCCACCATCGACCGCCGCTGGACGACGATCGGCACCGCCAACGTCGACCGGCTCAGTCTCACCGGCAACTACGAGATCAACATCGAGGTCTTCGACCCCGACCTGGCCGCCCACCTGGAGCGGATCTTCGCCAACGACTCCACCAACGCCCGGCTGCTCACCCTGGAGGAGTGGTCCGGCCGGCCGCTGGTCGCCAAGCTGTGCGAGGCGCTGCTGCGGCCGCTGCGCCCGCTGCTGTGATCCCGCCCCAGCCTGCGCTCCCGGTCCGGGACCGCCGTTCGGCAGGTCGCGGACACGACTTTCGGCAGTGCCGCAGGCGCCGGCCGCCGGGGTAGCGTCGCTGCAATGGGACTGCGGGGGGTGGCCGCTACGCGTGCGGCACGGGAGCTGCTGCGGCCGCTGAGCGGCCGGCCCACACTGCGCACCGCCGGGGCGGACCTGCTGATCTGGGCCGCGCTGTGCCTGCCGCTGCTACTGGAGTTGGCCGCCGTCGCCGGGGGGTCCTCGGCCGCCGCCCTGGAATCGCCGGCCGCGGCTGCGGCGGCGAGCACGGCGCTGGCCGCAGTGGTGGCTCTCAGCCGTCCCTACCCCCTGGCCGCAGCGGTGCTGGCGATCACGCTTTCGGAAACGTGGACGACGAGCTTCACCTTCGCCGTAGCGGGGCTGTGCTACCTGCTGGGGCGGCGCGACCCCCGCGCATGGCCGGCCGGGGCGGCCGTCCTCGTCGGTATCGCCGCGCTCGCCACGTGGCTGGCCATGGCCCCGCACCTGCTGATCGGGGTTCCGGGGATGGTGATCACCTACGTGTTCACCATCGTGCTGCCGTGGATGGTCGGCAGTTACCGGCGCCTACGCGAGAACCTCGACGAGGCGGGATGGGAGCGGGCCCGCCGGCTCGAACGCGAACAGCGCATCGCCCAGGACGAGGCACGGCTGCGCGAGCGCTCGCGCATCGCCCAGGACATGCACGACTCGCTGGGACACGAGCTGAGCCTGATCGCGCTGCGCGCCGGCGCGCTGGAATTGGCTTCCGACATACCCGAGCGCCACCGCACCTCGGCGGCGGAGCTGCGCGAAAGCGCCACGACGGCCACCGAACGGCTGCGCGAGATCGTCGGCGTCCTGCGCGAGTCCGGGGGCGACGCGCCCACGGAGCCCGCCGGAGAGGGGATCGCCGAACTCGTCGAGCGCGCACGCGGCTCCGGCGTCGACGTGGCCCTGGAGCGCTCCGGAATCTGGGAGGGCGTCGCCCCGATGGTCGACCGGGCCGCCCACCGGGTCGTCCAGGAAGGGCTGACCAACGCCACCAAGCACGCACCGGGCGCGCCGGTGCGGGTCCGGCTGGAGCGTTCCGCCGAGGAGGTCGTGGCCACGGTCGCCAACCGGACGCCGAGGGAACCCGCGGTGCCGCGTTCGGCGGATTCCCCCGGCGGCGGGCGCGGACTCGTCGGCTTGGCCGAACGCGTCCGGCTGGCCGGCGGAACGCTGGAGACCGACGAACGCGACGGCGGGTTCGAGGTCGTCGCGCGCTTCCCCGCCGAGGGCAGGCCCGCCGCCGCGTCCGACGAAACGCCCCCGGACGAGCCCGGGCCCGCCGCGGCCGACGACCATCGCCGCGCGGCCCGGCGCAGCCTGCGCCGGCGCACGGCCGCGATGGTCGCGGCCGGCGCGGTCCTGGTGGCGGTGGGCGTCGCCTTCGCCGTGGGCAGCACGTACCTGCGCATGGCGTCGGCGACGCTCGAACCCGCCGACTATGAGGCGCTGCCCGTGGGCGCGCCTACCGGGCAGGTCGAACAGCGGCTGCCCGTTCAGCAGTACGCTCCGGCCGCCGGCGCCGACTCCAGCGCGGCGGCCGAGCGCTACGACTGCCGCTACTACCGCTCCGACGAGGACTTCCCCAACGGGGAGTACACCGCCTACCGGCTGTGCTTCGGCGGGGGCGAGCTGGTGTCCAAGGACGTGCTGGACGCCCCGGGCGGCACCGGAACCGGCGAGTGAGCGTGCAGGGCGTGCTGCGGCCGGCTGCGGCGCGGCTGGCCGCAGCACCAGACATCCGTGGTGAGAAAGGACGTGGGCACCGATGATCCGGGTGCTGCTGGCCGACGACGAAGCGATGATCCGGGCGGGCGTGCGGGCCATCCTGGACACCGACGGCGGGATCGAGGTCGTCGCCGAAGCCGCCGACGGCCGCGAAGCGATCGAGCTGACCGCCGCGCACCGCCCCGACGTGGCGCTCGTCGACATCCGCATGCCCCGCCTCGACGGCCTCAGCGCAGCTGCGGAGATCCGGCGGGAGGTCCCCTCCGCCGCCGTCCTCATCCTGACCACCTTCGACGAGGACGCCTACATCTCCCGCGCGCTGAGCGAGGGCGCGGCCGGATTCCTGCTCAAGGCGAGCGATCCGCGCGAGCTGGTGCAGGGGGTGCGCGCGGTCGCCGACGGCGCCGCCTACCTGTCGCCGCGGGTGGCCCGCCACGTCATCGACGAACTCGGCGGCGGCGGGCGGATGGGCCGCGGCGCCGAGGCCCGCGCCCGTACCGCCGAGCTGACCGAGCGCGAACGCGACGTGCTCGCGCTGGTGGGATCCGGGCTGTCCAACGCCGAGATCGCCGGCCGGCTGTACCTGGTGGAGGGCACGGTCAAGAGCTACGTCAGCGCGATCCTGAACCGGCTGGGCATGCGCAACCGCGTCCAGGCGGCGATCCTCGCCTACGAGGCGGGCCTGGTCGAGTCCGACGTCCCGTGACCGCCGCCGGCCGGGCACGCGAAAGCGGCGGCCCGCCCCGCCGGGGAGGTCCGCCGCATCGCCGGCGCGACGGTCAGGTGTCGCGCCGGGCCAGCGCCGCGAAGCCGAGCACCAGCGACACGGCCGCCCAGCCGGCCAGCAGCAGCGCGGCCACGCCCCCGCTGTAGGGATCGCCGGTGCCGGCCATCAGCGTCGTGCCGGCCCTCGCGGGCATGTGCTCCACGATCGCGTCGAGCGTGTCGTTGCTGATCATCTGGCTGATCATCGGCAGCGCCAGCACCACCCCGACGACGGTGGTGATCGCGCCCGCCGTGCTGCGCAGCAGCAGTCCCAGGCCCAGCGTGAACAGCGCCAGGCCCGCCATGTAGCCGCCAACGCCCACGACGCCGTGCAGCACCGGCGCCGTCTCGTAGATCACCGCGTCGCCGAACATCGCCGCGGTCGTCGCGATCACCACCGCGCCCGCCGCGCACCCGGCCGCGAACGTCGCGACGGCCAGGACCGCGACCTTGGCGAGCACCATGCGGCCGCGCCGCGGTACCGTCGACAGCGTCGTGCGCATCGCGCCGGTGGCGTACTCGCCGGTCACCGACAGCGCGGCCACCGCCACCACCGCGAACTGGCTCAGCAGTGTGGCCGCGACCACCAGCGAGTTGGCGGCCGGAGTGTCGGTGTTGTCGCTGTACCGCAGCTCCACCGCCGCGAGCACCGCCGTTCCCGCCGTGGCCAGCACCGCCACCGCCAGGCACAGCCAGGTGGAGCGCAGGCCCCACAGCTTGGTCCACTCCGCCGCGACGGCGCCGGGAAGCCCGCCGCCCGAGGCCTGGTGCGGCGCGGTGCCGCGCGTCTGTGCTGTCGCTGCCATGGTCACACCCGCTCCTTCTCGTCCATGCCATCCGCCGGGGGGCCGTCCGCCTGCGAAGGCGTCCCGAACTCCACGCTGGAGGCCGTCAGCTCCATGTAGGCCTGCTCCAGCGACGCCTCGCGCTGGCTGAGCTCGTTGATCCGCACACCCGCCTGATGGGCCACGCCGCCGACCCGGTCCAGAGCCCCGCCGCTCACGATCAGCTCGTCGCCGCCGCGGTCCTCCACGCACATCCCCGCGACCAGCAGCTGCTGCTCCAGCTCGGCGGCCTGGGGCGTGCGCACCCGCACCGCCGTCAGCGAGCTGCCCTCGATGACGTCGGCCACGGGTGCGTCGGCGATGAGCCGCCCCTTGCCGATGACCACGAGCTGGTCGGCGGTGTCCTGCATCTCGCTCATCAGGTGGCTGGACACGAACACCGTGCGGCCTTCCGCGGCCAGCGAGCGCATCAGCCCGCGGATCCACCGCACGCCGTCGGGGTCGAGCCCGTTGACCGGTTCGTCGAACATCAGGATCTCCGGATCCCCCAGCAGGGCACCGGCGATCCCCAGGCGCTGGCCCATCCCCAGGGAGAACTTCCCGGCGCGGTGGCCGGCGACCTCGGTCAGCCCGACGGTCTCCAGCACCTCGTCGACGCGCCGCAGCGGCACCCCGTTGCTGCGCGCCATCGCCGTGAGGTGGGTGCGGGCCGTATGGCCGGGGTGCACCGCCTTGGCGTCCAGCAGCGCGCCGACCCGCCGCATGGGGTGGCTCAACTCGGCGTAGGGTTTGCCGTCGACCAGGGCGCGGCCGGCGGTGGGGCGGTCCAGCCCCAGCACCATTCGCATGGTCGTCGACTTACCGGCGCCGTTGGGGCCCAGGAACCCGGTGACCTTCCCGGGTGCCAGCTCGACGGAGAGCCGGTCGACGACGACCTTGTCCCCGTACCGCTTCGTCAGGTCGCGCAGGCTGATCACGCCGCTCACTCCTCGTCCTCGCTGGTCCGCGCTGTCCGCACTGTGTCTGTCCGCACTGTGTCGATACCGACGACACTAGGGCGGCGCCGCCGGCCGCCGCAGTGCGCGATCGGCAGTCGCATCCCCCTACTTTCGGGGGGTGATGCCGGCACCGGTGCCCCGACGGAGGGCCCGCCCCGCGCCGCCGCGGGACGGTGCGGCGCGCTCTAGGCTGGCGGGCATGGGAAAGCGGTGGACGCTGCGGCGACCGGCGCCGGGCGCCTGGCGGGGGATCGGGACCGATGCGGCGCTATGGGGCGGATGCGTCGCACTGATCGCCCAGGAGACCCACGGTGTGCGGGCCGCGCCGGTCGCCGAGACCGCGGCCGTGGCGGTGCTGCTGGCCGCGGCCTTCGTTCTGCGGCGCCGGCGGCCCTTCGCGGCGCTCCGACCGCCAACCGCCGTCGATCTTGTAGCTACGGTGCGTGAAACCGGTTTCCCGTGACGTTAGCTACAAGATCGACGGCTTCGGGCGGGTTTGAGCGGTCCTGGCGACCCCGGGCGGCAAGTACCGCGCCGACCGCCGCAGCGAGGCGAAGCGGTCTGGATGTCCATCAGAGGCCGATCGCCGAGACGCGCGGAGTGGGTGATCCGCGCCGCGGTGCCGGTGCCCATGATGCCGTCGTCGGTCTCCACCGGAGTGAAGCGCAGGTGGTCGCCGAAATCCTGGTCGAGGGCGGAGTTGTAGCGCTCGATCATGGTCGCGACCGGGGCGGGGCGCGTGGTCACCACATCGACGCCGCTCGTCGTGCGCGCTTCGGGCCAGCGCGCCAGCAGGGTCTGGCCGCGCCGTCGGCGGCGTGCAGATCAGGCACCGGTTCCGCTCCTCCCGACGATCTCGGCCGCGATCCCCCGGAGCAGTCGGGGGTCGGTGCTGACGGCGGCGATGTCGGCGCCGTCGCCGCCGCCCTCGCCGAGCCGCCGCAGCGAGGCGGTCAGCCGGGTGACGCGCGCCGGAGCCTGCAGCTCCGCGAGCGCGCGGACGTTGCGGGAAGACAGCTCCGAGCGGGCGGCGAGGCGGTCAAGCTGGAAGTGCTCGGCGAACCGGGCGCCCTCGGCCGGGAAGCCGCAGGTGTCGGCGAAGGGGACGAGCTCGATATGCAGCCCGGCGAGGTCGACGAGGTCGCGGCGGAGGGCGTCGCCGAGCACCGCTGCGACCTCGTCGTGGCCGGTCCCGCTGCGCAGGAGATCGACGACGGTGCGCTGCGGCGCAGTGGCGGGCACGCCGGCGCGGACGGCGGTCTCGTGCTCGGCGAGGGCGGCGTGGTGGACGCGCACCGCGCGCGGTGCCTCGACGGGTTCGGGTGCGGTGATGTCGAAGCCCGCGACCGAGACCGGCCCCAGGCCGAACAACCGCGCCGCGGACTCGTGGGAGAGGACGGCGCCCTTGTGCGCCTCGGCAGGGCGCTCCGAGGCGAACCGGTCGGGCTCGACGGCGAGCCAGGCTGCGTAGGAGTAGGCCGGGGTCGGATCGGTCGGGCTGCTCGCCAGCTGGTACACGGACCAGTCGAGCTCCCAGAGCATTCCGGTCTCCTCGAAGCGGTCGAGGGCGGCCGCCTCCACTCCGGCGCGCTCCGCCTGCGCCCGCGTGACGAGGCCCAGCTGCCGAGCTGCGGCGACCGACAGGTCGTAGAACGATGATTCCCAATCCATTTCTTTATTGTATTCAACTACTCCCGTCGGGGGAAGTCTCGAATCGGTTTCCAGGAAATTCGGTGGAGTGTGGAATGACCGTGTCCGGAATCGGTCGCGAACGCGCTTCTCGCGACCGCAGGTTTCGCCGCCAGCATGAGCCGGTACATAACTGCGCTGCGATCTTCTCGCGAATTCGAGGCAGAGGATGTCCGGCCGTGCCGTCCGAACTCGACGAACATCATCAGCGGCTCTACTCGGCTGCTGCCCGCATGATGTGGGAACAGGGGCCGCCCGCCTGGCGCGGCGGCGACTGGCCCCCGGATCGCCGCGACGCCTGGCGCGATCTGGAGAAAGAGCTCCGGGCTTCGCCGCCCGCACCCCTCGCCGGCGTGTCGGCGGATCCGGCCCGGTACGTCGTATCGGAGCGCGCCGCCCGGCGCGCGCCCGATCCCGCTGGCGGCCGCAGTCGGGCGATGGGCGGCACAGCTCGACGCCGATCCCGCACCGGCCGAGCCCGGCACCGGCGTTCCCGCGGGACGCGCTGTCGCGATCACGGCCCTCTGGCAGACGCTGATCTGCGACCTGCTCGACGAACTCGCCCACCGGCTCGCGCCCGGGCCCCCGTGCACCGTCGCCGGCGACTTCACCGTGCGGATCGCCGCCTGCACCGCCGCCGAGGATCTCGTGCGCCCGCCGCGCCCAACCCCGTCGATCTTGTAGCTACGGTGCGTGAAACCGATTTCCCGTAACGTTAGCTACAAGATCGACGCGGATCCGGGCGGGATTGAGCGGTGCGGAGGGGCTACGCCGCGGTCTCGGGGCGGTAGACGCACAGCAGCACCCCGGCGGCGGTGGTGGAGGAGGACACCAGGCGCAGCGGGTGCGAGCGGCCGTCGTCGGGGAACAGCCGCTTGCCGCCGCCGAGCAGGACGGGTTCGATCATCAGCCGGTACTCGTCGACGAGGCCGCGGGCCACCAGCTGGCGGGCGAAGTCGGAGCTGCCCATGACCTGGAGGTCGCCCTCGCCCTCCGCGCGCAGCCGCTGGACGGCGCCGAACACGTCGCCGACCGGCAGCAGGGTGGAGTTCCACTCCATGTCCGCGGCGGTCAGTGTCCTGGAGGCGACGTGCTTGGGCAGCGCGTTCATGCGGTCGGCGAAGGGGTCCGCACCCGCGCGCGCCGGCCAGGCGTCGGCCATCACCCGCCACGTGCGGCGCCCGAACAGCAACCCCCGGGTCGTCTCCATGGCTTCGTCGACGAAACCGCCCATCGCCTCGTCGAAGAAGCGCATCGTCCACCCGCCGTGGGTGAATCCGCCGTCGGTGTCCTCGTCGGGGCCGCCGGGGGCCTGCACGACGCCGTCGAGGCTCATGAAGTCGCTCAGTACGATCCGCATGGCGGCCGCTCCTCACCTGTCGTCTCTTGATCGCAGTGTCAGGAGAGGAGACCCGGGCGCCGGCGGAAACTCATCGGTCCGCGGCGGTTCCCGTGGAAAAACCCCGGTCCTCGCCCCTACTCCTCCTGCTGCGCCGCCTGCTCGCGGTCGCGGAGGCGCCGGCGCTGCGGAACCACGGTGTAGCGGGGGTCGGCCACCGAGGCCTGCCCGGCCGCGAACACCCCGAACCGGGTGCACGCCGATCCCGCGATCAGCGCCGCACCCGCGATCGCCGACACCGCGCGGCTCCGGCGGCCCGCCAGCGCTCCGACGGCGCCGCCGATCGTCAGCGCCTTGGCCGCGCGCATCAGGGTCCCGCTGCGCCCGGTGCGGTAGGGCTCGGCG